>NZ_JBIRGO010000001.1:0-363513 GCF_044328065.1 Streptomyces sp. NPDC017993
GGTTGATAGGCCAGATATGGAAGACCGGTAACGGTTGGAGTTGACTGGTACTAATAGGCCGAGGGCTTGTCCTCAGTTGCTCGCGTCCACTGTGTAGGTTCTGAAGTAACGACCTGTGTCCATGCCGGGTTGGTCAACTTCATAGTGTTTCGGTGGTCATTGCGTTAGGGAAACGCCCGGTTACATTTCGAACCCGGAAGCTAAGCCTTTCAGCGCCGATGGTACTGCAGGGGGGACCCTGTGGGAGAGTAGGACGCCGCCGAACAATTTTTGTGAAAAGCCCCGTGAGGAACTCAGGTTCCTCACGGGGCTTTTTCGCGTTTCCGGCACGCTCGCTACCCTCGGGGTATGCGCTACGACCTGGTCATTTTCGACAACGACGGCGTCCTCGTGGACAGCGAGCCCCTTTCGAACCGGATTCTCGCCGCGTACCTCACCGAAGTGGGCCGCCCCACCACCTACGAGGAATCGTTGCGCGACTACATGGGCTCCGCCATGCACCGCATCCACGATGTCGTCCTCGAGCGGTACGGCCAGCGGCTGCCGGAGGAGTTCGACGAGACCTTCCACGCCCGGGTATTCGAGGCGTTCCGCCGGCAGTTGGAGCCCGTGCCGGGCGTGACCGAGGTCCTGGAGAAGCTCGCGGCGGACGGGGTGCCCTACTGCGTCGGCTCGTCGGGGAGCCATGAGCGTATCCGGGTGGCGCTGCACAAGACCGGGCTGTTCGCGCGGTTCGGGGACGAGCGGATCTTCTCGTCGCAGGACGTCGGGCGGGGCAAGCCGGCACCCGACCTGTTCCTGTACGCCGCGCGGCAGATGGGTGTGGCGCCCGAGCGGTGCGCGGTCGTCGAGGACAGCCCGCTGGGGGTGCAGGCGGCCGTCGCGGCGGGAATGGACGTCTACGGCTTCACGGCGATGACGGCCGGGACGAAGCTCGCCGGAGCCACGGCGCTGTTCTCCGACATGGCGGAACTGCCGCACTTGCTGCAGTAGCCGCGCGGGCCGCCCCGGACGACCGCCGCTTCACCCCCTGGGCATCAGTCGGAATTGGTGAGGTGATCCATCTACCCAGTGGTAGTGGGGAGTTCTAGGCTGAGCCGCCATGACGGCCCCTCGGGTACCTGGAGCGCAGCTGCGGCACGGCCGGCTCTCGCTCGGTCTGAGCTTTTTCATCCAGGGTGCGGTCTTCGCCCTCCTCGTGACCCGTATACCGGCGATCCAGGACCGCTACGGCATCTCGGACGGTCTGTTGCCGGCGTTCCTGGCGGCGGTGCCGGTCCTGGCCGGGGTCGGCAGTGTCGTCACCGAGCACCTGGTGAAGCGGGTCCGGCCGAGTGTGGTGCTGCGGAGTGCGCAGCCTGTGGTGTGTCTGGCGCTGCTCGCTGCCGGGGCCGTCGGCTCCATGGCGCAGGTTGCGGTGGCGCTGGCGGTGTTCGGGTTGTCCGTGGGTGCGCTGGATGCCTCGATGAACATGCTCGGGGTGAGCCTGCAGAGGGCGTACGGGCGGAGCATCATGCTGGGCTTCCACGCCGCGTACAGCCTGGGCGGCATCGTGGGGGCCTCGCTGGCCTGGGCCGGGGCGCACTGGCAGCTGTCGCTCGCGGTGCTGTACGGGCCGGTGGTGGCCGTGCTGGTGCCGCTCGCGCTGGGCGTGGGCCGGTGGTTCGTGGACCGGGAGGCGGTGGGACTCGCAGCGGGGGCGGAGGCCCCTCCGGCGGACAGTGCCGCGGTCGGGGCCTCACCGGCCGGTGCCGCGTCGTCCGGCGGGCCTGTCGTGATGAAGCTGCTGTGGCCGCTGTGTCTGGTGATGGCGTTCGCGTACATCGGGGATTCGACGGTCTCCAACTGGAGCGCCAAGTATCTGCAGGACGTGCTGGGCAGCTCCGAGCAGCTCGCCACCGTCCCGTACAACGTCTACATGGTCACCACGCTGCTGGGACGCGCGGTCGGTGACCTGGGGGTGCGGCGGTTCGGGGCGGCCGCGGTGGTGCGGACCGGGGCTGTGGTGGCCGCGGCCGGGTTCGCGGTGGTGGCGGTCGCGCCCGGGGCGTGGGCCGGAATGGCGGGATTCACACTGTTGGGCCTGGGGCTTTGTGTGATTGTGCCGCAGACGTTCGCGGCGGCCGGGCGGCTGTTCCCGGGGGCTTCGGACACGGCCGTGGCACGGTTGAACATCTTCAACTATGTCGGTTTTTTGGTCGGTTCCCCTCTGGTGGGGGCTCTGGGCGATGCCTGGAGTTACCGCGGGGCCATGCTGGTCCCGATGGCTCTCGTGCTGGTGACGCTCGTGTATGCCCGTTCGTTCGGTTCTCAACAGGCCCGATACGGTGACAGGCATGAGCGGCCGAGCACAGCTGATGTGGGACGAGGCAGTAACGAGCTATGACTTCGGGCCCGGGCACCCCATGGACCCGGTCCGGCTCGCGCTGACCATGCGCCTGGTGGAGGCGTTCGAGCTTGACCGAGGGCCTCTGGAGGTGATCGCCGCCAAGCCCGCAGGGGACTCCACCCTGCGGCTGGTGCACCGCGAGGACTACATCGCGGCGGTCCGGGCCGCGTCGGCCGATCCGTCCGCCGCGGACACCGCGTACGGCCTGGGCACGGAGGACGATCCGGCCTTCGCCGGTATGCACGAGGCGGCGGCGTTGATCGCCGGGCAGTCCGTGGGCGCGGCCGAGGCCGTCTGGCGCGGTGACGCGCTGCACGCGGTGAACTTCACAGGTGGGCTGCACCACGCCATGCCGGGCGGTGCGGCCGGCTTCTGCATCTACAACGACGCCGCGCTGGCGATCGCCCGGCTGCTGGAGCTGGGCGTCGAGCGCGTCGCCTATGTGGATGTGGACGTGCACCACGGCGATGGCGTTCAGGCGGCGTTCTGGGACGACCCGCGGGTCCTGACGATCTCGCTGCACGAGCACCCGCGGACGCTCTTCCCGCAGACCGGCTGGCCGGAGGAGACCGGCGGCGAGGCCGCGGAGGGCAGCGCGGTCAATGTGGCGCTGCCGGCCGGGACCGGGGACGAGGGCTGGTTGCGGGCCTTTCACGCGGTGGTGCCGGAGCTGCTGGGGGCGTTCCGCCCGCAGGTGCTGGTGACGCAGCACGGCGCGGACACCCACTTCGAGGACCCGCTGGCGCATCTGGCGGTGAGCCTCGACGCGCAGCGTTCGGTGGCGGAGTCCTGCCACGACCTGGCGCATGAGCACGCGGACGGCCGCTGGGTCGCCCTCGGTGGCGGCGGCTACGAGGTGGTGGACGTGGTGCCGCGCAGTTGGACACATCTGACGGCGATCGCGGCAGGACGGCCGATCGATCCGACGTCGACGGTGCCGGAGTCCTGGCGGCACGAAGTGTTCCGCAGGACCCGGCAGTTGGGGCAGTTGCGGATGACGGACGGGCGTACGCCGCACTGGCGGGACTTCGCCGACGGTGGCTACGACCCGGCGGACCGGCTGGACCAGGCGGTGCTGGCGACGCGCCGGGCGGTGTTCCCTTCGCACGGGCTGCTGCCCTGAGGGCTGCCGCGACGGCGGGTGGCGAGGAGGCCGGCCGGGGTACGGGCCGCTCGGGCGGTGGCGCCGATGGCGCTCTGCTTTAGCGCGTGCGGGACATGGGCGGGCGGCGTACGCGTCCTCGTGCCCCCGGATGTGTGACTACCCGTCGGTTAGGGCATCCGGTAGCCGACCAACGGACCAGCATGAGCGTCGTGTTGGGCACCGGGGCGCTGCGCGCGCACCTGATCGAGGCGCGGCTCGCGGGCAGGATCGCGACCCTGCGCGAGAAGAGCCTGAGCCGCTATCGGCTCTTCTCCGCGCGTGACCCGCGGGTGCTGCTCGGGCTGGACCCCGAGGGGGACTGGCCGGTCGCGGAAGTACTGCGACTGATGGGGCAGAAGTGCGGGGTATCGGTCGATCCTGCACACACTTCCGGCCCCGACTTGATCGATCCCGATCGGACGATCGCGGGGTTGGACGGCTTCGCCGACCGGATCGGTGAGGCGGCGGGCCGGCGGACGCCGGTGCTGATCGGCACGGGGCATCCGCACCGCCTGCTGGAGTTCTACGCCGCCCTCGCAGACGCCCTCTCGGCGGCGGGCTGCCCCGTACTCACCCCGGCGTATGGCTGCCGTGTCGACATAGCGACCCGGTTCGGCGTACGTACGCACGCACTCTCATACGTACGGGGAGTCGCGCTGATGCGCGAGACCGGCGTGCGGGGCGCACCTGGTGAGGGGGGCGTGCACACCCATTCCCCGTTGCCGGTACGCACCGCTCTCGCGGCCGCGGCGGATGCCCGGGGCCCGCTGCCGGGGTTGGTGATCGGGGACCACGGATGGGTCTGCGGAGCAGGTCAACTGGGCATCGAGGCGATCGGCCTGGCGGACACCGACGATCCCGCGCTGTTCGTCGGGCAGGCCGAGGGGCGGGTGTCCGCGGTGGTGCCGCTCGATGACGCCGTACGGTCCGCGTACTACCGGCCCCTGACGCGCTATGTACTCAATCGGGCGTGTCTGTCACAGTAGGCGCGCTTCGCTGCTCCTCTTCCCCACTCGCATCACCCGCCCCTAAATTGGGGAGTGAGCGCATAGCGACGAAGAGTCACCGGAGGGGAAGCCGGTGCCCGTCTTATGCGGAAGGTGCAGGTGTGTCATGGCCGCAGACCAGAGGCCTCTGAACGAGGTCGTGTTTCTGACAGTGGCGGAAGTCGCCACGGTGATGCGAGTGTCGAAGATGACCGTGTACCGCTTGGTGCACAGCGGTCATCTGCCGGCGATCCGGGTGGGAAGGTCCTTCCGGGTCCCGGAGCAGGCGGTGCACGACTACCTCCGTGAGTCCTATGTGGGGGTGGAATCGGCCTGAGGAGCCCTCTCGGACCCTCGGATTACGCCGTACGCCCGGCGCCGGGTAGGCTGGCCCGATGTAGGTAGTGTGGGCTCGGACGCCCCGCACCGAGTGATTCGAAGTAAGCGAGGGTAGTCGTGGGCTCTGTTATCAAGAAGCGGCGCAAGCGGATGGCAAAGAAGAAGCACCGCAAGCTGCTCAAGCGCACCCGTGTTCAGCGTCGTAACAAGAAGTAAGCGACGCTGATCGCGATTTCGCAGCCCCCCACCACACACCTGTGGTGGGGGGCTGCGGTGCTTTGTGGGCCGTATGGGCGGTGCGCGGGGCGGGAAATGTCGCGGACGGCATCGTGGGGTCATCACAGCGCAACACCGACCCGATAGCGTGGCGCGTACAGCTCGGCTCAGGCGGACGTCGAGGGGCGAAGGAAGGGCTGATCTTGGGCAAGGTCGTGCTCGTCACGGGAGTCGCGCGGCAGTTGGGCGGCCGGTTCGTACGCCGTATCCAGCGTGATCCCGACGTCGACCGGGTGATCGGGGTCGATGCCGTGCCACCGGAGCACCATCTGGGCGGCGCCGAGTTCCTCAAGGCCGACATCCGGCATCCGGCGATCGCGCGAGTCCTGGCCGAGACGGGCGTCGACACCGTGGTCCACATGGATATCAACGGCACGCCGCTGGGCAGCCGTGGTGGCCGTGGCTCGGTGAAGGAGACGAATGTCATCGGGACCATGCAGCTCCTCGGGGCCTGCCAGAAGGCCCCGAACGTGCGGCGCCTGGTCATCAAGTCCACCACCAGCGTCTACGGTTCGGCGCCCCGTGACCCCGCCGTGTTCACGGAGACCACGACGCCCAAGTCTCTGCCGAGCGGCGGCTTCGCCAAGGACGCCGTGGAGGTCGAGGGGTACGTACGGGGCTTCGCGCGGCGCCGGCCCGACGTGGCGGTGTGCGTGCTGCGCTTCGCCAACATCCTGGGGCCGTCCGCGGACTCCCCGCTCGCCGAGTACTTCTCGCTGCCCGTCCTGCCGACGGTTTTCGGCTACGACCCGCGGCTGCAGTTCCTGCACGAGGACGACGCCATCGAGGTGCTGCGCATCGCCGCCTCCGAACCGCGTCGCGGCACGCTCAACAGCGGCACGTTCAATATCGCCGGAGAGGGCGTCCTGCTGCTCTCGCAGACCTCACGGCGGCTGGGACGGCCCACGCTGCCGCTGTTCCTCCCGACGGTGACGTGGGCCGGCTCGGCGCTGCGCTCCGTCGGGATCACCGACTTCTCCCCGGAACAGATCCGGATGCTGACGCACGGCAGAGTCGTCCAGACGACGCAGATGCGCGAGACACTGGGGTTCCACCCGCAGTACACGACGGCGGAGACCTTCGCGGAATTCGCCCGCAGCCGCGGACCCGGGCTGTTGCCGCCCGAGTCCCTCGCCCGCACCGTCGACCGGCTCGCCGGCGTGCTGCCCGCACGCGGCGGCCCGACCCAGTGAGGAGTTCAATCCACCATGGCGGACGCCAAGGTCATTCCTTTCGGCGAGGAGCCTCGGGCGCGCAGAAAGGCCAGGCGGGCCGTGCGCGAGGGGCGTAAGGCGGGCCTGGTGCCCGTGCCGGAGGCGCGGTCCGGCCCGGAGGAGCCGGTGCTGCCCGAGCGGCCCGCCGCCGGGCGGAGCCTTGACGAGCGGATCGCGGGCGGGCTGAGCTTCCTGCGCCGGCGGATCACGGGCGACTACGAGGTCGACGACTTCGGCTATGACGAGGAACTCACCGACCAGGTGCTGATGTCGGTGCTGCGGCCGCTGGCCGACAAGTACTTCCGGGTCGAGGTGAAGGGCATCGAGAACATCCCCACCGAGGGTGGGGCACTCGTCGTCTCCAACCACTCCGGGACGCTGCCGCTGGACGGCCTGATGCTGCAGGTCGCCGTGCACGACAACCACCCGGCCCGGCGTCACCTCCGCCTCCTGGCTGCCGACTTGGTGTTCGTGCTGCCGGTGATAAACGAGCTGGCGCGCAAGGCCGGGCACACCCTCGCCTGCGCGGAGGACGCGCAGCGGCTCCTGGAGCGCGGTGAGATCGTCGGGGTGATGCCGGAGGGCTTCAAGGGCATCGGGAAGCCCTTCGCGGACCGCTACAAGCTCCAGCGCTTCGGGCGGGGCGGCTTCGTCTCGACGGCGCTGACCGCCGGGGTGCCGATCGTGCCGTGCTCGATCGTGGGCGCGGAGGAGATCTATCCGATGATCGGCAACGCCAAGACGCTGGCGCGGGTGCTGGGGCTGCCGTACTTCCCGATCACGCCGACGTTCCCGTGGCTGGGGCCGCTCGGGGGCGTGCCGCTGCCGACGAAGTGGACGATCCAGTTCGGTGAGCCGATCCCGACGGACGGCTATCCGCCGGAGGCGGCCGACGATCCGATGCTGATGTTCAACCTGACCGATCAGGTGCGAGAAACGATTCAGCACACGCTGTACAAGCTGCTCGTGCAGCGACGCTCGGTGTTCTTCTGAGGAGCTGAAGAACACCGAGCGTCGGCTCGGGGACTTGCTTGGGCCCGCCGCACGCGCGGACCGTCGGGGCGGACCTCTTACTTCGGGAGGTCCTCGCCGTCGATGCCCAGGCCGGGAAGGAGCCCCGGGATCAGCGGCGGGAGGGTGACGTCGGGCGCGGCGGGGGTGTCCTTGCCGCTGCCGTCCGGGCTGGGACTGCCGCCCTTGGACGGCTGGCCCAGCAGACCGCCGGTGTTGCCGCCGAGCAGGCCGTCGTCCTGGGACGGTGAGGCCGACGGGCGCGGAGCGTGGCCACCCTTGCCGTGCTTGCCGGAGGTGGATTCGCTGCCCGAAGGAGCCGGCCGGCCGCTCCGACCCGATCCGGTGCCCGCGGTGCCGGGCGCCTCCTTGCGCGCGTGCTTGCCGCCCGGCGTGGCCGGCAGCAACGAACGCAGCGGTCCGACCTCTTCGTCTATGGCGTCGAAGACCGAGCTGACCTGATCGCGGACATCCGTGAGCTGAACCGGGAGCCGGTCGCGCAGCCGCGACCAACTGTCGCGATGCGACTTGGTGAAGGAGTTCAGCGCCTGGATGGGGCCGAGCGAGCCGTCGCGTTCGTACGCCTCGTGCAGCAGGCGGTGTCCCTCCCCGGCGTCGTGCCGGACACCGGAGAGCGCCTTGCGGACCTCGCCGATGGACTCGTGGTCGAGGTCGGCGACCCGCCCGCGCTCCATCAGCCGCCGGGCCTCCATCATGCGTGTCGAGGCCTGGTCGAGGTAGAGCTGTCCGCGGTCGGAGTCGTCGTCGGACATGCCGAGTTTGAGGTCCTCCATTCCGCGTTTGAGGCCGTAGAGCGAATCGCCCGGAAGGGCGTCGGAACTGGCCGCTGCGACGCCGCCGAAGGCCCCGGCGGCGACGCCGACCGTCAGTCCGCCCGCGGCCAGCCTCTTGGAGAGGCGGGAGCGCGGGCGCAGCCGGCCGATCGATGGGGTCGCGCGGTGCGCCCCCTTGGATGTGCGCTGCTCGGGCACCCTGGTGTCGTCGGACGGAGCGCCTTCGGCGAAGGCGGCCTCCATCGCGGCGACGAGCTGGGCGCGCTGGACAGTCTTGACCTCGGTTGCCATCTCCGGCCTCGGGAGTTCCCCGAGGCCGTCGGCAACCGCCAACAGTCGTGCTTCTCCCGGCGTTTGCGCCGGATTGTCGACCTGGTCCTCGGCCGCCGCGCCCTCAAGGACCTGCTCCTCCAGGGCCTGGGCGAAGGCGTTGGCCCGCCGGTGCACCGAGACATTCGCGATCACGGGCGGCACCTCCTCTCGTCATCCCGCTCGACTCCCCGGACTGGCTTTGACTGTCCAGACGGACCGGACGGTTGCACGCCGATATCCGCGGCCACTCGAAAGAGTGAGAGGCAGCGGGCATGGCGTGACCGCATGGAGCCTGCATCCCGCACAACGAGCGGCGCGGCACTCGGGTTACGCACTCACGATGATGTGACCGACCGGTCATGACAGGTCACCAAGCGTGAGGGCAAGTGGGTGTGCGGGGGGTCGGTGAAGGACGGGTTGTCGGGGTCAGCGGGCGTCTTCGGGGAGCAGGCGGGCGAGGGTGCGGACCGCTCGGTATTGGAGGGTCTTGATCGCCCCCTCGTTCTTGCCCATGACGCGGGCGGTCTCGGCGACCGAGAGGCCCTGAAGGAAGCGAAGCGTGACGCATTCCTGCTGTTGGGGGTTGAGCTTGCGTACCGCCTCCAACAGGGCGGCGTTGGAAAGGGATTCGAGGACCGAGTCCTCGGGGCTGCGCTCGACCTCGTTGGCGTCGAGCATCTCCCCGGTGGTGACTTCCAGGCGGAAACGGGAGGACTTGAAGTGGTCGGCGACGAGGTTGCGGGCGATGGTCACCAGCCAGGCGCCGAAGTCACGGCCCTGCCAGGTGAAGGTGCCGATACGGCGCAGGGCGCGCAGGAACGTCTCACTGGTGAGGTCTTCGGCCGTGGCACGGCCGCCCACGCGGTAGTAGATGTAGCGGTAGACCGTGTCGGCGTACTGGTCGTAGAGCCGGCCGAAGGCCTCGGCCTCGCCGGCCTGGGCTCGTTCGACAAGATCCATCATGCGACGGCTGTCGCTGTCGGCGGGGCGACGGGCGGTGGTCGTGCCGGCGCCGGAACGGCGGGTTCTGCCGGCGGCCTTGCCGACCGCAGCACTCCCGTCGGCCAAGGCGTAGCAGGGGCCGGCGGGGACGGCTGAGGCGAATGCGGGGACGGCGTACGCGGTGGGGACAAAACTGCGCAGGTGGTCGACGAGTGTCGTACGCAGCGTAGCCAGGCCCGAGGCGTCAACCCCGACGTGTGGGTACACGGGACTCCCAGAGGCAGAGCTTCCATCACGTGCAGTGCGGGACCATTCACTCGTCGTAGGGACGTGTGGGTTCCGGATTGCGTCTGAGGAGAATAACGCTTCGTACAGGCAGCGCTACACCCAGTTGCTCAAATCATCGATTACTTACGGTCCGTGCCGGGTTGGTGGCAGATCAAGTATCGAATATTGAGCAACTTTTGATCGGAAGGGAACGCAATCTGCCTGGTTGGAGGGCGTGTTGTGGTTGAGCCGCGGCAGTCGGACTGCCGGGGGCGCGGCGGGGGTAGGTAACGAGGATGCCCGCCGCGCCGACCGGTGATCAGTCCTGGTCAGCGGCGGCGGCGTTGCAGCGCCACAGCTGCCGCGGCACCGCCCGCGAGGGCGCCCACTCCGGCCGCCGCCGGGATTCCGATCTTGACCGCTTTGCGGCCTGTTCGGTAATCACGCAGTCGCCAGCCCTGTTCGCGGGCGTGCTTGCGTAGTCGGCTGTCGGGATTGATCGCGTAGGGATACCCGACGAGCGACAGCATCGGGATGTCGTTGGCGGAGTCGCTGTAGGCGGCGCAGCGCGAGAGGTCGAGTCCCTCGGCGGAGGCGAGCGCGCGGACGGCCTCGGCCTTGGCCGGGCCGTGCAGCGGTTCGCCCACCAGCTTGCCGGTGTAGACGCCGCCGACGGATTCGGCGACGGTGCCCAGCGCGCCGGTCAGGCCGAGCCTGCGGGCGATGATCGTCGCGGTCTCCACGGGGGCCGCAGTCACCAGCCAGACCTTCTGGCCGGCGTCGAGGTGGGCCTGGGCCAGGGCGCGGGTGCCCGGCCAGACACGCTCGGCCATGTACTCGTCGTAGATCTCCTCGCCGATGGACATCAGTTCGGCGACACGGTGGCCCTGGACGATGGACAGCGCGCTGTTGCGGACGTCCGCCATGTGCTCGGGGTTCTCCGAGCCGGCCAGCCGGAAGTAGATCTGCTGCCAGGCGAAGCGGGTCAGGTCGCGCTTGTGGAAGAAATGCCGCTTGTAGAGGCCGCGGCCGAAGTGGAAGAGCGCGGCGCCCTGCATGACGGTGTTGTCGAGGTCGAAGAAGGCGGCGGCGGCGACGTCCCCGACGACCGGGAACTCGGGCTCTTCCGGGGTCTCCTCGACCTCGGGCAGCTCCTGGGAGCTTTTGCGGGCGGCCTCGGCCGCGGCCTCGCCGGCCAGCACGCTGCGCGCGGTGGCGGCTCGTCTGCGGCGGGTGAACCATCCCGTGGGGAAGTGCATCCCGGAGGAGCTCCTGCCGGGGCGGTGGGCGGGCGACGGGTGGGCCATGCGGCTAGCCTAGCCAGTTTGTTCGGTGCGGCCGGTTACGCCTGCATGTCAGGCAGGCACGTCGTGGTCGACGGGCGTGTTAAGGCCATTACGGGCGGCGCTCCGGAGGGGCGCCCCGGGGGCTGTCGCTGGAGGCCGTGGGCGGGGTGGGGCCGTCAGGCGCCCAGGGCGGCGCGCAGGCGTGCCGGGTCGACCCGCCAGAAGTCGTGCTGGGCGCCGTCGACGAGGACGACGGGAATCTGCTCCCAGTACTTGTGGTGCAGTTCGGCGTCCTCGGTGATGTCCTTCTTCTCCCAGGACGCGCCGGTCTCCGCGCAGACGGTCTCGATCACTTTCTGTGCGTCGTCGCACAGGTGGCAGCCCGGCTTGCCGATGAGGGTGACCATGCAATCGGCCGGATTCTTGCGGGTGCCGCGGCTGAACAGGGGTGCCATGCGGCCATTGTGCCCGGTCGCACGGCGGTTTTGGAGTGCTGCCCGGTCGATTACGATCGGTGGGCGATTTGTAGGTTTCCGGGGGCATGACGATGAGGAGTGAGGGTGCGTGCTCCCGTCTGTATTGCCGCGATATGAGGGCTGCGCGGGCGAACGGAGTGACGTGGGAGTTGGTTCCGCGCACACCGGGAAAAGCCGCGTGACCCCGGTCACTTTGGGCGGACAAAACGGACACCATCTTTGTGCACGCGTTCACAAAGACATAGCCTGCTGTAGACGGGGCGGTCGGGGGACGTACGGCCGCCCGCAGCCCCGCTCTACCCGCAGGAGCACCGTGGCAACTGGCCGAACTCACCGACCGGCGACCCGAAGCCGAGGCATCCCCGAGGCCACCGTCGCCCGGCTTCCGCTGTATCTGCGCGCCCTGACCGCGCTCTCCGAGCGTTCGGTACCCACGGTCTCCTCCGAGGAGCTCGCGGCCGCGGCGGGGGTCAACTCCGCCAAGCTGCGCAAGGACTTTTCCTACCTCGGCTCCTACGGGACGCGCGGTGTCGGCTACGACGTGGAGTACCTCGTCTACCAGATCTCGCGAGAGCTGGGACTGACGCAGGACTGGCCCGTCGTCATCGTCGGTATCGGCAACCTCGGCGCCGCGCTCGCCAACTACGGCGGTTTCGCCTCCCGCGGGTTCCGGGTGGCCGCGCTGATCGACGCCGACCCGGCCATGGCCGGCAAGCCGGTCGCCGGCATCGCCGTGCAGCACACCGACGAGCTCGAGCACATCATCGACGACAACGGCGTCTCGATCGGCGTCATCGCGACGCCGGCGGGCGCGGCCCAGCAGGTCTGCGACCGCCTGGTCGCCGCCGGGATCACGTCGATCCTCAACTTCGCGCCGACCGTGCTGACCGTCCCGGACGGGGTGGACGTGCGGAAGGTCGACCTGTCCATAGAGCTGCAGATCCTCGCCTTCCACGAGCAGCGCAAGGCGGGCGAGGAGGCGGCGCAGGACGGTGGCCCGCCGGCCCCCGTCTCCCGCGCCGCGGCCGCGGCGGCCAACCGCAAGGGACCGGACGGGGACGTGCCCGCCGTGATGCCGGCATGAGCGAGCGAATGAGGGAGAAGCGCGGCACGGGCGAAAGCTGTACCGCGCGGAGTGAGGTGCGAGCATGAGCCTCCTTGTTGTCGGGCTGAGCCACCGCAGCGCGCCGGTCAGCGTGCTGGAGCGGGCCGCCCTCGCCCCCGAGGCGCGCGGCAAGCTGCTGCAGGACGCGGTGTCGACCGAGCCGGCCACCGAGTGCGCGGTGCTCTCCACCTGCAACCGCATCGAGCTCTACGCCGACGTGGACAAGTTCCACGCCGGAGTCGCCGAGCTGTCCACCCTGCTGGCCCGCCACAGCGGTGCCGGCCTGGAGGAGCTCACCCCTTATCTGTACGTCCACTACGAGGACCGTGCCGTCCACCACCTCTTCTCGGTGGCGTGCGGCCTGGACTCGATGGTCGTCGGCGAGGGGCAGATTCTCGGGCAGATCAAGGACGCGCTGGCCGTCGCCCAGGAGCAGCACACCGCGGGCCGCCTGCTGAACGACCTGTTCCAGCAGGCCCTGCGGGTCGGCAAGCGCGCCCACAGCGAGACGGGCATCGACAAGGCCGGCCAGTCGCTGGTCACCTTCGGCCTGGAGCAGCTCGCGGGCGACACCGACGTCGAGACGTGGGCCAAGGGCAAGCGGGCGCTGGTGATCGGCGCCGGTTCGATGTCCTCGCTGGCCGCCACCACCCTCGTACGGGCGGGCATCGGTGACCTGGCGGTCGCCAACCGGACCGTGGAGCGCGCCGAGCGGCTCACCCAGATCCTGACCGAGCCGGGCGGGCCCGGTGCCGCGAACAGGCTGACCGCGCGCGCCGTGGCGATGACCGCCGTCGAGGAGGAGCTGTCCCGGGCCGACATCGTCGTGTCCTGCACCGGCGCCACCGGCCTGGTCCTCGCCGGTCTCGTGGTCGCCGCCGCGCTCGCCGAGCGGGAGGCCCCGCTGGCGCTGCTCGACCTGGCGATGCCGCGCGACATCGACGCCGCCATCCACCGGATCGATGGCGCGCACCTCGTCGACATCGAGTCGCTGGCCGACGCGTCCGCGGACGCGCCGATGGCGGCCGACGTGGACCAGGTGCGCGGCATCGTCTCCGACGAGGTCAGCGCGTTCGGCGCCGCGCAGCGTGCCGCGCACATCACCCCCACCGTGGTCGCGCTGCGCACCATGGCGGCGGACGTCGTCACGGGCGAGATCGCCCGGCTCGACGGCCGCCTCCCCGACCTTGACGACAAGCAGCGCGCGGAGATCAGCCAGACCGTGCGCCGTGTCGTCGACAAACTCCTGCACGCGCCCACCGTGCGGGTCAAGCAGCTCGCGAGTGAGCCCGGCGGCGCCGGCTACGCGGACGCGCTGCGGGAACTCTTCGACCTCGACCCCCAGACGGTCGCCGCCGTCAGCAGGGCCGACACGCGGGCCGACAGGCACGATGCAGCACGGGAGCGGGCATGACTGACAGCACTATGAGGGCCCTGAGACTGGGCACGCGGCGAAGCAAGCTCGCGATGGCCCAGTCCGGACAGGTCGCCGAGGCGGTGCGCGAGCTGACGGGTCGCCCCGTCGAGCTGGTGGAGATCACCACCTACGGCGACACCTCCCGCGAGCACCTCGCGCAGATCGGCGGCACCGGCGTGTTCGTCTCCGCCCTGCGCGACGCACTGCTCGCAGGGGAGATCGACTTCGCCGTCCATTCGCTCAAGGACCTGCCCACGGCGCAGCCCGAGAACCTGACCCTGGCCGCCGTTCCGGTGCGTGAGGACCCCAGGGACGCGCTGATCGCCAGGGACGGGCTGACCTTCGAGGAGCTCACCGCGTCCCCGGACCGGGTGGCGCGGATAGGCACCGGTTCGCCGCGCCGCATGGCGCAGCTGAACGCCTGGGCCAGGTCGCTCGGCCGGCAGGTGGAGACGGTGCCGATACGTGGCAACATCGACACCCGGATCGGCTTCGTCACCAAGGGCGAGCTGGACGGGGTCGTACTGGCCGCCGCCGGACTCATCCGGATCGGCCGCATCGACGAGGCGACGCAGCTGCTGTCGCCCGACGTGGTTTTGCCCGCCCCCGGCCAGGGGGCACTGGCGATCGAGTGCGCTGCGTCCAACGCAGAACTCGCCGCCCTGCTCGCCGAGCTCGACGACCCGTTCACCCGGGCCGCCGTGACCGCCGAGCGTTCCCTGCTCGCCGCCCTGGAGGCCGGCTGCTCCGCACCTGTGGGTGCGCTGGCCGACCTTTCCCCAAGCTCTCGACTTCGTTCGAGCAGGGGAGACCCCAAGGCTGACGAGCAGGCTGTCACCGAAATGCACCTGCGCGGCGTCGTCGGCACGACCGACGGCAGCGCGATGGTGCAGCTGTCCACCACCGGGCACGTACCCGCCTCTCCCGACGATGTATCGACCCCGCAGGACATGGGTCGAGAACTCGCCGCCGAGATGCTCGCAAAGGGTGCGGCCGGTCTTATGGGGGAGCGAGCACTTTGAACCCCACCGCCCCGAACCACTCCGCCTCCGGTCAGGTCACCTTCCTGGGTGCCGGGCCGGGAGACCCGGGTCTGCTGACGCTGCGTGCCGTGGAGGCGCTGGCCACCGCGGACGTGCTGATCGCCGACCCGCAGGTGCTGGACGTCGTCCGCGTGCATGCGCGGGCACAGGTCGACACACCACTGCAGACGTCGACTGACGAGGCGTCAATTACCGGCGCCTCCACCGACGTTTCGCCCCTGCGGGACACCGCCAATCTTGTCATGGCGGCGGCCCGTGCGGGCAAGCGGGTGGTGCGAGCCGTCGCCGGTGACCCCGGCCTCGACGGGTATGTCGCCGAGGAGATGCTGGCGTGCGCCGCCGAGGGCATCGTCTTCGAGGTCGTGCCCGGCGTCGCCGCCGCGGTCGGCGTGCCCGCGTACGCCGGTGTGCCGTTGCGCGACGCGCAGGGCACGGACGTGCGCTTCGTCGACGCCCGCAGCGCCGACGACCGCTGCTGGACCGAACTCGGCGCCAGCGACGCGACCGCCGTCGTGACCACCACGCTGGACTCGGTGGCCGCGGCCGCCGGGGAGCTGGTGGCCGCCGGCCGCAAGCCCGACACCCCGCTGACCGTCACGGTCGCCGGCACCACCACCCGGCAGCGCACCTGGAACGCGACCCTCGGGTCCGTCGCCCAGGTGCTCAAGGCCGCCAAGGTGCTGCCCTCGCCCGACGGGGGCCAGCCGGTCATAGCCGTGGTCGGTGAGCGCAGCGCCGCAGCGCAGCGTGGCCAGCTGTCGTGGTTCGAGTCCAAGCCGCTCTTCGGCTGGCGGGTGCTCGTGCCGCGTACGAAGGAGCAGGCCGCGTCGCTCTCCGACCAGCTCGTCTCGTACGGCGGGGTGCCGCACGAGGTGCCGACGATCGCCGTGGAGCCGCCGCGCACCCCGCAGCAGATGGAGCGCGCGGTCAAGGGCCTGGTCACCGGCCGCTACGAGTGGATCGCCTTCACCTCGGTCAACGCCGTCAAGGCCGTCCGGGAGAAGTTCGAGGAGTACGGCCTGGACGCCCGCGCGTTCGCCGGGATCAAGGTCGCCGCGGTCGGCGAGCAGACCGCCAAGGCGCTGGTCGCCTTCGGTGTGAAGCCCGACCTGGTGCCGAGCGGTGAGCAGTCCGCTGCCGGGCTGCTGGAGGACTGGCCGCCCTACGACCCGGTCTTCGACCCGATCGACCGGGTGTTCCTGCCGCGCGCCGACATCGCCACCGAGACCCTGGTGGCCGGTCTGATCGAGCTGGGCTGGGAGGTCGACGACGTCACCGCCTACCGGACGGTGCGCGCGTCGCCGCCGCCGGCCGAGACCCGGGAAGCCATCAAGGGCGGCGGCTTCGACGCGGTGCTCTTCACGTCGTCGAGCACGGTGCGGAACCTCGTCGGTATCGCCGGCAAGCCGCACAACGTGACGGTGATCGCCTGTATCGGTCCGGCCACGGCGAAGACCGCCGAGGAGCACGGGCTGCGCGTGGACGTCATGTCGCCGGAGCCGTCGGTGCACAAGCTGGCCGAGGCGCTCGCGGACTTCGGTGCGGCGCGGCGCGATGCCGCGCTCGACGCCGGGGACCCGGTCACCCGGCCGAGCGAGCGGCGGCCGGGGTCGCGGAGACGCGCCCGTAGCTGAGCAGCCGGTAATCACGTGCCCCGCCCCGATCCGTCGGGTGCGGGGCATGGCTGTTTAGTGCGTCAGTGTCCGGAGACGTACGGCAGGAAGTCGGCCCAGGTGGTGGGAGCGAAGGTGAGCTGGGGGCCATCGGGGTTCTTGGAGTCGCGGATGCGGATGGTGTCGGGGGCGGTCGCCACCTCGACGCAGGAGTCACCTTCGCTGCTGTTGCTGTAGCTGCTCTTGGTCCAGGCGACTTCGACGCAGTCGTTGCCGTCACCGCTGCTGCTGTAGCTGCTCTTGAACCACTCCAGCTCGGAAGTACCTCCGGCAGAGGACTTCAGGGTCATGTCTCTCCCAGTACCTGCTCGATGAAGGCCAGTGACTCCCGTGGCGTGAGAGCCTGGGCCCGGATCATCCCGTAGCGCAACTCAAGGATCCTGAGCTGTTTGGGGTCGGATACCGGGCGGCCGCTGAACGCGCCCTCGGAACGCCCCACCGCGGTGCCGTCGGGGAACTTCAGCACCTCGATCAGCCCACCGGTCCCGGGATGTTCCTCGCAACTGGTCGGCATCACTTGGATCGTGACATTCCGCAACTTCCCCACCTCCAGAAGGCGTTCGAGCTGTCGGCGCCACACCATTGTGCCTCCGACCGGACGGCGAAGCGTCACCTCTTCCTGCACGAAGCTGAGTGGGATGGGATCCCGATCGAAGATGGACCGCCGAGCCATCCGGGCATCCACCATGCGATCCATCTCGCCTTCCGTGTACGCGGGCAGCCACCCCGCGAACAGCGCCCGCATGTGCTCCTCGGTCTGCAACAGGCCATTGATGTTGTGGTGGTGGTACGCCGCCACCTCCACCGCCTTGGCCTCCAGCTTCGCCAAGTCCCGCACCTTCTTCGGGTACCGGGCCTCCGCCACATCCCGTTTCATGGCGGCCAACTTGCCGCCCGCCCGCAGCACTTCGTCCGCTCTGTCCAGCAGCTCCGGCCGGGGGATCCGGCGTCCGCCCTCCACCTTGTAGATCAGGTCCTCGCCGTACCCGATCGCCGCTCCGAGTTCGCAGGCCCGCAGGCCGGCCGCCTCGCGCCATGCCTTGAGCTGGCGGCCCACTGTCGCGACCACCGCCGCCCCCGACTCGTCGTCCGGATCGACGTCCCAGCCCGGCTCGTCCGCCCCGCTGTCCGTGTTCTCGCCGTCCCCGCCGTCCACGCCGTCCACGTCCATCCGTGACCACCTCCGAGATGCCGTTCCCGTTCAACTCCCACCCGCCGCGCAGCGTCACTCCGGACAGCCGGGACAGCACTGGACAAGCCCGGGACAGTCTCCGTA
The DNA here is from genome assembly GCF_044328065.1 of Streptomyces sp. NPDC017993. NCBI lineage: Bacteria > Bacillati > Actinomycetota > Actinomycetes > Kitasatosporales > Streptomycetaceae > Streptomyces > Streptomyces sp. NPDC017993. The sequence continues at coordinate 17,951 of NZ_JBIRGO010000001.1, forward strand.
CGCACAGGCGTCAGCGCTTCTCAGTGTGCACAGGAGTCGCCACGCTGAGTGACATGAATCAAGAAGTCGCCGTATCCGGCACCAGTACGCGGCAGTTCGCCGTCCAGCTCTCCGCCACCCGCAGAGGTGCCCGGCTCGCCCGGCTGCTCGCCACGGAGCAACTCCGTTCCTGGGAGCTCCCGTTGGATGCCGCCGCCCTTGTCGTCGCCGAACTCGCCGCCAACGCCGCGCTCCACGGACGCGTACCGGGGCGGGACTTCCGGCTCAGGCTCGCCGTCCACGGTCATACGCTCCGTATCGAGGTGACCGACGCCCGAGGTGACCGGCTGCCTGCCCGTCCACCGGCCACCTGTGGCTGCCCGGCGGAGTTCGGCTACGGGCTGCTGCTCGTGGCGGAGTTGGCGGACCGGTGGGGTGTCGAGGACGGGCCGGGGCCGTGCAAGACGGTCTGGGCGGAACTCGCTCTCGATGCCGGTCGCTGAGCGCCGGACCGGAGCCCGGAAACGCGGGATCCGGTGGTCCGGGCGGCGGCAGGGCGGGCGATCAAGAACAAAGAACCCGGGGAAAGAACCTTCCAAACCAACCAAACCCCGGATTCGTCACCCATGGGGGTGAACCGCCTCAACTCGGCTGGCGCGGCGGAGGTTTGGGCGGGCAGGGTCGCTCCTGACAACCACAGACATGCGACGGCCCCCGCCGGGACTGGCATCCCAGTGCGAGGGCCTGACCTCCAGAGGAAGCAGAACCTTCCCTGATGGCTGAGAAGAAGCCTAGCGCCGCTGTGCGCGCCCATCCCCGTGTTCGGCGAACTGCCACCCACGCCGGGGTCACCCACATCACGCGACATCAGCCCGATCGCTACACGATCATCGGCAATCACCTCGCACAGCACCGCGAACTGTCCCTGACCGCGATCGGGGTGGGCACCCACATCCTGTCGCTGCCCGAGGGCGCGTCCGTCGATATCCGCACCCTCGCCGCTCGTTTCCCCGAGGGGCGTGACCGGATCGCCTTCGCGCTGCGGGAGCTGGAGGCGCACGGCTACATCGAGCGGGTACGGGAACGCGTCCCGGGCGGCCGCGTCATCACCCGGACCTACGCCCACAACGCCCCAGGCGGCGCCCAGGGCCATGGCAGCACCCAGGGCCGTACGGCGATCGGCCGCGGCCAGGAGGCGAAGCCCCCGTCGCCACCCGCTCCGGCACCCGCTCCGGCCGAGCCCCGCCCCGTAAGGCCGGTCGCGGCCGTGCCACCCGTGCCGCGGGTGTCGCCCGCGCCCGCGGACGCGCCTCGCAGCGAGCACCAGGATGCAGCCGTCGCCCTCCTCGCGGCCCTGCGTCGCACCGACGACCGGCTCACTCTCTCCGCACGGGACGTACGCCGCCTCGCCCCCGACGCCATCGCATGGTTCGACAACGGCGCCACGAACGCGGCCGTCCATCGCGCTCTGACCGCGAACCTCCCGCCCGAGGTGGAGAGCCCGGCCGGGCTGCTCGCCCACCGTCTCCGGGAGCTGCTTCCGCCACCCCTTCCCGCAGGGCCCACGGCCTCAGCAGGCCCCGCCGCAGACGCTCGTCCCCGTCCGCACCCACTGCAGACCTGCGACGGCTGTGACCGCGCCTTCCGCGCCGAGCAGCCGGGGTGCTGCCGCGACTGCCGCTCGCAGCCGACGGCCGGAGGCACCGTTCTCGTGGCCTGACCCGTCCGACGCCCAGTCGGCAAAGGCACGGGTGGGGCGGGCGTAGCGTGGCCGTATGACGAAGTACGGAAGCTTCCCCGGGGCGCGGCCGCGTCGACTGCGCACCACCCCCGCCATGCGGCGGATGGTCGCGGAGTACCGCCTGCATCCGTCCGACCTGATCCTCCCGGCGTTCGTCCGGGAGGGCATCTCGGAGCCGGTGCCGATCTCCGCGATGCCGGGCGTCGTCCAGCACACCCGTGACACGCTGCGGAAGGCCGCCGCCGAGGCGGTCGCGGCGGGCGTCGCCGGGATCATGCTCTTCGGTGTGCCGGAGGACGAGAAGAAGGACGCGCTCGGCACGGCCGGCACGGACCCCGACGGCATCCTCCAGGTCGCCATCCGCGATGTGAAGGCCGAGGTCGGCGACGATCTCGTCATCATGTCGGACCTGTGCCTGGACGAGTACACCGATCACGGCCACTGCGGTGTGCTGGACTCCGACGGCCGGGTCGACAACGACGCGACGCTGGAGCGGTACGCCGAGATGGCGCAGGTCCAGGCCGACGCGGGCGTCCATGTGGTGGGCCCCAGCGGCATGATGGACGGTCAGGTCGGTGTGGTCCGGGATGCGTTGGACCAGACCGGGCACGAGGACGTCTCGATCCTCGCCTACACCGCGAAGTACTCGTCGGCGTTCTACGGCCCGTTCCGCGAGGCCGTCGGCTCCTCGCTCAAGGGCGACCGCAAGACCTACCAGCAGGACCCGGCCAACCTCCGCGAGTCGCTGCGTGAGCTGGCGCTCGACCTGGAGGAGGGCGCCGACATGGTCATGGTCAAGCCGGCGCTGCCGTACCTCGACGTGCTGGCGAAGATCGCGGACGCGGTGGACGTGCCGGTCGCGGCGTACCAGATCTCCGGTGAGTACGCGATGGTCGAGGCGGCTGCCGAGAAGGGCTGGATCGACCGGGAGAAGGCGATCCTGGAGACCCTGACGGGCGTCAAGCGCGCGGGCGCCAACATGATCCTGACCTACTGGGCGACGGAGGTCGCGCAGGGGCTGTGATGTGCGGCAGGGCGGTCGCCGGCGCGGTGCCCGCCCCGCTGTGGCTCCCGTTCCCGGGCGACCGGGGGCGGGAGCCTCGTCGTAGCGGTCGTCGTAGCGGGCTTCGTGGTCGCGGGTTTCGCCCGGTGGGCCCCGGGCACGCGCCCTGTGTCAAGGAAGACCCCGACCGATCGAGGAGAGGGAACACCATGACTGCCAAGCGCACGATGCAGGCCAAGGGCGCGCAGGCTCGCGGCACCGTCAAGGAAGCCGCCGGCCGAGCGATGGGCAACCGTCGGATGCAGGCGGAGGGCCGGGCGGAGAAATCCGCGGGCCACTCGCTGGACTCCGCGCAGAAGGCCAAGCACACGATGCGAGGGCATTGACGCACAGCGCCCCCGTCCGGCTCCGGCCGGGCGGGGGCGACGTGTGCGGCAGGCGGTGAGCCGTCAGAGGCGCTCGGGGGTGCGGATGCCGAGCAGGGCCATGCCCTGGTGCAGGGTGCGAGCCGTCAGGTCGCACAGGAACAGCCGGTTGGCGATCTGGTCCGGGCCGCCCTCGGCCTTCAGGACCGGGCACTGGTCGTAGAAGGTCGTGTAGAGGGAAGCGAGCTGGTAGAGGTACGCGGCGAGCTTGTGCGGCTCGAAGGAGCCGGCGACCTCGGCCAGCACCTCGGAGAACTGGTCGAGGTGCAGGCCCAGCGCCCGCTCGGCCGGGGCGAGTTCGAGCTCGGGGTGGGCCGCGGGCCGGGCGTCGCCGCTGAGCCGAAGGATCGACTGGATACGGGCGTAGGCGTACTGGAGGTACACCGAGGTGTCGCCGTTGAGCGAGACCATCTGGTCCAGGTCGAACTTGTAGTCGCGGGAGGCGGACGTCGAGAGGTCGGCGTACTTCACCGCGCCGATGCCGATCTGGACACCGTTCGCGACGATCTCTTCCTCGGTGAGCGCGATCTTCTCGTTGTTCTTCTCGCGTACGACCGTCGTCGCCCGCTCGATCGCCTCGTCGAGGAGGTCCACCAGCCGCACCGTCTCGCCCTCACGGGTCTTGAACGGCTTGCCGTCCTTGCCGAGGACCGTGCCGAACGCGAGCTGGACGGCGTCGACCTTGTCGCCCAGCCAGCCGGCCCGGCGGGCGGTCTCGAAGACCATCTTGAAGTGCAGCGACTGGCGGGCGTCGACGACGTACAGCAGGGTGGACGCGCCGAGGTTCTGGACGCGGTCGCGGATCGCGGAGAGGTCGGTGGCGGCGTAGCCGTAGCCGCCGTTGGACTTCTTGACGATCAGCGGGGTCGGATTGCCGTCCGGGCCCTTCACATCGTCGAAGAAGACGCAGAGCGCACCGTCGGAGCGGACCGCGACGCCGGTCTCCTCCAGGATGCGGCAGGTCTCCTCCAGCATGTCGTTGTAGCCGGACTCGCCGACCACGTCGACGTCGCGGATCTCCATGTCGAGCTTGTTGAAGACCGAGTAGAAGTAGATCTTCGACTCGTCGACGAACCGCCGCCACAGCGCGAGGGTCTCCTCGTCGCCCGCCTGGAGATCCACGACCCGGCGGCGGGCCCGGTCCTTGAACTCCTCGTCGGAGTCGAAGAGGCCACGCGACGCCTTGTAGAGCCGGTTGAGGTTGGACATGGCCTCCTCGCCGGAGACCTCGCCGTCGTCGTGGTCCAGCTCGTGCGGGTGCTCGATGAGGTACTGGATGAGCATGCCGAACTGGGTGCCCCAGTCGCCGATGTGGTGCCTGCGGACGACCTTCTCGCCGGTGAACTCCAGGATCTCGGTCATCGCGGCGCCGATCACGGCGGACCGCAGATGGCCGACGTGCATCTCCTTGGCGACGTTGGGCTGCGCGTAGTCGATGACGGTGGTGCCGGACTCCACGGCGTACGGCACGCCGAGGCGGTCATCGGCCGCGCGCTCGGCGAGCGTCTTGATGATCGCCTCGTCCGCGACGGTGATGTTGAGGAAGCCGGGCCCGGAGACCTCGACCTCCTTGATCACCGCGCCACTGCCCGTCGGGATGCCCTCGACGACCTGGGACGCCAGCTCCCGCGGGTTGCCCTTGAGCTTCTTGGCGAGCGCCAGCATGCCGTTGGCCTGGAAGTCGGCCCGGTCGCTTCGTCGCAGCAGCGGGTCGGCGGCGCCGGCCTCCGGCAGGGCTGCCGAGAGGGCGTCCGCGACGCGCTGGTGTACCGAAGCTGCGAGCGAGGTGACCGAGGCCATGGAGAAGAGCCGTTCCGTCGGGAGTGGAAAGGGTTTGCCAACGAGTATCCCACGGCACTACCACTGAATTTCCGCCCGGAGGACGTCTGGGAGAATGGGTGCCGTCAGGCTTTTGTGCGCCGGACGGCGCAAAAGGAAGAGGAAGGGCCGATCGTGGCTCAGCAGAGCACCGAGACCGACTGGGTCTCCAGGTTCGCGGACGAGGTCATTGCCGAGGCGGAGCGCCGCGCTCCCGGCAAACCGATCGTCTGCGCCTCGGGTCTGAGCCCGTCCGGCCCCATCCACCTCGGCAACCTCCGCGAGGTCATGACGCCGCACCTCGTCGCGGACGAGATCCGGCGCCGCGGCTACACCTGCGAACACATCCTGAGCTGGGACGACTACGACCGGTACCGCAAGGTCCCGGCCGGCGTCGACCCGTCGTGGGCCGAGCACATCGGCAAGCCGCTGACGTCCGTGCCCGCCCCGCCCGGCAGCCCGTACGGCAGCTGGGCCGAGCACTTCAAGGTGGCCATGGAGGCCGCCCTGGAGGAGCTGGGCATCGAGTACCGCGGCATCAGCCAGACCGAGCAGTACACCTCCGGCGCCTACCGCGAGCAGGTCCTGCACGCGATGAAGCACCGCTCGGACATCGACGCCGTCCTGGACCGCTACCGCACCAAGGACAAGGCGACCGGCGCGCCCAAGAAGCAGGGCCAGAAGCAGCAGAAGCCGGTCGACGAGGCCGAGCTGGAGGCGGCGGAGGGATCCGGCGCGGCGAGCGAGGACGACGGCAGCGCGGGCGGCGCGGGCTACTTCCCGTACAAGCCCTACTGCACGGTCTGCGAGAAGGACCTGACCACGGTCACGTCCTACGACGACGAGAGCACCGAGCTGGCCTACCACTGCACCGCGTGCGGCCACGCCGAGACCGTCGTGCTGCGTGAGTTCGACCACGGCAAGCTGGTCTGGAAGGTCGACTGGCCGATGCGCTGGGCCTACGAAGGGGTCGTCTTCGAGCCCAGCGGCGTCGACCACAGCTCGCCCGGCTCGTCCTTCGTCGTCGGCGGCCAGATCGTGCGCGAGATCTTCGGCGCCGATCAGCCGATCGGCCCGATGTACGCCTTCGTCGGCATCAGCGGCATGGCCAAGATGTCGTCCTCCAAGGGCGGCGTGCCCACCCCGGGCGACGCCCTGAAGATCATGGAGGCACCCCTGCTGCGCTGGCTGTACGCCCGGCGCCGCCCCAACCAGTCGTTCAAGATCGCCTTCGACCAGGAGATCCAGCGGCTGTACGACGAGTGGGACGCCCTGGAGCGGAAGATCGCGGACGGCTCGGTGCAGCCGGCCGACGCCGCGGCCTACGCGCGCGCCATCGGCACCGCCGCCGGCGAGCTGCCCAGCACGCCCCGCCCGCTGCCGTACCGCACCCTGGCCTCGGTCATGGACATCACCGCGGGCCACGACGAGCAGACGCTGCGCATCCTGAGCGAACTCGACCCGGAGAACCCGGTCACCTCGCTGGAGGAGACCCGGCCGCGGCTCGACAGGGCCGAGTACTGGATCACCACCCAGGTGCCGGCCGAACAGCGCACCATCGTGCGGGACGAGCCGGACGAGGAACTGCTCGGCTCCCTCGACGAGGAGGCGCGCGCCTCGCTGCGGCTGCTCCTCGACGGGCTCGACGAGCACTGGTCCCTGGACGGCCTGACCACGCTGGTCTACGGCGTCCCGAAGATCCAGGCGGGCTTCGCGCCGGACGCCAAGCCCACCCCGGAGCTGAAGGTCGCCCAGCGGCAGTTCTTCGCGCTGCTCTACACGCTGCTGGTCAGCCGGGAGACCGGGCCGCGGCTGCCCACGCTGCTGCTGGCGGTCGGCGCGGACCGGGTGCGCAAGCTGCTCGGCGGCTGAATCGCGGCGGGTGGTCGCCGGACGTGAGGCGTAGGGCCCCGCGGGCGACTGCGACTTCGGAGTGACACGGGTTCGGCCCCAGGGAGGAGGAATCCCTGGGGCCGAACCCGTCACGCTGGGGGCATGAGAGGAATCATCGGCTTCATCGCCATGCTTCAGGGGGCTCTGGGTTTCATCGGCCAGGTGTTCTTCGACGGCGCCTGGGGTCTGCTGCCCCACTGGTTCGCGCTGCCGTCGGTCGCCTACGTCGGCGTGTTCGCGGCCGGTGCCGCGCTGGCCGTCTGGGGGGACACCGACAAGAAGCGCAAGCAGGCGCGGTCGGGGGGCGGGACGGTGGCCTAGCGCAGCCTCGGCGCCGGCCCTGGCCCCGGTGCCGGCTACGGGATGTGCTCGGTCTCCATCTCCATACGGAGCCGCAGCCGGAAGTCCCTTACGAATCCGCGCAGGTAGCTCTCGGACAGCGGGCCGCCGTCCCGGCCGGTCACGCCGTAGAAGTCCAGGAGATAGCGGCCGAACTGCCGGGAGTCGGGGAACCCGTTCTTCTCCGCGACATACGCGCGAAAGGCCGTGAAGTACGCCTCGTCCCGCGGGATATCGTCCGGCAGCGTGCTGAGCGGCGGCAGCTGCACGGGATCCGGGGCGAATCCGGCGGCCGGGTCGGCGGGCGCGGTGAGCGGCTCGGCGTACGCCTCGACGGCCTCCGGTTCCTGCGCCGGTACGGTCCCCGCCTCAGCCGTCGGCACGCCGCCGCGCTGCTCGGGGATCGGCAGCGCACCGCCGACGCTGCCCAGCGGACGACTGCGCCCCGGACCCACCGGAACGGTCAACTGCGGTGCCCCGGCGTCCTGTTCGGTGTCGCGCGCGGGCGGTTCCTCGGACAGTGCATGGCTGATCTCCGGCTCGGCGGCGGCCGTACGGAGCGGCGGCGCGGGCTCGGAATCCGTCCGGCCGGTGAGGGCGGCGGCGGTCTCGTGCGGCTGCCCCGCGGTGTCGTTCGGCGCGGGGGCCATCGACGGGACGGGCGCGTGCCGGTCCTGCGATGTCGATCCTGCGGGCATCAGGGCCGCAGGTGCGATGCCGGCCGCGGCGAGGCCGGCGGGCGCGGTCTTGGCCAGCGGCACGCCGTAACGCGCCAGCCGCAACGGCATCAGCGACTCGACGGGCGCCCTGCGGCGCCACGCCCGCCCGTAGCGGGCCCGCAGCCGCGCCTGATAGACGAGCCGGTCCTGTTCCAGCTGGATGACCTGTTCGTAGGAGCGCAGCTCCCACAGCTTCATTCGGCGCCACAGCCGGAACGTGGACGGGAAGGCGAGCAGCCAGCGGGTGAGCCGGACGCCCTCCATGTGCTTGTCGGCGGTGATGTCCGCCATCCGCCCGACGGCGTGCCGGGCGGCCTCGACGGCCACCACGAACAGCAGCGGGATCACGGCGTGCATGCCGACGCCGAGCGGGTCGGGCCAGGCGGTCGCGCCGTTGAACGCGATGGTCGCCGCCGTCAGCAGCCACGCGGTCTGACGCAGCAGCGGAAACGGGATGCGGATCCACGTCAGCAGCAGATCCAGGGCGAGCAGCACGACGATCCCGGCGTCGATGCCGATGGGGAAGAAGACCGAGAAGCCGCCGAAGCCCTTCTTCTCGGCCAGCTCGCGCACCGCCGCGTAGGAGCCCGCGAATCCGATGGCCGCGATCACGGCGGCCCCGGCGATGACCACACCGATCAGGATGCGGTGGGTACGAGTCAACTGCGCCGTGTGCGTCGCGGACACCCGCGGTCCCTCCCGGCCTCGGCGACATGACGCGCCTAGGGTGGCACACCTGTTCGCCGGCCGCCGCCGCAGGTGCCCCCGGCCGGGCCGGGGGCAGTCAGGGACGTGGTGCGGTCAGCTGTTCGCCTTGGCCGCGGCGGCGACCGCCTCCTTGGCGGCGGCCTGGGCCTTCTTCAGCAGGTCGTCGGTCTTCGGGGTGTCGCCGCCGGCCAGACCCGCGCCGTTGTAGTTGAGGGTGACGACGATGTTCGACGTGCGGGCCACCACCGTCGTGTTCTTGAAGTCGTTGTCGTCCTTCTTCAGGTCGTAGGTGACCGTGGTCGCCTCGTCGCCCGTACCGGACGTCTGGACCGTCTTGACCTTCTTGGCGCCCTCGGAGGTCTTCGCGCCCGCGACCTGCTTGCCGTAGAACTCCCGGGCGCGCTGCTCACCGGAGCCGAGGGCCGCCTCGGAGTCGTAGCGCTGGTAGCCGATGTCCAGCCAGCGGAACTGGGTGCCGTCGACGCCCTGGGCGTCCGAGCTGTTCCAGGCGCAGGTGCCGTGCGCGGAGTTGTCGTTGGACTTGCCCCGCTCCCCGGACTCGTCCTTCACCTCGGGCAGCAGCTTCTTGACGGTGTCCTTGGAGAACGCCTCGCACGGGCTCGGCAGCTTCTTGTACTTCGCGGCCGCGACCTTCGGCGACGGGCTGTTCGCCTTGCCGGCGGTGTCCGAGGAGGAGGAGGCGCCGGAGTCCTTGGAGTCCGAGTCGGAGCAGCCGGCAACGAGCATCACCGGTACGGCGGCGCAGGCGAGAAGGCTGGCGAGTCGCTTGGCTGAACGGTGCATGGTTCCTTCGCTGTTCGTCGTCGTGAAGTCGGCGTGGCGCGACCGTGGGGGTCGCCCGTGGCGGCGAGCCCTGCCGCACACGAGGGGCAGGACTAGACGGCACGGTACGCGGCGGAACGGGATGGGTGGCCGATTCGTGTCGTTTGCGACATCGGGCAAAGGTGATTCACTCGCCGCTAAGGGGCAAATGGGCTTATTCGGACTTACGGGACTATTCGTTGAACCGCTCGACCAGCTCGCCGGCCAGCGAACGTGCCCTGTCCTGCAATTCCTGGCTTTCGGGCAACATCGTCTTGTCGGTGGACCACTGGTCGTACCCGATCGTCACAATCACATTCGACGTGCGGAAGACCACAGTCACATCACGGTGTACGCCGGAGTCCGCGGTGATCAGTTTGTCGTTGAGGAACGCGGCGTCGCCGAGGTCGTCCAGCACGCGCGGAGCGGTGGAGCTGTCCGGGGCCGTGCTCGCGTCGGAGGACGCCGAGGGGCCGGTGGAACCCTTGCCGCCGTCCTCGGGGGCCTTGGCCGCCCCGGACGCCTTTCCGGCGCCGGACGCCTTGCCCGCGCCGGCGCCGTTGGCCGTCCCGGCTCCCTTGCCCTTCGTCGCGGACGCGGACGCGGACGGAGGTGTGGGCGAGGTCGAGTCGGCGTCGCCGGCCGGAATGTCCGCGGCCAGCTCCTTGTCCGCGTAGATCTCCTGCGCCTTGTCGTCGTCGCTGACGGCGGCGTCGTAGGAGACCACCCGCTGGATGTCCAGGCTCAGATGGCGGGTGCCCGCGGCGGTCTCGCGCTTCCAGCGGCAGCCGACACGGCGGTCGGTGTCGTAGGTGATGTCGGCCTCGCCGCCGTAGATCTTCTCCGCGTCGGCCTGTGAGGGCTGCCGGCCGTCACCGGGCAGCATGCCCCGCACCGTGCCGCGTGCGGGCAGTCCGCAGGCCTCCGGGAGGGTCTGATAGCGGCCGGGCTCGGCGGCCTGGCTCGATGAGGTGGCGCCGCCGGCCTTGGCGTCGGCGGCGTCGTCGTCGGTGCTGGAGCCGCCGGTGCAGCCGGCGAGGCCGACGGCCAGTGCCGCGGCGGCCGCCACTGTGGCACCGGGTACGAACGACTTGCGTGGCATCGTTCGCGGCTCCTTCCCTGCGAAATGCGGTTGCCGCCGGACGGCGGGCGATGGACACAATGTGTACCGCACGTCTTGCCGCGAACGCCGGTCCGCCGTCCGTCATCGGATGAGTTGTCCGTCTTTTGCGTTTTATGTTTTTTCGGGGGAATGGGGGAGTCATGTCGTACACCGAGGTGCCCGGGGCGCAGGTGCCGATCCGGATGTGGGCGGACCCGTCCACGGTCGAGGGCGTCGCCATGCAGCAGCTGCGCAATGTCGCCACGCTGCCGTGGATCAAGGGCCTCGCCGTGATGCCGGACGTGCATTACGGCAAGGGGGCCACCGTCGGCTCGGTGATCGCCATGCACGGTGCGGTCTGCCCGGCGGCGGTCGGCGTCGACATCGGCTGCGGGATGAGCGCGGTGAAGACCTCCCTCACCGCGGACGACCTCCCGGGCGATCTCTCCCGGCTCCGTTCCAAGATCGAGGAGGCCATCCCGGTCGGCCGCGCGATGCATGACAGCCCGGTCGACCCCGGGCGGATGCACGGCTTCCCGGCGGCGGGCTGGGACGACTTCTGGGCGCGGTTCGACGGAGTGGCGTCGGCGGTCAAGTTCCGTGAGGAGCGGGCCGTCAAGCAGATGGGCTCGCTGGGCGGCGGCAACCACTTCATCGAGTTCTGCCTGGACGAGGCCGACACGGTCTGGCTGATGCTGCACTCCGGCTCCCGGAACATCGGCAAGGAGCTGGCCGACTTCCACATCGGCCAGGCGCAGAAGCTGCCGCACAACCAGGGGCTGGTCGACCGCGACCTGGCCGTCTTCGTCTCGGACACCCCGCAGATGGAGGCGTACCGCAACGACCTGTTCTGGGCGCAGGAGTACGCCAAGAACAACCGCTCGATCATGATGGCGCTCTTCCAGGACGTCGTCCGCAAGGAGTTCAAGAAGGCCCGTCCGACGTTCGAGCCGGTGATCTCCTGCCAGCAGGAAGATGCCGAAGGTCAGATGAGGACCGTCGAGTACCGTCCTGGCGTGATCAGCTGCCATCACAACTATGTCAGCGAAGAGCGCTACGACGGTATGGATCTGCTGGTTACGCGTAAGGGAGCTATCAGCGCCCGTGGTGGTGAGTGGGGCATCATCCCCGGCTCGATGGGGACGGAGTCCTACATCGTCCGTGGCCTGGGTAACGAGAAGTCCTTCAACTCGGCCTCGCACGGGGCCGGCCGCAAGATGAGCCGGAACGCTGCGAAGAAGCGGTTCTCGACGAAGGACTTGGAGCAGCAGACGGCGGGCGTGGAGTGCCGCAAGGACTCCGGCGTCGTTGACGAGATCCCTGGCGCGTATAAGCCGATCGGCAAGGTGATCGAGCAGCAGCGCGACCTGGTCCAGGTCGTCGCCAAGCTCAAGCAGGTCATCTGCGTCAAGGGCTAAGGCCAGCGCTACACGTGACCGACAAGCCCCGGACGGTTCGTCCGGGGCTTTGCGCTTGCAGTAAGGCGGCAGGGGGCTTCTGATCGAGGGGAACGCGGCTGCGTGGCTGATTACGGCCGCTGCGCCAAAGTGCACGGGAGTACGAGATGACAGACCAGCCAGTGTCCGAGGACGGCGTTCCCATCTCGTTCGCTGTGCCGATCAGCGAGCCATTCGCGCAGGCCGCAGCCCAGGTGCTCAAGGATGTCCGGGAGCTGGCCGACGATGGCTTTCCCGACAGCATGGAGGGTGCAGGGACGCCGTTCAGCCGCGAGGCGGAGAGCTTCTGGAGTTTGCCTGATCCTGTCGGCGAGGCGAGGAGGTCGATGCTCGGCCTGATCCTGGAGCTTGGCCAGCTGTCGTGGGCGAACGCCCTTGACCATGTGCGGGCTCTGGAGCAGGACATCATCATGAAACCGCCGCCCGTCTGGTCGCCCCTAACCTTGGGTCGAGCGGTGATGGAGAACTGTCTGCTCCTTCACTACTTGCTGGACCCATCGATCTCTGGAGCCAAGCGATTGGCTCGTTGGGCCGGGCTGCGGCACACAGATATCGAACACATGGAGAAGACGGCAGTTGCCTTCGGCCCTGAGCAGGTGGCAAGGGTTGCTGAGCTGAAGACGCAGGTGCAGCGGGGCCTCGTTGATGTCGGGGCCACAGAGTGCTCGAACCCGAACGGCAGGGTGGTCGGATACGAAGTCGATCACGAGAGAGCTGGCCTGGACATCAACCTCACAGAGGAAGCTAAGGCCCTGCCGGCATACCTCCTCGTCCCGTATCGGGTTCTTTCGGGAGCGGCTCATGGCCGACCGTGGATGACCGGCCGCGCGCGGGAACTGGCGCAGGGGACCGGCGAGCCATTGGCTGGCGAAGCGGCCACCGTCATGCACGCCGTCATGGCCGTCATCGGCTCCCTAGAGACGGCGCTGGTGGCATGGCAGGACTACTGCGGGGCCGACCTCAGCGACACGTTGCAGGGACTGCTCGACCGGCGAATGACGTTCTTCATTGATGCGGTTGGCCTGACCCATGAGGAGATGCCTTAGGGCGAGTCAACTGGCTGTGCTCGGCACGGCTTTGGATGCTGTCGCCTTGCTGATGAGTAGCGGTGCAGGTTTGGGTCGGACACGCGGAGTGGACCTGCTGGATACCCCGAAGGGCGCCACAAGCGCGCGTGGCGGCTGGTAGGCACACTCCCGGCCGTAGGACACGGAGTCGTGCATCGCGTCGTGTGCAACAAGAACCCTCTGGCTGTGGGTGAGGTCCCGATGTATGCCTGCCGGTTGGCGAGGACACTCAGGGGCCGAAGGACGCTAGTTAACGCGTTTTCTTGTTTGCGCATTCGAGCGCTGCCACAAGTGGCGCCAAACCGCGAATAAAATTGTCGGAAAATTCCAAAAGGTCAGCTTCGCCTCTCAGGGACTCGACTCTATCGGAATCGATTCTTACGGCGCGGACTGGCCATTGGTTGCGCCGTGCCTTATCCAGAGCCGTCTGGAGGCAAGACAGCTTACCTGTTAGGGTGAGAAGGTCAACGCCTTCGACGTTTTTATAGCTACGCGAGATAACCCCGGGGCGTCGCTGGCGAGTCCCGATGGCGTGGAGACGCTCAAGCAGGTTCGCTGCTTCCAGGTCGGCCTTTATTAGTAATCTCTTCGTCAGTTCGGCCTGGCCTTTTTCGCGCAATCCGGGCAACGTCGTGAGGGTGACATTTGTTTTTCCGGCGGACTGGATTGCGCCTGATTGGAACCCGGAATCAGCAACGAACAGACCTCGATCGGCACCGACGTCTTGGACGATTCCGATGAAGGTCAGAACCTTACTCTTTTCGACTCGTCGTTCTTGCTGCTTACACTCGACGATCCAAGTAAAGCAGATTCCTGTCTTTTCATAAGTCCCAACGACATCCAAATCGTGTGATCCGCGTGCTCCTTCCAGGGTCACATCAACGGCTGCCGTGAATCCCATGCTCCTCAAGAACTCAGCTACCTCCTCTTGGTAGTCATGCCAGCTGGCCACGGGGGGCTCCTCTCTGGATGAAGATTCTAGGTAGCTGACCGGACTTTTTCGTATACCTTGCGGCTCTGCCAGTAGGGAAGATGTCGAAGGTCAGATGAGGACCGTCGAGTACCGTCCTGGCGTGATCAGCTGCCATCACAACTATGCCAGCGAAGAGCGCTACGAGGGGTGGATCTGCTGGTTACGTGTAAGGGGGCGATCGGCGCCCATGGCGGCGAGTGAGGCATCATCCCCGGCTCGATGGGGAGGGAGTCCTACATCGTTCGTGGCCTGGGCGAGGAGAAGTCCTTCAACTCCGCCTCCCATGGTGCCGGCCGCAAGGTGAGCTGGAACGCTGCGAAGAAGCGGTTCTCGACGGAGGACTTGGAGCAGCAGACGGCGGGTGTGGAGTGGCTGCGGTGGTGGACGAGATCCCCGGTGCGCACAAGGTGATCGAGCAGCAGCGGGATCGTCCAGGTCGTTGCGAAGCTCAAGCAGGTCACAGGCCATCTGTGTGAAGGGCTGACCTGCAAGAGTCACGTGATCAGCAAATCCTGGATTCTGCGCGTGCTCTACCGAAGCGCGTCCTCGACACCGCTCTCTGCGCGGAAGTGGTCGTCCACTCGACAAGCCCCCGTGGTGAAACCGCCCGGCTAGGTGGGAGCGTCTTCGGGGTATGACCTCTGCAGGACTCGATTCTTTTCTCCCTACACCGGACTGGTCACCGTGTGGTTTCGGTGCTCATCCTTCGATTGACCCTGTTGGCTGTCGAGGCGTCCTCATTCCTGGTCGCGATGCTTGTCTGGCTCATCTGGGCGAGGCGGAACGAACCGCTCACATGGCTACCCTCTCGTCAGGCGCCGACATCGACCATCGCGGTACGCCCTTCACCGAAGATCTGCTGACCGAACTGCTCAGAGCGGTCACCGACCCCTCTACTAACCGCCCCTGCCTTGGTGATGCTTGGTTTGTCGGCGCGAGGTTTGAGGGCCCTGCCATGTTTGCTGACGTGACGTTCGGTGGCCACGCCCGGTTCGACGAAGCGACGTTTGAGGACGAAGTCTATTTCACCGAGGCTAAATTCAGCTGCGAAGCCCGGTTCGCCGAGACGACGTTCGAAACTGCTTGGTTTATCGGTGCGACATTTTTCAAAGTTGCCGTGTTCACCGGGGCTACGTTCGGTGGTAACGCTTGGCTTTCAGGTGTGAAGTTTGGCCATGAAGCCGTATTTGTTGGAACGCAGTTCGAAAGCTTCGCCAACTTCGAGGGGGCGAAGTTCGATGGCGAAGCCAGGTTCAATTCCGCGAGGTTTGGTGATAGCGCCGTGTTCGGCGGGGCGCTCTTTCGCAGTGACGCCAAATTCCCGAGAGTGGCGTTCGAGCGAGCTGTAGCGGTGGGACCGCTGGGATGCGTGGGGACATTCGATCTTTCGGAGGCGGAGTTCGGCACCGCTGTGGTGATCGAAGCGGCAGCAGCGGCAGTGCGTTGCCGGCGAACGCGGTGGTCCTCCACCGCCGCGCTGCGGCTGCGACATGCGTCCGTGGACTTCAGCGACGCCGTAATGGAGTATCCGGTGAGTCTCTCTGCCCACCCCCGCCCCTTCAGACTGCGGGATCAAGAGGTGGCCGAACCTGAGGTGTCGGAATCCCGTGTGCGGGCCGTATCGCTGCGGGGGGTGGACGCGGCGCACATGGTGCTCACTGACGTCGACCTCACCGTCTGTCAGTTCACCGGAACCATTCACCTCGACCAGCTGCGCCTGGAAGGGCGGTGCCGTTTGGCAACGGCTCCCTCCGGGCTGCGCTGGCATGGGATACGGCCGGTGCGCTGGTCACCGCGCCGGACGCTGGCGGAAGAGCAGCATTGGCGTGCCGCACAGGGATCTAACGCAGAGGGTTGGACTTCCGTAGCAGAGGGAGGGGAGGTGCTGGGCCCAGCCGCGCTCGCGCCGGTGTACCGACAGCTGCGCAAGGCATTCGAGGACAGTAGGGACGAACCCGGCGCGGCTGACTTCTACTACGGCGAAATGGAGATGCGCCGCCACGATGCCGACACTCCTCGGGCCGAGAGACTCCTGCTCGCTGCCTACTGGGGAGTGTCGGGTTACGGCATGAGGGCCTCCCGAGCGCTGGGCTTGCTGCTGGTGGCTATGACCGCCACCGTTCTGGCGATGATGCTGTGGGGTCTACCGCAGGACGCATCGAAGCCGACCAGCACCGGCACCTTCACCGGCCGCAATATCACCATGACCACCGACACGCCTGATCCGGTCAACCCCTCTGGACCGTTGCGTGGGCGGCTGACCACGGAGCGATTTGAGAAGTCCTTGCGGGTGGTGATCAACTCGGTTGTGTTTCGCTCCTCCGAGCAGGAGCTGACCACCGCCGGTACCTATACCGAGATGGCATCCCGCGTCACTGAGCCGCTGCTCCTCGGGCTGGCCATTCTGGCTATCCGTGGTCGGGTCAAACGCTAGTTGCCAAACAGTTCACGGTCAGCGTTGGCCCTGAACCTCCGAGGCTGAGCGGTCGAGCGCCGACTCCGTAGGCACCGAGCATCGAGGAGGTCACTCTTGTCAGATCGCTAACTAGGCCGTTTCCTACGGATCATCTTGCTGACCAGATGAAGATTGCGGCGAGGTGGAGCCCGGTAGATGGTGGCGGTCCCGGGTAGCGAGACCACGCCACTGCTTGAGCTTGTTGGTGCACCGCTCGACGGAGTTGCATCGGCGGGAGGCGTCGCGGCCGAAGGTTGGCAGCCTGCCGGCGGACCAGCCTCGCTTCCTGCGGTTGATGATCTGGTCGGCGGGCTGGGGGGGACCGCCCGGGTCCCGCCGCAAGGCAGGCGGGCTTATCCCGTTGCTACACTCTCTCGAATGTTTCTGATGGGTTCATGCCAGTGAATTCAGTTCATTTACCGAGCATTGGGGGGCGTTGAGAATGCCGGACGGGTTCTCCGTGGACCTCGAGGCGCTACACAAGGCCGCATCTGGGATCAGAACCACTCTGGACGCGATGGCCACCAAGAAGGTGAGCGACATCGACGCTCCCGAGGACGCCTTCGGACACGATGAACTGGCCACAGCGGTGGTCGATTTCTGCGATCGGTGGAACAGCGGTGTCTCACACCTGGCATCTGACGGTGCAGAGGTCTCCGACCGGCTGAACCACTGCGTCAAGAGCTACGCAAGGGCTGAGAAACATATCCAACTCTCAGCTCAGGGCATTCTTCATTCCTCTTCCGGAAAAGATCCGGGGGCGTCCTGATGGCTCAGCTTGGTGAGACGTCGAATCCCCGCGAGCTTGTCCCGGGCGCACCGGGTGCCCTGACCACGACCGCACAATCTCTGCTTGCCTACGGTGATGTACTTCAAGAGGCTGGCCAGGGGTTGGCGAAAATCGACACTGAGGCCGGCTGGAGTGGCAAAGCCGGTGATGCCTTCCGTGATCGCTTTCATGGCCAGCCGGCCAGATGGTTAGAGGCAGGCAAGGATTTCCACGCAGCCGCGGCCGCCTTGTACGAATACATCCACACCCTGCGCGCAGCTCAGCAGCGCGCCGACGACGCCATATCCCAATTCTCGCGCGGCGAGGCGAGTACCAAAACTGCCGAGAAAGCCCATGCTCAGCGAGTTAGTGACGCCTCCAGCAGAGGGGACAGCGTCGAGATCCCTTTTCACGATCCTGGCGAAGCGGACCGTACTACCGCTCGTGAGAATCTCGAAACTGCTCGCGGCAATGTGAAAGACTCTGGGAACACCGCGGCCAGGCTGGTGAGGAAGGCCACGGAGTCCGCCCCGGAGCGCCCAGGATTCTGGTCCGACGTCGGCGATTTCTTCAGCGATGTGGGTGAAGGGTTGGTGGACGGTGGTATAGACGTTCTCACTGGCCTTGCCTCCTTCGGAAACGCCATGATCCAGCATCCGGGCGACACCGCGGCGCTGCTCGGCGGTACGCTCCTGGCCGGGGTCAGTGCCGGCGGTGAAGGGCTGGGCATTGCCCTGGACGCCACCGGTGCCGGTGCTGTCGCTGGAGTACCGCTCGGCGCTGTCTCCGCTGCCGGGATCGCCACGGGAGTCGGACTGGCAGGTGCTGGCGCCGCGGATCTCGCCCAGCACGCCGCACGCGACTCCAAGGTCGAACCTCTACAGAGGAACAGCGAAGGGCCTGGCGCCAGCGGCTCCGAACAGCAGCAAGCGTCCGAGCTGATTAAGAACGGTCAGCATTACAAGGGCACGGGTGGTCGCGCAGGGAACAATCTGCCGGTGGAGGGCGGTCCGGAAAACGGAACCCTCTACAAGACCAATCCGGAGACGGGAAATGTAAGCAACTATACAACTTACGATTCCGCAGGACGGCCTTTGAAGCGTGTAGACTTGGAAGGTGATTCGCATGGCGGGGTGGAGACGCCGCATGTCGTAGAATACACGCACAATACCAATCCGAAGACCGGTGAAGTCTTCGTGCGCCCATCAAGGTCAGTGCGCGCCGCATTCCCCTGGGAGATCCCGTGAACAGCAGCAAACCGGCGTGGTCCGAGCGTGAGCTGCCGGTATTTTTCAGGCAATGGCGCACTGAGTGGAAGGACGAGGGCCTCTCGCCGGACAACTACCTTGACTTCGAGGGCGGCCTGCGTTTCGTCCTGGCCGCAGCCTGGCTGTTCTGCCCCGAGACGGTCGAGTACCGCGGCTGCGTGTTTCTCAAGGAGAACTTCAGTCAGAGCACTGCCGACGACTGGTTCACGAACCTGGAGGACGATCGGCGCCGTATCGAACTCGTCGTCAATCACGTCGAGTTGTGGGCAATTTTCAGCAACACCGCTTTGACGGATGACAATCAACTCGGGGAGGAACTTCCCCAACTCGCGCTGGCTCTGGGGGAGTGCTGGCAGGGAGTCCTGTCCGCGCGTTACCCCGACCGAGAGATCACGGTCGAGGTGAGCGACGAGGAGGACGGCTCCTACGGGCCGACAGTAACTTTCTGGACATCGCCGTCCATCTCTGCCTTCGGCTAGGCCGTTTCCTGCGGATCGCATTGCTGACCAAATGAAGACGGTGGTCCTGGCGGCAGTCAACGTCGCTTGCCCTGAGCTAGGGCCTGACTGGAAGGGCAGCTGACGGCCCACACGGAGTGGACGTCACAGTCGCCTACCGTCATTCTCGATGCAAGAGGGCCCCGGCAGGTAATTGCTGGGGCCCTCTTGTTCTGCCCTGCACGTCAGTCGGGCGGGTCCGACCCTGTGCACGGGGGCGGCGGCGAGACCGCGTGGCCTACCTCCCGGGAACGGTAACCGCGCCGTTGGCGGCAACCTCGTCTGAGATGCTGGGGGCACCAGGCGAGAGGGGCACGTTCATGCAGTGGAAGACTCATGGCGAACGGCAGATCTACACGAATCCTTGGGTGAACCTGTGCCTGGTGGATGTGCAGCAGCCGGACGGACGACGTTGGGAACATCATGTCGTCCGGCTTCGGCACCTGGCCGTGGGCGCCGTGGTCAATGATCGCTCTGAGGTTCTCATGATGTGGCGCCATCGCTTCATCACGGACGCATGGGCCTGGGAATTGCCAATGGGTCTCATAGAGGAGGGGGAGACGCCGGAGCAAGCGGCGTCCCGTGAGGTCCTCGAAGAGACCGGCTGGCGACCTGGACCGATGAAGCCTGTGATCTACGCCGAGCCAGCCAACGGGATCACGGACTCGCAGCACTATGTCTTTCGTGCCGACAGTGCGACCTACGTCGGTCCGCCGACGGAGAAGAACGAATCCGACCGCATCGAGTGGGTCCCTCTCGCCGACGTTCGAGGCATGATCGACCGCCGGGAGATCGTGAGTAGCGGCTCGCTTGTTGGTCTTCTATACGTGCTCATGGACGAGGCGACCAGCTGATCTATGTGGGGAGGGCTTCCCTCAGGCGCGCCTCGAAGGCTAGTGCCACAGGCTCCTGCCGGTAAGCAGCCAGCTGTTCGTAGAACTCTCTGAGGTGGCCGGCCAGCCGCTCGGAAGCAACCGCTGAGGCGGAATCAAGGGCTTCTGTAGCGGCGTGGCATGCCTGGTCCAGCTTGCCGAGCTGCAGTTGGGTGCGGGCCAGCCAAAAGGCGTGGAAGGCGCGTCCTCGCTGGTTGGAGGTGTACTCCCTGCGCATGGCCTCTGCGATCAAGGGCTCAGCGGTTGCTGCTTCCCCGAGCTGGCCGTGTGCGATGCCGGTGTCCACGATGAGCTTGGGCTCGTCGAAGTAGAACATCCACGCCGGGTCAGGGTCCTTTGCGTCGATGAGTTCGAACTGCCGGTGGGCTTCAGAGATCGCCCTGTGAGTGGCTGTCTGGCTGCCGAGTGCCGCATGTGCGAATGCTTCCCTCATGGACAGCATTGACAGGAGTCGGGGGGTTGAGCCCATACCGGTGTGAGCGGCATCTTGTGCGGCGTTGACGAGTGCCAACGCATCCGCGGGCTTCTCCTGGTACGTCGCTTGCAGGCTCATACAGGCAAGCACGTTGGCCATGAACGGCCGGTCCTCGATCTCCCTGGCTAGTTGCAGTGACTCCGTGAAGTAGGCACGCGCTTGGCTGTATTGGCGGGCGTCGAAGTGCGTCCAGCCGGTGAGACGCGCAAGTTCGGCAGCCACCCCATAGAGGCCGTGCCTCATGGACGTCGACTTACTCTCCGGCAAGAGGCCCACTACATAACGCAGTTGTCCGACCACTGCTGGCCTCAGGGCCTCGCCACCGTGCTGGTCGTCCCGTCGCCAGTAGTCCTCAATCGATGACTGAAGTGCCCGCAGTGTGGACGGGCCTGGGCTGGTCCCTGAAGTGATGGCAAGGATGCTGTCGACATCGGGGCCCGCCAGAGTCACGGGGCTAGATAGCGCAGGCTGCGAAGCTTGAGGCGGCTCTCGCTCGGTGACTACAAGCGCCTGCGGCGTTTCCCAAGGCCGGCGGGCGAGGCCCAGCATGTCTCCGGGGATGCGCAAGCCATCAGAGATGCGCTCGATAACGTCCATGTGCAGCAACTGACGTTGACCGGCAATCACTTCACCGACACGACTTGGCGTCAGATCACATAGCCGGGCAATCATCGACGGGTAGATGCCTGCCTGCTTCTTCACCAACCGAAACACCCGAGCGAAGTCCCGGACTCGGCACGCATTGATCATCTCTGGGTCGGTAAGCAGCCTTGCAGGAAGCTCCCGCGGTTGGGCCAGCTTCGTCATCGAGCGGGCTCCCATGCTTGAGGGCTACGCAACGTCGCAAATTCTCCACCTCTCGTGATGTTACCCAAGTTGGGTAACCAGCTGGGCCTTTGAGGGGTGTTGGCAGGAGCGCGATGCTCCTGGGCATGGCTACAGGGCAACCAGTGGAATTCACCTGTGACCGCTGCGTGAGGCGGTCTCACTGCTTCCTGACCAGGAGGCCAACGATGAACAGGACAGGTACGCCGGCCGTTCTCTACATCTGCGCGGCCCGTAACCAGGACGCCCCTGGCTTGGCGGTGCAGCGCGCTGAGCAAGAGGGCCGCGAGTTCGCGTCCGATCGCAACTTTCGCATCGTCGGGGAGATCAACGACGCCTTCGGCGAGCCGGACCCGCAAAGACGCTCAGGCTGGCTGCGAGTTCGGGAGATGGCCGAGCGCGGCGAGGTGCAGGCAGTCATCACGCGTTGGCCCAACGCGTTGTCCCCGGTACCTGAACTGCGTCACCCGGAGCTGGATCACCTCGGACGCCATGGCGCGCAGGTGCTCTTCACCTGGGCGCCGTTGGTCGCGACGCCTGCTGGCGTGAGTGCGCCGTGAGCGGCCGCCATGCGCGGGACACGCCGTCACGCCCTGGTTTGGCGGTTGCCCTGTTGGGCGTGCTGGGGCTGGCACCGCCTGTGGTGATCGTCGGGGATGCGGTGGCTGCTCGCAGCCTCCCACCTCCGGCGGCCCGAGTGGAGATCGACCCCCAGGGCCTCACAGCTGGGGACGACGGGCGGGGCGAATGGCATGGGGGCGTCGATGGTGAGGGGGTTGGAAGTGTCCGAGTATCCGGTGCGTAAGCCGTCCGTGGTGCCTTACGTCGCGTCGTGGTCTGGCGAACTTGCCGTCTTTGAAAATGAGTTAGTGGTGCAGTTGGCCCGGGGTGGGCCGAGGCTTGGCTACAGGAACGAGCGCCCCTCAGACCGTTCCGGTCGTGACGAGGTGCTCTGGGGGCGGATGGATAAGTTGCCTGGGGCGGGCCGGCCTCAGTACGACTGCATGCACCCTGCGCGCCAGTACATCGCGATGTATTCGATGAAGTGCCAGATCTGCGGCCAATCGGCGTCCAGGAACGAGGACGGTTGGCTGTTCCTGGATTGGCGCAAGCCCTATGACCCGCCGACCTGGCCGGAGCGTTCGTTGACGGCTATGCCGCCGCTGTGCGAGACGTGCGCCCGTGTGTCCGTCGCCGAGTGCCCGCACCTCAGGAACACGGAGATCGCTGTGCTCAGAGCGCGGACGCCTCGTCTGTGGGGCTTCTCCGGTACGCCTTACACGCTTACCGCTGACGGCTGGAAGGGGCACGAGCAGGACGCGCTGTTGCCCTGCGGCGATCGAAGACTCCGAGGCTTGCTCGCCTCGTGCCTCTACCGCGAGCTGCGCAACGTCACCGTTGTCGGCGGTGGGCTTGCGGGCTGATCTGCCTTCGCCGGTGATGCCGGCCTAACAACAACTGAGACCGGACCGCCCTGAGCCTGGCAGCACGCGGGCGGTCCGGCCGGAGAGTTCCTGTTCAGAACCCTGGTGCCGATGGTACCGGGGCTGTTGTCGTGCGCACGTTCGGCCAGCCTCAGCTCAAGTCCGGTTTCGAGAGGGAGTGGTGGGGCTGTTTCTGACTGGTGAGACCTCGGCGTGGGCGGACGGCAAGGGCTGGTGGGTTGTTCCGCCTGACCCACGGAAAGTCAGCCACGACGCTGCTGCGCTGTGGGGAGCACCCGTCACGTGTGCCACCCGCGCCCTCGACGGCCTGTGCCACGCTGCCCTGCTTGAGGTTGGCCCGCGAACTGCCGGGCGTCACCGCGGATTCGGGGGCTGGCCACTGGTCGCGTGCGCCTGGTCGTGGTGCCGGCGTGGGTCGCGTCGTGGTCTCGGCCTGGTGGTGCTGCTTCGGGCTGGTCGGGTTGCTTCACGGGCTCTGTCGGGTCGCTGTTGGTCTTGCGCGCTGAGCTGCCGGGGGCTGCCGGAGCGGGGCGGTAGACAGGAGCGTCGGCGGCCTTCGGCCGCCAGCGCGCGCGGCCCGCGTAGCGGGCCGCCTTGATCCAGTAAAGAAACTTTGAACAGCTCGCCTGGCGCCCGGCCTTGCCCATTGCTGCGAAGCGTTCCCTCGCTGCTTCGTCACCCGCGCCGCCAGCGCCACAGATTGCCATGAACTACGCCGCTTTGTGCGTATTCGTCTCTGTGATCGTAGAAATCTATCCACAGGCAGATCGGTCCAAGGTTCCTACATGCCGATTTCAAGCGAGCGCGATTCGAGATGTCCGCGATCTCCTGCACAAAGCGGATGGGCTCCCGGCCAGTTGTCGCACTGGTTGGGCGTGAGGTCCTGCCCGTTTCGGGGCTCCGCTCCGTGCCCTGCCGACCGCCGAAATGTTGTCCACAGGGAGAGCTGTCCGCTTTCTGTGAAGGGATGTCCTCGACGGCGTCCATGCCGCAGGAGGCGGAAGCGGAAGGAGGTGTGTGATGCGCGTCACATGCTGTCCGAATCGGCCTCATGCCCGCACTTGGTCCTAGTGAAGAAGGTCTGCGGCTCGGTTAGTTGGGCCGGTGGCCCTGGAGGAGCGCTTTCGAGGAGGTGTCCGACAGCGGTGTTGGACTGGTCGAGAAGGTCCACCCTTTCGGCGCGCGATGCCGGCCTTCGGGAATCCGGGAGCGGTTGGTGTGGTGATGGCCGATCAGGGTGGCTGGCTGCAGGGCCCGAGGGAGTGGAGGAGCGCGCCGTGTACGCGGTGGGCGAGGAGTGGCGAATCGTTCCGTCGCGCGGGACGTGGGTGCGGATTGATTCCCGCGTGACGGGGTTTCCGAGGGAGGCCGGCCGCCGGGCGGGAAGTGCCGCTGGGGCTGTTGTGCGCGGCCTGCAAGGTGGTGCCAGGTGCGTGGGCCGGGAGTCGTTGTGTGAGGAGCGGGGCCGCGCTTACCAGGGCTTCCGGGGGCTTACCACGGCGCTTACCAGGGCGGTTGTGCCGCTTCCGTTACCTCAGCAGGCCCATTTGGCAAGCGGGGCGGTAAGGGCACTAGGGCTCACTGGGGTGGACGGGCAATGACGCACGGAACGGGGAATCGCGCGATGAACGAGCATGAAGTAGCGGTGCTGGAAGAGGCGTTGGCTGTGCTGTGCGGTCAGCTCGCCGAGCTATACGAACTGCTGGAGGAGCGGGGAGAGGCTACTTCTCCTGGCTTTCCCGGGCCTGCTCAGTGATCAGGGTTCGCAGCCGCTCCATCTCGCGGGACAGCTCAAGAATGCCGTGTGCGAGGGTGTTGAACTCCTCGCTGCGCAGGTGGCTGGGGGCAAGTTCGATGCCCTCGGCCACGCCGTCGTCGGCGTCTTTCAGGCGCTGCTCCTCGTCCTTTCCGTCCGGTTCGGAGGGCTGTTCGGCCTCGGGGGCGACCAGGTCGGAGCGCACGAAACTGCCGCGTCCCTGGACGCTGTAGATCAGCCCTTCGCTCCTCAGCACCCGCAGCGCGTTCTGCACGGTCGAGCTGGCGATGCCGTACTCGGTCTGTAGCTCGCGGGCAGACGGCAGCTTGTTGCCAGGCTTGAGGAGGCCACCCCTGATCTGGCGGCGCAGGACCTCGGCCGCCTGGACGTAGGGGGGCCTGGGGTCGTCTTCAAGTGGCAGTTGCATGCCCGCAGGATACGGCGACTCCTCCACACGCGATACAGCCAAGTCAGCCACTTCACCAGGGTGTATCGAGTGACCAGGTGTGCGGGTGTAGCGGGTGTGGCGGGTGTTGTGGTTATGTAGTGATGGCAGGCACCGCACAAGGCGGAGCCGAACGAAAGGAAGAAACAGATGGCTCGCACGAGCATTCGCGTTGGACTGCTGCCTGAGACCCAGCTCATGGCTGGTTCATTGCCGGCGGCGAAGTGGAAGGACCAGGAGAAGGGTGAGCGCGCCATTGACCAGGCCACCGGCGCACCACTGTCCACGGTGATGATCTTCCTGATGGAGGGTGAGCGCGCTGAGGCGCTGAAGGTCACCGTTCCGGAGAAGGGTCTGCCCAACGGCCTCAAGCCCGGCATGCGGATCAAGACCGTGGACCTTATGGCCAACCCCTGGGCCAACCTGTTCAACGGTCAAGTGTCCTCGGGCGTGGCCTATCGCGCCACCGCGCTGGTGTTGGACCAGGCGCCGGAGTCGGGCGAGTGAGGGACGTCATTCCGGGCTGGGATCGGGCCTATCCGGTCCCAGCCTCCACCCCCGATAGGCGTTTCAGCGAAGACCTTGTCAACCAGACAGCTGCCCTGCTGGTCGCCCACGGATACCCGCCGCTCTCTCATCTCTTCGAGTGGGGCGAGCTGGAACTGGCCCTGTGGGACTTCCTCTACGGAGAACGGAAGCAGACATGACACTGAACGAACTCGACACCTACGCCCCGGTGGTGGCGATGTTGGTCCTGACCGTCTTCGCGGTCATAGCGGCTGTGTGGCTGGGTCGCTACATCGCGGCGGACCGAACGATGCGGGCCAGCATCCGACAGGCGGTCCGTGTGCGGTGGAGTTGGAAGCGTCTCGCGCAGATGGCCGGTCTGTCCGTCACGGACAAGATGCCTACCCCGTTGGCCGCATTTACCTCCGATGGCGATAAGCCGCCAAAGCCGCGCGTGCTCACTCCGTCCTTGAAGGTCAAGCCCGACCGGTTCGGGATCGTGGCGCGGGCCAACTGCCTGCCCAAGGTCAGCCTGGAACAGTTCCAGAAGGCCGCGCCGTTCCTCGCCGACGCCTGGCGCTGCACCCGCGTCTCTGTCCTGCCGGACGGGCCTGGACAGGTCGTCATCCGTGGCGTGCGCACCGATCCGCTGATCACCCTGACTGAACATGCCCCCACGGGAGAGGTGCCGGAAGATCTCGTCATCTGGCACCTGGGCGTGTACGAGTATGCGCAGCCGGTGACGGTGGCGCTGAGCAACGTGCCTGGGGTGACTGTGGCCGGCCTTCCCGGCTACGGCAAGACCTCGCTGATCAATCGGTTCATCTGCGACTGCGCCCCCGCGCCGGAGATCCAGTTCGCGGTAGCGGATGGCAAGGTATCGGCCGCCTATGAGGGGGACTACGCAGACCTGATGGGCCGACTGTTCGCCTTTGTTGGGGACGACCTGAAGAAGGCGAATGAGCTGTTCAAGCGTCTCGTGAAGCTGCGGCGGGGGCGTTCGGCCAGCATCAAGGACGTCCTGGGCGTGAAAAACCTGTGGCAGGTCGGTCCTTCGGAGAACTGGCCCCTCACGGTGCTGATCATCGATGAGGCGCACACCTTCTTCCGCGACTACAAGGGCAGTGACCCGGAGACCAAGAAGCTTGCTGCCCTGGCGGCGGAGAACGCCCGGCTCGTCGAGGATCTGGTCAAGAAGGGCCGGAGCGTCGGCATGCTGGTCATCCTCGCCACGCAGAAGAGCACCGGTGATGCGATCCCCACGTTCATCCGGGACGTGTGCCCGGTGGGCCTGAGCTTCGCGCAGAAGACCGCTGAAGCCTCCGTGGCGGCCCTCGGCGACGACATTCGCAACTGGCCCGATGCCAACCCGGTCAACCTGCAAGACCCCGCCTATGTCGGCGTCGCCTCCATGGCCTTGCAGGGGCGCCCAGGCTTCACCCGCCTCCGCACTCCCTACGTGAACGACGCGCACACCAGCGAGATCTCAAGCGCTACTGCCCACCTCACCTACGACCCTCAAACCCTCCTCGACTACTACACCGACCACTGCCCCGCCACGCTCATTGACCTCGACAAGGGCAACGACAGCAAGGTGGCGTGACCTCAATGCCTCTGACCAGGCAAGAACTTGAAGGGAGGTGAACCCTCAATGTCTGAGGACCGGATCACCCAGCGCACCGTGACCGTGGTCATGGCCGTCATCGCGGCCCTGGCGTTCGTCTTCTCCTTCGGCAACGTCTGGTCCCTGGCCCTGCGCCTGGGCGTCCCTCACCCCGTCGCACCGCTGATCGCCCCCATGGTCGACCTGTCCGTGGTCGGCCTCCTGGTGGCCCTGCGCTACCTCTCCCTGCGCGGCATCCCCGCCGACCAGATGAAATCCGCTTCCCGACTCATGCACCTATCCGGGCTGCTGACCCTGGCTCTCAACATCGCCGAACCCCTCCTCGCCCACCACTGGGGCCGCGCTGCGGTCGACGCAGTGGCACCCTTGCTCCTCCTCGGATGGGGAACGGTCGGCCCACAGCTCCTTCGCCACTTCCACTCCGTCACGCAGCCTGCACCGGTGTCCGCCGACACCACCCCGGATCCGGCACCTGTCGCGGCTCGGGCTCCGCAACAGGCAGATACGGCTCCGGCCCTCGCGCCCGAGCTGACCCCCGCCCCGGCCTCCGTCGCCCCGGCAAGAGCAGTAGACCCCCCCGCGGCTTCGCCCCCGGTGCCTGCTCCCCTGCTGGAGGAAGCGCGCAAGATCGCGGCATCCCACCAGGCCGAGCACAGCGAGCCCATCACGGCCGCCCAGCTCAAGGCCCGACTTGGCGTCGGCCTTCCGTTGGCGACTGCCGCACACCAGGCCCTAACGGCCTGACCTTCTGCCGGCCTTCCGGCGCACGCCCCACCACTGCCCTACAGGGGCCCGTCCGCCATGCCCACAACCGGGCAGCGACCGCCCCCAATCGTGCGGTCGCTGCCCTCTGACCCTCGGTGGCAACCGAGCTCCACGGCGGTCACCACCAGCGCTGGCGGCAACAGCCTCAATCAGTTGTCGCCTGGCCCGCTCACCCTCCCGCAGGAAAGGAGACATCGCAGCATGACTCGCCCCCTCGACCTGCGTCACGTTAAGAGCCTCGCTGTGCGGGACCTGCTCGAACTGGCCAACCTCGAAGACTTCGACCGCGTGGCCGAACAGGTGAACCGCATGGCCGGCTGCACCCGCCCGGTCAACCTCGTCGGCTCCACCGCCACCATTGATGCCGCCACCCGCACCGTTCTGCGCTCCTACAGCACCGCTGATGAACCCACCGGCCGTCTCCTGACCACGTGCGGAAACCGCCGTAAGTCGCGTTGCCCGTCTTGCTCCCGTGTCTACGCCGCCGACACCTACCACCTGATCAAGGCCGGCCTTTCCGGCGGCAAGAACGTCCCCGAAGCTGTCCGCACTCACCCCCGCGTCTTCGTCACCCTCACCGCCCCCTCCTTCGGCGCTGTCCACAACATCCGGGACGATGGCCGCTGCGCCTGCGGCGCCCAACACAACAAAAAGTCAGCTGAGTTGGGAACGCCCCTACGCCCGTCCGCTTACGACTACACAGGCGCCGTGCTCTGGAACGCACACGCAGGCGCCCTGTGGGCACGGACGACCACCTACATCCGCCGCGCCCTGGCCGCCCTTCTCGACATGACCCAAAAGGCTCTGAACGCCACTCTGCGGATCTCCTTCGCCAAGGTCGCCGAATACCAACAGCGCGGCCTTGTCCACTTCCACGCTGTGATCCGCCTCGACGGCCCTGAAGGCAGCACCGAGCCCCCGCCCTCTTGGGCCACCGTCGGCGACCTGACCGACGCGATCAAGTACGCCACGTACAAGGAACCGGACGACAAGCTCCGCAAGGACATGCGCGCCTATCTCACTGTGGCCTCGGACCACACCGGAGACCGCGAAATCCGCTGGGGTGACCGCGTCGACGTACGCGAGATCACCGCACTCGGCGACGGCGAACTCACCGACCAGGCCGTTGCCGGGTACATCGCCAAGTACGCCACCAAGAGCGCCGAAGACTCCGGCACCGTGGACCGCTCCCTCGTCTGCACCCCCTGTGGCGGACGCGGCTACCTACGCAGCCCCGACGGCTTCCGCGACCTGTGCGACGACTGTGACGGCACCGGCCAGGCCGAACCCCTGCCGAACCTCCGGGTACAGCGTCACGTCCGCCAGATGATCCGCACGGCCTGGGCACTCGGCCACCTCCCGGAATTCGCGGCTCTCAAGATTTGGAAGTGGGCGCACATGCTCGGATTCCGCGGCCACTTCTCCACAAAATCCCGCCGCTACTCCACCACTCTCGGCGCCCTTCGCGACGTACGCAAAGCCTGGCGCACCGAACAAGCCCACGCCCATGCCGGCCAAGACGCCACCGAGGAAGACACCACCCTCATCACCGAATCCTCCTGGGCCTACCTCTCCTCCGGTTACCGCCCCGGCGAGGAATTCCTCGCCGAACAAACGCGCCACGAGATCAAACAAGCCCGGCAGGCCGCTGTCCGTGTCAAGTCAGAGGGGGAGCTGTGGCAATGACCGCCGTGGTAGAGCGCACCGCTCGCCGGACCGAGATGGGCTTCCGGGCCGTGGAATCGACAGGTGCCCCGGCTGGAGCCGAGGCACCTGAGGACGAGATGACCGAGGCGGAGCGGGCTTGGATCGCCAAGTGGGTTGCCAAGTCGCCTGAGTGGAGCCCTGAGAAGTGGAACCGAATGGGTCACCGGCTCGGTGTCCGCTTCAGCTAGTGCCGCATCAGCCAAGGTTCGCCCTGTCGAGGATCTTGCGTAGGCGTTCGTCGGCCGCGTGCTTGTTCCGCCAGGGAATGTACCCGGCGGATCACGCTGACGGCCGAGCACTGCTCGGCAACAGAACCCGATCGGCGCCTCACATGACAGCAGGGCGAAGGTTGCCTGGAACGGCACTGGGGCGTGCCTAAATTTCACGGGCCGTGACGGGGGTGCGCTATGCCTGCGTGAACTGGACACCACCGGCAACGGCCTGTCGCGACTGCGTGGCTCGCCCTGAGCCGGAGTGCGGTAGCACCCACCGACGAAGCCGAGTGGACATCAGCTGGGTCCGCCGAGGTGCACACGTGCTCAGTCGGAGAGAACATGACGGTATGGGCGATAGGAAAGGCCGGGGCGATCCCTCGGCACGAGACTTGGCGCTTGTTGTACAAACCCGGTCGGCCATCGGGCGTTCCAAGAAGCACATAGAAACCCTACGCTCTCTTGGCCTCGGAAGAATCGGGAAGGCCAAACTGGCGCACATAGACAATCCATCAGTTAGCGGGATGCTAGCCACCGTACGTGATCTCGTGGAAGTGCGTGAGGTGACCCCGGAGGCGACGGCGCAAGAGCACGGTGCGTACTTGATCGAGCGGGATTACGGTGACGGCGAGACGCTGGCGCGTCTCTATAAAACGGCTAACGATGAGTACATTCGTGTCGAGGCTAATGCTGATTCCATATCGCTCGGATGGTCTACTCGACTCACAGTCGCTGATGCAATCGATGCCTTGGCGGACACGTACGCTTTCCGGGATCGCCCTGGCGACCGCGAGGCGGTTGTTCATACTCGCCCAGGAAGGGCTCATCTCCACCTAGCTCCACGCAAGGCGCTCGATTATGCACGCAAGAATTCGGGCGCCATCCGGGCAATGCGCGCAGATTTTGCGGAATTCACATTCTCCTGGAAGATGCCATCAAACCTAGGAGCGGGTGGAAAGTATGCGCAAATCGTCCTCCAGTTGGACACGTACGATGAAAGCAGCATGGCCCATGTATTGGCAAAATCAGCCACGCCTGAGATCAAGCGCGTCGCTCCAGATGTCGTTACGAGGGTGGGTTCCATATTTCTAGAGGCTCAACAGTCTGTGAAGCCATCCCATCAGATAGACAGGGGAGGCGAACATGACTTGCGCTGGTGAGTGTAGCGATCACTGGGATATTAAGTTCACCTCTCAGGTCGAATGCCCTAATGGGAGCCCTCACGCGGTCCCGGCAAAGGAGAGGGTCCTTCATCGGATCACGGTTTGGAATGAAGGGTCTTTCAGTGGATGGGTTCACATAAGGGCCAAATGTAAAGGGCGTGGCCGGCTGAACTATGACGAGCCTGGAGAACCAAAATACAAGTGGGAGGAGAGCTTCCAGATTGAGCGGAATCAGCGCTCAAGCCTGAGTTACCCTAAGGCGATCAAGAATCGACATGTAGTCAATGTATTGCATGCGCCTGCGGACTCAGAGTCAATAACGTTGACCGTACTTTGCTCCGCGCAGGAAGACGCCAAAAAAGAGCTGATCGGCTCAATGACGCTCAAGGTCGCGTGTACGTGAGTACGCAGGTGGATGCAACGGGATGGTCTCCCTCTCTCATGGGCGGCGTCGCCGGCGACGGAGGAGCGCAGATATTCGTTGGTGCGGAACCTTGGGAAGTTGCACTTCCCTTCGGAATTGCAATTATTCTCATGGGTATGGGTGCTATTGCCATGGCGCTGATGACGCGCCATATGGAGCATGTTCTCCGGGAGCGCATTGCAGGGGTCAACGAGGAGGCGAAAAAGGCTGGGGAATCCGAATTTCACATTCCCTCCTTTCTGCGACCTGGTTCGATCGCCAGTATTGTGGAATGGTGTTCCGATGCGTCGCAGGCCCTCGGACTCGTGCTGGCTCCCACAATCGGGCTGAGCGCACTTATTGTGCAAGGGAGTTCTGTGCTGCTTTTCGGTCTCATCCTCCTTGTGGTCCTCATAGGGTTCGGCCTGTTCGCCCTCATACATAACTGGAAAAATCCCACTGATTACATGGGATATGCCGCGAATTGGGAGAGGCGCATATCTAAAATGACGGGCGCCCGCGGTGTGGCGATGTGGCCGATTGGAAAAATGCTGGCCATGCCTAGACGGCTCCACCTCACTTTTGTGAACTTTATCGGTATGGTAATCAACTTCCTCTTTGGTGTAGTCATCCTTGTGGTGGGTTACTGGGGTGAGATATTTTGAATCCCTACCGATCAGGGCGAGAAAAGAGGATGTCACCGCCGATTCCCGCAATCGGTGGTCCGTCGTGTGCATCGGTGCTGCAAGGGCAGGCATGTCTAGTGTCGTTCCAGGCAACGTTTGCCCTTCTGTGACGTGACGAGCCGTTCGGATTCTGTCGCCTAGTACTGCTCGGCGACAGAATCCGAACGGCGGTACATCATTTGCCAGAGCATGCGGCCGACGAACGCCTACGCAAGATCCTCGACAGGGCGAATGGTGCCTGATGCGGCACTGGTCTTCTCTTCCTTCCACACGGGGATGATTGTTTCGGGATCGAACTTGTGTGATCCCTTCACGCCAGGAAGAACGACCACAGCTTCCAGCGCGTCGAAAATGACTCCGCGCCTCTGCTGCAAATCCATGCTCTTCCACTCGGCCCGCGCATCTGTGACCCTGTGTTTCTCCGTCTCCTGGCGGGCGGCCCAAGCCTTCCGGTCGTTGGAGAGGCGCTTGATCTCTGCCTCTTCCTTCTTCAGGAGGGAGAAGAACGTCGAATCGATGATCTCTTCCGCGTGCCACTGCTTTTCCAGCGCGGCCTTCCTGCGTTGTGCCGCCTCCAACTTGTGCTCTTCGGCCCACGTCTCTTCGACCGGTTGACGCTCCGCGTTGCGCTTCTCCAACTTGGCGAGCACGAGTTCCTTGATCAGCTTGTCGATGGCCGGGCCCTGACGGCTCAGCTTGTCGCAGCCCCCGTCCAGCACAGACCGGCACCGATACTTGTGCGTCTTCCGGGCGGGGGCGCCGTGCATTTTCGCGTTGCACGTCCGCCCGTCCTCCAGCTTCTTCCCGCAACGCAGTAGACCCGTCAGCAGGTACTTTCGCGGAGTCCTCATGCTGTCGCCGGAGCCGTCCCAACCCCCTGCGCTGCGGTTCTTCTCCAGCAGCGCAGTGACGGCGTACCACTCTTTCGGCGAGACGATGGGTGTCCATTTACCGACCACCGGGTTGCCCTCGGCGTCGGTCACCAGCTCGCTCTTCATCTTCCGATAGCCACAGATGCGCGGGTTGCGAACGATCTGCTTGACCGTCTGAAGCTGCCAACTGTTGCCCATCGTGGTCTTGAGCCCAGATTCGACAAAGTTCCAGGTCACGGTGGTGATGCTCTTGCCCGCGAGCAAGTCCGTAACCCCTTGACGAACGACCTTGGACTCCTCGGGGTGGAGGGTCAGCTTGTCGTCACTCCAGCCGAACGGACGGCGACCCGATACCGGCTCGCCCCTCTCCGCTCGGGCAAGGTGATTCAGCCGTGCCCGGCGCTTCTTCTTCTTGGTCTCCGATCGGGAGGCGGCAACACCGAGCAGTCCCCGGTACTCGGCTCCGTCGCCGTAGAGGTCATGGCGTCCGGTGTCGTCGGCATAGACCCGATCGGGGTGGGAGGTGAACGAGTCCACGAAGCGCTCATACGCGTGTGCACCTCGGTAGAGCCGGTCATCAGC
Organism: Streptomyces sp. NPDC017993; assembly: GCF_044328065.1. Lineage (NCBI taxonomy): Bacteria > Bacillati > Actinomycetota > Actinomycetes > Kitasatosporales > Streptomycetaceae > Streptomyces > Streptomyces sp. NPDC017993. The sequence continues at coordinate 51,346 of NZ_JBIRGO010000001.1, forward strand.
GACGCACACCACACCGTCCACGGGGTAGCCGTGCTCCGTGGCGCCTCGTTCCAGTGAGTCGATCATCTTGTCGAAGTCGGCGCGTACGACGTTCGCTTTCGATGCTGACTTGTCGTTGTCGATGTAGTGGTGAATCACGACCCCGCGCATGTGGCCGGCGATCCGCCCGCAGTGCCGAGTCTGGTCCTCCACGCCGTGGCCGTCACGCTTGTGTGCGTCATCGGAGATCCGGCAGTAGGCCAAGAGAAGCTGCCAACCTTCTGCGCGTAGGGCCTTCGCCTCCTCCAGGCTCGGAGCGTCGGTTGGCACCCCGCGAAGCCTCTCGACCAGCCGCTCTACTTCTGCGGCGGTCAGCTTCTTCCTTGGTCGTTGGTCCAGCGTCAAGACCTGTCCCCTCGTTGGCACTTCATATGAAATTAGCAGTTCTCCTGCCACCACAACTACGTGGCGGAGGAGCGGTACGACGGGATGGACCTGCTGGTGACCCGTAAGGGCGCGATCCGGGCGGGCAGCGGCGAGTACGGCATCATCCCGGGCTCCATGGGCACCGGTTCGTACATCGTCAAGGGGCTCGGCAACGCCGCGTCCTTCAACTCCGCCTCGCACGGCGCCGGCCGGAAGATGAGCCGGAACGCCGCGAAGAAGCGCTTCTCCACGCGGGATCTGGAGGAGCAGACGCAGGGTGTGGAGTGCCGTAAGGATGCCGGAGTGGTGGACGAGATCCCCGGTGCGTACAAGCCGATCGAGAAGGTCATCGATCAGCAGCGGGACCTGGTGGAGGTCGTCGCCAAGCTCAAGCAGCTGGTGTGTGTGAAGGGTTGAGCGGGCGGGCGGGACCGGTGGACGGTCCCGCTGCCGACGCGGCAAGGAGCCGGGATGCCCAAGGCGGGTGTCCCGGCTCCTTGCTGTGCGAGGGGCGGTGCGGACGGGGCGCCGCACCGATGGGTCACGTCGTGCGGTGCACCTTGGAGTTGGACGCCTGGGCGCGCGGGCGGACCACCAGCAGGTCGATGTTGACGTGCGAGGGGCGGGTGACCGCCCAGGTGATGGTGTCGGCGACATCGTCGGCGCTGAGGGGCTCCGCGACGCCTTCGTAGACCTTGGCGGCCTTGGCCGTGTCGCCGCGGAAGCGGGTGGAGGCGAACTCCTCGGTCTTGACCATGCCGGGCGCGACCTCGATGACCCGTACGGGCTGTCCGCACAGCTCCAGGCGGAGCGTCTCGGCGAGGACGTGTGCGCCGTGCTTGGCGGCCACATAGCCACCGCCGCCCTCGTAGGTGGCGAGGCCGGCGGTGGAGGACAGCACCACGACGGTGCCGTCGCCCGAGGCCGTCAGCGCGGGCAGCAGCGCCTGGGTGGTGTGGAGTACGCCGAGCACGTTGACCTCGTACATCGCGCGCCAGTCGGCGGGGTCTCCGGTGGCGACCGGCTCCGCGCCGAAGGCGCCGCCGGCGTTGTTGACCAGGACGTCGCAGCGGTCGAGGGCGGCCGCGAAGGCATCGACCGCGGCGCGGTCGGTGACGTCGAGGGCGTACGCCTCGGCGTGCGGCAGCTCGGCGGCGAGCGCCTCGATGCGGTCCTTGCGGCGGGCGGTCAGCACCACGCGGTAGCCGGCCTCGGCCAGCGCTCGCGCGGTCGCGGCGCCGATGCCGCTGCTGGCTCCGGTGACGACGGCGGTACGGGCGTCGGCGGTCATGGCGCTCTCCTCGGGCCTGTGCGTGTGATGCGCGCCGTTTCGGGTGCGGAACGGCGGCTGCGGTCTGCGGATCGCGGTCCGTGGGTGGCGGCCGCGGTGCCCGGCCAGGATATGCAGGCCGGATCAGCGGCCCCGCGGGGCGTACATGATCACGGCCATGCCGGCCAGGCAGATCAGGGCGCCGATGACGTCCCAGCGGTCGGGGCGGTAGCCGTCCGCGACCATGCCCCACGCCAGCGAGCCGGCGACGAACACGCCGCCGTACGCGGCGAGGATCCGGCCGAATTCGGCGTCCGGCTGGAGGGTGGCGGCAAAGCCGTACACACCGAGGGCGATCACTCCGGCGCCGATCCAGAGCCAGCCCCTGTGCTCGCGGACTCCTTGCCAGACCAGCCAGGCCCCGCCGATCTCGAAGAGGGCGGCCAGGACGAACAGCAGGACGGAGCGGGCGATCAGCATGCGGACAGCGTAAGGAGGCGTCGGCCCGGTGGGGCTCGGCGCGTCGGGGCTCGGCCCGTTGGGTGCGGGGCGGGTGTCAGTGGGGTGTGAGAGCTTCGGGTCATGCTCATCGAACGCGCTTACGTGGACCTTCCGCAGGGGGAGGGGACGGCGGAGGACGGCTGGCCCTGGACGGTGCCGTGCGTGCGCCAGCTGGTCGAGGAGGGGCTGCCGTTCCGGGCGCCGGTGACGTTCCTCGTGGGGGAGAACGGCTCGGGGAAGTCGACGCTCGCGGAGGCGCTGGCGGAGGCGTTCGGTGTGGACTCCTACGGCGGCTCGGCCGGGTACAAGTACGCCGGCTCGCGGGAGCCGTCGGTGCTCGGCCGAGCAATGCGGTTCGACCCGACGATGGCGGGGCGCCGGATGGTGCGAGGGCCGCGCACCCGTAGGCGTGGCTTCTTCCTTCGGGCGGAGACGGCGCTGGAGGCGCTGAGCCGGGAGCGGTTGTCGCAGGTCCCGGGCGAGCTGAGCCATGGGGAGGGCTTCCTGATGGCCTTCCGGGAGAAGTTCGCCCAGCCGGGGCTGTATGTGATGGACGAGCCGGAGGCCGCGCTGTCCTTTACCTCCTGCCTTGAACTGGTCGGGCTGATGAGCGACTTGGGGAGCAGTGGCGCGCAGATCATCTGCGCCACGCACTCCCCGCTGCTGACCGCGCTGCCCGGCGCCGCGATCGTCGAGGTCGGCGAGCACGGCATGCGGCAGGCGCAGTGGGCGGAGCTGGGTCTCGTCGATCACTGGCGCCGCTACCTCAAGGACCCGCAGGCGTATCTGCGGCATGTGCTCCCGGGGTGAGGCTGCCGGGCGCGCGGGCGGCTTCGGGAGCGGGGGCGGCTTCGGGTGCGGGGGCGACGCCGGTCCAGCGGCTGAGGGCGTCGCGCAGCGCCGCAGCGCGCTTGGCGGGGGCGCCTGAGTCATCGGCCCAGGCGATATAGCCGTCGGGGCGGACGAGGAGGGCCGTGCGCCGAGGGCCCTCCCAGGAGGTGTGCAGGAAGCGGTCGTCGGTGGGCTGCACGGTGGTTTCGTCGGCCGGGGTGATGAGGACGAACCCGCCCTGGCGCAGGAGTGCGTAGAGGCGACGGCCGTCGGCGAGGCGGAGGTCGGGGGCCCGGCGGCCGGTGAGTGGGTGGGCGCCGGGCGGGGCTGCGTAGCCGATGCCGATGCCGATGCCGGAGAGGTTGAGCATCGCGCGCCGGGCGAGCGGCCGAAGACGGTGGAGGAGCTGAGCCGCGAGGGTGCGGGCCGCGCGCCCCGGAGGGGTGTGCACCAGGGCGAGCCGGACGATGGCACCGCTGCTGCGCAGGACGAGCTTTCCCACCGGGTGGCGCTCGGAGTGGTAGCTGTCCAGCAGGCTGTCAGGTGCCTGACCGCGCAGTACCGCGGTGAGCTTCCAGCTGAGGTTGGCGGCGTCCTGCAGTCCGGTGTTCATGCCCTGGCCGCCGGCGGGGGAGTGCACATGGGCGGCGTCACCGGCGAGGAAGACGCGGCCCACGCGGTAGTCGGGGACCTGGCGTTCGTCGCTGTGGAAGCGGGAGATCCAGCGGGCGTCGTGCATGCCGTAGTCGCTGCCGAGGGCGAGCCGGGTGAAGGTCCGGACCTCGTCGAGGTCGGCCGGTACGGAGTCGTCGGCCTGGCGGTGGCGGTTCCAGCCGATGACGCGGTACCAGCCGTCGCCGAAGGAGCCGATCAGGGCCAGGGCGTCACTGGTGGCGTTGACGGTGAAGGGGGAGTCGGGCTCCTGCGCGAGCCGGACGTCGGCGAGGACGAGGGAGCGGATGACGGACTGCCCGGGGAAGGGCAGGCCGAGGGCCTGTCGGACGGTGCTGCGGACGCCGTCGGTGCCGACCAGATATGCGGCGCGGGCGCTGCGGACGCCCCGCGGGTCACGGACGCGGACCGTCACGCCGTCGGCGTCCTGTTCCAGGCCCAGCACCTCGCTGTCGTGCCGGAAGGTGACGCCCGCCCGGCGGGCGCGCCGCTCCAGCAGCCGCTCCACCTCGAACTGCGGGGTGACCAGCACGAACGGGAAGCGGGACGGGAGCGCCGTCGGGTCGAGCGTGGCACTGCCGAAGAGGCGGAGCCGGGTGACCGGGTGGCCGCCGGCGACCAGCTCGTCGGCCAGGCCGCGGGCGTCGAGCTGCTCCAGGGTGCGGGCGTGCACGACCAGGGCGCGGGTGAGGTTGCTGGTCGTGTCGGCGCGCCGCTCCAGGAGGGTGACGCGCAGACCGGCCTCGGCGAGGTCCCCGGCCAGCAGCAGGCCGGTCGGACCTGCCCCGACGACGAGGACGTCGGCGTCCGGGGCGTCCGCGGCGTCCGGAGTGGCCGGGATGGGTTCGGTGCTCGTGGCGCTGCTCGGGTCTGTGGTGCCGGGTTCGCGGTGCGTGTCCGCCATGGCTGCCCCTCCTGTGCCAACACGTGTTGGTCAACGCTTGTTGGCAAGCGTAGGGCGGCCGCTTCTGGCATGTCAACGGGCGTTGGCCTACATTTGTGGGCATGGCCGAACCCGCACCGCCCGCCGAGGCCGCACCGGCCTCCGGCGCTCCCGCGTCCCACTCCGGCGTCGCGGACCCCGCGCGCCCCCGCCGCTCCGAGGTCACCCGCGCCGCGATCCTCGCCGCCGCGAAGGACCGCTTCGCCGCCGACGGCTACGAGCGCGCCACCATCCGCGCCATCGCGCGCGAGGCAGGCATCGACCCGTCGATGGTGATGCGCTACTACGGCAACAAGGAGGGCCTGTTCGCGGCCGCTTCGGAGATCGAAGTGGACCTCCCCGACTTCACCGGAGTGCCGCGCGACGAAGTCGGCGCCCGGCTCGTACGTCACTTCCTGGAGCGCTGGGAGTGCGACGAGACGCTCACCGGCATGCTCCGCGTCGGCGTCACCAACGAGGCGGGCGCGGACCGGATGCGCGGCGTGTTCGCCGGTCAGGTGCGTCCGGTCCTCGCGGCCGTGTGCCCGGTCCCCGAGGAGGCGCCGACCCGTGCCGCGCTGATCGCCTCGCAGATCCTCGGGATGGCGCTGTGCCGCTATGTGCTGCACGTCCCGCCGGCCGTCGGCCTCAGCCACGACGAGGTCGTCGCCTGGCTGGCACCCACGGTCCAGCGCTATCTGACGGCCGAGAGCCCGGATGGCGGCGGGCCCGGATGACCGGGAGCAGGCGTCAGCGGGCGTAGGCCGTGGGAGGGACGCCGACGGTCGCGGTGACATCGCGGACGAGATGCGCCTGGTCGCTGTAGCCCAGCTCGGCGGCGAGCGCGGGCCAGTCGACCTCCGCGTCGGACGCGGCGCGCTCCAGGGCCTCGTGGACGCGGTAGCGCAGCAGCACCCACTTGGGGCTGACCCCGACGTATCCGGCGAACAGCCGCTGCAGGGCTCGTACGGACATGCCCTCGGCCCGCGCGAAGTCCGCGACGCGACGGATCGAGCGGTCCGCCCGGATCCGGCCGGCCAGCCCCATCGCGAGTTCGGTCTGTTCCAGGAGCCGCGGCTCGGTGTGCAGTAGGGAGGTCAGCAAGGCGTCGAGCGCGGCCACCCGTTCGTCCTCCGCGGCGGGCCCCAGCACCGCTCGCGCGGCTTCCGCCGCGGCGGCCCTGCGCCCGCCTTCCCCGCCTGCGCCGTCCGGGGACGCGGCCGGCCCCGCGCTGTCGTCCCCCTCGCCCCCGTAACTCCCGCCGGCCTCCGCGTCCTCACCGGCTCCTTCGTCCCCACCAGGGCACCCACCGGTCTCGAAGAGCACCTCCAGCGGCAGCCGGCGGCCGGTCCAGTCCGTGACCGGTCGGGCCGGGGCGAACGGGCGGAAGCCGCCCGGCCGGAACTGCACCCCGCACACCCGGCCGCGCCCCGCCAGCTTCTGGGAGAAGAGCTCCAGCCCGACTCCCGCGACCTCGCCGAATCCCGGGCGGTCCGCATAGCGCTGGAAGACGAGGTTCACGCAGGGGTGCGGGACGACATGGGTGGCGTACGGCTCGGCGAGATCCCAGTCGATCAGCCAGTAGTGCTCCACATACGGGCGCAGCGCGGCGGCGGGGGTGCGGCGGCGGAACTGCACCCGGGTGAAGAGTTCCGGGGCGTCGACGATGCCCCGGGTGTCACGCCGTGGAGCGGCCATGCCATGAATCCTAGGCGCGGCCCCGGGGGTGCGGCGGCTGTCGCTGTCGCGTTTCTTCAAGCCGTCGCCGGCGGCCGGTCGTAGCGTCGTCGGCATGACGGACATCACAGGCATGACGGACGAAGAACGGCGTACTCCGGGGCGGGAGGAGCGTCCCGCCCCGATCAGCGAGCTGCTCGACGCGGCGGCGGGGGCGGCGCTCCCGGTGCTGTGCGAGGTCTCCGACGACGAGCTCGGGCAGCGGACGCCGTGCACCGAGTACGACGTGCGGTCGCTGATCAACCACCTCTTCCAGGTGGTGGTCGCCTTCCAGACGCTGGCAGGCAAGAAGGAGGTGGACTTCCGGCACACGCCCGACCGGATCGCCGAGTTCGGTGCGCGCTGGCCCGACCGCTTCGCCGAGGAGAGCGCCCGGCTGGTCGAGGCATGGGCGGCACCGGGCGCGGAGGAGGGCCTCACCGGCGGGATGAACCTGCCCGCGCGGACGGTCGGCCGGATGGCGCTGCTGGATCTGACGGTGCACGCCTGGGACGTGGCCCGGGCGATCGGCCGGCCGTACACGCCGGCCCCGGGATGTGTGCCCGAGCTGCGGCAGCTGGCCGCCGACATGGGGCCGACGGCCCGGAAGATGCAGGTCTTCGGTGAGCCGGTCGCGGTGCCGGAGGGGGCGTCCGAGCTCGACGAGCTGCTGGCGGCCACCGGCCGTGACCCGGGGTGGACGGGCTGAGGCGCGTCCCCCGGGAGGCGCCCCGGCCGCTCCCGGTCCGGTGACAGCGCCGCCTCGCGGCCGAGCGGCACACGGGGTCTCCCCCCTTTCCGGCCCAGTGGTGCGCGGGCTTCCCCGCCGCAGCCCCTGCCGACCGGCGCCTGCGCTCCTCGCCCCACCCCGACGGCATCCGCCCCGGGCGTCGCGGTCCCTCGGGACGGTCCGCGGACACGGCGCCGACATGTCCCGATAGCGCCCGTGCCGCCCGCCCCCTGCCTAGGGTGTGGACCGAGACGGGAGGCCCGCACATGCATCAGCCCGGCCCGAACACGCACCAGCCGAAGTCCGCGACCTCACCGGGGCGCCGGCCCGCGGACGCGCAGGCGGGGCAGCTGCCCGGCGGCGACCCGCTCCCCCGAGCGCTGATCGACTTCTACGGGCTGGTGCCGCTGCCCCGCGAGGGCGGGCGGTTCCGGCGCACCTGGGCCGGGCCGGAGCGCGCCGACGGGCGGCCCGAGGGGTCGGCGATCATCATGCTGCTGACCTCGGAACCGGGCGATTTCTCGGCCCTGCACCGCCTGCCGTCTGACGAGATCTGGCACTTCTACCGCGGTGACCCGCTCACCCTGCTCCTGCTGTCCGAGACGGCCCCCGAGGGCGCGCGGGGTGACGGCCGGAGAGCCACCGCCAGGTCCGTCGTGCTGGGCCCCGATGTGCTCGGCGGGCAGCACGTCCAGTTCACGGTGCCGGCCGGCACCTGGATGGGCGCGACGGTCGCCGACGGAGGCGCCTGGACACTCTTCGGCTGCACCATGGCGCCCGGCTTCACCTTCGCGGACTACGAGCAGGGGGACGCCGCCGAACTGGCCGCCCGCTTCCCCCAGGAGGCAGCGCGGATCGCCGCACTGAGCCGCCCATGACCGCACTGCCCGACCAGCCGCCGCCCGGCCCCGCCGCCGCGGACGGCCGCCGGTCACTCCCCGACCTCACCGGCCAGGTCGTCCTCGTCACCGGGGCGGGCGGCGGGATCGGTGGCGGCATCGCCCTGCGGTTCGCCGCCGCGGGCGCCGCCGTGGTGGCGCATTTCCGTACCCGGGGCGACGCCGCGCGGGCGCTCGTGGCGCGGATCGTGGAGTCCGGCGGCAGCGCGCTGGCGCTGGGCGCCGACCTGGCCGAGGAGGCGGAGTGCCACCGTCTGGTGCGGTCGGCCGCCGCCTGGCGTGGCCGGCTGACCGCGCTGGTGAACAACGCGGGGGTGCAGCCGGTCCAGGGGCTGCCGGAGATGTCCCTCGCCGACTGGCGGGCGGTGGCCGATACCAACGTGCACAGCGTCTTCGCCTGCACCCAGGCCGCGGCCACCGTGATGCGGGAGGGCGGCGGCGGGTCGGTGACCCATGTCGCCTCCATCGAGGCGGACCGGCCGGCACCGTTGCACGCCCACTACAGCGCGTCGAAGGCCGCGGTGGTGATGCACGCACGCTCCGCGGCGCTGGAGTACGGGGCGTACGGCATCCGCGTCAACAGCGTCTCCCCGGGGCTGATCGCGCGTCCCGGTATCGAGGCGGACTGGCCGGAGGGGGTGCGCCGCTGGCAGGAGGCGGCACCGGCGCGCCGGTTGGGGCGGCCCGAGGACGTCGGCGACGCCTGCGTCTTTCTCGCCTCGCCGATGGCTTCCTGGATCACCGGTCACGATCTTGTCGTCGACGGCGGTGTCTCGGCCCGCCCCACCTGGTGAGCGAAGGTCCGTCCGGTCCCCGGGTGCCGCACCGAGCGGCGCGTTTCGCGGCTCGGGAGCTACCCGGCGCGGCTCGCCGTCGCGCCGGGGTGGTGGCTCAGGGCCACACCAGGCAGTACGCCTCGTGCCCCGCTTCGTGCAGCCGGTGGCTGAAGTCCTGCCACTCGTGCAGGAGCTGGTAGACGGTGAAGGCGTCCTGCGGGCCGCCGCGGTCGGGGACGGTGGACCAGATGAAGGCAGCCGCGCCCACGGACTCCTCGCCGACCCCGCGCAGCGGGTCGACCACGGTCATGGGGAGTTTGACGACGGCGTAGTCGGGGTGGAGGACGACCAGTTCGAGCGGCGGAACCTTGTGGAGAGGTATGCCCTCTATACCGGTGAGGACCATGGCGGCCATCGTCTCGGGCTTGATCTTCGTGAACATGCCGCCCATGCCGAGTTCATCGCCACCGAGTTCCTCAGGACGCATGGAAATCGGCACCCGGGCCGCAGTCGCGCCGTTCGGCGCGCCGAAGTATTTGTACGTCACCCCCATGCGGCCGCCTCTGTTTTCCCCACCCTGGATGCCCTCGGTGTCCTCACGCCGGTGGCGACCGCGCTGGGCGCGCTCGGGACCCCGGTCGTCGGTCCCCTCGCCCAGTCCGCCACCGCGATGCATATCTCCACCCGACCACTCGCAGCTACAGCCGCGCAACCCGATCATCGTCTCAGAGACCTCCCCAGTAACCGGCGTGTGAAACGCCCGGCCGCACGCCCCTGCGCGCCTCTGAGACCATTGCTTGCGTGACTTACTCGTACGACGGCCCAGTTTCGCAGATGCGAGGGGGCTGACGCCCGGTAGAGAGCAAGAGGAATCAAAAAGGGACCGAGTGGGAACCGAGCGGCGCCTGCAGGTGGTACGCGAGGGGATTCCCGCACCGTTGTCAGCCGGGTCGCGTCCGAGTGCCGCCGCCCTCCCTCCGTTAATGCAGGTCAGGATCACAGTGTCTTTTCCGTATGAAGCCCCTGTTTCGCAGTCGCTGTTCGACCGCGCGTCCGCGGTGACGCCCGGCGGCGTCAACTCTCCGGTGCGGGCGTTCCGCGCCGTGGGTGGTACGCCCCGGTTCATGGTGTCCGGTACCGGTCCGTACCTCACCGACGCCGACGGTCGCGAGTACGTCGACCTCGTGTGCTCGTGGGGACCGATGATCCTGGGCCACTCGCATCCCGCGGTGATCGCCGCGGTCCAGGAGGCGGTCGCGCGCGGCACGTCCTTCGGTACGCCCGGCGAGGGTGAGGTCGAACTGGCCGAGGAGATCGTGGCGCGGATCGCGCCGGTCGAGGAGGTGCGGCTGGTCTCCAGCGGCACCGAGGCGACCATGTCGGCGATCCGCCTCGCGCGTGGCTTCACCGGCCGGGCGAAGGTGATCAAGTTCGCCGGCTGCTACCACGGTCATGTGGACGCGCTGCTGGCCGCGGCCGGCTCGGGCGTGGCGACCTTCGGTCTGCCGGACACCCCGGGGGTGACCGGTGCGCAGGCCGGCGACACGATCGTGCTGCCGTACAACGACATCGACGCCGTCCGTGCCGCGTTCGCCGCGCACCCCGGGGAGATCGCATGTGTGATCACCGAGGCGTCGCCCGGCAACATGGGCGTGGTGCCGCCGCTGCCCGGTTTCAACCAGGGCCTGAAGGACGCGTGCGCCGAGCACGGCGCGCTCTACATCTCCGACGAGGTGATGACGGGCTTCCGCGTCAGCAAGGCCGGCTGGTACGGCATCGACGGGGTGCACCCCGACCTGATGACCTTCGGCAAGGTCATGGGCGGCGGCTTCCCGGCTGCGGCGTTCGGCGGCCGTGCCGACGTGATGGCGCACCTCGCGCCGGCCGGTCCCGTCTACCAGGCGGGCACCCTGTCCGGGAACCCGGTCGCCACCGCCGCCGGCGTCGCGCAGCTGCGACTGCTGGACGATGCCGCGTACGACACGGTCGACGCGGTCTCCGCCGAGGTGCGGGGGCTGGTCACCGCGGCGCTGGCGAAGGAAGGCGTCGCACACCGGCTGCAGGTCGCGGGCAACATGTTCTCGGTCTTCTTCACCGGCGCCGAGGTCACCGACTACGACACGGCCAAGACGCAGGAGGCGTTCCGCTTCACCGCCTTCTTCCACTCGATGCTGTCGCAGGGGGTCTACCTCCCGCCGTCCGCCTTCGAGTCGTGGTTCGTCTCCACCGCGCACGACGCCGCAGCCGTCGAGCGCATCGCCGCGGCGCTGCCGGCCGCCGCGCGGGCCGCGGCCGAGGCGACGGCCTGACCGACCGCGTTCCGACTGCGTTCCGGCCGTGTGACGCGCCGGGTGACGCGCCAGGGCCCGGCCGGGGGCCGGCCGGGCCGGCGACTGCATGCAGAGGACTGAATGAATGGGTGACATGAGCAGCGAAGACATCACCGTCGTGCACCTGATGCGGCACGGCGAGGTGCACAACCCCGATGGCGTTCTCTACGGGCGCCGGGCCGGTTACCACCTCTCCGACCTCGGCCGGAAGATGGCCGACCGGGTCGCGGAGCATCTCGCGGAGCGGGACATCACGCATGTCGTCGCCTCCCCGCTGGAGCGCGCGCAGGAGACGGCGGTGCCGATCGCCGGGGCGCACGGTCTGGAACTGGCCACCGACGAGCGGCTGATCGAGGCGGCCAACGTCTTCGAGGGGAAGACCTTCGGGGTCGGCGACGGCGCGTTGAAGAAGCCCGGCAACTGGAAGTACCTGACGAATCCGTTCCGGCCGTCCTGGGGCGAGCCGTACATCGAGCAGGTGGTCCGGATGATGGCGGCGCTCGCCACGGCGCGGGACGCGGCGCGCGGCCACGAGGCGGTGGCGGTCAGCCATCAGCTGCCGATCTGGATCGTGCGCAGCTTCGCCGAGCGGCGCCGACTGTGGCACGACCCGCGCAAGCGGCAGTGCACCCTCGCTTCGCTGACGTCCTTCACCTTCCACGGCGACAAGATCATTTCGGTCGGCTACAGCGAGCCCGCCCGCGACCTGGTTCCCTCCCACCTGCTGGCCGGCGCGAAACCCGCCAAGGGGAAGTCCAAGGCTTTCGGGGCCTGACTGCGCGTCAATTAGCGGTACGTCAATAACAGGCAAAATGACAAAATTGAGCGACTAATTCGGAACCGCCGTGCCAGGCATGCCCTCTTCTCCGATGTCCGTTTATATGGATATTGAGTACGGCGAGCACGGATGGGGACGACGGTATGCACGCGATCAGTCGACGGGGCCTGCTGGGTACGGTGGTTGGGGCGGCTGCGGCGATGGGGGTCGGCGGCTGTTCCCTGTCAGGCTCGGACGACGCCTCGGATAAACAGCGGGTGAAGAATTCGGTACAGGCCAGGTCGAAGCCCATCGGTGACGGTTCGACCGCCGATTCCGGAGCGCAGCCGCACCAGCCGAAGAAGCCCGAAAGGCTGGAGCCGGGGCAGACCCCGCCGCAGTTCGTCATCTTCTCGTGGGACGGCGCGGGAGAGGTCGGCAACGGCCTCTTCCCGCGCTTTCTCCGGCTCGCCCGGGACCACGGCGCGGCCATGACTTTCTTCCTCTCCGGGCTGTATCTCCTGCCGGAGTCGAAGAAGCACCTCTACCGCCCGCCGAACAACCGCACCGGCGCCTCCGACATCGGCTACCTCACCGACGGGCACATCAAGGAGACGCTGAAGAACGTGCGCGCGGCGTGGCTGGACGGCCACGAGATCGGCACCCACTTCAACGGCCACTTCTGCTCGGGATCCGGAACGGTCGCGCACTGGACGCCGGAACAGTGGCGCTCCGAGATCGACCAGGCGATGGATTTCGTCACCAAGTGGCGTACCCACACCGGTTTCAGTGACATAGAGCCGCTGCCGTTCGACTACCGCAAGGAATTGGTGGGCGGTCGCACACCCTGCCTTCTCGGCCAGGAGAATCTGCTGCCGACGGCCCGGGATCTCGGGTGGCGCTATGACACGAGTTCGCCCGGCGGACTCCAGATGTGGCCCAAGAAGAAGCAGGGAATCTGGGACTACCCGCTCCAGCAGATTCCCTTTCCGGGTCACTCCTTCGAGGTCCTCTCGATGGACTACAACATCCTCGCCAACCAGTCGAAGAACTCGACAAAGGCGCCCTCGTCCAACTACCCGGGTTGGCGGCAGCAGGCCACCGATGCCTATGTCTCGGGATTCCAGCGGGCGTACCAGACCAACCGCGCCCCGTTCTTCATCGGCAACCACTTCGAGCAGTGGAACGGCGGCATCTATATGGACGCCGTCGAGGAAGCCCTCAAGCACATCGCGAACGAGCAGAACAAGGATGTGCGCCTGGTGTCCTTCCGGCAGTTCACCGACTGGCTCGACGTCCAGGACCCGCAGGTCCTGAGCAAGCTCCAGGGGATGGGCGTCGGGGAGCGGCCGGCCGGCGGCTGGCGCACGTTCCTCTCCGCGGCCTGACGTCCGGCCGGCCGGGGGACGCCCACGGGCTCGCAGGGGCCCGTGACATGCCGATTCGTGCGGCGTGCGACGGTGTGAGGGGGGCGCGGAAGATCCGGAAATGGCCCATGCGAAACTTTTCACATGAGTGCTTGCCGCGCCCCACGCCGCCTCACGAGCCGCCGCCGCATCACCCTGCTCGCCGCAGGGGCCGCGGCCGCGTCGCTCACGCTGAGTGCCTGCGGGGACGGTGCCTCCGGCGGCTCCGCGCAGACCCGCTTCGTCCAGGGCAAGAACGGCGTCGACACGGTGAAGAAGACCGAGCGGCAGCCCGCCCCCGCCCTCTCCGGTGAGACCACCACCGGCAAGCAGCTCGACGTCGCGGACTACAAGGGCAAGGTCGTCATCCTCAACGTCTGGGGATCGTGGTGCGGGCCGTGCATCGCCGAGGCGCCGAACTTCACGAAGGTCGCGAAGGACACCGAGGACAAGGGCGTGCAGTTCATCGGGATCAACACCCGTGACTCCGAGAAGTCGCAGGCGACGAGCTTCGAGGAACAGCACAAGGTGCCCTACCCGAGCCTGTTCGACCCGTCGGGCAAGCTGATGCTGCGCTTCCCCAAGGGCAGCCTCAACCCACAGTCCATCCCCTCCACGATCGCCATCGACCGCCAGGGCAAGGTCGCCGCGCGCTCGATCGGCCCGCTCGCGGAGGACGATCTGCGCAAGATGATCGAACCGCTGATCGCCGAGAAGTGATCGCGTGATCGAGCTCGCCGCCGAGGCCGCGCAGAACCAGACCGTCCTGACCGGCGCCCTGCTGGCCGCCGTACCCGTCGCACTGCTCGGCGGGTTGGTCTCCTTCTTCTCGCCCTGCGTCCTGCCGCTGGTCCCCGGCTACATGTCGTACGTCACGGGCGTCACCGGTACGGACCTCGCCGAGGCCAGACGCGGCCGGATGCTGGCCGGGGCCTCGCTCTTCGTCCTGGGCTTCACCGCGGTCTTCGTCTCCGGCGGCGCCCTCTTCGGCTTCTTCGGGCAGAGCCTCCAGGAGTACAAGGACGTCATCTCGCGGGTCCTGGGTGCGCTGATGATCCTGCTCGGCCTGGCGTTCGCGGGCGTCCTCAAGCGCTTCGGACAGCGGGAGCTGCGGTTCCACAAGAAGCCCGCCATGGGACTGCTGGGCGCGCCGGTGCTCGGGGTGCTGTTCGGCGTCGGCTGGACGCCGTGCCTCGGCCCCACCCTCACCGCCGTCAACACCCTCTCGATCTACCAGGCGAGCGCGGCCCGCGGCGCCCTGCTGACCGTGGTGTACTGCCTGGGCCTTGGCCTGCCGTTCATCTTCGTGGCGCTGGCCTTCCGCCGGGCGCTCGGTGCGTTCGGCTGGGTCAAGCGCCACTACCTGTGGGTGATGCGGGCCGGCGGCGGCATGATGGTCGCGCTCGGAATCCTCCTCGTCACCGGCGTCTGGGACAGCCTGATGTCCGAGCTCCAGGGCTGGACGCAAAGCTTCACCGTTGGGATCTGATTGATGTCCACCAAGACCGACTCCCCCCGCGACCCGGGCGGCGGCCCGGACCCCGGCGCGCAGGCCGTCGCGGAGGGTGGCACGGATCTCGGCGCGGCCGGATCCCAGCTCTCCACCGCCCCCACGGAGGACGTCAGCTTTCCCTCGCTCGGCCCGGTCGGCTGGGCGCGGTGGTTCTGGCGGCAGCTCACCTCGATGCGGGTGGCGCTGCTGCTGCTCTTCCTGCTGTCGATCGGTGCGATCCCCGGCTCGCTGATTCCGCAGACCAGCATCGACCCGGTGAAGGTCGACCAGTTCAAGGCGGACCACGACACCCTCGGCGCGCTCTACGACAAGCTGGGGATGTTCCACGTCTACAGCTCGGTGTGGTTCTCGGCGATCTACCTGCTGCTGTTCATCTCGCTCATCGGCTGCATCGTGCCGCGCACCTGGCAGTTCGTCGGGCAGCTGCGCGGCCGTCCGCCGGCCGCCCCGCGCCGGCTCACCCGGCTGCCCGCGTACACCACGTGGCGTACGGACGCCGAGCCCGAGGAGGTGCTCGGCGCGGCGCAGCGGCTGATGCGCAAGCGCCGTTTCCGGGCTCACCGGGCGGGCACCGCGGTGGCCGCGGAGAAGGGCTATCTGCGCGAGACCGGCAACCTGCTCTTCCACCTCGCGCTGATCGTGATGCTGGTGGCGTTCGCCGTCGGCAGCCTCTGGAAGTCCGAGGGCGGGAAGCTGATCACCGAGGGTGACGGCTTCTCCAACAGCCTCACCCAGTACGACGATTTCAAGTCCGGTGCGTTCTTCGACACCGACACCATGGAGCCCTTCGGCTTCACGCTCAACAAGTTCGAGGCGACCTACGAGCGGTCCGGCCCGCAGAAGGGCACTCCGCGCATCTTCCGCGCCCACGTCAGCTACTTCTCCGGCGCGGACGGCAAGGAGCACAAGACGGCGATCGAGGTGAACACCCCGCTCGACATCGCGGGCTCGAAGGTCTACCTGCTCTCGCACGGCTACTCCCCGGCGGTCACCGTCAAGGACGGCCGCGGCAAGGTCGTCTACAAGGGCGCGGTGCCCTTCCTCCCGCAGGACCCCAAGAACTTCACCTCCACCGGTGTGGTGAAGGTGCCCGGCGCGCAGACCAAGGACGGCAAGCGCAACCAGCTCGGCTTCCAGGGCTTCTTCGTGCCGACGTTCGGCGGCAAGGGCTCCGGCTCGATGTTCTCCCAGTTCCCGGCGCTGGACTATCCGGTGCTGACGCTGACCGCCTACCACGGTGACCTGGGCGTCGACTCCGGTCTGCCGCAGAACGTCTACCAGCTGCAGAAGAAGAACCTGAAGCAGTACAAGGTCAAGGGCGCCCCGTTCGCCAAGATGATGCTGCCCGGCGAGACGATGAAGCTGCCGGGCGGCGACGGCAGCATCGAGTTCACCGGCATCAAGAGCTGGGCCAGCTTCAAGATCACTCACCAGCCGGGCAACGGCCTCGCGCTGACCGGCGCGGTGGCGGCCCTGGTGGGTCTGGCCGGTTCGCTGTTCATCCAGCGGCGCCGGGTGTGGATCCGGGCGGAGCGGGTCGAGGAGAACGGCGTCGGCGTGACCGTCGTCGAGATGGCCGGCCTCGGCCGCAGCGAGTCCCCCCGGCTCCCGGACGAGCTGGGTGACCTCGCCGAGGCGCTGGCGCCGCACGCCCCCGTCGCCCCGGACGGGCCCGAAGCGTCCGGGGCCGGGACCGATGCCGGATCCGGCACCGGCCCCGAACCCGAAGACCCCGCGGAGCCCACCGACTCTGCCGACCCTGCTGATCCCTCTGAAGGAGCGCGCGCGTGAACATCGCTGCCGCAGCCAACGAGACGCTGGCGCACAACAGCAATCTGCTGGTCTATTCGGCGATGGCGGTCTACACCCTCGCCTTCCTCGCGCACCTCGCCGAGTGGGTGTTCGGCAGCCGCAGCAAGGTCGGCCGCACCGCCGCGGCGCTGACCACCCCGGTCAGGACGTCCGCCGCGGCGGGCGCCCCGGCGGCGCAGAAGGGCGGCACGGCCGTACTGGAGCGCCCGAAGGTCATCACCAAGAGCGCCGCCGGCAGCCGCGACGTCCCCGACGGGCCGGGCGCCGCGGGCGGCACGGAGAAGGGCGACCTCTACGGCCGGATCGCCATCTCGCTGACCGTCCTGGCCTGGGGGATCCACGTCGCCGGTGTGGTCGCCCGCGCCCTGTCCGTGCAGCGTGCCCCCTGGGGCAACATGTACGAGTTCTCCACCACCTTCGCCGCGGTCGCGGTGGGCGCGTACCTGATCCTGCTCGCGCTCAAGAAGAACGTCCGGTGGATCGGGCTGCCGCTGATCACCACGGTCCTGCTGGACCTCGGCCTGGCCGTCTCGGTGCTCTACACCGCCAGCGACCAGCTGGTGCCCGCGCTGCACTCCTACTGGCTGTGGATCCACGTCAGCTGCGCGATCATCTCCGGCGCGGTGCTCTACCTCGGCGCCGTCGCCACCCTGCTCTTCCTCTTCCGCGACCGCTACGAGGCCAAGCTCGCCGACCCGACGGGCCCGCAGCCCGGCGCCTTCGCCAAGTCGGTGCTGGAGCGGCTGCCCTCGGCGGCATCGCTGGACAAGTTCGCCTACCGGGTCAACGCCACCGTCTTCCCGCTGTGGACGTTCACCATCATCGCGGGCGCCATCTGGGCCGAGGCCGCCTGGGGCCGCTACTGGGGCTGGGACCCCAAGGAGGTCTGGTCCTTCATCACCTGGGTCGCCTACGCCTGCTACCTGCACGCCCGGGCCACCGCCGGCTGGAAGGGCCGCAAGGCCGCCTGGCTCGGCCTGGTCGCGTTCCTCTGCTACCTCTTCAACTACTACGGCGTGAACATCTTCGTCACCGGCCTGCACTCCTACGCGGGAGTCTGAGGCCGGCCGCCGCCGGTCCGAGTTGCTCCGACCGGCGGCGCACGCCGCGCGCTGCTCTGCGCATCACGGTGCCGTACGCGATCGTGGGCTCATGGAGAGTCCGATCCCGTACGGCACCGTCGTTTCCGGCGGGGAGACGCAGACCATTTCCTTCGCGCTGCGTTTTCCCCAGCCTGTGGAGGAAGTCTGGGCGGCGGTCGCCACCCCCGAGGGGCTGGCCTGCTGGCTCGCCGCCGCCGCTCCTTTCGAGCAGCACCAGGGAGGCGCGGTCACCTTGCGCTGGCTGGACCCGGATGAGCACGGCGCCGCGACCGTCGCCCCGGGCCGCGTCACCGGCTGGGGCCCGAGCCGGCTTGCCGAGTACACGGTCGACGCGCACGGCCGGATCCGGTTCGAGCTGGTCGCGGACCCCGACCGGGCCGCGGACGGCGCCCCCGGCACCCGGCTGCGCTTCACCAACGAGCTGACCGCGCCCTACAGCGCGGCCCTGCGCCATCTCGCCGGCTGGCACCAGCACTTCGAGTTCCTCGTCGAGGCGCTGGCCGGCCGGTCCGCGGACTGGCGGGCCTGGAACCTCGAACGCTGGCGCGCGCTGCACGGCGCGTACGAGCGCGCGCGCTGAGCATCTGCCCGGCAAGGCAGGCCGTCAGCGGCGCCTGCGGTTGCCGCGTTCCTGGACCGGTGGCTGCTGGCCCTCCGCCGGCAGCGTCGGCTTGGGCAGCCGCGTCAGGTCCTGCCGGGCGGCGGCCAGCAGCGCGGCGGTGTCCCCTGGCAGCGCCGGGGGCGCGGGCGCCGGCCGGCGGAAGCCGAACGCCGAGGTCAGGTCCCCGAAGGTCGCGCGCCGCCAGTCGCTGATGTTGGGCTCCTGCACGCCCGTCCAGCGTTCCAGGAACTGCAGCACGGAGGTGTGGTCGAAGGGGTCGCCCGCGGCCCACCCGCCCACCGTCCACGGCGAGACGATCAGGCAGGGGACGCGGAAGCCGCCGCCGATCGGCAGGTCCCGGACGAACTCGTCCGGCGTCCCGGGCGGCGGCACCGGCGGCGGCACATGGTCGAACAGGCCGTCGTTCTCGTCGTAATTGAGGATGAAGACGGTCTTGCGCCACACCTTCGGGTTGGCGGCGATGGCCTCGATCTTCCGCGCGACGTAGTCGGCACCGGCGGCCGGCAGATACTCCGGGTGCTCGGACTGCGGGCCGGTGGGGATCAGCCAGGAGACGGCCGGCAGCCGGTCGTGGCGGGCGTCGTCCTCGAAGGTGCCGGCCGGCTGCGACCGAATCCCGCGCTCGAACAAGGGCTCGCCCGGCGCGGCCTCCCGGAAGCGCTGGAACTGCTCCAGCAGATTGCAGCCGTAGTCGTCCTCCTCCTGGTAGACCCGCCAGCTCACGCCGGCTTCCTGGAGCCGCTCGGCGTACGTCGTCCAGCGGTAGGGCTGGGGCGCGGTGTTGTTGAGGATCGGGCCGCCCCGGGTGCCGCCCGGGTCGAGGGTGCCGGTCATCCAGTACAGCCGATTGGGCCAGGTCGGACCGAGGACCGAGCAGAAGTAGTTGTCGCAGAGGGTGAAGGTCTCGGCGAGGGCGAACTGGAAGGGAATGTCCTCGCGGGTGTGGTAGCCCATCACGTACGGACCGTTCATCCCGTCGGCCTTGCGGTGCGCGGGCAGCCAGCCGTCCATCTTCCCGCCGTTCCACGCCTCGTGCTGCACGGACCAGGCGTGGCTGGTGGACGGGATGGCCTGGGCACTGGAGGTGCGGGTGTTGAGGCGGAACGGCAGCAGATAGCCGTCCGGGTGCTCCGCGTCCGGCTGGTGGAATACCGACCGGCCGCTCGACAGGGTGAGCACGTCGGGGTCGGCGAAGCCGCGGACACCGCGCAGGGTGCCGAAGTAGTGGTCGAACGAGCGGTTCTCCTGCATGAGCAGGACGACATGCTCGATGTCGTGCAGCGAGCCGTGCGGTGGGGGTCCGGCGGCGACGGCCTTTTGGACGCTGGGCGGCAGCAGTGACAGCGCGGCGGCGCCACCGATCGCGCCGGCCGCGGAGCCGAGGAGTCTGCGTCGGGTCATAGCGGGCATATGGGCCACTCTCCCTGAGGCGTGTGAGCTCAGGGCGCACCGTGTTGACGGTGGTGATGGCCGGATCCCCGGGTGCGGCGAAATAGCTGAAAGATGCATCAATATGCCGCTCGGCGCTGCCAGTTGGCCGGGTCGGGTCGTACGCGGCCCAGGCGACACGCGGGCCCGCGGGGGCCCGTGAGCAGGGCGCGCCCCGGCCTCCTGGCGTCGTGTCAGGACACGCGGTCGAGGCCCGGAGTTCCCTCGGGTGCAGGGTAGGGCTGCTCCACCGGAAGCAGCGCGGCCGCCCTCGCCGTCTCCCCGGAACGGACCAGCGCGTGGATCTCGTGGGCCAGTGCGGTCACGTCGGTGATGCCGACCGTCCACTCGTCGGCGTAACGGCGCGACGCCTCACCGGAGAGGCCCAGCTGCAGCGAGCGGTACGGCAGCTGCTGAAGCCGCAGGTCGCGCTCCGGATCCCACTGCACCCGCGCCGGCGACGCCTTCAACCGCTGCCGCCAGGCCGCGCGGTCGGGGTGCACGGCGGCGTCGTGGTGCGACAGGCAGGCGTGGCGCAGCGCCCAGTCGAAGCCGGACCGCTCGATCTCGACGGCGAGCACCGTCTCCTGGTCGGCCTTGGCGCCCCAGCCGCAGCGATACATCATCCACAGGAACGACGGCTTGATCCATGTCATCCGCTCCCGCTTCCAGGCGGCCGGGAAGCGGTTCTCCCGGGCGGCGGGAAGGCCCAGCGCGGGCGCGTACGCCTGGTAGACGGTGACGGTCCGTGCGGTGTGCAGCGCCCGGACGCGGCGTCGCGGCTCCGCCGGGGCGACGGGCGCGGAGGGCGGGTCGGGGGCGTGCGGAGTGGTGCTCATGGGGCGTCATCGTCGCGGACGGCGCGGTCGGGCGGCCAGCGATTTTCCCTGGGGGCGGGCCGGTTGCCGCCCCTCCGCCGGGCGGGCGTCACTCGTCGCCGATGTCCTCGTTCCAGAGGGCCGGCCGGGCGCCGATGAAGTCGCGCATCATCGTCGCGCACCCGGTGTCGTCCAGCAGGACGATGCGTACGCCGTGCCGGGCCAGCCAGTCGTGCCCGCCGTGGAAGGTCCGGGCCTCGCCGATCACCACCCTGGAGATGCCGAACTGGCGCACCAGTCCGCTGCAGTACCAGCAGGGCGAGAGCGTGGTGACCATCGTCGTACCGCGGTAGCTGCGCTGCCGGCCGGCAGCGCGGAAGGCGGAGGTCTCCGCGTGCATCGACGGGTCGTCGTCCTGGACGCGGCGGTTGCGGCCGCGGCCGAGCAGGGTGCCGTCCGGCCCGTAGAGCGCCGCGCCGATCGGGATGCCGCCCTCGGCCAGCCCGGCGCGCGCCTCGGCGACCGCGGTCTCCAGCATGGCGCGGGCCTGTTCCTGCAGATGGTCCCGATGCCCGGACGGGTCGTGGTGGCCCGCGGTGGTGCCGTGCAGCCGGAACTCGTCGCGGTCCTGCGCCCAGTCCTGATCCCGTGCCTGGTCCATGCCGGTCACTCTCCTCGCTCGGGGCCGACCCGGCAACGTGCGAACGGGCGAAGTACGGCCGTGACCGGCACCGCGGCGGCCGCCGCACGGGCTCCGGGCACGGAAGCGGCGGGGCCCGGCAGCGTGTCAGCTCTTGCCGGGCGGCGGCGTGTCGTCGGGGCCCGGCGTGTTGTCGCGGGGGCCGTCCTCCTTGCGGCGCAGCTCCTCCTCGCGGCGGCGCAGGTCGGCCTCCCAGTCCTTGAGCAGGGCGTCATCCTTGGAGTTCCGGTCGTTCCCGCCCTTGGAGTGCTCGTCCCCGAGGGACTTGAGGAACTCGGGGTTGTCGTCCGGCGCGACCCACCGGGCGCGGCGGTTGCGGTGCTGCTCGGAGGGGGCGCGGCCGTCCGCGGGCGCATGCCTGACCTTGCCGGCGACCAGCCAGGCGACCGGCCCGATGAGCACCTCGCCGAACAGCAGGATGATGATCACCCAGATCACCTTGGGCAGACCGCGCACCTGTGATTCCGGCGTGTTGAGGCAGTCGATGAACGCGTAGATCCACAAAGCCAGCACCAGAAGGAACGGCAGATACCTGAGCATTGCGGAACGGGCCCCCTGCGACCGGCGGCGGGCCCGCGGCGGGGCCCGGTGACCCGTACAGGGTAGTGCGTACCGGATACTGGAACGCATGGCTTATGACGATCTTCGCTCGTTCCTGCGCGCGCTCGACAGGGAAGGTGACCTCAAGCGGATCAAGGCCGAGGTCGACCCGTATCTCGAAGTCGGCGAGATCGTGGACCGGGTGCAGAAGGCCGGCGGGCCCGCGCTGCTCTTCGAGAACGTCAAGGGTTCGGCGATGCCGCTGGCGATGAACGTCTACGGCACCGACCGCCGGCTGTTGAAGGCGCTGGACCTCAAGGCGTTCAGCGACATCAGCGACAAGATCGGCGGGCTGCTCAAGCCGGAGCTGCCGCAGGGCTTCGTCGGGGTGCGGGAGGCGTTCGGCAAGCTCGCCGGGATGACGCATGTGCCGCCGAAGAAGGTGAAGAGTGACAGCGCCCCCGCCCAGGAGGTCGTGCTCACCGGCGACGACGTCGACCTCGACGCGCTGCCCGCGCTGTTCACCTGGCCGGAGGACGGCGGTTCCTTCTTCAACCTGGGGCTGACGCACACCAAGCACCCGGAGACGGGCGTGCGCAACCTCGGCCTGTACCGCCTCCAGCGCCACGACAAGCGCACCATCGGCATGCACTGGCAGATCCACAAGGACAGTCGCAACCACTACCAGGTCGCCGCCAAGCGCGGTGAGCGGCTGCCGGTCGCCATCGCCTTCGGCTGTCCGCCGTCGGTGACGTACGCCTCCACCGCCCCGCTGCCCGGCGACATCGACGAGTACCTCTTCGCGGGCTTCGTCCAGGGCAAGCGGATCGAGATGGTCGACTGCAAGACCGTGCCGCTGCAGGTCCCGGCGAACGCCGAGGTCGTGCTGGAGGGCTGGCTGGAGCCGGGCGAGATGCTGCCCGAGGGGCCGTTCGGCGACCACACCGGCTTCTACACACCGCAGGAGCCGTTCCCTGCGCTGACCATCGACTGCGTCACGATGCGCAAGCGGCCGCTGCTGCAGTCGATCGTGGTGGGCCGGCCGCCGACCGAGGACGGGCCGCTGGGGCGGGCCACGGAGCGGTTCTTCCTCCCGCTCCTCAAGATCATCGTGCCGGACATCGTGGACTATCACCTGCCGGAGTCCGGCGGTTTCCACAACTGCGCCATCATCTCGATCGACAAGAAGTACCCCAAGCACGCCCAGAAGGTCATGCACGCCATCTGGGGCGCCCACATGATGTCGCTGACCAAGCTGATCGTCGTGGTCGACGCCGACTGCGACGTGCACAACCTCCACGAGGTCTCCTGGCGGGCGCTGGGCAACACCGACTACGCCCGCGACCTGACCGTCGTCGAGGGCCCCGTCGACCACCTCGACCACGCCTCGTACCAGCAGTTCTGGGGCGGCAAGGCGGGCATCGACGCGACGAAGAAGTGGCCCGAGGAGGGGTACACGCGGGACGGGGGCTGGCCGAACATGGTCGAGTCCGACCCGCGGACGGCGGCGAAGGTCGACCGCCGGTGGAAGGAGTACGGCCTGTGACCAGCGCCGCCGCCGCAGTCCCGCAGCCGGGCAGGACCAGGTCCTTTCTCCGGCTGGTGATGATCGAGCACTCGGTCTTCGCGCTGCCGTTCGCCTATATCGCCGCGCTCACCGCGATGTTCCAGTGGGACCGGAACATCCACTGGGGCCGACTGCTGCTGGTCACCGTCGCGATGGTCGGGCTGCGGACGTTCGCGATGGCCGCCAACCGCATCATCGACCGCGAGATCGACGCACGGAACCCGCGGACCGCCGGCCGTGAGCTGGTCACCGGCGCGGTGACGGTGAAGTCGGCGTGGACCGGTGCGCTGATCGCCGTCGTCGTCTTCCTGGGCGCGGCCGCGCTGCTCAACCCGCTGTGTCTGGCGCTGGCGCCGGTCGCGGTGATCCCGATGGTGGTCTATCCGTACGGCAAGCGGTTCACGCACTTCCCGCACGCGATCCTGGGGCTGGCCCAGGCGATGGGGCCGGTCGGCGCGTGGATCGCGATCAGCGGCACCTGGTCGTGGGACGCGGTCATCCTCGGTCTCGCGGTCGGTGTCTGGATCGGCGGCTTCGACCTGATCTTCGGCTGCCAGGATGTGCAGGCCGACCGGGCGCACGGCGTGAAGTCGGTGCCGGCCCGCTTCGGCATCCCGGCGGCGCTGTACGGCGCCCGCGCCTGCCACGCCGTGACCACCGCCCTGCTGGTCTGGTACGCGCTCGCCACCGGCGCAGGGGTCTGCTTCTGGGTCGGTCTGGTGGTCGTGGCCGGCGCGTTCCTCTACGAGCACACGATCGTCCGCCCGCACGACCTGTCCCGGCTCAACCGGGCGTTCTTCACGGTCAACGGCTTCATCGGCATCGCGCTGTTCGCCTGCGCGCTGCTGGATCTGCTGGTGCGCGGCCTGTCGGTCTGACGGGCCGTGAGCGGCGGTGGCGGGGGTCGGGCCGTGGGCCCGGCCCCCGTTCGCCGTGCGGCCCCGGGGTCCTTCAGCCCTTGCTGATCGGCCAGGCGATCAGCCGCGGGTAGGTCCACAGCTCGCCGCGGGTCGCCTTCACGGTGGCGATGATGGCGCAGACGATGGCGGCGATGCCGTTGGCCGCCATGATCCCGATGACGGTCAGCAGCGGGACGGCGAGGCCTGCGCCGGCGCGCTGGGCCTCGTCCGCGGCGACCGAGAAGATGATGCCGCTCGCGACGTACAGCACCACGCCGATGACCGCCATGATGGCCTGGGTGATGCCGAGGTTCAGTGCCTGGGTGGCGTGGTGGCGGACGTAGGGGTCGTGCTGGTGGCGCTCGTTGCCCCGGATCGTCATGGGGGCGATCCAGCCGGCGATGGAGCCGATCCCGCAGCACATCGCCGAGCCCACGGTGATCGTCAGCAGCGCGCCCAGGTGGGCCCACATCGCGGGGCTCGTCGACGGGGACGGCGGCTGGGGGCCGTAGCCGGGGCCGTAGGCGGGGCCGGTGGGGTAGCCGGGCGCCGGAGGAGGCCCGGCCGCACCCGGGTAGCCGTAGCCGCCGGGCGGTACGCCGGTGTCCCACCCCGGCTGCGCGCCGTACGGCTGCTGCGGTCCGCCCGCCTGGCGCCCGTAGCCGGACTGGTGGTAATCGGACATCTCTGCTCACCCCGTGATCGCTGCGTGCTGCCGCGTGGCCGTGCATCGGCAAGCCCCGCAGCTCGTGCCCGCTGAGACTACGGGACCTGACGGACAGTGGCCCCTGCCGGGACGGGGCGGCTGTGCTCCTTGAAGGCGAAGGCCGCCAGCACTCCGCCGAGCAGCCCGAACAGATGCCCCTGCCAGCTGATGCCGCTGTCGGTGGGCAGCGCGCCCCAGACGAGGGAGCCGTAGACGGCGGCGACGACCACGCCGATGCCGATGTCGAGGAGCTTGCGGTCGATGAAGCCGCGCACCACGAGATAGCCGAAGAGGCCGAAGACCACGCCGGAGGCGCCGGCGGTGTTGCTCTGCGGCGGCGCGGTCAGCCATACGCCCAGGCCGGAGGCGAGGATGATCAGCAGGACCACCGCGAGGAAGCGGCGCACCCCGCTGCGCAGCGCGGCGACGAAGCCGAGCAGCAGCAGCGGCAGGGTATTGGCACTGAGGTGGCCGAAGCCGAAGTGCAGGAAGGCGGCCGGGACCACATCGACCAGTTCGGCGGGATCGCGCGGCTGGATCCCGAAGGAGTCCAGGGCGTTCCCGGTGGCGACATCGAGGCCCTCCAGCAGCCAGAGCAGCGCCACCCAGCCCAGCATCAGGCAGATGGCGGGCTTCGCGCGTCGTGTCATCTCCCGGCCCTCTCTTCTCTCCCGGCGGCGCCGCCCGGTGGCGGCTTCGCGGGGTGCATCGTTAAGAACGGCCGTGACGGGGTCCGTGGTTCCGCCGGATAGGCTCGATGCGTGGAGCCGCCGCACAGCAACACCAGTCAGCAGGACCCCGGCCGACGCCGTCCGTGGGTCGTGGGGATCTCCGGTGCGTCCGGGACGCCGTACGCGGCGTCCGTACTGCGCGGGCTGCTCGCCGCCGGGGAGGCGGTGGACCTCATCGTCAGCCGGGCGTCGCGGCTGACGTTGCTGGACGAGACCACGATCGCGTTCCGGGACGCCCACTGGCGTACCGACCTGCGGCAGTGGCTGGCTCGGGGGGCCGACGGGAAGCCGGACACGTTCCCGGTGTCCGAGGCGTCGCTGGCGGATGTCCGCTACTGGGCGGCCGGGGACCTGGCCGCCGGGCCGTCGTCGGGTTCGTATCCGGTGAAGGGGATGCTGATCGTCCCGGCGAGCACGGCGTGTGTGGCCGGGGTGGCGCTGGGACTGTCGAAGGATCTGCTGCAGCGGGTGGCGAGCGTGACGCTCAAGGAGCGGCGCCGGCTGGTGGTCGCGGTGCGGGAGACCCCGCTGAACGGACCGACGCTGAAGCAGCTGGTGACGCTGGACGAGGCGGGCGCCGTGGTGCTGCCCGCCTCTCCGGCGTTCTATGCGGGGGCGACACACATCCAGGATCTGGTGGACTTCGTCGCCGGCCGGGTGCTCGATGCGGCGGAGGTGCCGCACGGGTTGTACCGGCGTTGGGAGGGGGAGCTCGGGGGTGGCTCCAAGGAGGAGGCCCCGGACGCTTCCTAGCTCTTCTTGGCTGCGGCGGCGCGGCCGAAACGGCGCCGGGCCCGCGGGGCCGCGGGCTGGTGGGCACGGGAACGATTGGCCTGGTCCTGCAGCTCGCGCATGCGGGCGTAGGCCATCTCGATCGAGTACACGGTGACAACTCCTGTGAGATCGTCTGTGATCTTTTGAAAGATTTACAGGGTCCGAGGCCCTGTATGCCTTAGATTCTACATGCAGAACTCGAAAATGCGTAAAGATTGGAAGGCTTGAGGGCATGGACGCGGTGGATAGGCAGCTCATCCAGGCACTGCGCGAGAACGGCAGGGCCTCCTATGCGGAGCTCGGCCGGCTCGTCGGCCTCTCCGGGCCCAGCGTCACGGACCGGATCAACCGCCTCGAAGCGGCCGGCGTGATCACCGGATACCGCGCGACGGTCGACGCCGCATCGCTCGGCCTCGGTGTCACCGCGCTGGTCGGCATCTCGCTGTCGGACGCCACCGACCACGAGGACGTCGCGCAGCGCCTGCGCGCCCTCGAAGAGATCGAGGACTGCTGGTTCATCGCCGGCGACGACTCCTACATGCTCAAGGTGCGGGTGGGCGACGTCGACGGCCTGGAGCGCACCATCCGGCGGCTGTCCGGCACCAAGGGCGTCTCCCGCACCCGCACCACGATCGTGCTCTCCACCAAGTGGGAGAACCGCGTCGGCGAGCTGCCCGAAGAGGCCGAATAACCCCGGCGGCACCACCCCGCACCGGGCGGACGGAGCGCGGCCAGGGCGCTCCGTCCGCCCCGGCACGCAGGGAGTAGGCTCGGCGAAGCTCGTTTTGGCACAGAAATGCCAGAGATACGGCAGAGATACGGCAGAGACGGCCGAGATACTGGGAGGCGACCGGATGGCTGCGTCGATGGATGTGGGCCTCAAGCGCGAGCTGGAGGCGAAGGTCCACGCCGGGGAGCGGCTGACCCGCGAGGACGGTATCGCCCTCTACGAGTCCGACGACCTGGCATGGCTGGGCGGTCTCGCCCACGAGGTGCGCACGCGTAAGAACGGCGACGTCGTCCACTTCAACGTCAACCGTCACCTCAACATGACGAACGTGTGCACCGCCTCCTGCGCCTACTGCTCCTTCCAGCGCAAGCCGGGCGAGAAGGACGCGTACACGATGCGCATCGAGGAGGCCGTCCGCCTCGCCAAGGCGATGGAGGGCGAGAACCTCACCGAGCTGCACATCGTCAACGGCCTGCACCCGACGCTGCCGTGGCGGTACTACCCCCGCTCGCTCAAGGCCCTCAAGGAAGCCCTCCCGCAGGTCTCCCTCAAGGCGTTCACCGCCACCGAGATCCACCACTTCGAGACCATCTCCGGGCTCGACGCGAGCGAGATCCTCGACGAGCTGATCGAGGCCGGCCTGGAATCGCTGACCGGCGGCGGCGCCGAGATCTTCGACTGGGAGGTGCGCCAGCACATCGTCGACCACCGCACCCACTGGGAAGACTGGTCGCGGATCCACCGCCTGGCGCACGAAAAGGGCCTCAAGACCCCCTCGACGATGCTGTACGGACACATCGAGGAGCCGCGCCACCGCGTGGACCACGTGCTGCGGCTGCGTGAACTCCAGGACGAGACCGGCGGCTTCCAGGTCTTCATCCCGCTGCGCTACCAGCACGACTTCGTGGACATGCAGGACGGCAAGGTCCGCAACCGTCTGCAGGCCCGCACGACGATGGCGAGCGGCGCCGAGGCGCTGAAGACCTTCGCGGTCTCCCGCCTGCTCTTCGACAACGTCCCGCACGTCAAGGTCTTCTGGGTGATGCACGGTCTGCAGACCACCCAGCTCGCGCTCCAGCACGGCGCGGACGACATGGACGGCTCGGTCGTCGAGTACAAGATCACGCACGACGCGGACAACTTCGGTACGCCGAACAAGCTCACCCGCGACGACCTGCTCACCCTGATCCGCGACGCCGGCTTCCGCCCCGTCGAGCGCAACACCCGCTACGAGGCCATCCGGGAGTACCCGGGCCCGGACCCCGAGCGCCGCGAAGCGCCGCAGCCGATGCGCCTGTGACCAGGCCGATGTCCGCTCCGTGAACCTTTCGGAACACGGTCGGCGGGGAGAGTTAGGGTCCGGGTCATGAACGTGCGCTTCAACCTGGACCCTTCTGTCACCCCCGAACTGCGGGACGGGATCTGCGCACTGTGGGCGGATGTCTCCAATGCCGGTGGCGCGGTGGGCTTCGTTCCGCCGGTCACCCGCGAGGACATACGCCCCGACCTGCTCAAGCATCTGACGGCGATGGCCGAGGGGCGCGAGCGGCTGATGGTGGGCCGTGACGAGGACGGCCGGGTGCTGGCGACGGCGTTCCTCACGCTCAACTCCCACCGCCTGATGCGCCACTGGCTGTGGATCTACACCGTGATGGTCCACCCCTCCCTCCAGGGACAGGGTGCCGGCCGCGCGCTCATGACCGCGGTCGCGGACTCCGCCCGCGGCATCGACGGCATCAGCGCCCTCCGCCTCACCTGCCGCGGTGGCACGGGCGTCCGCCGCTTCTACGAAGCCTGCGGCTTCAAGGAAGTCGGCCGGGTCCCCGGCGCGATCAAGGTCGCCGACGGCGACTTCCGGGACGACATCACCATGTGGCTCGAACTGGGCTGAGTGCCCCGGCCAGGCGCCTTCCGGGCCGGGACGGGGGCCGGGAAGATCGCTTCCGGGGCTGTGCTTGACTGGACGGAGACCCTTTCGGTTGCCGTTGAGAAGAAGGTCCCGTCCGTGAGTAGCTCCAAGTTCGCCACGCTCCGCTACACCGCCCTTCGCATCGGCCTGTTCGTCGCCTCGTTCGCCGTGGTCTGGGTGCTGGCGTACTTCCGGATCATTCCGCTCGGCATCGGCCGGGCCAACACCGTCTGGCTGCTGCTGCTCGCCATCGTGATCTCCGCGCCGCTCAGCTTCGTGCTGCTGCGCAAGCAGCGGGATGCGATGTCCGAGCAGATCGTGACCAAGGTCGACCGCCAGCGCGACCGGCTCGCGGCCAACCGCAGCCAGGAGGACGGGCTGCTGTAGCCCGGCCCCGGCCATGACGGCCCCGGATCTGACGGCCACCGGTCCCCACGGATCGGCCGAAGCCGGGTAAGACACCTCACACACGACAGGCGCCCGGCCGTGGAGTTCCGCTCCACGGCCGGGCGCCTGCCCCGTTCCGCCCAAAATTCTCCGGCGTGGCCCGCCGTGACCCAAAGATCTTCTTTGGGTTCCTCAAAGTTGAAGTGTTAACGTACGCGATGTGAAGACTGCAGCAGCGACTCCGTTCCCCATGAGCGTCCCGCTCGTGGCGCGCCTGCATGTCGATCTTTGCCGCTGTGTTTCCGCGGCCTGTTGTCGCCGTTGATCAAATCGCAGCGGCCGGAGATCCTACGGACCTCCTGGCGCCCCTTCGCCGATTCCCGATGGCTCGATTCGTACCCGGAGTGTGTCCGTTGTCCACGTCTGCCGAGACCTCTGCATCGCCAGAGGCCCCCAAGACCCCCAAGTCCTCCCGAATACCGAAGATCCCGTTCTGGGCGCAGATCCTGGCCGGCCTCGTCCTGGGCGTACTGCTCGGCTGGATAGCCAAGAGCGGTGACGTGGGCTGGCTCACGTCGACGCTCCAGCACATCGGCGACCTCTTCGTCCAGCTGCTGAAGCTGGCCGTCGCCCCCCTGGTCTTCTTCGCGATATTGGTGTCCATCACCAACCTGCGGCAGGTCAACAACGCCGCCCGGCTCGCCACCCGCACCCTGCTGTGGTTCATGGCCACCTCGCTGATCGCCGTCGCGATCGGTCTGGCCATCGGTCTGCTGACCAACCCCGGCGCCGGCACCGGCCTGACCCCCAAGGACGGCAAGGCCCCCGACGAGGCCGGCTCCTGGATCGACTTCCTGACCGGCATCGTCCCCACCGACATCATCACGCCGTTCACCGAGCTCAACGTCCTGCAGATCGTCTTCATGGCCGCCGTCGCCGGTATCGCGGCGCTCCAGCTCGGCGAGAAGGCGCAGCCGGTTCTCAGCATCAGCCGCTCCGTCCTGGAGCTGCTCCAGAAGGCCCTGTGGTGGGTCATCCGCCTCGCCCCGATCGGCACCGTCGGCCTCATCGGCCACGCCATCGCGACGTACGGCTGGAACCTGATCGGCAAGTACGCGACCTTCACCGTCGACATCTACGTCGGCTGCGCCCTGGTGCTGTTCGGCGTCTACCCGCTGCTGCTCGTGACCGTCGCCAAGGTCAATCCGCTGCAGTTCTTCAAGGGCGCCTGGCCCGCGATCCAGCTGGCCTTCGTCTCCCGCTCCTCGGTCGGCACCATGCCGGTCACCCAGAAGGTCACCGAGCGCCTCGGCGTGCCGAAGGAGTACGCCTCCTTCGCGGTGCCGTTCGGCTCGACGACGAAGATGGACGGCTGCGCCTCGATCTACCCGGCGATCGCCGCGATCTTCATCGCCCAGATCTTCGATGTGCAGCTGGGCGTCGGTGAGTACATCCTGATCGCCTTCGTGTCGGTCATCGGCTCCGCCGCCACCGCCGGCCTCACCGGTGCGACGGTCATGCTGACGCTGACCCTCTCCACGCTGGGCCTGCCCCTGGAGGGCGTCGGCCTGCTGATGGCGATCGACCCGATCCTGGACATGATGCGCACGGCCACCAACGTGGCCGGGCAGGCGGTCATCCCGATCCTGGTCTCCGCCAAGGAGAAGATCCTGGACCGCGAGGCCTACGCCACCGCGGCCGGCACCGGTCTCGACGGCGACGCCGAGCCGGAGCAGACGGCCACCGCCGTGCCGGCCACGGCCGGCGTGAGCTGACCCGCAAGGCACCTCACGGCGCCCCCGCAGCCCCTACGGCTGCGGGGGCGCCGTCGTGCTGCCGGGGAGTGCGGCCCGGTCCGCGGCCTCCGTGTGCGCCAGGATCGCTTCGGCCAGCGGGCCCTGGACGGCCGGCGGCAGCGCATGCCCCATGCCCGGGATCTCGACCAGGTGGGCGCCCCTGACGCACTGCGCGAGGTGCTGGGCGTGGGGCGGCGGAAAGACCGGTTCGGCGGGGGCGTGGACGACGAGCGCCGGTACCCGGTTCTCGGCGAGCCGGTCCGTACGGAGCATTCCGCCGTCGTCCGCACGGCCGTGCGCGGTGTTGGTCCTGTGGTGCCCCGTGTGCGCGATGGCCCGTTCCTCAAAGGCGCGGAAGTAGTCGGCGTCGAAGGGGAGTTGATCGCCGGCGAGTACCCGCCAGTGGGCGATCCGCCGCTCGATCTCCGCCGCCGGGCTGTGATCCTCGACCGGGCGGGCCCACATCTGCAGTACCTCGGGCGCGATGCCGGGGAGTTCGCCGGCCGGGACCGTGCTGCCGTCCGGCCGGGTGTAAGGGGCGGTGCTGAGGGCGAGGGTGCCGAGGAGGGTGGCGCTGAGCACGCGGTCGGGGTGGTCGGTGAGCACCATCTGGGCCAGCATGCCGCCCAAGGACATGCCGACGAGGTGTGCCCGCGCGATCCCCAGCCCGTCCAGGACCGTGATCGCGTCCTCGGCGAGATCCGCGATCCGGTAGGGGCGTCTTTCGAACGCCCACGTCGAGCGGCCGGTGTCGCGATGGTCGTAGCGGATCACCCGGTGCCGCGTCGCCAGCGCGTCGACCAGCGGCTCCGGCCAGCCGACTCCGGTGGCCTGGGCGCCCATGATCAGCAGGAGCGGGGGTGCGTCGGGGTTGCCGCGCTGCTCGGTCCACAGCCGGATGCCGGGGGCGGCTTCGATGAACTGCTGCATGGTCTGTCCTCCGGAAGGCGGGCTGGTAGCCGGTGCGCGTACGTCAACGCGACGAGACGTATCGTCTCGCTAGCCACATCGCCCTGTCAAGGCCGAGGAGTGGGAGTCGGGAGATCGTAAACTTACTAGGCAGTAATGGGGCGGGATGGAAGGACATTCAGGGTGGGAGCTGTGAAGAGCAAGCGGATGCCGCGGGCGGTCCGGGAGCGGCAGATGCTGGACGCCGCGGTGCTGACCTTCGCGCGGCGCGGCTACCGCGCGGCCTCCATGGACGAGATCGCCGAGGTCGCCGGAGTCTCCAAGCCGCTCGTCTACCTCTACCTGAACTCGAAGGAAGAGCTGTTCAGCGCCGTCATCAAGCGGGAGTCGGACGCGTTGGTGGGCGCCGTCACCGCCGCCGTCGAACCGGACGTGTCGGCCGATCGCCAACTGTGGAGCGGGCTGCAAGGGTTCTTCGCCCACACCGCCGCGCATCCGGAGGGCTGGGCGGTGCTGCATCAGCAGGCCCGCACCCACGGTGAGCCGTTCGCGCGCGAAGTGGCCGCGATGCGCGCCCACATCACGGACTTCGTGACGGGACTGATCAGCGCGACGGCGAAGGAGGCGGGCTGCGCGGGCGAGCTGGCCGACCGTGAGGTGGCCGCCCTCGCCCACGCGCTGGTCGGCGCGGCCGAATCCCTCGCCGAATGGGCCAACGCCCCCACGGGCGAGGGCGCCACGGGTGAGCGCCCCCACCCGACCGCCAAGGAGACGGCGGCCACGCTGATGAACTTCGCCTGGGCGGGGCTCGGCCGCTTGTTGGGCGGTGAGCGGTGGACGCCGGGGGGTTGAGGGTGCCAGGCCCCCGGTCCGCTACGGCGCACAACCGCGCGCTAGGGCATGCGGACCTCTCCGCTGAGGTGGAGGCGAGGCCGGTCGGCCGGGCCGCCGCGTAGGTGGAAGGTGGTGCCCTGGCCGTCGGCGCCGGTCTGCTGCGCGTAAGCGACGGTCGCGGGCAGCAGTACCGGAGCGCGGAACTCGGCGGCGATGCGGAGGGTGGCGGCGCCGGGTGGGACGGCTTCCGCAGCGCAGCGGGCGAAGGTCCACATCCCGTGGGCGATGGCGCGCGGGAAGCCGAGCAGCCGGGCGGTGAGCGGGTGCAGATGGATCGGGTTGTAGTCGCCGGAGACGGCGGCGTGACGGCGGCCGAGGTCCGCGGCGAGCTGCCATTCGGCGCGTACGGGGAGGTCGGGGGAGACGTCGGCGGACGCGGCCTTGGCAGGGTTCGGGGGATCCGTGCGGGCGTCGGGGACGGCGTCCGCGGGTGTGGTGGTGGTCTGGTCGGCAGCTGCCCGATGGCGTGCCAGGTAGCTGCTGCGGTCGGACCAGACCAGCCGGCCCTCGCGACGGGCCTCGGTGGTCATCACGACTTCCGTACCGCGCCGGTGGGCGCGCAACTCCTCGGCGTGGACGGTGAGTTCGAGCCGGTCGTCGAGGTGCAGCGGTGCCCGCTGGTCGATCGCGATGGTGGTGTGCACCAGTCCGAGCAGCGGCAGCGGGAAGGCGCGGGCGCTCATCAGGCGGGCGGCGAGCGGGAAGCCGAGGATGTGCGGGTAGGTGACGGGCAGCGGCCCGGTGGCCGGGAAACCGCAGAGCCGGGCGTACGCCGCGACGGCCGCCGGGTCGATCCGGGCGGCGGAGAGCACCAGGCGGGTCGGTGGCAGGACGGCGTCCGGGTGCGGGCGTTTGCCGATGCCCGTCAGGACGCCCTTGCCGAGGGCGGGCATCAGGCGGGGTGCGTGGCGCAGCGGCACGGTATCGGCCGTGGCCGGCGCGGTGCGGCGGGGCGCGCGGCTCATCAGGCCCCCAGCAGGCTCTGCCCGCACACGCGGACGATCTGGCCGTTGACGCCGGAGGAGGCCGGGCTCGCGAGCCAGCAGATGGTCTCGGCGACGTCGACCGGTTGGCCGCCCTGGCCCAGTGAGCTCATCCGGCGGCCGGCCTCGCGGATGAACAGCGGCACCGCCGCGGTCATCCTGGTCTCGATGAAGCCGGGCGCGACGGCGTTGACGGTGACGCCGTGCCGGTCGGCGGCCCGTGGCGCCAGTGAGCGGACCAGGCCGATGACGCCGGCCTTGCTCGCGGCGTAGTTGGTCTGCCCGGTGTTGCCCGCGATACCGGCGATGGAGGCGGTGCCGATGACGCGGCCGGTGTCCCGGCGCAGCGCCTCCGCGGACAGGAGGTGGTCGGTGGTGCGCAGTACCGCGCCGAGGTTGACGTCCAGGACCGAACTCCAGCGTTCCCCGGGCATGTTGGCGAGCCGCCGGTCCCGGGTGATGCCGGCGTTGTGGACGAGGATGTCCAGGCCGTCGGCGGGCAGCGCGGCGGCGATCCGCTCGCCCGCGTCGGGTGTGGTGATGTCGAGGGGCAGGGCGCTGCCGCCGAGCCGGCCCGCCACCTGTGCCAGGTCGGCCTCGGTCTGTGGGATGTCGAGGCAGATGACCTGGGCGCCGTCGCGGGCCAGCGTCTCGGCGACGGCGGCGCCGATGCCCCGGGCGGCGCCGGTGACCAGCGCGGTGCGGCCGGCGAGCGGGCGCGCCCAGTCGTCGGGTGAGGTGTGCCGGGCCGGGCCGATCTCGATGACCTGGCCGCTGACGAAGGCGGACCGGGGAGAGAGCAGGAAGCGCAAGGTGGACTCGGCGGGGTCCGCGGACCCCGGGGTCAGTCGCAGGAGTTGGGCGGTTCGGGCCTTGCCGAGTTCCTTGCCCAGGGAGCGGACGAAGCCTTCCAGGGCCTGCTGGGCGGCGGCCTGGTGGTGGTCCAGCGGATCGGGGACGGCGCCCAGGACGATGACGCGGGCGTGGTCGTCGAGTTCCCGTATGACGGGGTGGAGGGCGGCGTGCACCTCGCCGAGGCCGGTCACGTCGGTGACCCCGGTCGCGTCCAGGACGATGCCGGAGTGGCGGGTGCCCGCCTCCGGGGCGTGGTCGGTGTGCACCGTCAGGCCCGTACGGGCGAGGACCGCGGCCGGGTCGGTGGCGGATCTGCCGGCGGTCAGGTGGAGTACCGGCCCGTCCGGGCCGGGGTGTTCGGCGCTCCAGCGGCGCAGTGGGGTGGGCTGCGGCAGGCCGAGCCGGCGGGCGAGGAACTGGCCGGGGCGGGAATTGGTGAGACGAAGGTAGCGATCGGGCATTGGCCAACTCCTGGTCCTCGCGTAAATTTACTTCGAAGTAAGGTTACTGTCGGGTCAGGAGTTGGTCGAGGATGCGATACCGGGGTCTGACAACTGGCGGCGCCATCCAGCGGGTTGCCGTCATCGGCGGCAGCCGGATCCCCTTCGCACGGTCGGACGGCCCCTACGCCGCGGCATCGAACCAGGGCATGCTCACCGCGGCGCTCAACGGCCTGGTCGAGCGTTACGGCCTGGCCGGTGAGCAGGTCGGCGAGTTCGTCGCGGGCGCCGTGCTCAAGCACAGCCGCGACTTCAACCTCGCCCGCGAGACACTGCTCGGCTCCCGGCTGGACGCCCGCACCCCCGCCTACGACATCCAACAGGCATGCGGCACCGGACTCCAGGCCGTCATCGCGGTCGCCAACAAGATCGCGCTGAGCCAGCTGGAATGCGGCATCGCCGGTGGCACGGACACCGCCAGCGACGCCCCGCTGGCCGTCAACGACGCGCTGCGCAAGATCCTGCTGGCCGCCCGGCGCGCGACGTCAACGGGCGACCGGCTCCGCCAGATCGCCCGTATCCGGCCGCGGCACCTGCTGCCCGAGATCCCGCGCAACGCGGAGCCGCGTACCGGCCTTTCGATGGGCGAGCACGCCGCCCGTACCGCGAAGGAATGGGGCATCGAGCGCGTCCCGCAGGACGAATTGGCCGCCACCAGCCACCAGCGGCTGGCCGCCGCCTACGACCGCGGCTTCCTCGACGACCTCGTGGTGCCCTTCCAGGGCCTGGTACGCGACCACCAGCTGCGGCCGAACTCGACGGTGGAGAAACTCGCCACGCTCAAGCCGGTGTTCGGCACCGACCTGGATGGCGCCACCATGACGGCGGGCAACTCGACACCGCTCACCGACGGCGCGGCGACCGTCCTGCTGGCGAGCGAGGAGTGGGCCCGCGAGCGCGGACTGCGGCCCCTGGCCTACCTGACCGCGTACGAGACCGGCGCGGTGGACTTCGTGGACGGCGACGAGGGGCTGCTGATGGCTCCCGCCCACGCGGTGCCGCGGATGCTGGAGCGCGCCGGCCTCGGCATCGAGGATTTCGACCTGGTCGAGATCCACGAGGCGTTCGCCTCCCAGGTGCTCGCGACCCTGGCCGCCTGGGAGAAGCAGGGACTCGCGCCGGTGGACCGGACCCGCCTCAACGTCGCGGGCTCCTCGCTCGCCACCGGCCACCCCTTCGCGGCCACCGGCCCCCGCATCGTCGCCACCCTCGCCAAGCTGCTCGACGAACACGGCCCGGCGCCGGACGGCGGCCCCGTCCGCGGGCTGGTGTCGATCTGCGCGGCCGGCGGACTGGGGGTGACGGCGATCCTGGAGCGGGCCGAGGGAGTGTGACGACACCGCCCGCTCGACGGCCCCTGCCGGACGACACCCCAGCAGAGCTCGCACCGCCGGAACCGACCCGTAGGCCGGGAAGCGCCCCCACCGCCCCCGCCTCGCGACGAACGCACCTTGCCCCGCAAGAACAGCCGTGCCGCGCCGCGCCGCCGCCCGCTCCGTGAGTGCCGGAGCCTTCGGCGGCCGGCGGCAATTCGTCCGAGAGATGAGGAGCCGCTCGTGTTCAGCCAGGACAGCCAGGAAGTGACAGCCCCCCGATCAGCCATCGGCCCGGCCCCCGGTGGCGGCCCCGCCGGGGGTTCGGCCGAGCCGGAGAAGACCGTCGTCGACGGCGTCGTGCGCGAGGTGTCGGTGCCCGCGCTGGTGCCGCCGGCGCCCACCGGTTCGCTCGGCGACCTCCCCTTCGCGAACGCCGCCGAGGCGCCCGACGACATCGTGCTGGCCCGCAAACAGCCCAGCGGCGCCTGGCGGGACATCAGCGCCGCGGAGTTCGCCGCCGAGGTCCGGGCGGTCGCCAAGGGCCTGATCGCCCACGGCCTGCGCCCCGGCGACCGGCTCGCGATCATGGCCCGTACGACCTACGAGTGGACCCTCGTCGACTTCGCGGCCTGGGCCGCCGGCCTGGTCACCGTCCCCCTCTACCCCACCTCCTCCGCCCACCAGGCGCAGTGGATCCTGTACGACTCCGGCGCCACGGCCTGCATCGTGGAAGGCGTCGAGGAAACCCGGCTGATCAGCGGGATCCGCGGGGAGCTGCCCGGACTCGCGCACCTGTGGCAGTGCGACGCGGGCGCCGTCGCCCAACTGGTCTCGGCGGGGCGCGCGCTGCCGGACTCGGCGGTCGACCAACGGCTGGCCGCGGTCGGCCCGGACGCCCTCGCCACCCTCATCTACACCTCGGGCACCACCGGCCGTCCCAAGGGCTGTGTGCTCACCCACGCCAACTTCTTCGCCGAGGTCGACAACGCCGTCGCGCTGCTGCACCCGGTGTTCACCTCGGTCAGCGACGAGCCCGCCTCGACGCTGCTGTTCCTGCCGCTGTCACACGTCTTCGGCCGGATGGTCGCCGTCGGCTGTCTGCGCGCCCGGGTCCGCCTGGGCCACGCGCCCAGCATCCAGACCGACGAGCTGCTCGGCGATCTGGCCACCTTCCGGCCCACGTTCCTGCTGGCCATCCCCTATGTCCTGGAGAAGGTCTACAACACCGGGCGGGCCACCGCGGAGAAGATGGGCCGGGCCGCTTCCTTCGACCGGGCCGCCCGGATCGCCCGTTCCTACGGCGAGGCGGTCGAGGCCCGGGAGCACGGCACCGGATCCGGCCCCGGCCTCGGCCTCAAGGCAGCCCGCAAGCTCTACGACCCGCTGGTCTACCGCCGCATCCGGGACGCCCTCGGCGGCAAGGTCCGCTACGCCCTCTGCGGCGGCTCCCCCCTGGGGCACCGGCTCGCCGCCTTCTACTCCGGCGCCGGCATCGAGATCTTCGAGGGCTACGGGCTGACCGAGACCACCGCGGCGGCGACCGTCACCCCGCCGCTGCGCCCCCGGATCGGGACGGTCGGCTGGCCGCTGCCGGGCACCGCGGTACGGATCGCCGAGGACGGTGAGGTGCTGCTGCGCGGCGGTCAGGTCTTCGCCGGTTACTGGGACGCGGAGCTGGGCGCGGCCCGGCAGGCGACCGACCGGGGCTGGTTCGCGACCGGCGACCTCGGCGCGCTCGACGCGGACGGCTACCTCACCATCACCGGCCGCAAGAAGGAGATCCTGGTGACGACGGGCGGCAAGAACGTCGCTCCCGCGCCACTGGAGGACCGGCTGCGGGCGCATCCGCTGGTCGGCCAGTGCATGGTGATCGGCGACAACCGCTCGTACATCACGGCGTTGCTCACCCTGGAGCCGGACGGGCTCTCCCACTGGCGGCAGATGCACAAGAAGCGGGACGTGCCGCTCGCGGAGCTGGTGCGCGACGAGCGGCTGCTCGCCGACCTCCAGCACGCCGTGGACGACGCCAACAAGCTCGTCTCGCGCGCGGAGTCGATCCGGCGGTTCGCGGTGCTGCCGGTGGACTTCACCGAGCAAACCGGGCATCTGACCCCCTCCCTGAAGCTCCGGCGGGCCGCGGTCGCCCGGGACTTCGCCAAAGAGATCGAGGGGTTGTACCAAAGGACCTGACCCCGCTCTGGAGTCCAGGCCCCGGGCGCGTCAGACTGGAACCCCGTGTCACCTCTGTGGGGGAGGTGGCACGGGGCCTTTCTCGCTGCGGTTTCGCTGCCCTTTCGCCGCGGGTTTCGCCACCCGTTTCGCCGCCGGATTCGCCACGGGAGTCGCTCCCCGGGTGGCAGCCGGCGGCGCCCGGAGCCCTCGCAGCGGCATCCCGCACCCCGCCGGGCGGGGAAGTGGAGCGGCGCCGCGCCCGGCCGCGTACCCCGAAATCGAAACGCGGTATTCATATCTTCGAGGCGGCTGGTTTCCGCCCCGGCAAAGAGGAAGCCGGCGTCCGCCGAGCGGTACCTGCGGCGTTCTTCACGTTCTTCCGCGGCCGCTTCGGTATGTCGACAAAAGGCAGGAGCCCCTCTCCCCACCGAAGTGGAGGAGCGGGGCTCCTTGGGTACTGCTTAAGTCGACCTAAAGGTCGGACCGGGCAACTCAGACCGGCGTAACGTTCTCCGCCTGCGGGCCCTTCGGACCCTGCGTGACGTCGAAGTTCACCTGCTGGTTCTCCTCCAGGGAGCGGAAACCAGAGGCGTTGATCGCCGAGTAGTGGACGAAGACATCCGGGCCGCCGCCGTCCTGGGCGATGAAGCCGAAGCCCTTTTCAGCGTTGAACCACTTGACGGTTCCGGTAGCCATAAGCCCTCCTTGGGCCAAAGGGTTGCCCTGCTCCAGAACCTGCAAACAAGTCTGAAAACTACAAAAGCCTGCGGGTCACATGCTCCGCAGGCTCTGTACTGCAAGGGAAACCAAACTGCAACTTGCGCTGAGCGTAGCATGCAGCGCTCGTGAGGTGGAAGAGCCAAAGATCACGTTTAGTCGACACCGCCGTCGGCCATACGTCGCCCCGCCGCTTCGTGGCCCGTCCGACAGGACTAGCCTCCGCATGTGGACAATTCAACCTTCACAGACGGACCCGCGGAAGCCGCAGCCGATCACCGTCGGAGCCGGCCGCGGGTGGGCCACATCCAGTTCCTGAACTGCCTGCCCCTCTACTGGGGTCTCGCCCGCACGGGCACCCTGCTCGATCTGGACCTCACCAAGGACACCCCGGAGAAGCTCAGCGAGCAGCTGGTTCGCGGGGACCTCGACATCGCACCGATCACCCTCGTCGAATTCCTGCGCGCCGCCGACGACCTGGTGGCCTTTCCCGACCTCGCGGTGGGCTGTGACGGCCCGGTGATGTCCTGCGTGATCGTGTCGCAGAAGCCGCTGGACCAGCTGGACGGGGCGAGAGTCGCTCTCGGGTCGACCTCGCGGACCTCCGTCCGCCTGGCCCAGCTGCTGCTCGCCGAGAAGGTCGGCGTCCGGCCGGACTACTACACCTGCCCGCCCGACCTGGGTCTGATGATGCAGGAGGCCGACGCGGCCGTGCTGATCGGCGACGCCGCGCTGCGCGCCAACCTGCACGACGGTCCCCGGCTCGGCCTGGAGGTCCACGACCTCGGCCAGATGTGGAAGGAGTGGACCGGGCTGCCGTTCGTCTTCGCCGTCTGGGCCGCCCGGCGCGACTACCTGGAGCGCGAGCCCCTCGTCGTGCGCAAGGTGCACGAGGCGTTCCTGGCCTCCCGCGACCTGTCGCTGGAGGAGGTCGGCAAGGTCGCCGAGCAGGCGGCCCGCTGGGAGACCTTCGATGAGCCGGTGCTGGAGCGCTACTTCACGACGCTGGACTTCCGGTTCGGCCCCGACCAGCTGCGTGGCGTCACCGAATTCGCCCGCCGGGTCGGCCCGACGACCGGCTTCCCCGCCGATGTGAAGGTGGATCTGCTGGGCGCCTAGGCGCGGGACCATCCCCCGCACGGCGTGGCGCTCGCGGGGGTTGGCGGGCGGCGGCGGTCGCGATCCCCGGTCGCGCCGCCGCGTACGGAGCGGTCGGGCCGCCTGATCGATGCCGAAGCGACGCACAGGATTCCGGTGGCCCGGCACGGCCCGGGTTCTAAGCTGTGAGGGCTGTCGCGAGGGGGAGGCAACGCCATGGAGCCGCTGGCAGGGGACGATCCACGGGTCCTGGGCGGGTACCGGCTGCTGGGCCGGCTCGGCGCGGGCGGGATGGGCCGGGTCTATCTCGGGCGCAGCGCGGGCGGGCGCACCGTCGCGGTGAAGGTCGTCCACGCGCACTTCGCCGCCGACGACCAGTTCAGGGCCCGCTTCCGGCGGGAGATCGAGTCGGCGCGGCGGGTCGGCGGCGCCTGGACCGCCCCGGTGCTGGACGCCGACCCGGACGCCGCCGTTCCGTGGATCGCCACCGGCTACGTCGCCGGCCCCTCGCTCGCGCAGGCCGTCGCCGATGTCGGACCGCTGGCCGAGCACTCCGTACGCGCCCTGGGCGCCGGGCTCGCCGAGGCGCTGGCGGCCGTGCACGCCCTCGGGCTGGTGCACCGGGACGTCAAACCGTCCAATGTGCTGCTCACCCTGGACGGCCCGCTGCTGATCGACTTCGGGATCGCGCGGGCCACCGAGGGCACCGCCTCGCTGACCTCGACCGGGGTCTCCGTCGGCTCGCCCGGCTACATGGCGCCCGAGCAGATCCTCGGCAAGGGCACGTCGGGCGCCGCGGATGTCTTCTCGCTCGGCGCTGTGCTGGCGTACGCGGCCACCGGCGCCGGGCCGTTCTCCGGCGACTCCTCCGCCGCGCTGCTCTACAAGATCGTCCACGAGGAGCCGGAACTCGACGGCCGGCTGACCGGCGAACTGCGCGAGCTGGTGTCCGGCTGTCTGGCCAAGGACCCCGCGGCCCGGCTCGCCCCGCAGGACCTCGCAACCCGCCTCGCGGGCGAGGGCGGTGCCACGGACCTGGTGCGGACCGGCTGGCTGCCCGCCGCCCTGGTCGAGCGGGTCAGCAGGCAGGTGGTGGAGCTGCTGAACCTCGACACGGACGAGAGCGGTGCGGGCGCGGCAGCGGATGCCGGGCCGGCGACGGAGGCGGGTGCGGCGCCGTGGACCGGCGCGCACGCCCCGGCACCGGCCCCGCTCGGGGGCGCGTTCGGCCCGCCGGACCCCTCCTACGGTGCGGCGTCCGGGCTGGTGCCGTTCGACGCGCAGCCGCAGCCGCAGCCGCAGCCGCAGCCGCAGCCGCAGGCGCAGCCGTCGGCGGACGCTTTCGGGCCGGCCGGGGCGGGCGCCCCCACGCCCGCCGCGGCCGGCCCTGAGGTTCCCGTGTTCCGCGACCGGTCACCCGGCCCGCCGCCGCACGCCTCGTGGCCGGTCGCCGGGGCGGCACCGGCCGCCTCCGCGGTCGGTGGCCCGCCGAGCGGTTACGCCTCCCCGCAGACCGGGCCACCATCGCCGGATCCGGCGGCATCCGGTCACCAGGCCACCGGCCCCGGCCTCGCCGAGCTGCCGACGGCCGCGCCCGCTTCGCCTCCAAAGGAACGGCGCATCGCACTGACCGGGGCCGTCGGGGGCAAGAACCGCCCCCGCCGGGTGAGCTGCTCACTCGTGCTGTCCGTGGCCGGGGCGCTCGCCGTCGCGACGACCACGCTGTCCGTCTTCCAGCTCGTCCCCGGCGGAGACCACAGCGGCAACGACACCAGCGCGCGACCCCCCTCGGACACCGGACGGACGCCCGGCGGTACGCCCTCTTCCGGGACCGGCGACCCGGGGAGCGGAGGAGCGGAGCCCGCCGTGGCCAAGGGCTTCCTCGGCACCTGGACGGGCAGCGTCCGGATGGCGAACGGCATCCCGAACGGCACCATGACCAGCGTGGTCAAGGCCGGCGGCAACGGCGACTACGTGATCCACACGACGTACGACGTGGCAGGGGTGCTGAGCTGCGAGGCCAAGTCGCAGCTGGTCTCGTCGACCGGCACGCGGCTGCGGCTCACCGAACGCCCCGACGGCAAGCAGGGGCCGGGCTGCACCGGCACCACGTCCGAGGTCACCTACACCCTCGGCAAGGACGGCACCCTCTCCTTCGTCTCGGCGGACGACGCGGGCGGCAAACCGCGGGCGACGCTCACCAAGGGCGGCGGCTGACGACCGGGGACGGCCCGTACCCGCACGCCGGGACCGTCCCTGCCACCCGTCGGCCCCGGCGGCCCGGCCGCCAACAAGGCCGCCACCCCCCTGGCGTAGGCTGGTTCGGTCGTTATGCCCGCCTCCGAAAGGGACGCCCCGGTGACCGAGAACGCCGACCTCCAGTCCGTGCTCGACCGCGCCGCGCAGGGCGGCCGCATCACTCCGGAGGAAGCGCTCGACCTGTACCGCTCCGCACCGCTGCACGCGTTGGGCAAGGCCGCCGACGCGGTGCGCCGCCGGCGCTACGCGGGCACCGAGCACATCGCGACGTACATCATCGAGCGCAACATCAACTACACCAACGTCTGCGTGACGGCCTGTAAGTTCTGCGCCTTCTACGCCGCGCCCAAGGACACCGCCAAGGGCTGGACCCGCGACCTCGACGACATCCTGCGCCGCTGCGCGGAGACCGTCGAACTGGGCGGCACCCAGATCATGTTCCAGGGCGGCCACCACCCCGACTACGGCGTCGAGTACTACGAAGAGCACTTCTCCGCCATCAAGAAGGCGTACCCGCAGCTGGTCATCCACTCCCTCGGCGCCTCCGAGATCGAGCACATGGCCAGGATCTCCAAGGTGACGCCGGAGGAGGCGATCCGCCGGATTCACGCGGCCGGCCTCGACTCCTTCGCAGGCGCAGGCGCCGAGCTGCTGCCGGCCCGCCCGCGCAAGGCCATCGCGCCGCTGAAGGAGTCCGGCGAGCGCTGGCTGGAGATCATGGAGACGGCGCACGGCCTCGGCGTGGAGTCGACGTCCACGATGCTCATGGGCACCGGCGAGACCAACGCCGAGCGCATCGAGCACCTGCGGATGATCCGCGACGTCCAGGACCGTACGGGCGGCTTCCGCGCCTTCATCCCGTACACCTACCAGCCCGAGAACAACCACCTGAAGGGCCAGACGCAGGCCACCCTCTTCGAGTACCTGCGCATGATCGCCATCGCCCGACTCTTCTTCGACAACATCGCGCACATCCAGGGCTCGTGGCTGACCACCGGCAAGGAGGTCGGCCAGCTCTCGCTGCACTACGGCGCGGACGACCTCGGTTCGATCATGCTGGAGGAGAACGTCGTCTCCTCGGCTGGTGCCAAGCACCGCTCCAACCGCATGGAGATCATCGACCTGATCCGTACCGCGGGCCGCGTCCCGGCGCAGCGCGCCACCACGTACGAGCACCTGGTCGTGCACGACGACCCGGCCAACGACCCGGTCGACGACAAGGTCGTCTCGCACTTCTCCTCGACCGCCATCGAGGGCGGCACGGCCCACCCCGAGCTGAAGCTCGTCGAGGCCAACTGAGCGGCGAGCGGCGGGAGTCGAGAGCGGGCTGAGCCGGTCGTGCTGACGATCCACGCCGCCGACGCGGTGTTCGCGCGCGGTGCCTGGTGCGAGGCGGTGGCCGTCGACGGCGGTCTGATCGTGGGTGTGGGCTCGGCCGAGGAGCTGACCGCCGCCCGGCCGCAGGCCCGCGTGCGCCGATGGCCGGGCCTGCTGACTCCCGGCCTGCTCAACCCC
Source organism: Streptomyces sp. NPDC017993 (assembly GCF_044328065.1). Lineage (NCBI taxonomy): Bacteria > Bacillati > Actinomycetota > Actinomycetes > Kitasatosporales > Streptomycetaceae > Streptomyces > Streptomyces sp. NPDC017993. The sequence goes on from NZ_JBIRGO010000001.1 coordinate 95,814, forward strand.
CTGGCCGCCGCGCTGCTCGAAGCGGCCTACCACCCCGACCCGCGCGAGGCCGACGCGCTCGGCACCGCACCGCTCACCGGCGACGCGCTGGCCGCTCTGGCGATGGATGACGCGCGCTGGGGCGCGAGCGCCAGGCGCGGACTCCAGCGGATGCTCCAGCACGGCACGACGGCCGTGGCCGGGCCGTTCCGGCGGCCGGCGGTGCGCAGCGCCGTGACCCGCTCCGGCCTGCGGGTACGCGAGGCGGGGACACTCCAGGAGCCGGCGCGGGAGCGCGACGATGCGCCCACCCTGGATCTGTTCGCGCTCCGGCCGCCCGGTGCGCTCCTGGACGGTGCGCTGGCCGTCGGCGGCCCGGCCGACTTCGCGGTGTTCGACGTCCCGGTCGGCGCAGGGCCCGAGCTGCCCGCCCTGGCCCTGCGGCAGCACGGCGCGGGCAGCTGCGTGGCCACCGTGCTGGCCGGTCGCCTGGTGTTCCGGCGACGCTGAGCGGGCGCGCCCAGGTCGCCCCTAGGCCGGTGGCCCTGCGTTGCGCCGCCCGCCGGTGCGCCGCCCCGCAGAACCTCCGTGCGGGCGCCCGGACGCGACATCGGGGCGGGCCGCTGCCGGGCACGGCGGGGCACGGTGGACAATGGCCGGGTGACCCGAGCATCCCTGGACAAGCAGCCGCACGAAGTCGCCGCGATGTTCGACGGCGTGGCGGCGCGCTACGACCTGACCAATGACGTGCTGTCCCTGGGGCAGGCACGCCTGTGGCGCAAGGAGGTCGACCGTGCGGTCGCCGCCCGGCCCGCCGAGCGGGTCCTCGACCTCGCGGCCGGTACCGGCACCTCCTCGCTCCCGTTCGCCAGGACCGGTGCCTACGTCGTGCCGTGCGACTTCTCGGTGGGCATGCTGCGGGAGGGCAAGAAGCGGCACCCGTGGCTGCCGTTCACCGCGGGCGACGGCACCCGCCTCCCGTTCGCGGACGGGGTGTTCGACGCCGTCACCATCTCCTTCGGGCTGCGCAACATCCAGGACACCGACGTCGCGCTCGCCGAGCTGTACCGCGTCACCAAGCCCGGCGGCCGGGTGGTCATCTGCGAGTTCAGCGAGCCGACCTGGGCGCCGTTCCGGACCGTCTACACCGAGTACCTCATGCGGGCGCTGCCGCCGGTCGCCCGCGCGGTCAGCAGCAACCCCGACGCGTACGTCTATCTCGCCGAGTCCATCCGCACCTGGCCCAACCAGCCCGAACTCGCCGCCCGCATGCAGGGCGTCGGCTGGACGAAGGTCGCCTGGCGCAATCTGACCGGCGGCGTCGTGGCACTGCACCGGGGGACCAAGCCGGTCAACTGACCGCGCCACAGCGGTGACCGCGGGCCCGGGGCGACCCGGGCCTGGCCGGTCGCCGCGTCGCGTCGGGCGGCGGTCTCGCTCGGGTAACGACCCTTCACAGCGGGTGATACGCCGGGAACCATGCGTACGACAGCCGTGTCTGTACGTTCGCCAGTGGCAGTTGTCCGCGCTGCCCTTGAAATTCCCGGAGTCCGCCTTGTCATCGTTCTGCCCGGACTGTGGTTCTTCTTCGCCGCCCGAGGCGCGGTTCTGCATGGGGTGCGGCCGGGAGCGGCAGGCCGCCGCGCCACCCGCGCCGGGCGGACCGCCGCCCGCTCCGGGACAGCCCCCGGCGCCCGCGGCCCCGCCCGGCCACCCGCCGTACGCCGCCCCCGCCCGCCCTTCGCCCCTGGGTGCCTTTCTCACCCGTACGGCGAAGGGCGACTGGGTTGCGGCCCTGAAGGTCGCCGGGTGGCCGACGCTGGTGCTCTTCGTCCTCGCCTGCCTGTTGGGGATCTTCTCCTCCGACGACACCGATGACGCCGGTATCGGCTGGGGCACCCGGATGCGGATCGCCCTGGCGCTGCTGTTGCAGAGCGTCGGTGGCGGGGTCGGCCTCGCCGGCAACGCCGGTGCTTCCCTCGGGTCGTTCGGCGAGGGGCTCGCGGGGGAGGCGTCGCTGTCGCTGGTGCCGCTGGTGGCCACGGCGGTGTGGGCCGGCGCGCTGGTGATCGCCGCCCGCCGGGGCGGCCCCGGTACGACGGCCACCGCCGTGCCGGTGGCCGTCGTACCGGGGGCGCTCCCGCAGACCGCCGTCCTGGAGAAGATCCTGCGGATCGCGGCGCTGTGCGGCGTCGGCACCTTCCTGCTCGGGCTGCTGGCCCAGCCGTCGTACGGCGGCGTCGAGTTGTCGTCGTCGCCATGGCTCGCGCTGCTGTGGTCCTTCCTGCTGGCGGCCGTGGTGAGCGGTGCGGTGCTCGCGCGCACCGAGGCCCGCGCCTGGCTCGCCACCCGGCCCGCCTGGCGGACTGCCACCGGGGCACTGCGCAGCGCGTTGTTCGCGTTGTTCGCCGTCCTCTCCGTGGCCGCGGTGGTCACCTTCGTGACCTTGCTCGCCACGGCGGACGACCTCGACGGCGGCCAGGTGCTCGGCATGCTGGTGCTGCTGCCCAACCTCGGCGCGCTGGCCCTCGCGATGGCGTGGGGCGCGCCGCTGAACGCCGAGTGGAACCTCCCGGACATGCCCTTCCTGGACTCGGGGCGGGTAGCCGTCGGCTACTCCGAACTGGGTGACGAGGGCGGCGGATGGACGGTGTTCGGCGTCATCGTGGGCGCTGTGGTGTGTGCGCTGCTGGTGGGCTCCCTGGTCGTACGGCGCAGCGCCGACCGGCGGGAAGCGCTGCTGGCCGCGGGCTTCTTCGTCGTCGCGCTGGTGTGCGTGGTGCTGGTCGCGGGGGCGAGCGTCTCGGCGACGTTCCACGACCCCGACAGCGGCGGCTACGGCGGCGGTCCCGGCTACGGCAGTGGCTACGGCGGGAGCGGCCCGAGCATCGGCGCCCACGCCGAACTGGCCGCGGGCCTCGCCGAGACGCTGCTGTTCGCGCTGCTGTGGACCTTCGGCGCGGTGCTGCTCGTGCCGTACCTGCTGATGATCCTGGGACGAGGCGGCTACGCCGCGCCGACCGCCCCCTACGGCGCCCCGGCCGGGGCGCCCGGCGGCTACGGCTACCCGCCCGCGGGCGCCGCATACGGCCCGCCGCCTACGGGCGCGCCGGCGGCGCCGGTGGATTCGGCTCCGGCAGCTCCGGCAGCACCGGCAGCTCCGGCGCCTCCGGCCGAGAACGCCGCAGGACCGGGCGCACCACCCGTCGCGCAGCCCGCACCCGCCACACCCCCCACCCCGACCGCCCCCGACCTCCCTGCCGTCCAGCTCGGCCACCCCCCGGCCCCCGGCTCGACCCCGCCCTTCACCCCCGTCCCGCAGCCGGCTCCGGGCGACGAGCCCCGGCCGCCGCGGCGTGGTGCCGTGAAGTGGGTGGCGTTGGCGCTGGCCGCGTTCCTGGTCGGAGGCGGCGGAACGGCCGGCGCGCTCTACTTCAAGAACCAGCAGGACAACACCGGCGACAAGGCCGACAAGCCCGCCGCGGTCAAGAGTGAAGGGCCAGGCGACGATCGCGGGCGCTCCGCGAGCCCGACCCCCTCGGCCACGCCCACCGGTGGCCCGTCCGGCACCCCGACCGCGAACCCCACCGCCGGAACCCCGTCACCGGGCGCTCCCCTCCCGGACGGCTTCGTCCAGCAGCAGGACCCCAAGGGTTTCTCGCTCGGTGTGTTGAGCGGCTGGAAGCGCTCGCAGAAGGGGACCCAGATCGACTACAAGGCCCCGACTGGACGGTCGTATCTGCGCATCGGGGTCATCCCGGACGCCCCGCAGTCCTCGTACGAGAACTTCCGCACCCTGGAGAAGGGCGCCAGGAAGCGGACGAACTACCAGCGCACGGAGCTGACGCAGAACACCTTCCGGAACAGCGCGGGCGCACGCTGGGAGTTCACCTACGTCAACGACGAGACCGGCGACACCATGCACGCCATCGACCAGGCCTATGTAGCCGCCGACGGCACCGAATACAGCATCTACTACGAGTGCGTGGACTCCCTCTACCGCCCGGCCGAGGACCAGGTGTTCAGCACGGCGCTCAACACCTGGTCCGTGGGCGGCGGGACTTCCTAGGGGAGGCCGTCAGGCCGTGCCGGGCACACCGCCCCGCCCACGGCCGGGACTCCGACGGGCCGGCGCGTCACGACGACCGCGCCGGCCCGTCTCCTTCCGTGCCCCGTGCCCCGTGCCCCGTGCCCCGCGCCCCTCGCCGTCAGATGTCCAACCGGTAGCAATGGGCCGTCCGTTGCCCCGTCGGCGTGGGCAACGTCTCCGCGAGCCGCATGCCCAGCCGCCGGGTCACCGCGATGGAGCGCTCGTTACGGGAATCCACCATCGCCACCACCTCCCGTACGCCGGCCTCCCGTACGGACGCGAGCGCCGCGTGTGCCGCGGCCGTGGCGTAGCCCCTGCCCCAGTACGCGCGGCCGAGCCGCCAGCCGATCTCGATCTCGCCGACCGGGCCCCAGTCACCCGGCCAGGGCTGTGCGCCGGTGAACCCGATGACCGCGCCGTCCACCGGATCCAGCAGGGTGTGGAAGCAGAAGCCCCGCTCCGCGTGGTGTCTGCGCTGGCGTGCGGTGAGCTCCTCGTAGACCGACAGCTCGGCCGCCTTGCCGCCGTGGAATTCCATGACGTCGGGGTCGTTGAAGACGTGGTGCCAGTGCCACGCGTCCTCCTCGGTGGGCACGCGCAGATCGACGGCGGGGAGCGGTGTAGTCATCGGCCAACCCTTCAGGTTCTGATCACCAAGGCCCCCATAGACTGCATGTGCCCCGTGCCCGTCGGCACCCAGATATCCAGATATCGACTTCCGGGAGACCCCCCGTGACCGAGCCCGCGTCCGTGACCGAGTCCGTGACCACGCCCCGATCGGAGCACAGCGCGGATGTGATCGTCGTCGGTGCCGGCCCCGCCGGCTCGGCCACCGCCTACCACCTCGCCAAGTCCGGTCTGGACGTGCTCCTTCTGGAGAAGACGGCGTTCCCCCGCGAGAAGGTCTGCGGTGACGGCCTGACCCCGCGCGCGACCAAGCAGCTCGTCGCGATGGGCATCGACATCTCCGAGGAAGCGGGCTGGCTGCGCAACAAGGGCCTGCGCATCATCGGTGGCGGCTCCCGTCTCCAGCTCGACTGGCCGGACCTCGCCTCGTTCCCCGACTACGGACTCGTCCGCAAGCGCGACGACTTCGACGAGCAACTGGCCCGGCAGGCGCAGAAGGCGGGCGCGCGGCTCCACGAGCGCTGTAACGTCGGCGCACCGATCATCAACGAGCTGACCGGCCACATCACCGGCGTGCACGCCAAGCTCGGCGAGGAGAAGACCCCGGTCACCTTCCACGCCCCGCTCGTCGTCGCGGCCGACGGCAACTCCACCCGCCTCTCCCTGGCGATGGGGCTGCACCGCCGCGAGGACCGCCCGATGGGCGTCGCGGTCCGCACCTACTTCACCTCGCCCCGCCACGACGACGACTACCTGGAGTCCTGGCTGGAGCTGTGGGACCGCCGCGGCGCCCAGGACCGCCTGCTCCCCGGCTACGGCTGGATCTTCGGCATGGGCGACGGCACGAGCAACGTCGGTCTCGGCGTCCTGAACACCTCCAACTCCTTCAAGGAGCTGGACTGGCGGGAGATCCTCAAGGCCTGGTGCGCCTCGATGCCCGCCGACTGGGGCTACACCCCGGAGAACATGACGGGACCGATCCGCGGCGCCGCCCTCCCCATGGCCTTCAACCGCCAGCCGCACTACACCAAGGGACTCCTCCTCGTCGGCGACGCCGGCGGCCTGGTGAACCCCTTCAACGGCGAGGGCATCGCGTACGCCATGGAGTCCGGCAGCATCGCCGCCGAGGTCATCGTGCAGGCCCACGCCCGTCAGACCTACGCCCAGCGCGAGCTCGCCCTGCACCGCTACCCGAAGATCCTCAAGGACACCTACGGCGGCTACTACAACCTCGGCCGCGCGTTCGTGAAGCTCATCGGCAACCCGAAGGTCATGCAGATCGCCACCCAGCGCGGCCTGACCCACCCGCTCCTGATGCGCTTCACGCTCAAGATGCTCGCCAACCTCACCGACCCCACGGGCGGCGACGCGATGGACCGCATCATCAACGGCCTCAGCAAGGTCGCCCCCAAGGCGTGACGCCGTCTCCCGCCGGTCTCGGCGGCCACCGGTCCCCCAAGGGTCCGCCATGGGCCGCGAACGGCAAGAAGGCCCGCCGAGGGGCGTCACCGCCGTCCTCGACGAGCCTGGGAGACCGGCTCCCCGGTCAGCCGTCGTCGCGAGGGCGGCGGCGGGCCAGCAGGTAGCAGCCGCAGGCCGCGGCGGCGAGCGCCGTGGAGCCTGCGGTGATCATGGTGAGGTCGGCGTTCCCGGCGGCGCCGCCGGTACCGGCCTGCATCGCGCCGTGCGGGCTCCCGGCGTGCGGGCCGGTCACCTGCTGCGGGCGCACGGTGGCGCTCCAGGACTTGCCGCCGGGGCAGGTGCCGTCGATGGCCCACACGGGCCTTTCGCCCGCGCGGTCCTGGCCGGCGGCGAGCTTGTCGGTGACGCGGGCGGAGCCGGCGTAGGTGCCGGTGGCGTCCACGCGCTTGAGCAGGACGGTGCCACGGGTCAGGACCTGGCCGTGACCGGTGATGGTCTCCGGCGGGTGGCCGCCGCGCCGTCCGCACAGGACGGTGAGGGTGATGGTGCCACCCGGGCCGACGGCCGTCGGACTGACCGCGGCTGACGGGCTGACCTCGCCGACCGGGTCGGCGAACGCGGTCGGCACGGCCGTGCCGAGGGCCACGACGGCGAGCGCGGACGCGGCCAGAGTGCGGCTGACGAGACGCATCGGAGGTTCCTCCATGAAGGCAGCTGCGGAGGGGGGCCCGCAGCGGTGGGGCGGTCTTTTCCTGATGCCATGTCAAAGGAGCTGGTCGCGTCGCGCATGTCGAACCATGGGGCGGATCGGCCAAGGGCCGGTGCCGGACGGCCCGGCAGAGGGGCATTAGCGCATGTCGGACCGCGTGTCGCGGGCAGCGAGCGGTCCGCCCGTTCGGCGCATCCCCGGATGCGCGGGAGACGCGGCACCCGGTCGGCGTGGCGCGGGCAGCGGCCGGGAAGGGGCGGGGCGCCGTCCGGGTGGGGGAGCGGCCCCGCGTGGCCGGAAATGTGGGCGACGGGTGTCCCAGGGCGGTGCGTGAGGCCCGCGGACCGGGCCGATGACGCCCCTGGAGGCGGCGTCGGACCGTACGGCGCCAGGCCCCCCAGGGGCGCCGTACGGGACTGCCGACCCGCGGGGACGTCAGCTCACGGGAACAGAGGCCGGGGCCCGCCGGCGTCCGTTCGGACCGGTCAGTTGCTCGGCGCCGTCCGGTACCGGGACCGCCGCGAAGATGGCGTTCTGCTGTTCCTGGAGTTCCCGTACCCGCTCCGGCGGGGTGCCGGGCAGCCGCTGCTCCTCGTACAGCTTGTGCGTCTCCAGCTGGGCCGCCTTGCTCTGCGGGGTGTGGAACTGGACCTCGAAGAGCTGTCCGGAGCGGGGCGCGCGCCAGGCGGAGTTGATCGCCTTGTAGCCCGCGGCGCGGTGCCAGGTGTTGGCCCAGCGGGTGCTGTCGTTGCCCCACGCGGAGAGCAGCCCGGTCGCCGCGGTGACACCGGTGCTGTACTCGTCGGCCGGCCACTGCAGGGTGAAGCGCACGGCGTCGTTGATCATGGCGAGCGACTTGTCCACCGTCTGTCCCGGCGTCTCCCGCATCCCGGTCGCGACCTTGCGCTTGAGCGAGTCCGGCGACTTCAGCCGCTGGTCGAAGCCGATCAGCTCGGCGTCGCTCAGCTCGGCGGCGGCGCGCACCTGGGGGCTGACGGAGCGCTCGGCCTGCCGGGCACGGGTGACGAACGCGTCGACCTTGCGGTTGTCGGCGGCGTTCAACGCCAGCCCGTCCTGGTGCCAGCCGCCGTCCGGGTCGGCGACGGACCGGTCGGCCGCGGGGGCGGACCGCGGGGCGGCGACCTCGGTGGACGGGGAGGCGGCCGGGCCGGATGCGGCCGCGGTGTGGACGGCGCCGAGGCCGAGCGCGGTGGCCAGCGCGGCGGCCGTCGCGGCACGGGTGACGAGGCGCCTGGTGAGGCGATGCGTGTTCATCGGAGTGCGGGGTCCCTCTCGCTACGGGTACCGCGGGTGCCTACGTGGCATTTGTGCGGCATGTAACGAGAAGTGAACGGCGCGCACCCGCCGCGGAGAGCCGTACACGCGGCGGCCGAGCGGTACCTGGCCGGAACACGGCGCTGTACGGCGCAAATCGGACGCCGTGGACCATACGTCAGTCCCGGGAGCGCGCGAAGGACCGCCCCTCCCGAGCGGCGGGAGGAGCGGTCCTTACGGCGGTCTGCCGATGCGGCCGACATCAGCGGGCGGCCGCGAACAGGGCGTTCAGCGTATTCAGCGCAGGTGCTTCAGCCGCCGGCGCAGACGGAGCGAGCGCCTCAGGTGAAGCAGGTGCCGGAGAGTTTGCAATTCCTCAGAGCACGCGTACGGCGCCGGTCGGCTGGTCGTAGTCCAGCGGACGCTCGACGATGCCGGTGCTGGAGTTCTGCGCGCCGATGAAGTTGCCGTCACCGACGTAGACACCGACGTGGTACGCGCTGCCCGCGCTGCCCCAGTACAGGATGTCGCCGACCTGGAGGTTGTCGAGGCCGACCTGGGTGCCGGTGGTCGACTGGTCCTGCGAGACGCGCGGCAGGTCGACGCCGATCTGGCGGAACGCGGCCTGGGTCAGGCCGGAGCAGTCGTACGCGGACGGGCCGCTGGCACCCATCACGTACGCCTTGCCGAGCTGTGCCTTCAGGAAGGAGATGAGCGTCGCGCTGCTGCCGGTGGCGTTGGACGTCGACAGGGAGGCGGAGAGCGTCGAGCGCTCGGAGGAGCGCGAGGCACGGGCCTCGGCGGCCTCCTTGGCCTTGCGGGCCTCCTCGGCCTTCTTCTTCGCCTCGGCCTTCTTCTCGGCGGTGGCCTGGGCCTTCTTCGCTGCCTTGGCGGCGTGCGAGACGGCGCTGTCCTGCAGGGCCTGGCGCTCGTAGCTGAACGCCACCTGCTGTGCGGCGTCGGCGCTCTTGGCGGCGCTGGTCGCCAGCGCCGTCGTGATGGTGGGCATCTCCTGGGTTTCGGAGACGGGCTTCTCAGCGGCGTTGGCCGGCACGGTCGCGCCGGACACCGCGAGGGTGAGGATGCCACCGGTCACGCCCGCACGCAGTGCCCGCGAGGACGCGGAACGGCGGGGTTTCCGGTGGCTGGGTATGAGTGCGTTCGGGGACATGGCACCACGGCTATCAGGAGCCGCAGGTTGCTGCCAACAAAGGTGGAGTGCACCACACTTGACGCGTACGCGATGAACAAAACGGACTTTTGGCTGCCCGTTGGCCCGCCGTCGCGATGTCCGAATTTCGCGATCATGTGTCTACGCATGGCATTTGCAGCTCGATGCGGGGTCCGGCGGCACTTATCACCTGGCCATCCGCCACGCCAAGGCTTCCCTGTCGTCAAGGACTTAGAGCCTGAAGCCTCGTGGGATAGGTCACTCTTGAGTGTCCGTTATGTTCCCGTGACCCACGAGCGCCGCGGCCGCTCGTGAATGCGAGCACGTACCGATGATCACGGTCAGGTCACGGCGGGCCGCCGCCATCGGATGCGCCCCCTCTAGCAGTTGGCACCGTCCAGCGCCAATTTGCCTGCACCACGCATGTCTTGATAGTGACGCTGCCCCTCTGACCAGCGGTAACCCGGGTGAATGTCACCTCTCGTGATCACTCGCGCGCTTCACGTATGAAGATCACCGCTCATCCGACTTCATGATCGTTCGTCGGGTGGTGGAGATCACAAAGGCGTTGTCGTACCCCGTGTCGCAGATCACAGACCGACGGGCATAAGATGCAGGCGGTTCGGGCTTGTGAACTGCCTCACATGTGCACGATCTCCGCGGGGCGGCCACGAGGCCCGAACGGACCGCCATCCAGTCATCGTCGACTGAAGGGAGCGAGGACGGTGAACGCTTACGCGCCCATCCTCGTACTGGGAGCCCTCGGGGCAGGCTTTGCGATCTTCTCTGTCGTCATGGCCTCGCTCGTCGGACCCAGGCGCTACAACCGGGCCAAGCTCGAGGCGTACGAGTGCGGAATCGAGCCGACCCCCCAGCCGTCCGGCGGCGGTCGCTTCCCGATCAAGTACTACCTGACGGCGATGCTGTTCATCGTCTTCGATATCGAGATCGTCTTCCTCTATCCCTGGGCCGTCACCTTCGACGCCCTGGGGCTGTTCGGGCTCGTCGAGATGCTGCTCTTCGCGCTCACCGTCTTCGTCGCCTACGCCTATGTATGGCGTCGTGGCGGCCTGGAATGGGACTAGGGGTCACCCATGGGACTTGAAGAGAAGCTGCCGAGCGGCTTTTTGCTGACCACTGTCGAGCAGGCCGCGGGCTGGGTGCGCAAATCCTCGGTCTTCCCCGCGACCTTCGGTCTGGCCTGCTGCGCCATCGAGATGATGACGACCGGCGCCGGGCGCTACGACCTGGCCCGCTTCGGCATGGAGGTCTTCCGTGGCTCGCCGCGGCAGGCGGATCTGATGATCGTGGCCGGCCGGGTGAGCCAGAAGATGGCGCCCGTGCTGCGGCAGGTCTATGACCAGATGCCGAACCCGAAGTGGGTGATCTCCATGGGGGTTTGTGCCTCATCGGGCGGGATGTTCAACAACTACGCCATTGTGCAGGGTGTTGATCACATCGTCCCCGTTGACATCTATTTGCCCGGCTGCCCGCCGCGCCCCGAGATGCTGATGGACGCCATTCTCAAGCTGCACCAGAAGATCCAGGACACCAAGCTCGGGGTCAACCAGCAGCAGGCGGCCCACGAGGCGGAGCAAGCGGCGCTCAAGGCGCTCCCGCTGATCGAGATGAAGGGGCTGCTGCGGTGACCGACCCGAAGAACGCCGACGGTCCCGGTACCCCCGAGGACCAGGACGACAACGTCCCGGCACCGCGCGAGGACACCGGCGACCTCATCGCCACCCGCCGCGGCATGTTCGGCGCGAACAACGGCGGCGACACCTCCGGATACGACGGGCTCGTCCGCTCCGTCCGGCTGCCCGGCGCCACCGGCCGGCCGTATGGCGGCTGGTTCGACGAGGTCGCCGACGAGCTGGAGGGCGCGCTCGACGAGCAGGGACTGGTCCCCGAGAACGTCATCGACAAGACGGTCGTGGACCGCGACGAGCTCACCTTCCACATCGAGCGGGAGTACCTGCTCACCGTCGCCAGGACCCTGCGCGACGACCCGGCACTGCGCTTCGAGCTCTGTACGGGCGTGAGCGGGGTGCACTTCCCGGGCGACAAGGGCCGCGAACTCCACGCCGTCTACCACCTGCGCTCGATCACCCACAACCGGCTCATCCGGCTGGAGGTCTCCGCGCCCGACGCCGATCCGCACATTCCCTCGCTCGTCGAGGTCTATCCGACCAACGACTGGCACGAGCGCGAGACCTACGACTTCTTCGGCATCGTCTTCGACGGCCACCCCGCGCTCACCCGGATCATGATGCCCGACGACTGGCAGGGCTTCCCGCAGCGCAAGGACTACCCGCTCGGCGGCATCCCCGTCGAGTACAAGGGCGCCCAGATCCCGGCTCCCGACCAGCGGAGGTCGTACAGCTGATGCTGCTTTTCCCCGGGGGGCGACCCCCGTACCCCCAGCAGGAATCTCCCACGTGGCAGGGGCCGTCGGTATCGGCACCGGGAGGAGGAGCCCGATGAGTACCTCGCACGCAACGCCCCGCGAGACGACCGAAGGCACGGTCTACACCGTCACCGGCGGCGACTGGGACGAGGTCGCGGCGGCGGCCGCCAAGTCCGACGACGAGCGGATCATCGTCAACATGGGGCCGCAGCACCCCTCCACGCACGGCGTGCTCCGGCTGATCCTGGAGATCGACGGCGAGACCGTCACCGAGGCCCGCTGCGGTATCGGCTATCTGCACACCGGTATCGAGAAGAACCTCGAATACCGCACGTGGACCCAGGGCACGACCTTCGTCACGAGGATGGATTACCTCACCCCCTTCTTCAACGAGACGGCGTACTGCCTGGCCGTGGAGAAGCTGCTCGGCATCACCGAGCAGGTCCCCGACCGGGCCACCGTCATCCGCGTGCTCCTGATGGAGCTCAACCGGCTCTCCTCCCACCTCGTGGCCATCGCCACCGGCGGTATGGAGCTGGGCGCCACCACGATCATGATCTACGGCTTCCGCGACCGTGAGCTCATCCTCGACATCTACGAGTTGATCACCGGCCTGCGGATGAACCACGCCTACATCCGCCCCGGCGGACTGGCCCAGGATCTGCCCGCGGGCGCCGTCGACCAGGTGCGCGCCTTCATCAAGACGATGCGCAAGAACCTCCACGAGTACGACAAGCTCGCCACCGGCAACCCGGTCTTCAAGGGCCGCATGGAGGGCATCGGCCATCTCGACCTGGCCGGCTGCCTGGCCACCGGCGCCACCGGCCCGGTGCTGCGCTCCGCCGGACTGCCGCACGACCTGCGCAAGACCCAGCCCTACTGCGGCTACGAGACGTACGACTTCGAGGTGCCGACCGCCGACACCTGCGACTCCTACGGCCGGTTCCTGATCCGGCTGGAGGAGATGCGCCAGTCGCTGCGGATCGTCGAGCAGTGCCTGGACCGGCTGGAGCCAGGACCGGTGATGGTCGCGGACAAGAAGATCGCCTGGCCCGCCCAGCTCGCCATGGGGCCGGACGGACTCGGCAACTCCCTCGACCACATCAAGAAGATCATGGGCACCTCGATGGAGGCCCTGATCCACCACTTCAAGCTGGTGACGGAGGGCTTCCGGGTCCCGCCGGGACAGGCGTACACCGCGGTGGAGTCGCCCAAGGGCGAGCTGGGGGTGCACGTGGTCAGCGACGGCGGCACCCGCCCCTACCGGGTGCACTTCCGCGACCCGTCCTTCACCAACCTCCAGGCCATGGCGGCCATGTGCGAAGGCGGCCAGGTCGCCGACGTCATCGTCGCCGTCGCGTCCATCGACCCCGTGATGGGAGGCGTCGACCGGTGAGCGACGTCAGTTTGGGGATGCCGCAGCTCCCCGCCCCCGATTACCCGGCAGACGTACGGGCCCGGCTCGAAGCCGATGCCAAGGAGGTGATCGCCCGCTACCCCGGCTCGCGCTCCGCGCTGCTGCCGCTGCTGCACCTCGTGCAGTCCGAGGAGGGGCACGTCACCCGCACCGGCGTCCGCTTCTGCGCAGAACAGCTCGGCCTGACCACGGCCGAGGTCACGGCGGTCTCGACCTTCTACTCCATGTACCGGCGCAAGCCGGGCGGCGACTACCAGGTCGGGGTCTGCACCAACACGCTGTGCGCGGTGATGGGCGGCGACGCCATCTTCGACGAGCTGAAGGAACACCTCGGCGTCGGCAACGGTGAGACCACCGAGGACGGCGCCGTCTCCCTCGAACACATCGAGTGCAACGCCGCCTGCGACTTCGCGCCCGTCGTGATGGTCAACTGGGAGTTCTTCGACAACCAGACCCCGCAGAGCGCCAAGCAGCTGGTCGACGACCTCCGGGCCGGACGGACCGTCGAGCCCACCCGCGGCGCGCCGCTGTGCACGTACAAGGACACCGCGCGGATGCTCGCCGGATTCCCCGACGAGCGGCCCGGCGCCGTCGAGGCGACCGGCGGAGCGGGCCCGGCCTCCCTGGTCGGGCTGCGCCTGGCCAAGGGGGAAGGCGTCCCCGGACGCGGCGCGGACCACGTCATCTCCCCGCGCACCGCCGATCACCCCAAGGGGCAGCAGCGGCCGACGCACCCCAGCTCGCACGACGCACCACAAGAGACCTCGGCCTCCGATCCTCACCACCCGGCCGGGCCCGCAGCCGAGGAGGGGGAGTGATGACGGTGGCAGCCGAGAACGGCGGTACCGCCGGGCCCGACGTCGGGGGAGAGGTCAGCCCCGAGAAGATCCTCACGCCGGTGCTCTCCGCCTTCTGGGACCAGCCCGAATCCTGGACGCTGGAGACCTACCGGCGGCACGAGGGCTACGAAGGCATGCGCAAGGCGCTCGCGATGCCGCCGGACGACGTCATCGCCTACGTCAAGGACGCCGGCCTGCGCGGCCGTGGCGGCGCGGGCTTCCCGACCGGCATGAAGTGGCAGTTCATCCCGCAGGGCGACGGCAAACCGCACTACCTCGTCGTCAACGCCGACGAATCGGAGCCCGGGACCTGCAAGGACATCCCGCTCCTCTTCGCCAATCCGCACTCCCTCATCGAGGGCATCGTGATCGCCTGCCACGCGATCCGGTCGAACCACGCCTTCATCTATCTGCGCGGCGAGGTCGTGCCCGTCCTGCGGCGGCTGCACGAGGCCGTCCGCGAGGCGTATGCGGCGGGCTACCTCGGCAAGAACATCCTCGGCTCGGGGCTCGACCTGGATGTCATCGTGCACGCGGGCGCGGGCGCCTACATCTGCGGTGAGGAGACCGCGCTGCTGGACTCGCTGGAGGGCCGGCGCGGGCAGCCCCGGCTGCGTCCCCCCTTCCCGGCGGTGGCGGGCCTCTACGCCTGCCCCACCGTGGTGAACAACGTCGAGTCCATCGCGTCGGTTCCCGCCATCATGAACCGGGGCAAGGACTGGTTCCGGTCCATGGGCAGCGAGAAGTCCCCGGGCTTCACGCTCTACTCCCTCAGCGGCCACGTCACCAACCCCGGCCAGTACGAGGCCCCGTTGGGCATCACCCTGCGCCAGCTGCTGGATATGAGCGGCGGCATGCGGCAGGGCCACCGGCTGAAGTTCTGGACGCCCGGCGGCTCCTCGACCCCGATGTTCACCGACGAGCACCTCGACGTCCCGCTCGACTACGAAGGCGTCGGCGCGGCCGGCTCGATGCTCGGCACCAAAGCGCTGCAGTGCTTCGACGAGACCACCTGCGTGGTGCGCGCGGTGACCCGCTGGACCGAGTTCTACGCGCACGAGTCCTGCGGCAAGTGCACACCCTGCCGCGAAGGCACCTACTGGCTGGTGCAGTTGCTCCGCGACATCGAGGCCGGCAAGGGCCGGATGGACGACCTCGACAAGCTCAACGACATCGCCGACAACATCAACGGCAAGTCCTTCTGCGCCCTCGGCGACGGCGCCGCCTCGCCGATCTTCTCCTCGCTCAAGTACTTCCGCGAGGAGTACGAGCAGCACATCACCGGCAAGGGCTGCCCCTTCGACCCCGCCAAGTCGACCGCCTGGGCCGACCGCAACGCTCACCTGGGGGTGAATGCATGACCGTCACGACAAATGCCCCCAGCGGGGGTGGCGAGGCGGCGATCCCGCCGGAAGACCTCGTCTCCCTGACGATCGACGGCATCGAGATCTCCGTCCCCAAGGGGACGCTGGTCATCCGCGCCGCCGAACTCCTCGGCATCGAGATCCCGCGCTTTTGCGACCACCCGCTGCTCGACCCGGCCGGCGCCTGCCGGCAGTGCATCGTCGAGGTCGAGGGCCAGCGCAAGCCGATGGCCTCCTGCACGATCACCTGCACCGACGGCATGGTCGTCAAGTCGCAGCTCACCTCGCCGGTGGCCGAGAAGGCCCAGCGCGGCGTGATGGAGCTGCTGCTGATCAACCACCCGCTGGACTGCCCGGTCTGCGACAAGGGCGGCGAGTGCCCGCTGCAGAACCAGGCGATGCAGGTCGGCGACACCGACACCCGCTTCGAGGGCAAGAAGCGGACGTTCGAGAAGCCGGTGCCGATCTCCACGCAGGTGCTGCTGGACCGCGAGCGGTGCGTGCTGTGCGCGCGCTGCACCCGCTTCAGTAACCAGATCGCCGGCGACCCGATGATCGAACTCCTTGAGCGCGGTGCCCTCCAGCAGGTCGGCACCGGCGAGGGCGACCCCTTCGTGTCGTACTTCTCCGGCAACACCATCCAGATCTGCCCGGTCGGCGCGCTCACCTCCGCCGCCTACCGCTTCCGCTCCCGCCCCTTCGACCTGGTCTCCTCGCCGTCGGTGTGCGAGCACTGCGCGGGCGGCTGCGCGACCCGCACCGACCACCGGCGCGGCAAGGTCATGCGGCGGATGGCGCAGAACGACCCCGAGGTCAACGAGGAATGGGTCTGCGACAAGGGGCGGTTCGGCTTCCGCTACGCGCAGCAGCGCGACCGGCTGGAGCACCCGCTCGTACGCAACGCGGAGTCCGGTGAACTGGAGCCGGCGAACTGGCCGGAGGCCCTTGAGGCCGCGGCCCGTGGCCTGGCGGCGGCCAAGGGGCGCACCGGCGTCCTGACCGGCGGCCGGCTGACCGTCGAGGACGCCTACGCCTACGCCAAGTTCGCCCGGATCGCGCTCGACACCAACGACGTCGACTTCCGCGCGCGGCCGCACAGCGCGGAGGAGGCCGACTTCCTGGCGGCCAGGGTCGCCGGCCGCGGCCGTGACCTGGACGGCGGGGGTGTCACGTACACCTCGCTGGAGAAGGCACCGGCCGTGCTGCTGGCCGGTATCGAGGCCGAGGAGGAGGCCCCGGGCGTCTTCCTGCGGCTGCGCAAGGCCCACCGCAAGAGCGGGCAGCGCACCTACGGCCTGGCGACCTACGCCACCCGCGGCCTGATCAAGGCCGGCGGCACGCTGCTGCCGGCCGCGCCCGGCACCGAGACCGAGTGGCTGGACGCGCTCGCGGGCGGGGCCGGCCTGGAGGGTGAGGGGCGCGCCGCCGCCGAGGCGCTGCGGGCGGACGGCGCGGTCATCGTCGTCGGCGAGCGGCTGGCCTCGGTACCCGGGGCGCTCACCGCCGCGGTCCGTGTCGCCTCCGCCACCGGCGCCGAGCTGGTGTGGATTCCCCGGCGAGCCGGTGAACGGGGCGCCATCGAGGCCGGTGCGCTGCCCGGTCTGCTGCCCGGTGGCCGGCCGGCCACCGACCCGCGAGCCCGTGACGAGGTCGCCGCGGTCTGGGGTGTCGCGGCGCTCCCGCAGCGGCACGGCCGGGACACCGGCCAGATCATCGAGGCCGCGGCGACCGGCGAGCTCGGCGCGCTGCTGGTCTCCGGCGTCGAGATCGCGGATCTGCCGGACCCGGCCCGCGCGACGACCGCGCTGGACGAGGTCGGCTTCCTGGTCAGCCTGGAGCTGCGGCCCTCGGCGGTCACCGAGCGGGCCGATGTGGTCCTGCCGGTCGCGGCCGTGGTCGAGAAGGCCGGCACCTTCCTCAACTGGGAGGGCCGGGCGCGGCTGTTCGAGGCCGCCCTCAAGCCCGACCAGATGACCCGCAGGCACCTCCTGCCGGACGCCCGGGTCCTGCACATGCTCGCCGACGCCCTCGACGTGCACCTCGCGCTGCCCGACATCCGCTCGGTACGCCGCGAGCTGGACCGGCTCGGCGGCTGGAGCGGACCGTACGCCGGTGAACCGCTGGAGAGCGGACGCCCGCTGCCCCGCCCGGAACCGGGCGAGGCGGTCCTCGCCGGACACCGGCTGCTGCTGGACCGGGGGCGGCTCCAGGAGGGCGACGAGGCGCTGGCCGGCACCCGGCACCCCGCCGTCGCCCGGCTGTCGCAGGCCACCGCGCAGGAGACCGGCGTCAAGGACGGCGACCTGCTGGCGGTCAGCGGACCGGCCGGCTCGGTGCGGCTGCCCCTCCAGGTCACACCGATGCCCGACCGGGTGGTGTGGCTGCCGCTGAATTCCGTGGGCGGTGGCGTGGCCGCCGACACCGGGGCGCGCCCCGGTGACCTGGTGAAGGTCTCCGCCGTCGCCGGTACGCCGGAGCCGGTTGAGGAAGGGGACGCATGATGGAGCGGCTCGATCAACTGGCCGTCGCGGGCACGGCGCTGGCGCAGGAAGACCTGTCGATGTTCGGCCGCGACCCGTGGTGGCTCGTCGTCATCAAGGCGGTCTTCTGCTTCGCGTTCCTGATGCTGACGGTGCTGTTCTCCATCGTCTGGGAGCGCAAGGTCGTGGCCTGGATGCAGCTGCGCATCGGGCCCAACCGGCACGGCCCCTGGGGCATGCTCCAGTCCCTCGCCGACGGCATCAAGCTGATGCTGAAGGAGGACCTGGTCGTCAAGCGGGCCGACAAGGTGGTCTACATCCTCGCGCCGATCGTGGCGGCCGTACCGGCCTTCATGGCCGTCGCGGTGATCCCGTTCGGCCCGGCGGACAACGAGATCTCGATCTTCGGCCAGCGCACTCCGATGCAGCTGACCGACCTGCCGATCGGCGTCCTCTACATCCTGGCGACGGCCTCCATCGGCATCTACGGCATCGTGCTGGCCGGCTGGTCGTCGGGCTCGACGTACCCGCTGCTGGGCGGTCTGCGCTCGTGCGCGCAGATGATCAGCTACGAGATCGCGATGGGCATCTCCTTCGCGGCGGTCTTCCTCTACTCCGGGTCGATGTCGACCTCGACGATCGTGGAGTCGCAGCAGGGCAAGTGGTACGTCCTCCTGCTGCCGGTGTCCTTCATCATCTACATCGTCGCGATGGTGGGCGAGACCAACCGCGCGCCGTTCGACATGCCGGAGTCCGAGGGCGACCTCGTCGGCGGCTTCAACACCGAGTACTCGTCCATCAAGTTCGCGATGTTCATGCTCGCCGAGTACATCAACATGGTCACCGTCTCCGCGGTGGCGGTGACCCTCTTCCTGGGCGGCTGGCGGGCCCCGTACCCGATCAGCACGTTCTGGGAAGGCGCCAACCACGGCTGGTGGCCGCTGCTCTGGTTCGTCATCAAGGTGCAGCTGCTGCTGTTCTTCTTCATCTGGCTGCGCGGCACCCTCCCGCGGGTGCGCTACGACCAGTTCATGAAGCTGGGCTGGAAGGTCCTCATCCCGGTCTCGATGGTCTGGCTGATGCTGGTCGCGACCGTCCGGGCGCTGAAGAACGAGGGCTACCAATTCCAGGAGATCGTGCTGTACGTCGCAGGGGGCGCGGTCGCCCTGCTGCTGATCTCGCTCGTCGTGGACTTCTTCCGGCGCGGCGAGACGGAGGAGGAAACGGACGGCGACGGGGCCTTCGACCCGATGGCCGGCGGCTTCCCCGTACCCCCGCTCCCCGGACAGAGCCTGCCTCCCGTGCCGCGCCGACGGCCCCGCTGGGGGTCCTCCCGTGCGACGGGCGAGGAGCGCGAGTTGATTGTCAGTGGCGGAGTGGACACTGTCAGTGACGGAAACGGAATCGATGGAAAGGGGGGCGACGGTGCCTGAGTTCCAGAACCCCGTGGCCGGCTTCGGCGTGACCTTCAAGGCCATGTTCAAGAAGCGGCTGACCGAGCAGTACCCGGAGGAGAAGAAGCCGACGGCGCCCCGCTTCCACGGCAGGCACCAGCTCAACCGCCATCCGGACGGGCTGGAGAAGTGCATCGGCTGCGAGCTGTGCGCCTGGGCCTGTCCGGCGGACGCGATCTACGTCGAGGGCGCGGACAACACCGAGGAGGAACGCTACTCCCCGGGGGAGCGCTACGGCCGCGTCTACCAGATCAACTACCTCCGCTGCATTCTGTGCGGCCTGTGCGTGGAGGCCTGCCCGACCCGCGCGCTGACCATGACCAATGAGTACGAACTCGCCGACCGGTCCCGCACCTCGCTCATCTACACCAAGGAAGAGCTGCTCGCGGGCCTGGAGGAGACGATGGTCGACTCACCGCACGCGATCTTCCCCGGCATGACGGAGAAGGACTACTACCAGGGCCTGGTGAGCGAGGCCGCGCCCGGCACCGTCCGGCAGGTCGCCGCCTCCAAGGGGGAGGCGCCGCAGGAGGCCGCCGCCACGACCGGTCCCGACGAGCCCGCCGCGCGGGAGGTGACCGAGCGATGAACTCCCTCGCCGCCGCTGCGGCTTCCACGACCTCGACGGGGGAGGCCGTGCAGTTCTGGATCCTGGGCATCGTCGCCGTCCTCGGCGCGCTGTGCACGATCCTGATGAAGCGGGCCGTGCACAGCGCCCTGTCGCTCGCCGGGACCATGATCGTCCTGGCGGTCTTCTACCTCGCCAACGGCGCGTACTTCCTCGGCGTCGTGCAGATCGTGGTCTACACCGGCGCGATCATGATGCTGTTCCTCTTCGTCGTCATGCTGGTCGGAGTCACCGCGGCCGACTCCCTCAAGGAGACGCTCAAGGGCCAGCGCTGGCTCGCCGCCGGTGTGGGCATCGGCTTCGGCATCCTGCTCATCGCCGGCATCGGCAACGCCTCGCTCAAGGAGTTCAACGGCCTCGGCGAGGCCAACGCCGGCGGCAATGTGCAGGGCCTGGCCGCACTCATCTTCACCAAGTACGTCTTCGCCTTCGAGCTCACCGGCGCGCTGCTGATCACCGCGGCCGTCGGCGCCATGGTGCTCACCCACCGGGAGCGCACGGAGCGCGCCAAGACCCAGCGCGAGCAGGCCGAGGCCCGGGTCAGGGAAGGCAAGCAGGTGCCGCCGCTGCCCGCCCCGGGTGTCTACGCCCGGCACAACGCGGTGGACATCCCCGGACTGCTGCCGGACGGCACCACATCCGACCTGACCGTCAGTCCGACGCTGCGCGAGCGCGGCCAGATCCGCGATGTCTCGGGTGAGTCGCTCGCCGAACTGAAGGCGCTGGAGCGGCGCTCCGAGGAGTGGCTGGAGCGGGACTCCGAGCCCGAGGCTCCCAGGACCTCCGGACCGGGCGCCACCTCGCCGAAGGAGGAGGCCAAGAAATGAACCCGGTCTACTACCTCTACCTCGCCGCCCTGCTGTTCACCATCGGCGCGGCCGGGGTGCTGATCAGGCGGAACGCCATCGTGGTGTTCATGTGCATCGAACTGATGCTGAACGCCTGCAATCTCGCCTTCGTGGCCTTCTCGCGGATGCACGGAAATCTGGACGGCCAGATCATCGCGTTCTTCACGATGGTCGTCGCCGCGGCCGAGGTCGTGGTCGGCCTGGCGATCATCGTGTCGATCTTCCGCACCCGCCATACGGCCTCGGTCGACGACGCCAGCCTGATGAAGCTGTAAGGGGTCGCACAAAGTGGAGAACTTGATCGCGCTGCTTGTCGCGGCACCGCTGGTCGGTGCGGCCCTGCTGTTGTGCGGCGGCAAACGACTGGACCGCGCCGGCCACTGGATCGGCACGCTCCTGGCGGCTGCGTCCTTCGCCGTCGCGGTGGTGCTCTTCGCCGACATGCTCGGCAGGGGCGCCGAGGACCGTGCGCTGCACCAGCACCTGTTCAGCTGGATCCCGGTCGGCGGCTTCCAGGCCGACCTCGCCTTCCAGCTCGACCAGTTGTCGATGACCTTCGTCCTGCTGATCACCGGGGTCGGATCCCTGATCCACCTCTACTCGGTCGGCTACATGGAGCACGACGAGCGGCGCCGCCGCTTCTTCGGCTACCTCAATCTCTTCCTCGCGGCGATGCTGCTGCTCGTCCTCGCCGACAACTACCTCCTGCTGTACGTCGGCTGGGAGGGCGTCGGCCTTGCCTCGTATCTGCTGATCGGCTTCTGGCAGCACAAGCCCAGCGCGGCCACCGCCGCCAAGAAGGCGTTCCTGGTCAACCGCGTCGGTGACGTCGGCCTGTCCATCGCGATCATGCTGATGTTCACGACGTTCGGGACGTTCGCCTTCGGGCCGGTGTTCGCCGCGACCGGCGAAACCGGCGAGGGCAAGCTGACGGCCATCGGGCTGATGCTGCTGCTGGCCGCCTGCGGCAAGTCGGCGCAGGTGCCGCTGCAGTCCTGGCTGGGGGACGCGATGGAGGGCCCGACCCCGGTCTCGGCCCTGATCCACGCCGCCACCATGGTCACCGCCGGCGTGTATCTGATCACCCGCTCCGGAGCGATCTTCAACGAGGCCCCGGACGCCCAGACGGCCGTCGTCGTGGTCGGCGCGGTCACGCTCCTCTTCGGTGCGATCGTCGGTTGCGCCAAGGACGACATCAAGAAGGCACTGGCCGGCTCGACGATGTCGCAGATCGGCTACATGGTCCTGGCCGCCGGCCTCGGCCCGATCGGCTACGCCTTCGCGATCATGCACCTGGTCACCCACGGCTTCTTCAAGGCGGGCCTCTTCCTCGGCGCCGGTTCCGTGATGCACGGGATGAACGACGAGGTGGACATGCGCCGTTACGGCGGTCTGCGCAAGTACATGCCGATCACCTTCATCACCTTCGGCCTCGGCTATCTGGCGATCATCGGGTTCCCGGGCCTCTCCGGGTTCTTCTCCAAGGACAAGATCATCGAGGCGGCCTTCGCCAAGGGCGGCACCGAGGGCTGGATCCTCGGCGGCGCGGCCCTGCTGGGCGCCGCGATCACCGCGTTCTACATGACGCGGGTGATGCTGATGACGTTCTTCGGCGAGGAGCGCTGGCGCAAGGCGCCGGCCCCTTCGCCGTCGGCCGTCGAGCTCGCCGCGGAGCCGCGCGGCGAGTACACCGCCCCGCATCCGCACGAGTCCCCGAAGTCCATGACGATCCCGATGATCGTGCTGGCCTTCGGATCGGTCTTCGCCGGCGGGCTGTTCAGCATCAACGAAGTCTTTGTGAAGTGGCTGGAGCCGGTCACCTCCTTCGAGCACGGCCACTCGCCGCTCAGTGCCACCGCGGTCACCTCCGCCACGGTCGTGGTGATGCTCATCGGCGTCGGCATCGCCTGGCTGATGTACGGCCGCAAGCCCGTCCCGGCGCTCGCCCCGCGCGGCTCGCTGCTGACCCGGGCCGCCCGCCGCGATCTGCTCCAGGACGACTTCAACCACGTCGTCCTGGTGCGTGGCGGCGAGCACCTCACCCGCACGCTCGTCTACCTCGACCACTCCCTGGTGGACGGCGCGGTCAACGGCACGGCGGCCACGATGGGCGGACTCTCCGGCAGGCTGCGCCAGTTGCAGACCGGCTTCGTCCGCTCCTACGCAGTACAGATGTTGGGCGGGGCCGCCGTGCTCGTCGCCGCGACCCTGCTGATGAGGGGTGTCTGAGCCATGTCCTTTCCTCTGCTGACGGCGACCGCCGTGGTGCCGGCGATCGGAGCGATCGCCACCGCCGCGGTGCCCGCCGCCAAGCGCACCGCGGCCAAATGGCTGGCGCTGCTGTTCTCGCTGGCCACCTTCGTGCTGGCCATCGTGATCGCGGTCCGCTTTCGGCCCGGGGCCGAGGGGCCCTTCCAACTGACCGAATCACACGCCTGGATCAGCGACTTCGGGGTCCGCTACGAACTCGGCGTGGACGGCATCGCGGTCGCCCTGATCGCGCTGACCGCCCTGCTGATCCCCTTCGTGATCCTGGCGGGCTGGCATGACGCCGACCCGCTGGAGACCCCGGCCGGCGACGACCCGGCCGCAACGGACGCCGGTCGGCGCTGGCGGCCCACCCAGGGCTTCTTCGCACTGATCCTGGCCGTCGAGGCGATGGTGATCATCTCCTTCGAGGCCACCGACGTCTTCCTCTTCTACATCTTCTTCGAAGCCATGCTGATCCCGATGTACTTCCTCATCGGCGGCTTCGGGGACCGTGCCGGGCAGCACGGCGAGGAGCAGGCCGCCACCCAGCGCTCGTACGCCGCGGTGAAGTTCCTGCTCTACAACCTCGTCGGCGGTCTGATCATGCTGGCCGCGGTGATCGGGCTGTACGCCGCCACCGCCGACCAGCTCGGCACCGGCACCTTCTCGCTGCAGCAGATCGTCGAGGCGCGGGCGTCCGGCCAACTGGACCTCGGCACCGGCACCGAACGGCTGCTCTTCCTCGGCTTCTTCTTCGCCTTCGCGGTGAAGGCGCCGCTGTGGCCGCTGCACACCTGGCTGCCCAACGCCATGGGCGAGTCGACCGCGCCGATCGCGGTGCTGATCACCGCGGTCGTCGACAAGGTCGGCACGTTCGCGATGCTCCGCTTCTGCCTCCAGCTCTTTCCCGAGGCCAGCAGCTGGGCCACCCCGGTGATCCTGGTGCTCGCGGTGATCAGCGTGATCTACGGCGCGCTGCTCGCCGTCGGCCAGCGGGACATCAAGCGTCTGATCGCCTACGCCTCCATCTCCCACTTCGGGTTCATCGTCCTGGGCATCTTCGCGATGACCTCCCAGGGCCAGGGCGGCGCGACGCTCTACATGGTCAACCACGGCATCTCGACCGCCGCGCTGATGCTGGTGGCCGGCTTCCTGATCAGCCGCCGCGGCTCGCGCCTGATCGCGGACTACGGCGGCGTCCAGAAGGTCGCCCCGGTCCTCGCGGGCACGTTCCTCATCGGTGGGCTCGCGACCCTCTCGCTGCCCGGCCTGGCACCGTTCATCAGCGAATTCCTGGTCCTGGTCGGCACGTTCAGCCGCTACCCGGTCATCGGCATCATCGCCACCGCGGGCATCGTCCTCGCCGCGCTCTACGTCCTCGTCCTCTACCAGCGGACGATGACCGGGCCGGTGAAGGAGGAGGTGCGCGGCATGCCGGACCTCAAGGTCCGCGAGCTGGTCGTGGTCGCGCCGCTGATCGCGCTGCTGCTCTTCCTCGGGGTGTACCCCAAGCCGCTCACCGACATCGTCAACCCGGCGGTGGACCACACCCTTTCCGTGGTGGACAAGAAGGACCCCAAGCCCGCTGTGCGGGTGGACGCCGTGCCCGGCGGAGGCCACGGCCCCGCCGCGCGTGATCAAGACGTGGAGGCCGCGAAGTGAGTTCCGTGGCAAGTGTCCACAGCCTGTGGGCAGTGGCGGCCGAGGTGCCGGGCAAGATCCCGGCGCCGCACATCGAATACGCCCAGCTCTCGCCCACGCTGATCGTCCTCGGTGCCGCGATCGTCGGTGTCCTGTTCGAGGCGTTCCTGCCGCGCCGCAGCCGCTATTACGCCCAGCTGCTGCTGTCCGTGGTGGCGCTGGCCGCCGCGTTCGCCGCGGTGATCGGTCTGGCCGCCGGCGGCTTCGGCTCGTCCAAGGCGCATATCGCCGCGATGGGCGCCATCGCCGTCGACGGCCCCGCGCTGTTCCTGCAGGGCACGATCCTGCTGGTCTCCCTGATCGCCGTCTTCACCTTCGCCGAGCGCCGGCTCGACCCGGCGGCGCACGGCAATCGGGTGGACTCCTTCGCCGCCCAGGCCGCCGCGGTGCCGGGCGGCGAGGCGGAACGGGCCGCGGTCAAGGCCGGTTTCACCACCACCGAGGTCTTCCCGATCGTCCTCTTCGCGGTCGGCGGCATGCTGGTCTTCCCGGCGGCCAACGACCTGCTGACGCTGTTCATCGCGCTGGAGGTCTTCTCCCTCCCGCTGTACATCCTGTGTGCGCTGGCCCGCCGTCAGCGGCTGCTGTCGCAGGAAGCGGCCGTGAAGTACTTCCTGCTCGGTGCGTTCTCCTCCGCCTTCCTCCTGTTCGGCGTCGCCCTGCTGTACGGCTACGCCGGCACGGTCACCTACGCCGGGATCGCCGAGGTCGTCGCGGACGGCGCCAAGCAGATCGATCCGGCGCTGGCCGGGACGATGGGCAATGACGCGCTGCTGCTGATCGGCGCGGCGCTGGTGCTGATGGGCCTGCTGTTCAAGGTCGGTGCGGTGCCCTTCCACATGTGGACGCCGGACGTCTACCAAGGCGCCCCGACGCCGGTCACCGGCTTCATGGCGGCGGCAACCAAGGTCGCGGCCTTCGGTGCGCTGCTGCGCCTGCTGTACGTCGTCCTGCCGGGCATGCGCTGGGACTGGCGGCCGGTGATGTGGGGCGTCGCGATCCTCACGATGCTGGGCGGTGCGATCGTCGCGATCACCCAGACCGACATCAAGCGGCTGCTGGCCTACTCCTCCATCGCGCACGCCGGATTCATCCTCGCCGGTGTCATCGCCACCAGCGAGGACGGCGTCTCGTCGGTGCTCTTCTACCTCGCGGCCTACTCCTTCGTGACCCTCGGCGCCTTCGCCGTGGTCACCCTGGTGCGGGACGCGGGCGGCGAGGCCACGCATCTGTCCAAGTGGGCGGGGCTCGGACGGCGTTCGCCGCTGGTGGCCGCGGTCTTCGCGATCTTCCTGCTGGCCTTCGCCGGTATCCCGCTGACGTCCGGCTTCGCCGGAAAGTTCGCGGTGTTCAAGGCGGCGGCGCAGAGCGGCGCGGGCTGGCTGGTCGTCGTGGGTGTGATCTCGTCGGCGATCGCGGCGTTCTTCTACATCCGGGTGATCGTGCTGATGTTCTTCAGCGAGCCGAAGGCGGACGGCCCGACGGTCGCCGTGCCCAGCCCGCTGACGACGACGGCCATCGCGATCGGTGTCGCGGTCACGCTGGTGCTCGGTCTGGCGCCGCAGTACTTCCTGGACCTGGCAGGCCAGGCGGGGGTCTTCGTACGCTGAGGTCCGCCTGTCACCGCAGGCGAGGCGCATGCAGTCGGCCGCCGCCCGGGACCCTGAGGGGTGCCGGGCGGCGGCCGTCGTCCGTGGCGTGGGTCAGCTGCCGTCGGGCACGCCGCTGGGCAGCTGCGGCATGTCCGGGATCTTCACCTTGCCGTCGGTGGACTTGGTGTACTTCTCGGTGGGGCCGTTCTTCCAGTTGATCGTCAGGCTCTTGCCGTCGGCGCCGGACTTGAGAGTGCCCATGGTGCGGGTGGTGTCCCCGTCGGTGCACTTGAGCGCGGCCATGGTCATCCCGGCCATCTCCTGGATCTTGCCGATGCAGGCCGCCTTGTGCCCGTTGCTGAGCGCGACGGTGCCCTTGCTGATGGCGAGGATGAGCTGGCCGTCCGCCGACTTCGTCGTCCAGGCGCCCTCGATCGTCTTGCTGTCCGCGGGCTTGTCGCTGCCCGGAGTCGACGGTCCGGCCTCCGGCTGCTTGCTCGGAGCGCTCTCCTTGCCACTGTCGCCGCTGCTGCCGCAACCGCTGAGCAGCATCGCGGCGATGGCGGCCGCCCCGGCGAACTGTGCTGCCTTGCGCACGTACGTCTCCTCCGTTGTGGGACAGGGAGACGTGAGGCTAGCAGCCGGACCGCGGGCCGGGGGGGGCGGTGCGCAGGCGTGCGGCGGGTTGCGGCAGCGCCGGTGCGGAGTTGGTGTCCGGCTGTGACGTGGCAGGCCGGCGCGGGGGCCGAACCGGACGGGCCCTGGTCGTGGGCCGCACCGGTTCCTGCCCGGCGCCGCGCCCGGCCCCGGTGCCCTCGGGCACCCGTCCCAGGGGCCGTGTCCCTCTGGCGCCTCCTGCCCTGCTCGGCCGTACCGGCCGCCTCTGCGGCTGCTCCCGCTACCCGCCGGAGTTCGCCGAGTTCTTGTCCTCTTGGACGGCACGGTGCACCGCCCGCACCGTCCAGACCTCCTTGACCAGACGCCTGAGGTCGCGGCGCAGGGGCCGGAAGCCGCTGCCGGGCAGCAGCTTCGCGTCCAGCCCCGTCGCCGAGACCAGGGCCGCGAGGAGACGGGTGCGGTGGTCGGGGAGACCGGCCTCGACCGCGGCACGGAAGCGGGCGTGCGCCGGGCCGAGGAAGTCCACCGGGCCGGCCGGGTAGCGGGTGTGCGGGAAGAGGCCCAGGGCGCGCCGGGCCTCCCTGCGAAGCGCGCCGCGCTCCTCCAGCCGCCGCAGGCACGGCCCCTGCGCGGACCGGCCCGCGCGGCGGACCCACCGGTGGGCCCGCACTCCGTTGCGTTTCGCCGGGCCGGGGAGCGCCGCCAGAGCCGCGTCCAGCACCGGATCGTTCAGCGGCAGCGGTGTCGTGACCGCGATGCGGTCGCCGCGCTCGACGGTGACCCGGCCGGCCGCCTCCAGGTCGACGAGCGCGGCGCCGGCCAGGCCGTACCCCAGGTACGCCTGCCGGATCACGGGCCTGCCGCGGACCGGGTCCCAGGCCAGCAGCAGCAGTTCCTCGGCGAGCGTGAGGGCATACGGCGCGGTGCCCGTCACGTCGCGTCGCGAGCCGGGGTGCGCTGCCCCGCCGATCCGGCGTGCACCGCGCCGTTCGCCCCGGCGGCCGGCGCGGGCAGGATCCGGCCCGTGACCTCGCCGAGGCCAATGCGGGCGCCGTCGGGGCCGGGTGCCCAGGCGGTGAGCGTGACCTCGTCGCCGTCCTGGAGGTAGGGGCCCTTGCCCTGGGTGAGTTCGAGGAGGCAGCCCAGCTGGTCGGGCTCGGGCCCGGAGACCGTGCCGGAGGCGAACAGGTCGCCGGTGCGCAGCGAGGCGCCGTTGACCGTCATATGGGCGAGCTGCTGGGCGGCCGTCCAGTACATGGCCGAGAACGGCGGGCGGGAGATGGTCTCGCCGTTGACGGTCACCTCGATACGCAGATCGAGTCCGCCCGGTTCGACGTCCGCGTCGTCGAGGTAGGGCAGCAGCGGGAAGTCCCGGGCGGGCGGCGGCGTGCGGGCCTCGTCGAGGGCGTCGAGGGGCGTGATCCAGGCGGAGACGGAGGTCGCGAAGGACTTGCCGAGGAAGGGGCCGAGCGGCACGTACTCCCACGCCTGGATGTCGCGCGCGGACCAGTCGTTGACGAGGCAGACGCCGAAGACGTGGTCGCGGAAGCCGTCGAGGCCGACCGGCTCGTGGAGGGTGGACGGGGCGCCGACGACGAACCCGACCTCGGCCTCGATGTCCAGGCGGGTGGAGGGGCCGAAGGACGGGGCGGGATCCGCCGGGGCCTTGCGCTGGCCGCTGGGGCGTACCACCGGGGTGCCGGTGACGACCACGGTGCCGGACCGGCCGTGGTAACCGATCGGCAGATGCTTCCAGTTGGGGGTGAGCGCCTCGCCGTCCGGGCGGAAGATCCGGCCGACGTTCGTGGCGTGGTGCTCGCTGGCGTAGAAGTCGACGTAGTCGGCGACCTCGAAGGGGAGGTGCAGGGTGACGTCGTCCAGCGGGTGCAGGAGCGGGGCCACGGCGGGTCGGTGCGCGGGGTCGGTCAGGGCGCCGCGGACGGTCGCGCGGACCTCTTGCCAGGCGGTGCGGCCGGCGGCCAGCAGCGGGTTGAGTGTCGGCGCGGCGAGCAGCTCGGCGTGCGGGGTGAGGACGGCGCCGGACAGTGCGCTCAGGTCGAGGACGTGGCTGCCGTAGCGGACGCCGATGCGGCGCCGTTCGGGTGCGTCGGTGGTGCTGAACACGCCGTAGGGGAGGGTGTGCGGGCCGAAGGGATCGCCTTCCGCCAGGTCGAACGGGCTCTGCTCGGGCATGGACAGCTCCTCGCGTGCGTCGTCGCCGGTGGGCGGCCGGGCCGGCCGGGGTCGGGTGTCCTGGCCGGTCGGTCGACGGACCGGCCACGACCGGTCCGTCCGACGCTCAGCGTACGGGCGGCCGGGGCGTCGCGGGGCGGCCTGTGGAGGGACGAACCGGGCAGTTGGCGGGGTGGCCCGTAGACCTTGCCCCATGTCGGTGCAATGTCCGGAAAACCCGGCGGGGCAGGGGCCGTACGCGTCCGGCTCCGTACAGCGCGAACGCCCTGTACGCCCCGGGGGAAGCGCAGCCACCCCCACCCCTGTGCCATGGGTGAGCCATCAGCGAGGATGGCTGAAGAAGGCAGGGTCCTCGCGGCTGTGCGGTCCTCCGGCATCGGCGTGGCCGCAGGGACTCCTGGGGGCCGTGGTGGCTGTGCCGCCTAGTCCCGCGCACGGCAAATCCGCATCAATAGGTGATCAAGAACATTCCGGCCCTGCGGTCGGTTGCTTCCGAGGTGGTTCGAGGGGCGGGCGCTCACGGTGATCGAAGTGGGACCGGATACGCTGACCAATGGTGGAGACAGCGACAGATCGACATTCCGTTTGATCGTCAGCAGACAGGAGTACCCCTCGTGACCGTCGTCGGGCCCTTCGGGCTGAGCGTGCGGGACCAGGCTCTTGAGGCCGATGTCCAGGCCGGGTTGGCGGCTGTCGAGGAGGGCCTGCTGGAGGCCACCAAGAGTGACGTGCCGTTCATCACCGAAGCCGCGCAGCATCTCGTGCGCGCGGGAGGCAAGCGGTTCCGTCCGCTGCTGGTGATGCTGGCCGCGCAATTCGGTGACCCCTACACGCCCGGCGTGGTGCCCTCGGCGGTCGTCGTGGAGCTGACGCACCTGGCGACGCTCTATCACGACGACGTGATGGACGAGGCCGATGTGCGCCGCGGTGTGGCCAGCGCCAACGCCCGCTGGGGCAACTCGCTCGCGGTCCTGACCGGCGACTTCCTCTTCGCCCGCGCCTCCCACATCCTCGCCGACCTCGGTCCCGAGGCGGTCCGGATCCAGGCCGAGGCGTTCGAGCGCCTGGTGACCGGACAGATCCTGGAGACCGCGGGCCCGCGCGACGGCCGTGACCCCGTCGACCACTACCTGGACGTCCTCGCCGGCAAGACCGGCTCGCTGGTCGCCGTCGCGTGCCGCTTCGGCGCGATGATGTCGGGCGCCGAGGAGGCCACGGTCAACATCCTCACCCAGTACGGCGAGCGGCTCGGTACGGCGTTCCAGCTGGCCGACGACGTCCTGGACATCGCCAGCGACTCCCACGAGTCCGGCAAGACGCCCGGCACGGACCTGCGCGAGGGCGTTCCGACGCTGCCGGTGCTGCATCTGCGCGCGCGGGCCGAGAGCGACCTGGGCACGCCCGAGGACCGTGCGCTGTGCGAGCTGCTGGCCGGCGACCTCACCGACGACGCTCGGCACGCCGAGGCGCTGGCCGGGCTGCGCGCCCACCCGGCGCTGGAGCAGGCCCGCCGGGACACCGTGCGCTACGCCGAGGAGGCCCGCGCGACGCTGGCCCCGCTGCCGGCGTGCACGGCAAAGGCGGCCCTCGAAGGGCTGTGCGATGCGGTGGTGCACCGCGCGGGGTGACCTGTGTCGGTGCCGATTTCCCCGCGTTGCCGGATTCTCCGTGATGTCCTGGGCATCCCCTAGGGAATGAGCAGCCTCCAGTCGTACGGGCTACGCCGTGCGGTGACCCGGCGTCATCCCTCAGCAGTAGGACGAGTTGCACCCGCGGGCTGACGCCATGCGCCGCTGTATTTGGTGGGATGGAGAACACCACAACGCGGCGGACGGGCCACCACGAGCCCGAGGGTGGACGAGTGCACAGCGCAGCAGCCGCCGCATACGACGGAGGTAGGGCAGATGCCACGGAACGAACCGACCGAGGTCACCGACGAGTGGGGCGGGGGGCGCTCCCCGAGGCGCCGTAAGGCGGTCCGGTACGCCGTGCCGGCCGCGGTGGCGGGGGTGGCGGCGGCGACGATCGGGCTGGTCCCGGCGTTCGCCGGATCCGGTTCTCCCGACCTGCCGCAGATCTCGGCGCAGGAACTGATAGCGAAGATGGCGAAGTCCGATGTCCGCCAGCTGTCCGGCACGGTCCGGGTCAGCGCGGATCTGGGCCTGCCGTCGCTGCCGGGCGGTGGCATCCCCGGCGGCTTCGGCGGCGGAGGCGACCGCGGCAAGAACAGCGCGTCCGCCGACCCGCAGCAGAAGCTGCTGGAACTGGCGTCCGGTGCGCACACCCTGCGCGTCGCCGCCGACGGCCCCGACAGGCAGCGGCTGTCGATCGTCGGTCAGGCTGCCGAGTACAGCCTCATCCACAACGGCGACGACGCCTGGGCGTACGACAGCGGCAGCAACACCGTCGTGCACCGCAAGGCGCCCGGCGGCACCGAGCGCGGCAAGCGGCAGGGTCTGCCCGGAGGCATGCCCAAGGAGCTGCCCCGGGGGCTGCAGAACGCCACCCCGCAGGACCTCGCCAAGGAGGCCCTGAAGGCGGCGGACGCCACCACTTCGGTGGAGGTCGACGGCACGGCGAAGGTCGCAGGCCGGGACGCCTACCAGCTGTCCATCAAGCCCAAGCAGGCCGGCTCGACGGTCGGTGCGATTCGGATCGCCGTGGACGCCGACAACGGCGTGCCGCTGAAGTTCACCCTCACCCCCAAGAGCGGTGGTGCGGCCGTGATCGACGTCGGCTACACCAACGTCGACTTCACCCGGCCGGACGCGAGCACCTTCGCCTTCACGCCGCCGAAGGGCGCGAAGGTCGTCAATGCCAAGGAGGCCGCCACGGAGCAGGCGGGCGCCGCAGGTCACCCCGGCAGCAAGGACCGCGCACCGGGCAAGGGCCGCGCACCGGGCCAGGACTCCGGGCCGGGCAAGGACTTCACGCCCGGCGGCCACGGCGCGCCGGGCAAGGGCCTGAAGGACGCCGACGGCCCCGGCGGAGTGAACGTCATCGGCAAGGGCTGGACCTCGATCGCCACGATCAAGGGTGCCGGCGCCGGGCTGCCCTCCGGCAAGGACAAGGGCGCCACCGGGGACGCGGGCAAGTTCCTGGACAGCATCGGCGAGAAGGTCACCGGCGGTTTCGGCTCCGGCCGGGTCTTCAGCACCCGTCTGGTGAACGCTCTGGTCACGGACGACGGCACGATCTACGTCGGTGCCGTCGACAAGGACTCCCTGATCGCAGCGGCCGACGGCGCCAAGTAGCGGCCAACCGCGGCCCCGGTGCGCCGGGGCCGCGGCGGTGGCTCCGCGGGAGGCGAACCGCGGAGCAGCGCACCGGCCCCCCGGGGGATGGCCCGGCGCGCCGGTGCGCCGTTACGCCGGGCACCGGACGAACCTGCGGCAGGATGAGCCGGGCGGGCCGTCACACCGGGCCCGCTCCGTACGGCGCCCGCGGGCGGCGCACCTCGCAGGCACGCCGTACGCCATGCCATGACGATGGGGAGCCGATGACACAGCCGCCCTACGCGGGCGCCCGCGCCCGTCCGCAGGCCAGTGGATCCGTGCCCGCGCAACAGCCGCCGGCCGGGGAACGGGTGATCGAGACGCGCGGGCTGACCAAGTCCTACCGCGGCGGCACGCTCGCCGTCGACGGCCTGGACCTCGCCGTACCGCGCGGCAGCGTCTTCGGCTTCCTCGGCCCCAACGGCTCGGGCAAGACCACCACCATCCGCATGCTGATGGGGCTGATCGAACCGACCGCCGGCCGGGTGCGGGTGCTCGGCCACCCGATGCCCGACGCCGGTCGCCTGGTTCTGCCCAAGGTCGGCGCACTCATCGAGGGGCCGGCCCTCTACGGCTTCCTCAGCGGCCGCGGCAATCTGCTGCGCTTCGACGCCGCCGACCCGACCGCCGACCCCCGCACCCGCGCCCAGCGGGTCGGGCTGGCCCTGGAGCGGGTGGGTCTGGCCGCCGCGGCCGGCAAGAAGGCGCGCGCGTACTCTCTCGGCATGAAGCAGCGGCTCGGCCTGGCCGCGGCCCTGCTCCAGCCCCGGGAGCTGCTGGTTCTCGATGAGCCGACCAACGGCCTCGACCCCCAGGGCATGCGGGAGATCCGCACCCTGATCCGGGGGCTGGCGGCGGACGGCACCACCGTCTTCCTCTCCTCACACCTCCTCGACGAGATCGAGCAGGTCTGCACACATGCCGCCGTGATGTCCCGCGGGCGGCTGGTCACCCAGGGCACGGTCGCCGACCTCTCCGCCACGGTGCCGGAGCCGCGCGGCCCCGGCAGCCTGACGGTGACGACACCCGATACCGCCGACGCGGTCCGCGTCCTGAAGGAGTTCGGCGTGCGGAGCCTCCAGGTCGCCGACGACCGGGTGACCGGAGAGCTGCCGACGGCCGCCGGGCTGCCCGCCCTGCCGGGACAGGCCGGCGGCCCGGACGGCCCCGACACCCGCCGGAGATCCGAAGCTCCCCTCGAACTCGCCGACCTCAACGCCGCGCTCGTCCACGCCGGGGTACGTGTCCGTGCTTTCGGCGCAGACGGCGCCTCGCTGGAGGACGTCTTCGTGCACCTGACCGGAGAGGGCTTCGATGTCGCAGGCTGAGGCGGTTCCGTACGGTCCCCGACCGCTGTGGTCGCTGGGGCTGCTGCGGAGCGAGATCGGTATGACCTTCCGGCGGGTGCGCACTCTCGCGCTGCTCGCCGTACTGGCGGGCGTGCCGGTCCTGATCGGCATCGCCGTCAAGATCGAGACCGGCGACGGCGGTACCGCGGGTGGCGGCGGAGGCCCGGCCTTCCTCTCGCAGATCACCAACAACGGGCTCTTCCTCGTCTTCACCTCGCTCGCCGCCACGCTGCCGCTCTTCCTGCCGATGGCCATCGGGGTGATCGCGGGCGACTCGATCGCGGGGGAGGCCGGTGGCGGAACGCTGCGCTATCTCCTCGTCGCCCCCGCGGGACGCACCCGACTGTTGCTGGTCAAGTACGCCGCGACGATGGCCTTCTGCCTGGTGGGCGCGCTGGTCGTGGCCTTGTCGGCGCTGCTGACCGGCGCGCTGCTCTTCCCCCTGGGGGAGGTGACCCTGCTCTCCGGTACGACCGTGTCCTTCGGCGAGGGGCTGCTGCGCGCGCTGGCCATGGCGGGAGTGGTGGCGCTCTCGCTCATCGGGGTGGCCGCCATCGGTCTGTTCATCTCGACGCTCACCCACAGCGGTATCGCGGCGATGGCGACCACCGTCGGGCTGCTGATCACCGTGCAGATCCTGGACACCGTCCCGCAGTTGGAATCCATCCAGCCGTATCTCTTCCCGCACTACTGGCTGTCCTTCGCGGATCTGCTGCGCGACCCCGTCTACTGGGACCAGCTGCAGAAGAACCTCGGGCTCCAGGCCCTGTACGCCGCTCTCTTCGGCTCGGCGGCCTGGGCGCGGTTCACCACCCGGGACGTCACGGCGTAGCAGGGGGCGGGGGAACTCCGGCCCGCCGTCAGGGCTTGGCAGGCCCCGTGGGGGCCTCCGGGGCCTGCGTCGGGGTCTCCAGCACGGTCGCTTCCACCGCGCCCTGAGCCGCCGCGGCCTGTGCTGCCGCTCGTGCCGCTTCGGCCGCCGCCTCGCCGGCCCGCGCGCCGGCCTCGCGCAGGGCGGTGCGTCCGCGCCGGGAGGTTCGCAGCGCGTCCCAGGTGAGCACCGACAGCGCCAGCCACACCAGGGCGAATCCGGCCCAGCGCTCGGGCGGCATCTCCTCGTGGAAGACCGTCAGGCCGAGGACGAACTGGAACGTCGGCGCCAGATACTGCATCATCCCGATCGTCGTCAGCGGCAGCCGCACCGCCGCGGCACCGAAGCAGATCAGGGGTACCGCGGTCGCGATGCCGCAGGCCGCGAGGAGCAGCGCCTGGCCCACGCCACCGCTGGTGAAGCTGGACTCGCCACGGCTGCCGAGGAAGACCAGAAAGCCCAGGGCGGGCAGCACCTGGAGGGCCGTCTCGGCGCTGAAGCCTTCGATGCCGTCGAGCTTGATGCCCTTCTTGACCAGCCCGTACGTCGCGAACGAGAAGGCCAGCCCGAGCGCGATCCAGGGCACCTTGCCGTAGGCGACGGTCATCACGACGACGGCGGCGGTACCGACGGCGACGGCCGTCCACTGCAGCGGCCGCAGGCGCTCCCGCAACACCAGCACGCCGAACGCGATGCTGACCAGCGGGTTGATGAAGTAGCCCAGGGAGGCTTCCAGGACGTGCCCGGCGTTGACCGCCCAGATGTAGAGGAACCAGTTCACCGAGATGACGCACGCGCAGACCAGGATCAGCCCGAGCCGCCCGGGGCGGCGCAGGAGCGGGCGTATCCAGGCCCAGCGGCGCAGCACGGCCAGGATGATGACGGCGACGGGCAGGGACCACGCCATGCGGTGGGCCAGGATCTCCGACGGGGAGGCCGCGTCCAGCAGGTGCCAGTAGAGCGGCAGCAGCCCCCACATGCCGTACGCGGCGAGGCCGTAGGCGAGTCCTGTGCGCTGATCGCTTCGAAGCTGCAAGGGGCCCTCCCGGTGGTGCTGCGTCGACCTGTGAAAGGTAGCGTCGGACGGCGCTCTTGTCATGCCCGTAAACAAAGACGGTCATGACGTCCGGGCGTGGGGGAGCGTCAGCTCTGCGCCGGCAGGTCCTTCAGCGCCTCGGCGATCGCCTCGGCGATGGGTGTGGTCGGGCGGCCGAGCAGACGGGAAAGGTCACCGGGGGTGCAGCCCAGCTCGCCCCGGGCGATCCCGGCGTCCGCGTCGGCGACCAGCTGCGCGCCCATCGCCGGCACACCCGCGTCGATCAGCACCGCCGCGTACCGTTCCTGCGGCAGATCCTGGTAGCGGATCTGCCGCCCCGTCTGCCGGGACACCTCGGCCGCGTACTCGGCCATCGTCCACGCGGTGTCCCCGCTCAGCTCGTGCACGGAGTTCTCGTGGCCGCTGCCGGTGAGGACGACCGCAGCCGCCTCGGCGTAGTCCTGGCGCGCGGCGGTGGCCACCCGGCCGCCGTCCGCGCTGCCGACCACCACCCCGGTCCTCAGCGTGGTGGCGAGCGCGCCGGTGTAGTTCTCGTGGTACCAGCCGTTGCGCAGCAGGCTGTACGGCATTCCCGACGCGAGCAGCGCCTGCTCGGTGGCGATGTGTTCCTCGGCGATGCGGAAGGTGGCCGTCGGCCCGCCCAGCACGCTGGTGTAGGCGAGCAGCCCGACGCCCGCCTCCCGGGCGGCGTCGATGACCGCCCGGTGCTGGCCGACGCGCTGCCCGGCCTCGTTCCCGGAGATGAGCAGTGCCCGGTCGCCGGCCGCGAAGACGTCCTGGAGAGTGTCGGGCCTGCGGTAGTCGGCGATCCGCACGTCGACGCCGCGCGCCGCGAGATCCGCCGCCCTGGCCCGGTCGCGGGCGACCGCGACGATCTCGTCCGCCGCCGCCCGCTCCAGCAGCGCTTCGATGACGAGCCGGCCGAGCGCCCCGGTGGCGCCGGTGACGACGATGGGCATGTGCAACCCCCAGGCGGAGTGGAAGCCGCCAGCATCGCACTCGCTGTCCGTCCGCAGAAGAGACGCGCCGCACCTGCCGGGCCCCCTCTCCGGACGGATCGACGCAGCCGTACCCGGCCCGCCCGCAGCGCTCCGCGCACGACAAACGGGTGCCCGGTACGGAGAGCGCGGCGCGGGCGCTCGTCCTACCGGACACCCGTGGGGGCGTCGCGAAGGGGGCTGGCTCCTTCGGTCAGCCGACGACCGTCCAGGTGTCGTTGCCGGCCAGCAGGGAGGCGAGGTCGCCCTTGCCCTTCTGCTCGATGGCGGAGTCGAGCTGGTCGGACATCAGCGTGTCGTAGACCGGCCGGTCTACACTGCGCAGCACACCGATGGGGGTGTGGTGCAGGGTGTCGGGGTCGGCCAGCCGGGAGAGGGCGAACGCGGTGGTGGGCGAGGGGTTGTGGGCGTCGTGCACCAGCACACCGCCCGTGCCCTCCTCCCGTACGTCGATGACCTTGAGGTCGCCGGTGGCGGGGTCGCGGACGACGCCCTTGGAACCGAAGCCGTCGGGAGCGAGCGCACCGAAGCGGATCGGCTGGCCGTGCTCCAGGCGGATGACGGCTTCCTCGGCCCGATCCTTGTCCTTGAGGGCTTCGAACGCGCCGTCGTTGAAGATGTTGCAGTTCTGGTAGATCTCCACCAGGGCCGTCCCGGGGTGGGCGGCGGCCTCGCGCAGCACCGACGTGAGGTGCTTGCGGTCGGAGTCGACCGTGCGGGCGACGAAGGACGCCTCGGCGCCGATCGCCAGCGAGACCGGGTTGAACGGCGCGTCCAGCGAGCCCATCGGCGTCGACTTGGTGATCTTGCCGACCTCGGAGGTGGGGCTGTACTGGCCCTTGGTCAGCCCGTAGATCCGGTTGTTGAACAGCAGGATCTTGAGGTTGACGTTGCGCCGAAGGGCGTGGATGAGGTGGTTGCCGCCGATGGACAGCGCGTCGCCGTCGCCGGTGACGACCCATACGGACAGGTCACGCCGGGAGGAGGCCAGCCCGGTCGCGATGGCCGGGGCGCGGCCGTGGATGGAGTGCATCCCGTAGGTGTTCATGTAGTACGGGAAGCGGGAGGAGCAGCCGATGCCGGAGACGAAGACGATGTTCTCCTTCGCCAGGCCGAGCTCGGGCATGAAGCCCTGCACGGCGGCGAGGACGGCGTAGTCACCGCAGCCGGGGCACCAGCGCACTTCCTGATCGGACTTGAAGTCCTTCATGGACTGCTTGGCGTCGGCCTTCGGCACCAGGGAGAGCGCCTCGATCTTCGAGGAGCTCTCCGCGATCGTCTCAGTCATTGATGGCCTCCTTAAAGACCTCCGCGAGCTGCTCGGCCTTGAACGGCATTCCGCTGACCTGGGTGTGCGAGCGCGCGTCCACCAGGTACTTGGCTCGCAGCAGCGTGGCGAGCTGTCCGAGGTTCATCTCCGGCACGATCACCTTGTCGTAACGCGCCAGGACCTCGCCGAGATTCCGCGGGAAGGGGTTGAGATGGCGCAGATGGGCCTGCGCGATGCGCTCCCCCGCGCCCCGTACGCGCCGTACCCCCGCGGTGATCGGGCCGTAGGTCGAACCCCAGCCCAGGACAAGGGTGTCGGCACCCTCGCCGGCCGCGTTCACCGGGTCGTCGACCTCGATGTCGGGCACCTCGATGCCGTCCACCTTCGCCTGGCGGGTGCGCACCATGAAGTCGTGGTTGGCGGGGTCGTAGGAGATGTTGCCGGTGCCGTCCTGCTTCTCGATACCGCCGATGCGGTGCTCCAGGCCCGGCGTGCCCGGCACCGCCCAGGGGCGGGCCAGGGTCTGCTCGTCACGCTTGTAGGGCCAGAAGACCTCGGTGCCGTCCGCCAGCTGGTGGTTGGGGCCGGAGGCGAACTGGACGCGCAGGTCGGGCAGTTCGTCGATGTCGGGGATCCGCCACGGCTCGGAGCCGTTGGCCAGGTAGCCGTCGGAGAGCAGGAACACCGGGGTGCGGTACGTGAGCGCGATACGGGCCGCGTCCAGTGTCGCGTCGAAGCAGTCGGCGGGCGTCCGCGGGGCCACGATCGGCACCGGTGCCTCGCCGTTGCGCCCGTACATCGCCTGGAGGAGGTCGGCCTGCTCGGTCTTGGTGGGCAGGCCCGTCGAGGGCCCGCCGCGCTGGATGGCGACCACGAGCAGCGGCAGCTCCAGCGAGACCGCGAGCCCGATGGTCTCCGACTTCAGCGCGACACCCGGGCCGGACGTCGTGGTGACCGCGAGCTGTCCCCCGAACGCGGCGCCCAGCGCCGCCCCGATGGCCGCGATCTCGTCCTCCGCCTGGAACGTCCGCACACCGAAATTCTTGTGCTTGGACAGCTCGTGCAGGATGTCGGAGGCCGGGGTGATCGGGTACGAGCCCAGGTAGACCGGCAGGTCCGCCTGCTTGCCCGCGGCGACGAGCCCGTAGGACAGCGCGAGGTTGCCGGAGATGTTGCGGTACGTGCCGGTCGGGAACGCCTTCGTGGCCGGCGCGACCTCGTAGGAGACCGCGAAGTCCTCCGTGGTCTCACCGAAATTCCACCCCGCGCGGAACGCGGCGACGTTCGCCTCCGCGATGTCCGGCTTCTTGGCGAACTTCGCCCGCAGGAACTTCTCGGTGCCCTCGGTCGGCCGGTGGTACATCCATGACAGCAGACCCAGCGCGAACATGTTCTTGCTGCGCTCGGCCTCCTTGCGGGAGAGCCCGAAGTCCTTCAGCGCCTCGATCGTCAGCGTCGTCAGCGGCACCGGGTGGACGTGGTACGC
This sequence comes from Streptomyces sp. NPDC017993, assembly GCF_044328065.1. Lineage (NCBI taxonomy): Bacteria > Bacillati > Actinomycetota > Actinomycetes > Kitasatosporales > Streptomycetaceae > Streptomyces > Streptomyces sp. NPDC017993. The sequence continues at coordinate 135,184 of NZ_JBIRGO010000001.1, forward strand.
CTCCAGCGAGCCGTCCTCCAGCGGGCTGGTGGCGTAGCCGACCTTCGCCATGGGGCGCTTGGTGAACTCATCGGTGTTGACGATGATGTCCGCGCCGCGGGGCACGTCCGCGAGATTCGCCTTGAGGGCGGCGGGGTTCATCGCCACCAGCACGTTGGGCGCGTCGCCCGGGGTGAGGATGTCGTGGTCGGCGAAGTGCAGCTGGAAGCTGGAGACGCCCGGCAGGGTCCCGGCAGGGGCCCGGATCTCGGCGGGGAAGTTCGGCAGCGTCGACAGGTCGTTGCCGAAGGTCGCCGTCTCGGAGGTGAACCGGTCACCGGTGAGCTGCATACCGTCACCGGAGTCGCCCGCGAACCGGATGATGACACGGTCCAATCGGCGGACTTCCTTGCCTCCGCCGCCGTCCCCGGATGAGCGCTGCTCCCCGACAAGCGCTCCGTCGGCCTGCTCGGCTGGGCTACTGACCTGGCTCGTCACTGCTTCGGACCTCCCTCGAGGCGTGGGGCGTCCCCGCCGGAGGCAGGGCTTGGGACGTGTCGTACCGACTGGTTGTCCCCGCTGCATCGTACGTGGGTAAGGGTGTCCTTCCCTGGGTCGATCACATATTGGACGTCAATATGAGACGCCACGCTGTCCCTATTTGTCATGAAATCATCGCCCTCGCCCCCTCTTCTTCAAGACGCTCCGGACTCCTCCATTGGTTCTAGGTCCCGCGTCCTGGTCCTCGTTCGACAGTGCCCCGGCCTGCACTGCTGACAGCCTGTCAGCGGGTCAGGACTTGAGGTAGGTGAGCACGGCAAGGACCCGACGGTGATCCCCGTCACTCTGGGACAGGCCCAGTTTCAGGAAGATATTGCTGACGTGCTTCTCGATCGCACCGTCGCTGACCACCAGCTGCCGGGCGACCGCCGAGTTCGTCCGCCCCTCGGCCATCAGCCCCAGCACCTCCCGCTCCCTGGGTGTCAGCTTGGCCAGCACGTCCTGCTTGCGGCTGCGGCCCAGCAGCTGCGCCACCACCTCGGGGTCCAGCGCGGTGCCCCCTCCCGCCACCCGGGCCACCGCGTCCACGAACTCACGGACCTCGGCCACCCGGTCCTTGAGCAGATAGCCGATGCCCCGGCTCGAACCGGCCAGCAGCTCGGTCGCGTACTGCTCCTCGACGTACTGCGAGAGCACCAGGACGCCCAGATCCGGGTGGTCCCGGCGCAGCCGGATCGCGGCGCGCACCCCCTCGTCGGTGTGCGTCGGCGGCATCCGTACGTCCGCGACCACCACATCCGGCAGCGCCCCCGCGGCCGCCAGCTCCCCGATCGTCTTGATCAACGCCTCGCCGTCACCCACGCCCGCCACGACCTCGTACCCCCGGTCGGTGAGCAGCCGCGTCAGGCCCTCCCTCAGGAGCACCGAATCCTCGGCGATGACCACCCGCACTGTGCGTTCCACGTCTTCCACGAACGGATCCCCCGCGTCTGTTGAAGCTGCGTCGATCCTCAGCATTTCAGGATGGGGGCGCTGGTGGGGCGGCTGAGGCGGATTGGGGTGCGCGGGGCGGGATGGGCGCCTGGGGGAGTGGCGGGATGCGCTGCGCCGGGACGGACGAGGGCCCGCCCACGACCGGGTGTCGCGAGCGGGCCCTCGTCCGTCCGTCGTCCGGACCGCTTCGTGCGCCGGCCTTCGTAGGCCGGCGCCTTCGTCGGCCGGGCTACTTCTTGAAGCCGTAGTCCATCAGCTTCTTCGCGTCCGCCGTGCGGTTGGCCACCGAGGAGGACGTGAGGACCGTGCCGATGACCGTCTTGCCGTTCCGTGTGGCGGCGAAGACCAGGCAGTACTTGGCCTCCGGGCCGGAGCCGGTCTTGACGCCGATGGTGCCGGAGTAGCTGCCGAGCAGGTTGTTGGTGTTCTCCCACGACATGTAGCGGTAGCCGCCGCTCTTCGTCGTGACCTTCTGCTTGGTCGTCTTGGTCTTCACGACCGTGCGGAAGGTGGAGTACTTCATCGCGCTGCTCGCGAGCTTGGTCAGGTCGCGCGGCGTCGAGTAGTTCGAGCCCTGGCCGATGCCGTCGAAGGAATCGAAGTGGGTGTTGTTCAACCCGAGGCTCTTGGCGGTGCTGTTCATCTTGCCGATGAAGGACTTCACGCGCGCGGCCCGCGTGGAGCCGCTGCCGAACTTGTCGGCGAGCGCGTACGCCGCGTCGCAGCCGGACGGGAGCATCAGCCCGTACAGCAGCTGGCGGACGGTGACCTTGTCGCCGACGATCAGCCGGGCCGACGAGGCCCAGTTGTTGTTGACGATGTAGTCGCTGTACGCCTTCTGGACCGTGACCTTGGAATCCAGGTTGAGGTTGCTCTGCGCGAGCACCACCCGGGCCGTCATGATCTTGGTGGTGGAGCCGGTGGAGCGGCGGGTGTCCGCCGCCTTGGTGAAGAGGGTCTTGCCGGTGCCGTTGTTCATCACGAAGCCGCCCTTGGCGACGATCGTGGGCGGCGTGATCGTGGCAGCCTGCGCCGGGGTGGTGAACGCCCCGGCCGCCAGTACGGCTCCCGCGGTGACAACTACCGCAGATACGCGGCGAAAGCCCTTATTGCCGATTTTCAACGTAAATGCTCCAAACGCCCCTGCAGTGCGGACACATGAGAATCCGCTTCACCCATGAGACGCACAAAGGGAGCCGATGGATGCGCCCCGTGACCGCATCTTCATCCGGTCGGGGTCAAGATCCACGTGAACGCCCTACGCGGCGCGAGCGCGGACCGGGCGAGCGGCGGGGCCCAGGGCACGCCGCCCCGCGATGCGGGGCAGGGCATGCCGTCCCCTCCCGGGCAGGCCGTGCCGCGCATCAGTCCTCGCGCCGGGAGGTGCTGAGCAGGCCGCGGACCATCGCCCGGTCCACCTGTGCCAGGCCGTGGATCACCCACGGCGTCGCCAGTACGAGCACCAGGCCGACGCCGCTGGTGGCCCCCACCTCCAGCGGTGTGTCGACGTAGATGCCGTTGCCGTGGGCGTCCCCCCACAGCTGGAGACCCGGCCGGCCGAGGTACTCGACGAATGTCCACCGCCACAGCGGATAGGCCAGCAGGGCCCAGCTGGTGGTCCACAAGGTCACCGAGACGACGAAGGCGAACAGCGCCCAGGGGAAGTGCAGGAGCGAGTGGAGGAGATGCCGCCAGGACGCCCCGCTCCTCAGTACGGCCACCATCCAGCCCGTCAGCCCCGGCCTGGTCGCGCGGACGGGCTCCGGATCGGCGAGGTGTACGCCCAGCAACGCGCGGGCCCGGCCGCGCTCGATACCGCCGAGTGCCCGGCAGCCGGCCAGCCCGCCCGCCAGCAGCGGAAGGCCGAGGAAGGTGACCAGCAGGCCGGCGCCGAGCGAGATCAGCGTTACCGCGTAGGCGAACATCACGACCGACAGCGGCAGGCCGAGGAAGAGGTAGAGGAACTCCCGCCAGGTGCGCCCGGAGAGCGGGGCGCGCAGCCCCACGGGCACCCGGGAGCCGCGGGGCCGCGGCGCGTATGTGCTGTCCATCGTCTCGTCGTCCGTTCTGCTGCGTCGGAGAGGTCCGTCCGGACGGGACGTACCTGGGGACGGGGCCGGTGTGCCCGGTGTGCCGAGCGCCTGCCGGTGGCCTGTGCGGAGCGGCTCCGGCCTGCCTACGCCCAGGTTCCGCGATTGCCGGTGCCCGCACCATGAGGACCTTCGCCCTCTTCTCCGGGGGTTTTCCCTACCCCTGGGGGCGGGGTGCCGTTCGGGACGGATGTGGGCCGGGGAGCGTCTGGTCGGTAGTGACGTGTCCTCAAGCAAGCGGCCTGTTCGGCCGGTTGTCGCCGCGATGCGTCAGCTCGCCGGCGCCTCAGGCCCTCCGGCCCTCAGCCCTTCGTCGTCACCCGGGCCCGCCACGGCAGTTCCGCCGTCACCCGGGTAGGTCCGCCGAGCGGCGAATCCACCAGGACCTGACCGTCCACCGAGCCCAGCCGCTCCGCCAGGCCGGCCAGCCCGGTGCCGCCGTCCAGCCGCGCCCCGCCGCGACCGTCGTCCGCCACCCGTACCAACAGCCGGTCCTTGACCCGCCGGACCTCCACCGATGCCCCACGCGCCCCGCTGTGCTTCGAAACGTTCTGCAGAAGCTCCGAGACGGTGAAGTACGCGATCCCCTCGATGGCGGGGGCCGGCCGCTCGTCCAGGCTCACCGACGTCATGACCGGCACCGTGCAGCGTCCGGCCAGGGACGTCAGGGCGGGCCCCAGCCCGCGGTCCGTGAGGATCACCGGATGGATGCCCCGGGCCAGATCCCGCAGCTCCTGAAGCGCCAGCTTCACCTCGCCGTGCGCCTCGTCCACCATGGCTGCCGCCGCGTCCGGGTCCTCCAGCAGCTTCTCCTTGGCCAGGCCGAGGCCCATGGCGAGCGCCACCAGCCGGGCCTGCGCGCCGTCGTGCAGATCGCGTTCGATGCGCCGCAGGTCGGCCGCCGCGGTGTCGGTGACCGTCATCCGGTCCGACTCCAGTTCGGCGATCCGCCGCTCCAGTCCGTCGGAGGGCGAGAGCAGGCCGCGCGCCATCGCGCGGTCGACGTTCGCCAGTCCCCGCGTGACCCAGGGCAGGGTCGGCCAGCCCACAAAGAGCAGGACGAAGGTGACCACGAACGTGAAGATGGCCCATGGCAGCCGGACGAAGGCGAACAGTGCGTGCCGCCACGCCACGGAATCCTGCAGGGACGCCCACAGCCAGGGGAAGAATCCCCTGTCCCGTGGCCGCAGCGGGCTCGGTTCGTCCACCCGCACCCCGAGCAGCCGCCGCGCCCGGCCGCGCTCCAGCTTCCCGTACTGCCGGCACACCTTCAGGCCCGAGGCGAGCAGCGGCAGCCCGATGACGGTGACGGACAGGGCGAGCCCCAGCACGAGCCACACCACCAGCACCACGAACGCGAGTACGCCCAACGGGAAGTTGGACAGCAGATGCGCGATCTCCCGCCACGTCCAGGAGCCGAGAGGCGCTCGGGGCGGCGGGGGTGAGGTGCCGTCAACGGCGTCGTCAGCGACTGTGGTCCGGGAACTGTCGGTCATGGGCCTCAGATTGCCCGGCCGCGGCTGCCCGTGCCATGGGGTATCCGGGTTGGCGGCGGTGGGGTTTCCCCTACCCACACCCCGCGGCCGCTGCGCCAGGAGGTGGGGTCCGCGACGCCGGGAAAAGGGGCATTGGTGCAGGCCGGTGGCTATCTCGTTACCGCCGTGGTGGGTGCGGCGCGGCGACGGGACCGTATGGTGTTGCGGAGGAACGGGAGAGGCGAGGGCCGATGGCGCGGGGTGACGACAGCGAGTTGCTGCCGCCGGACTCCGTGCGGCGCCGCAGGCCGCGATACGCGCTGCGGGCCAAGGAACAGCGGACCCACCGGTGCTGGGGCGAAGCCTCCTCCGCCGGCCGGCGGACGTGCGCATTCCATCGGCCCGGAGCGGGTCCCGCGGACAAGAACACAGGGACCGCGTCGACATGGTGAGTGTGAGTACGGGCGTGAGCGCCGGGGCGGGACAGCGGGCCGGCCTCAGCCGGGTGACGCTGGTCGGGGACCGGCGCCGGATCGAGCTCGTCGTCCCCGCGCACGAATCCCTCGGGGCACTGCTGCCCGACATTCTCCGGCTGCTCGGTGACCGGGCGAGCGGCGACCCCGCCGCGCAACGGCTGATCACGTCCGACGGCGCGGTGCTCGCCCCGCACGATTCGCTGGCCTCCGCGAGGGTGGCCGACGGAGCCGTGCTGCGGCTCGTACGGGAGCAGGACGGCGTGTTGGCCCCGGCCGGACACGACCACGACCCCGCCGACGACGCGGCCGACCCCCTGGACGTCCGCGGCTGGGGATGGGGCGCGCGGAGCAGGGCCTGGACTGTGGTGACGGCGGGCGTGCTGCTCGCGGCGACCGCCGGCGTCAGCGCGGCCGCCTGGTACCCGGGCCGCGCCGCCGCCCTCTGGCTCGGCGTCGCGGCGGTGGTCCTGGCGGGCGCCGGAGCGGCGATCAGTGCGGTGACCGGCCGACCGGGGCACCGTGCGCCGGGCGTCGCGCTGTTGTTGCAGGGCGGCACGCTCGGTGTGGTCGCCTCCTGGCACGCGGTTCCCGGCGGCAGCGCCCGACTGGCCACCGTCGGACTGACCGTCGCGGCTGTGCTCGCCCTCCTCGGCCTCTGCACCCCGCTGGGACGCGGCGGGCTGATCGGCGCCGCGTCGGTCGCGCTCGCGGTGGGCGCCTGGGAGCTGGGCCTCGCGCTGACCGGCCCGGCGCAGGCGGGCGTGGCGCTCGGCTTCGTCTCCGTCGTCGTCCTCGGCAGCCTCCCGCGGCTCGCCCTCATCGGGGCCGGACTGACCCGGCTGGACGACCTGCGTTCCGGTGGCACGCCGGTCAGCAGGCACCAGGCGGCGGCCGCACTGGGCGCCACACATCGCGGACTCGCCCTGGCCACGGTGGCGATGGCCGTGTCGGCGGGCGCCGCGGGGGTGCTGGCCCTGGGGGAGCCGGGCGTCTGGACCGTACTGGTCGCGCTGCTGCTTGCCGGGGTGCTGTTCTCGCGTGCCCGCGCCTATCCGCTCGCGGTGGAGGTCGTCGCGCTGCTGGGAGCCGGAACGGCCGTGTGCGTACGGCTCGTTCTGCTGTGTGCGACGGACGGCGACGCGCCGGCGGGCGCCCTGGCCGCGCTGTGCGCGCTGGCGGCACTCGCGGTCGTGGTGCTGACGGTGCGTGTGCCGGAAGCCATGCGGGCGCGGCTGCGCCGGTGGCTGGACCTGCTCGAATCGACCGGCGTGGTGGCGCTGATCCCGGTGTCCCTCGGGGCTTTCGGGGTCTACGGCCTGCTGTTCGGCGCGTTCTGACCCAGAGGGCGGTGGAGGGATCATGTCGGTGGGTGAGGACGCGGGCGTCGGTGTGGGGGCCGGGTCGGACGCGGACGCGGGTCCGGGTGCGGGTTTGGGAGCGGGTGTGGGCGTGGGTTCGGATGCGGGTGGGCCTGTGGAGCCGTCGTCCGGGCTGTCTGAGCCGTCCGGTCGGTCGGAGTCGCCCGAGCCGTCCGGTCGGTCGGGTTCGCCCGAGCCGCCGGTTCGCGAGCGGCCGCCGGGGCTCCCGGAGCCGACCGAGACCTCCCTCCGGGCGCCGCTCCCGCCTCGGCCGGTGAGCCTTTTCAAACCGTCGGCGGCGCCGGAACGTTCCGGGACGTCTGACCTTCCCGAGCCTGCGGAAGGGCCGGAGCGGACTGAAGGGTTCGAGCAGGATCGGGGGCAGGGGCAGGGGCAGGGGCAGGGGCAGGAGCAGGATCGGGAGTGGGAGAGCCCGGTGTCGGGGCGCCAAGATGCCCGGCGTGACGGCATGTTGGATGACCGGGAGGGGGGTGTGAGTGCGGTGGATGTGATGAACGTGGCTCCTGAGGCACGTGAGAAGAGCGAGTGGAGCGGCATGGCGAACGAGGTGGCTGCGGTGGACGGCATGAACGAGGGCGCGACCGGGACCGAACGCGGTACCGGACCGCTTCCCCCGGCCCGGCCGACGCCCACGGCCGACGCACCCGCCGGACGGCTGCCCGCACCGACGGACGAAGCGCCGCTGCCCGCGCCGGTCGAGGAGCCCCCGGGGCCCGCGACCGCCGAGGAGTTCGCGGTGTCCGCGCCGACTTCCGGGGCCGAGGCGCCCGTCGCTCCGCGGCCCGCCGCCCCGCTGCCCTCGCCCGCTGCCCCGTCGCCCTCACCCGCTGCCCCTGCCGCCGCGTCCCGCCCGACGGGTGGGTTGCCGACGCCCTCCGGTCCTGCCGCAGCAGCCATGCCGCCGGATGCGGAGCCGTCGTCGCAGGTAGAGACACCTTCTGAGCCTGCGACTTCGCCTGAGGTTCCGTCTGTGACCCCGCCTGCGACCGAGACCTCAGGCTCGGCACCGACGGTGACGATGAAGGCGATGACCGCGACCGAGGCCGCTGGCTCGGCACCGGCACAGGCACCGGCAGCGGCACAGGCCTCGCTCCAGGCACCGGCCTCACCTCCGGCACCGGCCTCCACCCCGGCACCGGAGGCATCAACCCCGGCACCGGCCGACGAGTCCCCCGCCCCGGCGCCCGCGCCTCAGCCCTCCTCGTCAGCCCCCTCCTCGTCCGCCGCCGAGGCCCCGTTCCACTCCCCGTCGGCACCGGCGGCAGAGGTGCCGCCCTTGCCGCCGTTCCCCGCACAGCACACGAGCGCCTCGGCGCCCCCGGCCCAGCAGGCGAGCCCTTCGTCGCCCTCGGCGCCCGCGCCCGGGCGCTACGGCCGGTCCGGGTTGCCGGCGCGGACGCCCGTGTCCGTACCGCTCCTGCCGCCCGAGCTGGCCGACGGGCAGCCCAAGCCGCGCCGCGGCGACCCGCTGGGGCGGCGGGCCGGGCGGGCGCTGCGCCGGGTGTTCGCCTCCTCCCCGGCGGCCGAGACCGCCGCCGTCACCCGGGCCGCGCACGCCATCCAGCAGCCCGTGACCACCGGCCGGCAGATCGCGGTCTCCAGCATCCGCGGCGGCGCGGGCAAGTCCACCGTCGCCGCCCTGCTGGCGCTCACCTATGCGCACTACCGCTCCGACCCGGTGCTCGCCGTCGAGGCCGACCCGGCGCTGGGCACCCTGCCGCACCGGCTGGGGGCCCGCGAGGTGCGGTGGTCGGGCAGTGATCTCGCGCAGATCGTCGATCCTTCGATGCTGATCACGGATCTGACCGGCTACCTCCTGCCGTTCGCGGGAGGCGGCTGGCTGTTGCCCGGCAGCCAGGGCGCCATCGGGACCCGACTGGACCTCGACGCGTACCGGGTCGTGATGACGTCGCTGCGCCGTCACTTCTCCACCATGGTCGTGGACTGCGAGACGCTGCCCGCGGAGGTCGCACGCACCGCACTGGTGACGACGCAGGCACGCGTACTGGTCACTCCGGCGACCCCGGAGGGCGTGGCGGCCACGCGCTCCGTCGTGGACTGGATCGGCAGCCTGCACCCCGGGTTGCTGCCGACCACGGTGGTCGTACTCACCCACTCGTCCCCGGACGCCGGCGTCGACGTACGCAAGGCCGCCGAGCACCTCGGGGCCGGTGGCGCGGCGGTCCTCCCCCTGCCCTACGACCGCCACCTGGCGGCGGGCGGCGCCATCCGCACCGAGCTGCTGGGTGAGCGCACGCGTGAGGCCGCGGCGAGGATCGCTGCCGAGACGATGGACCGCGCGGTCTCGCGGGAGCGGGGCAGGCGGCAGCAGCAGTCGGCGGAGCTGCCGGGCGCGGTGCCGCAGCCCGCCGCGCAGCCGCAGTCGGCGGTGTCCTCGGCACCGGGCGCGGCGAGCCCCGGCGGAGTTGCCATGGGATACCCCTCCCCGCCGCAGGCGGCCCACGCCCCGGGGCAGTCACCCGTTCCCCCGCCGCAGAGCGGGCCACAGCACGGGCCGGCGCCACAGCAGCCCTACCAGTCTCACCAGCCGTACCAGTCTCAACAGTCGTACCAAGCTCGCCAGCCGTACGAGCCCCACCAACCCCACCAGCCGTACGAGCAGCCGTACCCCCAGCCTCAGGGGCAACACCAGCCCCAACAGCACCAGCCCCAACAGCACCAGCCCCAACAGCACCAGCCCCAACAGCACCAGCCCCAACAGCACCAGCCCCAACAGCACCAGCAATCCCCCTATCAGCAGCCGTACGGGCAGCCGATGCCGCAAAACGCGCAGCCCCACCAGCCCCCAGCTCCGCAAACCGGGCAAAATCAGGGCGCGCAGCACCCGTCGGCAGCACAGTCCCAGCCGCTCGCGCAGACCCAGCCGCTGCCGGTCGTCCCCGTCCCGGGGCAGCCGTCACCGGCCGAGCCCCTCCCGTCGTCGGGATCCGCGCAACGCCCGGCCACGAACGGGACGGGCAGTGCGGGCGAGAACCCTCCGCCCGGCGACGCCGCAGGCCCCGACCTGCGCAGTCCGTTCGACGGCGGCCCGATGCACTGAGCCGCGGTGGCCCCGCGCGCCGCGCGGGGCTTCTCCGCCGCCGCCGGGCGCAGGCCCCCAGGTAGGGCGAAGTAGGGACAAGCCCACCGTCGGCCTGACGCGGCTGCTCGGGGCACACGGGGCAGGGCCTAGACTCCCGTCCGTACAGATCGTCGAAGTCGTTGAACAAGCGCAGCAGGGAGCGAGGGGCGGACGTGCCGGACGCGACCGTACGCACCACCATCGCCGCGGACTATTTCCAGGGCTATTCGGTCGTGGGGATCATCGCCGTGATCGGCGTGCTTTTCGTCGCCGTGGCTTTCGGGGCCGGGCGGCTGCTGCGGCCCGTCGTGCCGACACCCGAGAAGCTGCTCACGTATGAGTGCGGCGTGGACCCGGTGGGCGAGGGCTGGGCACACACCCAGGTCCGCTATTACGTCTACGCTTTTCTGTACGTCATCTTCGCCGTCGACTCGATCTTCCTTTTCCCTTGGGCGACGGTCTTCGCGGCCCCCGGATTCGGCGGCGTGACGCTCGTGGAGATGTTCATCTTCCTGGGCTTCCTGACCGTCGGCCTGCTCTACGCATGGAAGAAGGGCGTCCTGGAATGGACGTGACCCCCGCCTCCGACGGCTCCGCAGCCGTGCCCGAGAGCTCCGCCCCGCAGTTCGTGCCGGAGCCGCGACGCCTGGGCACACTGGCCCGCCTGGCGCCGGAACCGATGAAGGTGGTCCTCAACTGGGGCCGCCGCTACAGCCTGTGGGTCTTCAACTTCGGCCTCGCCTGCTGCGCCATCGAGTTCATCGCCGCCTCCATGGCCCGGCACGACTTCATCCGGCTCGGCGTGATCCCGTTCGCGCCCGGCCCGCGCCAGGCCGACCTGATGGTCGTCTCCGGCACCGTCACCGACAAGATGGCGCCCGCGGTCAAGCGCCTCTACGAGCAGATGCCGGAGCCGAAGTACGTCATCTCCTTCGGGGCGTGCTCCAACTGCGGCGGCCCCTACTGGGACTCGTACTCCGTCACCAAGGGCGTCGACCAGATCATTCCGGTCGATGTGTACGTACCGGGCTGCCCGCCGCGCCCGGAGGCGCTGCTGCAGGGCATCCTCAAGCTCCAGGAGAAGATCGCACGCGAGTCGCTGGGGGAGCGGTACGCCCCGAGCGGCAGCGCACCCGCCGCCGGCGGACGGCCCTCGGCGGCCGCGCTGAGCAGTGGCCTGGTGACGCCGCCGGCCCCGCCGAAGGCCACGGAAACGCCGGCCACCGGCGACGCCGCGACCTCTGACGGTGCGACCACTGACACGCAGGGTGACGCCGTGACCGGTGAGGCGCCGAGTGGCAAGAAGACGGCGGGGGAGGAGCCCCGATGAGCGAGCAGCCCGAGCAGCCGGTTCGCTCCGAGCAGCCCAACGGGCCCGAGCAGCCCGGCCAGGCCGAGCAGCCCGACCGGACCGAGCAGGTCACGCCGGGCGAGGAGGCTGCGGCGGACGCAGCCGCCGCCGAGCCCGAGCCCGTCGTCGAGCCCGTCGTCGGCTGGCTGCCGCGGCCCGCGAGCGAGATCTTCGGTGCCGGTGCTTCGGCCGAGCTGGCGTACGACCTGCTGACGGTCGACGTACCGGTCGACGGCTGGCTGACGGCACTCACCGCCGCCCGCGACGACCTCGGCTGCACCTACTTCGACTGGCTGAGCGCGGTCGACGAGCCCGCCACGGGCTTCCGGATCTGCGTACACCTGGCCGATGTGGCGCACCCCGGTGCCGTCCGCCGGCTGATCGTCCGCACGACCGTGCCGCACGACGCCGCCGCGCTGCCCACCGCTGTGAACGTGTTCGCCGGTGCGGGCTGGCACGAGCGCGAGACCCACGAGATGTTCGGTGTCGACTTCACCGGCCACCCGCACCTCGTGCCCCTGCTGCTCCCGGAGAACTTCGAAGGGCACCCGCTGCGCAAGGACTTCGTGCTGGCCGCCCGTGTGGTGAAGGCATGGCCGGGCGCGAAGGAGCCGGGCGAGTCCGAGCACGGCGGCCCCAAGCGCCGGCAGATGCTGCCGCCGGGCGTCCCCGACCCGAACGAGTGGGGCCCGCTGAAGGGCCAGCTGCCGCCCGCGCCCGCGCGGCCGGCTCGTGGTGCGCGTGCGGCGGGTGCCGCCGCGGGCGAGCGTCCGGCCCGGCGCACTCGGACCGCGAGCGCCGGCTCGGCCGGCCAGCGCGCGGCGGCCGCCGACACCACGGCTGCTGAACCGACGGCCACCGAGGCGACGGCTTCCGGGGCGGCGAAGGCCGCTGCGGCAGAGCCCTCGCCGGCGGCCGAGCGCCCCGCGCGCCGTACGAGCGAGGGATCCGCCGGCCGTCAGCAGGCGGACGCGGCCGATGCCGGGGCGGCCGAGGCTGCCGCGGCCGAGGTCTCGGCACGCGAGGCGGCGCCGGCGAAGGAAGCCCCCGTCAAGGAAGCCGCGGCCACGGAAGCCCCGGCTACGGACGCGACCCCGACGGCGACGACCAACGGTGGCACTTCCGAGGACGCGCCCACCAAGCCTGAGCCGACCACGGACGCTCCGTCCACGGCCGAGCCGACCACGGACGCTCAGAGCAAGAGCGAGCCGAGCGACGCCGCCTCGGCCGCCGCCCCCCGCGCCTCCGACGCGCCGTGGCACCACGCGCGCCCCGCCTTCGACGACTCGAAGCCGGAGGAGAACCGGGAGCCGGAGCAGAGCCCGCAGCCGTCGCCGCACCAGCCGTCCGAGCCCGAGGCGCTGCCCCAGCCGGAACCGGAGCGCGACCCGGCTCCGCAGCAGGACAAACCCTCGGCCGCTCCCCAGGACCAGGCCGGCGAGCCCACGTCCGAACCGGAGCAGGCCACCGAGTCGGAGCAGGAGCCGCCGACGGCCCCCGGCCCCGGCTCCCGGCCCGACCCCGGTTCCCCGCGCCCCCCGACCACCCCCGAAGACCCGGCAGGAGGCAACGCCCCGTGAGCGACGCTCTCGACATCGCGCTGCGCCTCGTCGCCGTCTTCGTGATCTTTCTGGTGTTCCCGCTCGTCATCGGGCAGACCGAGCACAAGGTCATGGCGCACATGCAGGGCCGGCTCGGCCCGATGTACGCAGGCGGGTTCCATGGCTGGGCCCAACTCGTCGCCGACGGCGTCAAGTTCGCGCAGAAGGAAGACATCGTCCCGGCCGGCGCCGACCGGCGGATCTTCCAACTGGCGCCCGCGGTCGCCCTGCTGCCGTACCTCCTGGTCCTCGTCGCCATCCCCATCGGCCCCGGCAACGCCGTGGGACAGTTCGTCGACGCCGGCATCTTCTTCGTACTCGCCGTCATGGGCGTCGGCGTGCTCGGCTCGCTGATGGCGGGATGGGCGTCGGCCAACAAGTTCTCGCTGCTCGGTGGTCTGCGCACGGCCGCACAGCTGCTCGCGTACGAGCTGCCGATGCTGCTCGCCGCCGCGTCCGTCGCGATGGCGGCAGGCACCGTCTCGCTGCCCGGCATCATCGACGCCTTCCACTGGTGGTGGGTGCCGTGGCAGATCGTCGGCGGACTCGTCTTCTTCACCGCGGGACTCGCCGAACTGCAGCGCCCGCCGTTCGACATGCCGGTCGCCGACTCCGAGATCATCTTCGGTGCCTACACCGAGTACACCGGCCTGCGCTTCGCCCTCTTCCTGCTCGCCGAGTACGCCGGGATCGTCATCCTCTGCGCCCTGACGACCGTGCTCTTCCTCGGCGGCTGGCACGGCCCGTCCGGCGCCGACGGCCTCGGCTGGCTGTGGACGCTGCTGAAGACCGCGATCCTCGCCTTCGGCGTCATCTGGCTACGGGTCACCTACCCGCGCCTCCGTGAGGACCAGCTGCAAAAGCTCGCCTGGACCGTCCTCATCCCGCTCGCCCTCGCCCAGATCGCCCTCACCGGCGTCGTCAAGGTGGTGATCTCCTGATGGCCTCGGACAAGCAGCCGGCCCACAGCACGACCGGCCACAAGCCCGCGAAGAAGTCCGGCTTCCCCGGATCCGGACTCGCCAAGGGCCTGGCCGTCACCCTTCGGACGATGACGAAGCGGACGGTCACCCAGCAGTACCCGGACGTCCAGCCCGACCTCCCGCCGCGCACCCGCGGCGTCATCGGCCTGTTCGAGGAGAACTGCACGGTCTGCATGCTGTGCGCCCGCGAGTGCCCCGACTGGTGCATCTACATCGACTCCCACAAGGAGACGGTGCCGCCCGCCGCCCCTGGAGGCCGCGAGCGCAGCCGCAACGTACTCGACCGCTTCGCGATCGACTTCGCGCTGTGCATGTACTGCGGCATCTGCATCGAGGTCTGCCCCTTCGACGCGCTGTTCTGGTCCCCGGAGTTCGAATACGCCGAGACCGACATCCATGAACTGACCCACGAGCGCGACAAGCTCCGCGAGTGGATGTGGACGGTCCCCGAACCGCCCGCGCTCGACCCGGCGGCCGAGGAACCCAAGGAAATCGCCGCCGCCCGCAAGGCCGCCGACAAGCTCGCCGCCCAGCAGCAGGCCGAGGCGGACCGGGAAGAAGGACCACAGGAGACTCCCGGGGAGGGAACGTGACGCTCGCCGCCGCAAGCCACGGCTTCCTGTCGCCCACCGGCGTCGAGATCGCCTTTCTGCTCGTCGGCATCGCGACCCTCGGCGCGGCCGTGGTCACCGTCACCACCCGGCAGCTGGTGCACGCCGCCCTGTGGCTGGTGGTCGCCCTCGGCGGGATCGCCGTGGAATACCTCCTGCTCACGGCCGAGTTCATCGCCTGGGTGCAGGTACTGATCTACGTCGGTTCCGTCGTCGTCCTGCTGCTGTTCGGACTGATGCTCACCAAGGCGCCCATCGGCCGCTCCCCGGACGCCGATTCGGGCAACCGCTGGGCCGCGCTCACGGTGGCCGTCGCCTCGGCCGCCGCGCTGGTCTGGGTCGTCGTGGACGCGTTCCGCGCCACCTGGATCAACCTCGACGGCCCCTCCCAGGGCTCCACCGAGGTCTCCGGCCGCTCCCTCTTCCAGCACTGGGTACTGCCCTTCGAGGCGCTGTCCGTGCTGCTGCTCGCCGCGCTCGTCGGCGCGATCGTGCTGTCCCGCAGGGACAACGACGCGTCCACCGGCGGCAAGCCGACCGCGCCCGGGGCCGGCGCGCCCCCCGCCACGCGAGAGGACCAGCGCTGATGCATCTCGCCTACCCGGCGGTCCTCGCCGTCCTGCTGTTCTGCACCGGCCTGTACGGCGTGCTCGCCCGACGCAACGCGATCCTGGTGCTGATGTCCGTCGAGCTGATGCTCAACGCCGTCAACCTCAACCTCGTCGCCTTCGACGTCTGGCTGCGCGACACCCTGCACGCCGGCCAGTCCCTCACCCTCTTCACCATCGCCATCGCCGCCGCCGAGATCGGCATCGGTCTGGCGATCGTGCTGCTCGTCTACCGCAACCGCGGCAGCTCCGACATCGACCTGCTCCGCGACCTCACCGAGAAGGCGGGCGAGACGGACGGGGACACGCAGCAGCCGCAGCCGGACACCAAGGCGGAGGCCACCGCGTGACGCTCACGACCACCGCCGTCCTCGTTCCCCTCCTGCCCTTCCTCGGGGCCGTCGCGGGCCTCTTGCTGGGGCGCCGCTCGCCCGGCTTCGTCCGGCCGCTGGCCGTCCTGCCGACGCTCGCCGCGGCCGCACTCGCCATCGCCGTCGCCGTCGAACAGGGCGGTGGCCCGTCCACCGACGTCGCCACACAGCTCACCCCGACCGGCTCGATCCCCATCGACCTGGCCCTGCACATCGACGGCTTCGCCGCGCTGCTCGCCGTCCTGGTCGGTTGCGTGGCGACCTGCGTGCAGATCTACTCCACCGGCTACCTGCGCGACGACCCGCGCTACCCCTCCTACGCCGCGCTGGTCTCCCTCTTCACCTCCGCGATGATGCTCGTCGTCTACACCGGCGACCTGATGATGCTGCTGGTCGGCTGGGAAGTCATGGGCATCTGCTCCTACTTCCTCGTCGGCCACTACTGGGAGACCGAGGCCGCCCGCGCCGCCTCCCTCAAGGCATTCCTCGTCACCAAGCTCGGCGATGTCCCCTTCCTCTTCGGCATCTTCGCGCTGGCCGCCGACACCGGCACCTTCCGCATCACCGGAATCCTCGGCTCCGTCGCCCGCGACGGCCTGGACCACCCGACGCTGATCGCGCTGCTGCTGCTGGCCGGTGTCGCGGGCAAGTCGGCGCAGTTCCCGCTGCACACCTGGCTCCCGGACGCGATGGCCGGCCCGACGCCCGTCTCGGCGCTGATCCACGCCGCGACGATGGTCGCCGCCGGTGTCTATGTCGTTGCCCGTCTCCTCCCCGTCTTCGCGGCCTCCGCCGCCGCGATGGTCGTGCTCGCCGTCATGGCCGCGGTCACCATGGTCGGATCGGGTCTCGCGGCCCTGGCCCAGGACGACATCAAGCGCGTCCTGGCCTACTCGACCGTCGGCCAGCTCGGGTACATGACCGGCGCGCTGGCCGTCGGCGACCGCGGCGCGGCTGTCTTCCACCTCATCGCGCACGGCGCGTTCAAGGCCCTGCTCTTCCTCGGCGCCGGCGTGATCATCCACGCCGCGGGCACCAACTCGCTCGCCGCCATGTCCCGGATGAGTGGCCTGTCCCGGCGCGTCCCGGACGCCTTCTGGACCATGACGGTCGCGCTGCTCGCGCTCGCCGCGATCCCGCCGTTCGCCGGCTTCTTCTCCAAGGAAGCCGTCCTGGGCGCCGCCGAACACGCCGCCACCGGCGACGTGCACGGCATCCCCGGCGCCGCCGGCTGGACCGTCCTGATCTCCGGCCTGCTCACCGCCCTCCTCACCGCGGCCTACGCCACCCGCCTGTGGCTGCTCGCCTTCCGGGGCAAGGGCGCCGAGGCACCCGACCACGGCCCGCAGCCGATCGTCATGAACGCCGTGCTGTGGGTGCTCTTCCTCCCCACCGCCGCGCTCGGCCTGGCCGCACCCTTCCTGCCCGACTGGTTCGACGGGCGCTCGCTCACCCCGACCCTCACCACCTCCGTCCTGGGCACCGGCATCGCGCTCGTGGGCGGCCTGGTCACCTACGGGGCCTGGCGGCACACCACCGCGCTCGCCGCCCGCTTCCCCCTCGGCGCGGTCGTCGCCACCCCGGACGTCACCCCCGCGGTCGCCGAGGAGACGGCCATCGACACCCACGCCCCGGCCTACGGCGACATCGCCGCCGCCCCGGACCCGGCCGACCCCGGCCGGCTGCTCCTCGGCCGCCTGCACCGCCACGCGGCCGTCGGCTTCCACCTCGACGCCGTCTACTCCGCCCTGTTCGTCCGGCCCGTACGCGGCGCGGCCACGCTCGTCCGCTTCCTCGACCGTGAGGTAGTCGACACGTACGTGCGCGGCGCGGGCGCCGCCCCCCGCTGGCTCGGCGCCGCCGTCCGCCGCGCCCAGACCGGCAACGTGCAGACCTACCTCGGCGCGCTGCTCGCGGGCTCGCTCGTACTGGCCGTCGCCGCCGTCCTCGTCGCTACGGGCACGGGAGCCTGACCGATGCCGCACACTCCCGGGGCACGCGCCCCGCATCGCCGGCCGACGCCCCCCGCGGCCGGGCTCGCCGGAGCCGCAACCCTGAGGAGGGCCTGACCCGTGAACCCCACCGCTCTGCAGATCCTCCTCGCGGCCGTCGTCGTGCTGCCCCTGCTGGGAGCCGTCGGCGCTCTGCTGCCGCCCCCGCCCGGCCTGCGCGGACGCAACCCCGACCAGGCCGTACTGCGCCACGGCGTGACCGTCACCGGCGTCATCCTGGCCGCGTCCGTCGCGCTGGCCGTCGGCTTCGACCACGACCACCCGGCCCGTACGCAGGCCACCACCGACATCAGCTGGATCCCGGCGCTGGACATCCGCATCCACCTCGGCATCGACGGCATCTCGCTCCCCCTTGTCGTACTGACCGCGCTGCTGACCTTCCTCTGCGCGCTCTACAGCTACTTCCACATGCCGAAGGGCCCGTCTCCCAAGGCATTTGTGGCCCTGCTGCTCGTCCTGGAGGCCGGCACCCTCGCCACCTTCGCCGTCCTCGACCTGATGCTGTTCTTCCTCGCCTTCGAGATGGTCCTCATCCCGATGTACTTCCTCATCGCCCGCTGGGGCGGTGCGCAGAAGCAGGCGGCCGCTTGGAAGTTCATCCTCTACACGCTGCTCGGCTCCGTCGTGATGCTGCTCGGCCTCCTCCTCATCGGCGTGACTTCCGGCACGTTCGACATGGTGGCACTCGCCACTGACAACGGCCCGAAATCCCAGATCAGCCACACTGTCCAGCTGCTCGCGGTGCTCGCCATCGGCATCGGACTCGCGGTCAAGGCACCGATGTGGCCGCTGCACAGCTGGCTGCCGGACGCCCACACCGCCGCACCCACCGTCGGTTCGGTGCTGCTGGCCGGCGTCCTGCTGAAGATGGGCACGTACGGCTTCGTGCGCATCGCGCTGCCGATCGCGCCCGAGGGCATGCACACCTTCGCGCCGTACCTCGCCGCACTCGCCGCCATCGGCATCATCTACGGATCGCTCGCCTGCCTCGCACTGGTGCGCAAGGGCGCCCAGGGCGACCTCAAGCGCCTCATCGCCTACAGCTCCGTCGGCCACATGGGCTTCGTCCTGCTCGGCATCGCCAGCCTGACCCCCACCGGCGTCAACGGCGCGCTGTTCGCCAACATCGCGCACGGCCTCATCACCGGCCTGCTGTTCTTCCTCGTCGGCGCGCTCAAGGACCGCTACGGCACCACCGACCTCGACGATCTCGCCGGTGAGACGGGCGCGGCCCTGTACGGCAGGGCACCACGCTTCGGCGGCCTGCTCGCCTTCGGCGCCGTCGCCTCCCTGGGCATCCCGGGCCTGGCCGGCTTCTGGGGCGAGATGCTCGCGATGTTCGGCGCGTTCCGGCCGGCCGAGGGCCTCAGCCGCCCCGCCTTCCTGACGTTCATGGTGATGGCCGGCCTCGGCACCCTGCTGACCGCCGCGTATCTGCTGCTCGTCGTCCGCCGCGTCTGCATGGGCGGCTCGCTGCCCCACGTGGCACCCGCCACCGCATCGGGGGGAGCGGACGACACCGCCTCGGGGGAAGGGTCCTCCGCCGAAGCGGCCGCCCCGGAAGCCGCGGCCCCGGCCGCGCCCCTCATCCCCGACATCGCACGCTACGAATACGCGGCCTGGACCCCCCTCGCCGCGCTCACCGTCCTCGCCGGACTGTGGCCCGCGGCCCTCCTCGGCCTCACCGACCCGGCCGTCCAGCAGCTCCTCGGAGGCGGTAAGTGATGAGCTCGATGACCTCCCTGGTCCAGTCCGTCGACTGGCTCGCCGTCGCGCCGCCCACCATCGCCGCGGCGGTCGCCCTGGTGGTGCTCGTCGCCGACCTGTTCCTCCCGGTGGCCAGGAAGCCGCTGCTGGGCTGGATCGCGACCGCGGGCCTCGCCCTCGCCGCGCTCTCCCTGCTGCCCCTCCTGGGCGACGACCGCCGCACCTTCTGCCTCACCGGTGACCCGGACGTGTGCAGTTACGTGGCCGACCCCTTCGCCCTCGTCATCCAATTCCTGGTGCTGGCCGGCGCGTTGCTCACCGCCCTGCTGTCGATCGACACCATCAAGGACCACGACCTGCCCGCCGGCGAGTACTGGTTCCTGCTGCTCTCCTCCGCGGCCGGCGCCGCCCTGCTGCCCGCCTCCAGGGACCTCGCGACCCTCGTCATCGCCCTCGAGGTCGCCTCCCTGCCCGCCTTCGCGCTGGTCGGACTGCGGCGCGGCGACCGCCTCTCCTCCGAGGCCGCGCTGAAGTTCTTCCTGTCCTCGGTGGCGGCCACCGCGGTGATGCTGCTCGGCGTGAGCTTCCTGTACGCGGCCACCGGCAGCATGCACCTCGCCCGGGTGGCGCAGACCCTCACCGACCTCCCCGACCCCCGGCTGGCCACCCTCGCCACCGCCGGCGTGGCCCTCACCCTGGTCGGCTTCGCCTTCAAGACCGCGGCCGCGCCTTTCCACTTCTGGGTGCCGGACACCTATGTCGGCGCGCCCCTCCCGATCGCCGCGTACCTCTCGGTCATCGGCAAGGCGGTCGGCTTCTCCGGCCTGATCCTGGTGGCGATCGAGGGCTTCCCCTCGTACGCGCACGTATGGGGCCCGGCCCTGGCCGTCATCGCCGCGCTCACCATGACCGTGGGCAACGTCGCGGCGCTCCGACAGAAGCCGGACCGGGCGCACAGCGCCGTCCGGCTGCTCGCCTGGTCCTCGGTCGGTCAGGCCGGCTACCTCCTGGTCCCCATCGGGGCTGCCGGATACGCCGACGATCCGGCGCGGGCCATCGGCTCCACGGTCGCCTACGCGCTGATGTACGCGGCGGTGAACCTCGGCGCCTTCGCCGTCGCCGCCCTGGTGGCGCGCACAAGCCCGGCCAACCGCATCAGCGACTACCGCGGCCTGTACGCCCGGCGCCCGCTGGCCGCCCTCGCCCTCGGCTTCTTCCTGCTCTGCCTCGCCGGACTGCCGCCGGGCATCATCGGCCTGTTCGCCAAGGTCACGGTCTTCTCCGTGGCCGTCGACGCGGGCCTGGGCTGGCTCGCGGTGATCATGGCCGTCAACGTCGTGATCGCGCTCTACTACTACCTCCAGTGGACCGCGGTCCTCTTCCGGGGCCCCGCGACCACCAAGGACCTGGCCGCGCAGGCGGCGGACGGAGCACCGGCCCCGCAGCCGGCCCGCCCCCGGATCCCGGCGGCTCTCACCGCCGCCATCGCCCTCGCCACGGTCCTCGGCATCGCGCTCTCCGGCGCCCCGCAGCTCGTCCTGCGCTTCGCCTCCGGGTCCCTGCTCTAGCCGAAGCGGCCCGGCCGCAGCCGAAGCGAACCAGCCGAAAGCGCCCACGCAGCTCACCCGCCCCCGCGCGACCCCGCAGCCCGCGGGTCACGCGGGGCCTCGGCCGTACCCCGGCCCGCCCCCGCACGCCCGCCCCGGGGCCGCGAAGGAACCGTCGCTCACCCGTACGGCGGTACGCCCCGCCGCGCCCCGCGACGCGCCCCGGTGCCCCCACCTGGCCCCGTCCCGCGTGCACAAGGGAACCAGCCCTCCTCATCTGGCGTTGACCGGTGAGTAAGGGTCCACTGGAGAGTGGAGTTCGAAGCAAGGGTTCCCCTGCCGCACCGCTTGGAGGGCGTACCGTGCACCGCCGGCACAACGGGCTCAGGACTGCCGTACTCCTCGGGGGACTGTCCGCCCTCATCATCGTCATCGGCAGCCTCTTCGGCCGTACGGGCCTCATCATCGCCGTCGTCGTCGCCCTCGGCACCAACGCCTATGCGTACTGGAACAGCGACAAACTCGCCCTCAGAGCCATGCGCGCCCGCCCCGTCAGCGAGTTCGAGGCTCCCCGGCTCTACCGCATGGTCCGCGAACTCTCGACGGCCGCCCGTCAGCCCATGCCGCGGCTGTACATCTCCCCGACCCAGGCGCCGAACGCCTTCGCCACCGGCCGCAACCCCCGCAACGCCGCGGTCTGCTGCACCGACGGGATCCTTCAACTGCTGGACGAACGTGAGTTGCGCGGCGTCATCGGCCATGAGCTGAGCCATGTCTACAACCGCGACATCCTCATCTCGTCCGTCGCCGGCGCCCTCGCCTCCGTCGTGATGTTCCTCGTCAACTTCGCCTGGCTGATCCCGATAGGCCGCTCCGACGACGACGAGGGACCCGGCCTCCTGGGCATGCTGCTGATCATGATCCTCGGGCCGGTGGCGGCCTCCCTGATCCAGCTCGCCGTCAGCCGCTCCCGCGAGTACGCGGCGGATGCCTCGGGGGCCCAGCTCACCGGCGATCCGCTGGCCCTCGCCTCCGCCCTGCGCAAGCTGGAGGCCGGCACCAAGCAGCTCCCGCTGCCGCCCGAGCCGCGCATCGAGACGGCCAGCCACATGATGATCGCCAACCCGTTCCGCGCGGAGGGCATGTCGAAGCTCTTCTCCACCCACCCCCCGATGAGCGAACGCATCGCCCGCCTCGAACAGATGGCGGGCCACCGCCCATGACGCCCGGCAGCCGCCGTCCACCGCGCCCCCGCACCCGGTGCACCGGACCCGCGCGACCGGTGCAACGTCGCAGGGCACTCCCGGCGTCTGTCACCTCAGACACATTCTTCGCCGTGCCCGTGGAAGGCTGACGATCATGAAGTTCCTCCTCAACATCCTCTGGCTGATCCTGAGCGGCCTGTGGCTGGCGATCGGCTACGTCGTCGCGGGTCTCATCTGCTGCATCCTGATCATCACGATCCCCTTCGGCATCGCGTCCTTCCGGATCGCCGGCTACGCCCTGTGGCCCTTCGGCCGGACGACCGTCGAACGACACGACGCCGGCGCCGGCTCGGCGATCGCCAACGTCATCTGGATCGTCTTCGCCGGCTGGTGGCTGGCCCTGGGCCACATCGTCACCGGCCTGGCCCTGTGCGTGACGATCATCGGCATCCCCTTCGGCATCGCCAACTTCAAGATGATCCCCATCTCCCTGCTGCCGCTGGGCCGCGACATCGTCCCCACCGACCGGGCCTTCACCGCCCGCTGACCGGCGGCCTCCGGGCAGGTCAGCCCCGTACGAGCCCCCGGGGCGCCGTATACCGCCGGAAGCCGAGCGGTTCGACGCCCGGGAGGCTCGCGAGCAGTCGCATCACCGGCCCGCCGCTCCCCAGCTTCGCGACGGCCACCCGCTCGTGCGACTCCGCGTCCGTCCACTCGCTGTAGTTGACGACCCGGGTGCCGTCCTCGGAGAGGTGGAAGTGCGAGGCGATGCCGCCCGTGCCGCTCTGCCAGCCGTCGAACATGTCCATCAGCCCGTCGACGAGCTGCCGGGCCGCCCCTTCCCCCGCCGTCCGGAAGGCGACGCGCACGACGCACCCCGGCGCGGGCGCCACCCCCTCCGGCAGCAGGCTGCGGTACAGCCGAAAGCGGCCGTACCCCGCTTCGCCGTCACCCCCGACACCGTCCAGGGCCGCCGCGACCCGCTCACGCAGCCCGGCCTCCTCGCGCCTGACGAACTCCCGGTGCGCCGCGTCGGTCGTCCACTGCGCGTAATCGAGGACACTGCGTCCATCGGTCCCGGCGAACAGCACCCGCGACAGGAATCCCGCCGGCAGCGGCGTCTCCTCCCAGGCACGCGCCACACCGTCCTGGACCGCCCGCTGCCCCTCGGGGCTTTCCGCGTCCCACTCGCTGATCAGCACCAAGCCGCTGTCCGGCCGGCGGATCTCGGGGAACACGTCCGTGCGAAAGGCGTCGCCGGAGCCGGAGTACACCCCATGCGGTGAATTCTGCGATGTCGTTGATGTCATGGCAGCACCCTCCAACCTCAACCGAACGTGAGGTCAACCCCCGCCCCCCCCGCAACGCCGGTGGGGCGGCGCGCCCCTGGCACGCCGCCCCACCCGCCCCGGGCCCACCGGCGGCATTCCCAGCCGCCGGCCCGCCGGCACCTACCGGTAGTTCACGAACTGGATCGCGAAATCCAGGTCCTTGCCCTTGAGCAGCTGCTGCACCGACTGCAGGTCGTCCCGGCTCTTCGAGCTGACCCGCAGCTCATCGCCCTGCACCTGCGCCTTCACGCCCTTGGGGCCCTCGTCGCGGATGATCTTGGCGACCTTCTTCGCGTTGTCCTGCGAGATCCCCTCCTCGATCGAGGCGGAGATCCGGTACTCCTTGCCCGAGGCCTGCGGCTCGCCGGCGTCCAGCGCCTTCAGCGAGATCCCGCGCTTGATCAGCTTGGACTGGAAGATGTCGAGCACGGCCTTCACCCGCTCTTCGGCGTTGGCCTTCATCTCGATCTTCTCGCCCGACCACTCGATCGACGCACCCACGCCCTTGAAGTCGTAGCGCTGCGAGATCTCCTTGGCGGCCTGGTTGAGGGCGTTGTCGACCTCCTGCCGCTCGACCTTCGAGACGATGTCGAAACTGGAGTCGGCCATGTTGAGTTGGCTCCTCGTACGTAGATCCGTCAGGGGTACGGCCCATGCCGGACCGCCCCGCCAGCCTAGCCACCCACCGGTGATCCGGCGCTGCGGAATCGAGTGGCGAACCACCCCCGGCCATCAGGTATGGTTTACGTCGTTGCCACAGAGCGCCGCCCACGGCGGATCTCCCGGCAGCAAACCCTGGCGGTGTGCCCGAGCGGCCAAAGGGAGCAGACTGTAAATCTGCCGGCTTCGCCTTCCCAGGTTCGAATCCTGGCGCCGCCACAGGTGTGAAGGGGCCCGTGACCAGCGTAAATGCTGGTCGCGGGCCTCTTCTGTATTTCCGGTGCCGAAAACCCCTCAATGGGCGGTATGCCCCACTCTGTCTCACCCTGTTTCGCGTGCTGACCAGCATGTGTGGGGCACGCGTGGGGCAGGTTCCGGGCGGGCCTACCTCCCGCCCTTCAAGGCGGCCTCGATCCGGGCGTTCGCTGTGGCTGCCTCACCGTCGAGGCATTTCGCGTAGACCCGGAAGAGCACGGTCACGCTGTGGCCGGCGCGCTTGGCCACGAGCTGAGGCTCCACACCGGAGCTGAGCCACGTTGAGACGGCCGCGTGGCGAAGGTCATAGGGCCGCTTGGCCAGTAGAGATGCGTACTGGGCGGGCGGGAGGGCTCGTCGTCGTGCCTCTGCCCAGACTTCCCCGTAACCGGTGTCCTGGATGAGCCCCCCGCGGTCTGTGCGGAACAGCCGGCCGTCGGGTGCCACCCCGTAGGCCGTGACGTGCCAGCGCAGCAGGGCGACCAGGTCGGGCGGAATGGGGACCACGCGGACCGCTTTCCTGGGGCGGTGCTTGAGGCCGCGTCGGTCGTGTGATTCTCCGCTGTCCGTCCAGGCGGTACCCGAACGTGGGCGGGTCTCTCGGAGGAGTAGCGTTCCCCAGCCGCGGCGCGGTAGGTCGCAGTCCCCCGCCCGTAGTCCAATCACTTCGGCCGGCCGTGCTGCTGCGAAGTACATGCACCCGAAGAACGCCACCAGGCGCCGGCCGCGGGGGCTCTGCGTCCTCACGGCATCGAGCAGCGCAGCGGCCTGAAGGGGGTCCGGCACGCAGGCGAGATCCAGTTCCTCTTCGACCTGTTCAGGCGCTTTCCACTGCACTTGAGGCAGGGGATTGCCCGCTAGGCGTTCAGCGTCGACTGCGTAGCCGAGGGCGTTGTGGAAGATCGCCCTCTTCCGGCGGATAGTCCCTGCTGCGGCTGTGGTGCCGTCCAACTTCTTGGTGAGGGCGTTGAGCGCGGCCCGCACGTGCATTCGGTCGGCCAGTGCCGAGGTGGGCAAGGACTTCCGCTCGAACCAGTCGAGGACTCTCGCCACCTCGGGCGGCATCTCCTCGCTGTGCCGTTTCATGTTGAATGCCCAGCTGTACAGGGCAGTGCGCACGGCTCCCGCGTCAGGCATGCCCTTGGTGTCCTTGACCAATGCGGGCGTGACCGTCGCCATGGCTTCGGCGAGTGTCCTTCGGGTGGAGCCGGGGGAGTGCGGCCACTTCATCGCGATGTAGTCGCGGGCGTGCTGGTACCAGCTCACGTCGTTGCGCTGGCGTAGTTCCCTCAGGGGGAGGCCAGTTGCCTCATCGAAGGGCTCTCCCTCGTGTAGCGCGCGCATCAACTCGGAGCGGCGGCCGTCGGCGAGGGTCTTGGTTCGGAAGGTCTGAGAGTGCGGGGTGGCGCCGGTCTTCCAGCGCAGTTCGGCTGACGCCTGGTTGCGGTCCTTCCGTTGCCGGACAGCCCAGATGCGAACGTCGTACGTCTTGCCCATGCGGGGCCTTTCCAAGGAAAGGGGCCCGGCGTAGGCCGGGCCCCGGGGGAAACGACGGAAGGAATCAGGCGGCTGACTGTTCGCAGGTCGCCCACCAGGCATCAAGGTCAGCCCGGCTGACGCGGAGGTGGCCGTTGGGGAGCTTGCTGAGCCTGGGTGCCTTGCCGCGGGCGCGCATGCGGTAGAAGGCGGCGCGACTCATCCGAATCTCTACGAGGACTTCAGAGAGCTTGAGCTTCTCCGGGCTGGGCACGTTGCTGTCTCCTTCGACGAACGCTCCGGGCGGTGACACGCTTCGGGCTCTGTTGAGTTGGAGTGACATTGCGTTGAGTCGTGACTCATCGCGACTCAAGGCGGCTTGGTGGGGTGTTGAGTCGCGATGAGTCACGACTCAGGCCAATGTGGTTGGCGTTGGTTGAGGGCGATGCCGTTGTAGGTGGCGACCTGCTGGCCGTAGGCGTCGCGGGGGCGAGTGCGGTTGAGCTGGGGCACGGCGGAGAGCAGGTTGCGGCCGAAGATCTGCTTGGTGCCGGCGCGGACGCCGTTGTCCTCGGCCCACTCCCGCCAGATGCCCCACAGGGCGTCCACAGGGACGCTGCATGTCGGGCCGGTGGTGCAGCGTTCGCGGATGAATGCGCTGGTGGGAGAGGCGGTGTCCTGCATGGTGGTGACCGCGTCGCGGCTGGAGACCGGTTCAGTGATCCGGCCGTTGCGCTGAAGGCGGGTGAGTCCTTCCAGAGCCCAGTTGAGGATGCCGGGCATCTCCGCTGTGAGGCGGTCGGTGAGCGTGGGATCTTCCTTGCCCAGCCACGAGACCCGCGTGTTGAGCACCACGAACCGCTTGGCGATGACCCCGGAGGAGTCGCCGAAGTGCGGCAGTTCGTTGGTGAGGATCATGAGCCGGGAAGGGAGCTTGCCCGTCCACGGTGCGCGGTACTTGCGGTCGACGTCGATGGTGTCTTCGCCGGAGATGGTCAGCAGCCGTTCCACGACCTGGCTGCTGTCGTTGCCCGACAGGCGGGCGTCGGAGATGACGGCGAGGGGCTTGCCGATCAGGGTGGACAGGCCGAAGTTCGTGCCGAGTCCGGCGAGGGTGGGGCCGGCCAGGTTCTCCCGCCCGACCAGCTCTTTCATCACGCGGGCGATGGTTCCCTTGCCGGAACGGGATGGGCCGACAAGGAGCAGGATCTTCTGCTGGTCGGTGCGGCCGGACAGGACGTAGCCGAACCACTCCTGGAGCGCCTGGACGGCATCGGGGTCGTTGGGCCAGACCTGCGCGAGGAAGCGTTCCCAGGTGGGCGCCGTGGCGTCGGGGTCGTAGGCGAAGGGGACGGAGACCAGGTTGAAGAAGCCGGGGGTGTGCGGCAGCAGCTCACGGTCCCGGATGCGCAGCAGCCCGTTTTGGCACGCCACGATGGTGCTGGTGTCCTGGGCGCGGTCGCTCCTGTCGGTCCAGGTCGGGGCGTCCACCTCTGTGGGCAGCAGGGTGATGGCGCCCAGGGCGTCCAGGAGGTTGCTGATCTTCGGCTTCGTCGGCGCCCACTCGTGAACCTCCGGCTCGTCCTTGCCGGGGGTGGTGTACGTGGCGTGCTCCAGCCGCTTGTACAGGTGGGCACGCATCTGCTGCTCGTCCAGCTCCCGCCAGCAGGTTCCGGTCCACCGCATCCAGGACGCGCGCCAGCGGCGGCACAGCAGGTGTCCGAGCTCGCCCTGCCAGTCAGGCAGGAGTCGGCGGGCGACGGCCATGGGGTTGGAGGGGGCGGGCAGTTCTTCGGCGGTCATGCGGCGTGCCTCCTCTCGGCGATGCCGGTGTGGTGGGGGCAGGTCTTCTTGTGCTCGGTGTAGTGCTCGACCGTCGGCACGACGGCGGCACGGCCCCTGACCTGGCGCCGGTAGCCGCACGGGCAGGCCGCAGTCACGGAGATGCGCCACTTGGGCTCGGCAACGATGTGCAGCCCGTAGAACACCCGCTCCGGGCTGCCCTGGGTGGCGTGGTTCGGGTCAGGGCGAAGAGCTGAAAGGGCGCCCTGACGGGCGACGACCTTCGGCGCACCACTGCTGGATGTGGTGCGGGCCGGTTCGGCGGAGCTGGTGCGGTCGGGGGTCACGATGCCCTCCTGGCGCCGGTGTTGAGGCCGTTGGTGACGGCTCGTTGGGCGTAGGGCTCGGGGACGCCGACGGAGACGGCTGCGGCGACGATCCGCTCGCCGAGAGCGTCGAGGCCGCACGGCCCGGGACAGTCGGCGTGCTGGGCGGCCAGGAAGCTGGCGACGCCGTATGCCTGGGAGCCGGCGCCGGTCTTGGTGCGGGCTCGGATCTTTTCGAGTCCGCGCATGAGGCCGGAGAGCACGTACCGCTCGGTGTGACGGCACCCGGTGGAGCCGGTGCGGTCAACGGTGACCCGCATGGAGAGCGAAGAGACCACCACCTCGCGCGGGGTGGTCTCTTCTGTCTCGACGAGAGCACGGACGGCGGCCGGCAGCTCCGTCATGGTGCCGGTACCCGGGCCCAGCCAACGGGTGTACGACATGCGCGATTTGATGTCCACACCGGGCCGCACCCTGTTCGCGGACCGCATCGTGCGGAAGTAGATCCAGTGCTCCCCCCGCGTCGTGCGCACCGTCCGGGTGGGCGGCAGGGTCTGGCGCGCCCAGGCGACGGCGTCGGCGTCGTCCAGGTCGACGACGGTGAGCCCGGCGCCGCCGGGGTGGTAGGCGACCGCCGTCGCCTCCCGCCACGCAGCTACCCATGCGGGTGAGGTGAGAGTGGCGTGATCGGGGGTGGCGGCTGCCCAGCCGTGGCACGGCCTCGGGCACTGGCAGGGCCCCTCAGCCTTCATGTGCGGGCGGTCACCGCAACGGCTCTTCTCGCAGGCCGGGCAGTTGGCGAAGGGCCGTTTGCCTCGGCTCAGCGGCAGGGCGGGCACACCGGCGGCGCCCAGGTGCAGGGCAATTCGCAGGTGGTCGGTCATGCCGCCACCTCCAGCGCGAGCAGTCGCGGAGAGCCGGAGGCTCGCCTCATGTCGGTGGTTTGAGTCATGCTGGACGTCTCCTCTTCTGTGGAATGAGCGGGGAGACCAGGGCGGCCCGGAACTTTGGCGAGATGCGGGCCGCCCTAGCCATGGCTAGGCGCAGGTGCAGTCGGGGCGTTCGCTGGAGCCGTCGGCCCAGCAGTCGCAGCAGTGCGGATAGGCGTAGCCGTCGTTCTCGATCGCGCACAGCTCGCAGTCGATGAAGTCGTCGTCCTCGTACACGGCTCTCCTTGTGGTGATGTGCTGGGTTTCGTGACGCTCCGTGTCTGGGAGGGAGCGTGCGGGCCCGTGGGCAGGCTCTTTTGGGGCCTGACCTGGGTGTTTTTGGGGTGGCCTCCCTGCCTCCCTGGCGGGGCGTTATCGCTGATCAGGTCAGGGAGGTGGGCTCAGGGAGGCGGTTAGGGAGTTCTCCCTGCCTCCCTGACTCCCTCCCTTCACTCAGCGTGACTTTCGGGGGTGTTTGCGTCCCGTGCGGCGAGGGCGTCGAGGACCTTGCGGCGGTCGACGACCATCACGCCGGACTTGTGCGGGGCGGCCCCGAACGGCTCCAGCACTTCCTTCAGGTCGCTGAACGTCCAGCCGCGGTAGTGACCGGGCCGCAGTTCGGCGAGCCGCTGCAGAACCTCTTGGGTGCGCACCCGCTCGTCCTTGCCGAGGACGTGGGCGATGTCGGCGAGCGCATCGATCTGCTCGGCGTTCTCGACGGCGGACAGGGTGGTGACGCCGGAGCGGCGAGCTTTGGCCCGGTCGGCGAGTTCGGCGGCCTGGTCGTCGTCGATGTAGTGCGTGCGGATCGTGATGGATGCCTGGCCCGGGGCGAGTTTGACGCCGTCGCCGGCAACGACGACGGTGCCCTTGTCGCGGCCCTGGCGCAGCTTGTGCGGGGCGGCGCCGCCGTCGATGGCCTTGTCTCCAAGTGCCATGCGGGCCTGCGACTCGGTGCCCAGGACCAGGCTGGCGCGGGTGTGGGCGCCTTCCCGGACGAGTTTGGGGAGGTTCTGGTCGGTGGGGTCCTGCGTTCCCTGCCACAGCAGCACGTCCACAGCGCGGCCCTGGTTGTGGATTTTGCGGGCCGCCTGGAAGTACCGGCTGGTGGCCTTGGTGCCGCCGTAGGGGCGTCCGTCCTCGCCCTTGGCGGGGCACATGAACGCGAGCTGCGCTTCGTCCACCAGCAGGATCAGCGGGTCGAAGTGCGTGCCGGCCGGGGCCATCATGCGCCGCTCCATCTCGGCGACGCCTTCCTCCAGCATCTCGGTGACGTCGATGACGTGCTCGTCGGTCGGGCCCTCGATCAGCAAGGTGGCGATGCCGTGGAACATCCGCCAGTCCCCGATCCCCTTCAGGTCTCCGATCCGGAACTCCACGGAGGGATCCAGCGCCAGCCACAGTGCCAGCGCCCGCAGGGAGGCGGTCTTGCCCTGGTTGGACAGGCCCGTGATGAGCATGTGCCGCTGAAAGAGGCTGATCACGGCGGCGTCGCCGCGCAGGTCGCAGCCCCAAGGAGCACGGCCCGCCTTGTAGTCGGCGCGCATGTCGGGGTCGGTGACCAGCGGGGACGGGCCGATCGGCTCGTCCAGCGCGCCGGAGTCGGCGATCCACAGCCGGACCGTGCGCGCGGCCTCCGGAATGCTGATGAACACTTCGTGCTCGTGCCGGCCGAGGTTCTCGGCGAGCTTGCGTCGGCGCTGCTGGACTTCCTCGGTGGACACGCCGGAGGGCAGTAGGACGTCGACTTCGACGCCGCATCCGGCGATGCGGATGGGGCCGAGCATGCCGGCGCCCGCGTCCTCCATGGCGGTGATGGCCTTGCGCATCGCGGAGATGCCCAGGTCCCGCATCGCGGTGACCACGATGGAGGGTGTGATGGGTGCGCCCTCGTCGGAGGTGCGCTGGCCATCAGGCATGGCCCAGACGGGGATGTCGTTGCGGCGCCGTCCGACCGCCCACAGGGCCAGCAGCGCCAGCCACGGGCCGACGGTCACCAGCGGGCCCCACACGATGGTGACGATGACGACGCACCAGCGGATCAGCTCAACGATCGCCATGGTCGGGGCGAGAATCCAGGAGGCGTCGTCTTCGGAGAGGGCCATCACCAGGCCGAGCGCGAGCAGGCTCCCTTCGGTAACAGCCGCACCGACCAGAGCGCCTTTGGCGACGCGCTGCGGGGCGCTCAGCAGTTCCATGCGGCGCTGGTGGCGGGCGGCTTTGTAGGCGGCTCCCCGGACTTCCCACTCCATGGCGCCTGCGTGGTCGCCTGCGGCTTCGGCGGTGCGCATCATGCGCTCGTAGCGGGATGCGGTGCGCCCGTCCCAGGCGCGACGGGTCATGATGCGGGCACCGGCCGCCACGAACATGCTGTGCCGGGCCGCCGCACGCGCACCGGTGCGAGTCCGTTCATGGGTGGCCACCGTCCGCACCGTGCGGGCGGTCCGCACCCAGGTCGAGGCCCGGGGCGCTTCCGGTGCCGCCGTCGGGGCGGGGATGACAATGCCTTCCAGCGGCTCGCCGGTGGTGGTCTCTTTCACCAGACGGACGGGCGCACCGGAGGTGGGCCGGTGGTCGTCGAGGTGGTGCACGGTGCCCATGTCGGACTGTTCAGGGATGGCGTCAGTCATGCTGGTCACTCCTGTTTCCGTGAATCGGTGCAGGGCCCGGGGCGGCCGGATTCCTTGGCCGGGTACGGCCGCCCCGGGGCGAAGTCAGCGAGGGTTGTTCTCGGCGCGCTTGGCGGCGGCGTCGAGGATGCGGTCGACCTTGCGTTCCAGGTCAGCGAGGTGGACGTTCTCGCCCGCGAGGGAGCGCTTACACATGCGGGCAGTGAGGCAGGCGACCTTGGCCGTCTCGGCGGCGGTCAGCGGCGGGTCCTGGGCCATGACGCTCCGATCCGGAGCCGGACTGTCCAGCTCCCCACCGCGCCCGACACCAGGTCGGGCGCGACGGGCAGCCGTCAGCGGCGCTTACGGGCCTTGGCGACGTTCGCGGCAGCGGCCTTACCGTCCGCACCACCGACCGACCTCACGACCGTCACCACGCCCCACGTGCCGACAGCGGCGATGAACGCGAGGACCCCCAGGTTGGCGGCGATGGCGGTCAGGGAGCCGACCAGAAGCGGGCCGAAGTACACACCTGCCGCCACCGCCCCACCTCCCATCCCGGCACCGAGGGCGACGCGCTGCACCGTCCGGTCCGGCGGCGCGTGGTGGATGTGCTGAACGACGGTCACCGCCTGATCGGCAGCTGCCGGGGTAATCAGCGGCTCGGGTCGGTGTACGAGCGGCTGCGGTGTGTGGAGGGCGGGGAGTTGGTTGTCGAACTGGTAGCGGCGGGGCGTGGACACGCGGGCCTCCTCGGATCGGCAGGGCACGGAGTCAGGGGCGAAGGTCTTCGTAGTCGGCGCCGGCCTTCAGCGCCTTGGCCTGCGCCCGGAGGCTTGCGGCCATCAGCTCATCGGCCTCGGGTGCGCCCTGCGCCGCTGCCGCGTTGTACTCCCGCATGACGGTCTGCGCGGCCTCGACGAGCTGCTCCTGGATGACGTCGAGCCAGTTCTCCCGGTCGGCGTCGACCAGGTTGTCGAGCGTCGCCCAGAGGCCGTGGGCGGCGACTGCGGCGGTCAGGGCGGCGAACACCACGCGCCCTTCGTTGCCGCCGGGAAAGATGCCGGCGCCGCCGCGGTACATGAGCAGTGAGGTGCCGACCAGGGCGCCCAGGACTGCGAGCGCGATGATGGCGTCGAGCGCCACGATGGCGAGGCGGTGTGCGCGGATGCTGGTCATGTCAGCCCTTCCTGCCGGTCTTGCGGATCTCGTGGGCGTGGCACAGGACTTGGCCGATCAGCAGCCCGACCCCGCGCACGCCCCACCGGCCGCCGGTGAGCGGACCGGGCGGAACTTCGTCGACGATCCAGCCGGTCCTGCCAGCCGCGCGGGGGTCGTCTTCGCACGAGATGATCTGAACTTCATCGCCTGCGTTGAACATGGCCATCTCCTCTCAGACCGACGCGGTGACGCTCGGCGTGCGGCGGGCAGTGTCGGCTGCCGCGACCTTCGCGGCGGAGTGGAAGCGGGGGCTGTCGCCCTTGCGCCGGCGGGGTGGAATGGGTCGCTTGCGCGGGGCCTTCGGCGCCTTCTTCGAACTGGGGGGCACTTGGATCGTGAGCTGCGGCTTTGCAGGCTTCTGCGCGGCGTTCGCGGTCGTCGCGGGAAACGCGTACAGGTGGCGTCCGAGGCGGGCGCGGACGCTGCGCGCCACCACCTCAGGGGCCGGTGTGCGGGCCTCTTGCAGACGGAGGTCCGAGGACACCGCGCGCTGCTCGTACTTCGGCGTCATGCCGGGCTTCGTCGGCCCGTGGACGATGGCCCACGCACGGCCCCACGCGTCCTCGGCGGGGAGCGTGCCGAACGGGGCGGCGGAGACCAGACGGTTGGCAACGCGCAGCACCTTGCGGTGATCGCGGCGTCGCCGGGCGGCGTGCTTGCGCTGCGCGCGGGCCTCCTCGTCGCGGCCGGCCAGGGTCGAGACCCACTGTCGAATCTCGAACACGACCGGCCCCAGGACGGTGACGGCCGCCAGACCGGCACCGGCGGCCGCAGCGTCGGAGGCCGACAGACCATGCCCCGCAAGAGACAGGCCGTAGCCGTAGTTGATGGACGCGGCGAACGCGGCGCACGCGGCGACCAGGGCACGCAGCATCCAGCGCACCCACGCGGGGGCCTGCCGGGCATCGGCGTAAGCGACACCGGCCGACATGACCCACGCTGCGCCTTCCAACCCCAGCGGGACGGGCAGCAGCATCGGGTGGATGCCGACGAAGTGCACGATCTGTGCGGGCAGGGACGCCAGCCCGGATGCGGCGACCAGGCCGAGCGTGCCGTTGCGGTAGATGCGCTCCGGTGTCAGGGCCTCCCGGCGCCGGTCGGCGCGCTCCTGCCGGCGGGCCTTCCGCGCGGCCCGGTTGGCGGCCTTGTCGGTACGAGCCTGCTCCCGAAGTCGGGCGGCGCGCTCGTCGTTGGCCCGCTGCCGTTCTGCGCGACGCTCTTCGGCGGCTGCGGCATCGATGCGACGCTGCTCGGCGTCGGCGGCCTGGTCGGCTCGGCGCTCTTCGCGGTAGTTGCTGCTCATGCCCCGACCTCCGGCATGGCGGTCGGGGCGGACAGGTTGGTCAGCTCGCGGCGGGCGGCGAGCACCCGTCGGCAGGCCCGGCGGATGCGCTGCGTGTCCAGGTCGTTCGGCGTCCGGTCGAGGGTCATGATCTGTGCGTCCAGCAGCTCGACTTCCGCCGAGATGGCCGGCATCTCTGCGTCGATCGCGTCCAGTTCCGCATCCGTCGGCTCCAGCCACGGGGCGAAGGCGGTAACGGCGTCCTGAACAGTGACGATGTGACTCATTGGGTTGTGTCCCTTCGCAGTGAGACGGCCCGAAGCGGCCCCGGTGTCTTCAGCACCGGGGCCGCGCCGTCGGGTGGTTGTGGTACTCGACGCCCTTGGGTCGGGTGGCGAAGGCCCGGCGACACTGGCCCACCTGCATGCCCTTGCAAGGCGGTGTCGCTTTCTAGAGCTGCCGAGCCTTGAGGCCCCTCTCCCGCCTTTGGGGCGGTTCGCCGGCGTCCGGGATGTGACCCCCATCTGCGTAGGTCCAGGGCCTAGAGATCCCTGCTTTGACCTCCCGTTTTCAGGTCCGGATGACCGTATGGGCAACTTCCCCTGTTGTTCCTCGGGCGTGCTGTGGTGCTCGTCCTGGCCCGCTCTGTCCCGGGCTCCTTGACCACGACCAAGCCGGATGTGAAGCCAGGCACGTCGAGGTCCGGCGCCCGCTGGTCGATCAGACCGACTCGCAGGCACATCCCTAAGGTTCCCTAGGGTTCCCTGCGGTGTCAAGCGGTAAGCTAGGGAACCTCAGGGATGTCACGAGAAGGAGCAAGCGATATGGCAGGCCAGGCCGACAATCGGGCGCCGTACGCGAAGATTGCCGCCCACTACGCGGAGCTGATTTCGTCTGGTCAGCTCCAGCCGGGGTCACTCTTGCCGAGCATCAAGAACCTCGCGGAAGAGTGGAAGGTGAGCACAGCGACGGCTGAGAAAGCCCTGCGCAAGCTGCGCAACGACGGCCTTGTGCGGGGCATTCATGGCATCGGGACTGAGGTCTTGGATCGGCCGGCCTCAATGTCTTCGGGATCCCAGCGCCAAGACCGCGGGCGCCGTACCGGATCGAGCTGGGGGAATGGCGAAAGGTCGGATTCGCATCAGGCGGCCGTCGTTCCTGCGCCCGCCGGCGTGGCTCAAGCACTGGACATCGAGCCAGGTTCGGATGTGGTCCGCCGCAGCCGGGTCTACAGGGACCGGCACGGCATCGTGGCCCACAGCACGTCTTGGATTCCTGCTCGGTACGGCAAGCTAATCCCCCAGCTAGCGACGAGTGAACGCCTGACGGGGGGGACGTCGCTCCAGCTCATTGCCCAGGCGACCGGTCACCCGATCAGCCACCGAATCGACACTGCTTCAGCCCGCCTGCTTACGCCGGAGGACGCACGGCTCCTGGAACTTGATCCTTCCAACCCGCCGGCGGAACCAGTCGTCGTGATGACTGCGAAGTTCGTCGACAGCGAGGGCAACATCGTGGAATACGGCGTGGACCTCGGCGGCCCCAGCCGCACCTGGCGCACAGAATCGGAGGTCTCCGCGTGACGGCCCCCCACCCGCCGTTCTGCGTCCTGATGGCCGGACTGCCTGGCTCTGGCAAGACCACTCTTTCGCGCGCTCTCACCGCGCGCGGGTTCGCGCGACTGTGCCCGGATGAAGAGATGTACCGCCGGCATGGTGTCTACGGCGTGGACTTCCCCCGCGGCACCTTTCCCACCCTCGAGCGGCCGGTCCTCGACGACGTGGCCATTGAGCTTAGAGAGCAACTCAAGGCAGGGCGCGATGTCGTCGTCGACCACGGCTTTTGGACCCCGGATGATCGGGCCAGATGGCAAGCCATCGCCACCGACGCCGGCGCCACCTCTGTGCTCGTCTACCTCGCGGCCAGCCACGACGAGCTTTGGGAGAGGATCAGCAAGCGCAACGATTTTCACGCGAACGATCCCAACTCCATCTACTTCTCGGAGAGCGACCTCCAGCGGTACCGCACCCGGTTCATCCCTCCTCAGGCCGATGAACCGCACCTCTTGTACGAGGGGGACACGACGGCCGTCATTGCGGCTATGAACGCTCCTCCCTTCGACCAGCGGAGCTCTAAGGGGGCTGGGTGATGGGAACTGGAGCAGTGTGGCGTCTAGGGGCATTCTCGCAAGCGCCTGAGAAACCTCTTCAGCACCGTCAGCAGTTCTTGCGGGTTGTCTATAACCTCAACCGGAATCCGATCGACATAGGCAATACCCGCATCACGCAGCAGGTGATCCCGAGACGTGTCCATCGCCCGCCGGGCCCGATGGTTGGGCCCGTCAATCTCCAAGACTCCGGCCCGCCCTCGATACGTGACAATCACGTCTG
Source organism: Streptomyces sp. NPDC017993 (assembly GCF_044328065.1). Lineage (NCBI taxonomy): Bacteria > Bacillati > Actinomycetota > Actinomycetes > Kitasatosporales > Streptomycetaceae > Streptomyces > Streptomyces sp. NPDC017993. The sequence goes on from NZ_JBIRGO010000001.1 coordinate 171,416, forward strand.
GCTCCCAGGTGTGTCCGAGAACCCGACCGTTCGGGAGGGGGAAGATCGAGATCGTTTCCTCGGAGGCTAGTTCCTTCTCCTGCAAGTGTTTTAATGCCTGATAGACACGGCGTTCACCAAAGTTAGTGAAAGCAAGCCCGTCCAACGTCCACTGCGGCTTTTCCGGCATGGTCCGCCGGGCCATGTTCGTCGGCCTGTCTGCACTCATCATTTCTTGTAGACGCTCGCGCCAATCAGGACCGACGTTGGGCAGCGTCTCGCGGAAGCCGAGCCAGTCCACCCCGTAGTTGAGCCGTTCAGCTACCTGTTTGAAGACTGAGGTCAGCAGCCTCTTGGCCTCCGGCGTGAAGGCCGAATCGTTCTGCGGATCGACCTCCAACCACAAGTCATCCGTCTGCGACTGGTCGTCATACTCGATCACCGCACTCCGGACCATAAGAAGCAGCTGAACATGGGCAGTGTCTCCGCGTTGAGCCAGCAGAGCTGCCATGTGGCCCAGCAAGGAATCCGCTTTAGCGTGTTGCGCTTCCTCTTTCGTCGACCACGCGTCGTTGATGATCTCGCCGTAGGTGCGAGGTGGAACGTTCGACTCCCCCGGTGCGGCCTGCTCCATCACTGCCCCTCCCCGAATTAGGCCCTATGTGGAAGCTACCCGATGCCTACGACAGTCCGGGGGCAGTCGTGCACGCACAGTTGAACCTGAGCAGGGCAGAGGCAGCGGTCAGAGCGCTTCCCTGTTCTCCCTTGGGGCTTCCCCCGACGTACTGGAGGCAAGACGCTCCAGGGCGACTTGTGTCCGTCAGCGCAGATGGCTCAGGACGGTATCGGGGCGGCAGACGGGGCAGGGAGCCGTGGTCTCGTGGTCGGCGAGGGCCTGTAGAGCTTCGGCGTCGCTCAGGAGCCGGTCGCCGAGGCATTGTGCGCAGTCGTCGCGGTGGATGTAGTAGTCAGACGGGCTGGTGCGGGGGGCGTCGTAGATCCGCCAGCGCCGACGCAGGTGCGCAGGCGGCGGGTTGAGGCTGCTGTAGTCCTCGCTCGGAAGGGGCTGGACGACGGGGTGCGGGGCGCTGAAGGCGATCACGCGCGTAGTAAGGGTGGGGCCGTGGCGCCGATCGTCGTCGCGGTCGGGTATCTCGACCTCCAGGTCGTACCACCACACGCCGGCGCGGTCACGACGCCGGCGAGTGACAGCAGCCCTCAGTCGCTGGCCGTCGGGCAGGGAGACTTCAGCCCGCGGGCGGGTGTTGGTCTCCTGATCGCGGGGCCACTCCATGGCTATACCGCAGTGCCTTCCGATTCGTCCTCAGGCTCGTGGGCGCGCTTGAGGGCAGATCGCGCCTTGACGACGTCGCCGGGACACGAGGCCCAGTAGTCGTGGCACGACACCGTGACCGTCAGGTCAAGCTGCCGGGCGCGCAGCTCTGCGACCTGGTTCTTTTCCTCGTCCGTGTGGCCGGGTGAGTCCTCGCGCAATCGCGGGAGCCAGAAGTCCTCGCCATGGCCCGTCATTGGCTCGACCGACCAGGGCAGTCGCGCGTACAAGGCGTGCAGCTCGGCCTGGACCTGGTGCAGCTCCAGCTGTGCGTCCAGCAGATCTTGGGGGAAGTCGAAGGTGTCAGCCACACTCCAGAGAATACGCTCACTCGTTCGATTCCTGAGTATGGCCAAGCGCGCCGCACCGGATTCACCCATTCTTGACAACGAACCGCTCCACGCGCTGTTCACCAGGCCCAGGCAGACATGCTGCGTCAGGTCCCGCGGAAGATTGCTGGGCGGGCAGGGGTCGAGCGCAGCCGTGCCCATATTCAGACCTGGGAAGTCTCCCGCGAACCCGCCGGGCCGCGGGCGGGCCGCTGGCGTGCGTAGAGCCTCGCCGTGGGGCAGCCTGGTGAGAAGGCAACCCTGGAGGTCTCCAATGGCCTATCACGAGGAAGAGCCCTGGCGGGACAGGCGCCGAGTTCGCCGGGTACGGCCAAAGATGGTGCTTGGCTGTCTTCTGGCGCTGGGGCTGGTGATCGTGATGGCCGTGATCAATTTTCAGATCGCAGCGATCATCGTAGGTCTGGCCGTCGTTACCGTCGTTCTCTTGCTCATAAGTAAGCGGGCTGATCGGCGCCGTCGTTAGCGCTGAAGTGATCCACTTCCTAGTACCGCATCAGGCAACGTTTGCCCTGTCTGTATCCCTGGTTACCCGTTCGGCTGATTCCGCAAGCCGGGCTGCCTGGCATGACTTACGGTCGCCCTGAAGGGCAAGTCGGAGGACGGAGGTACCTGTGACTCAGCGTGTGCCGGTAGCGGCTCAGCGAGAAGCGTCCCAAATCGCGAATGAGGGCCTACGTCTTCTTCAGTTGGATGAAATCTGGAGCACTCAGAAGCAGGAAGAAGTCCATTACATCGACTATGAGGACGACCGTGACCGGCAGGCGTCGCTAATTGGTCTCGGGGAGGCGATGATTGAGGTACTCCGCAGCATCGCTGGAAAGCGTGACTTCCTGACGCGCGAGTACCCCCTGTTGGCGTCCGACGCGGTCAGCCGAAATATCGATCGACTCGACATCGGTGAGCGCGAGTTTTGGGACCGGATGAAGGATGCCGTCGAGTACATTGCCGAACACAAAGGGGAGGAGATCGATCGGATTCAGCAGCAGATGCAAGAACTGGGTCGTGGCGGAATGACCGCGGGTGATCTCACTCCGCGAATGCGTGGAGCGGTCACTGTTCTGGTGGGAGCGCTCCTGCTCGCTGGCTCCCTCGTCACGGGCGTTGCTCCCCCCGTCAGCGCGGCGCTTTTGACGCTCGGTGCCACGATGATTGCCGTCGGCTGGCCAGACTTGGTCAGGTAGCTGCCAGAGGTCCGCCGCTGAATCATCTGGTGGAACAAGCACGCCTCCGATGAACGGTTCAGCCAGGTAGCCAACAGGGCGATCATTGCCTGATGGGCACTAGGGCCCTCGGCAGCTGAACCGCAGGCCAAACAAGGCGGAACGGGGCGCTTGTGGGGCCCGTGTGGGGCACGAGGGCGTTGCTAGCAAAGAAGGCCAGGTCAAAAGGGCTGTTCTGAGTGGCCTGTAAATCTGCCGGCTTCGCCTTCCCAGGTTCGAATCCTGGCGCCGCCACAGGTGTGAAGGGGCCCCTGGATCGTAGAAATACGGTCCAGGGGCCCCTTTCGTATGGGCTCGGCGGCCGCCCCCGACCCGGCCCCGGAGTCAGTGCGCGGCCACCGCGCGAACCGCCTGGGTGATCGGGACATCGCCGTTGATCAGTTCCAGCGTCCGGCCGATCATGCCCGGCTCGGCGAGCAGCTCCGCGAGGGTGGCCGCGACGTCGTCCCGCGTCACCGCGCCGCGGCCGGTCGCGTCGGCCAGGGTCACCAGGCCGGTGCCGGGGTCGTCGGTCAGGCGGCCCGGCCGCAGGATGGTCCAGTCGAGACCGGCGCGGGCCCGTACGTCCGCGTCCGCTGCGCCCTTCGCCCGCAGATACGCCGCGAAGACCGGGTCGGTGCCCTCCGGCGGCTCACGGTCCGCGCCCATGGACGACACCACGAGGAAGCGCCGTACGCCCACGGCCTCGGCCGCGTCGGCGAAGAGGGAGGCGGCGCCGCGGTCCACGGACTCCTTCCGCTCGATGCCGCTGCCCGGCCCCGCGCCCGCCGCGAAGACGGCCGCGTCCGCGTCCTGGAGGTGTCGTGAGACTTCCTCCACCGATGCCGACTCCAGATCGCAGACCACCGGCTCCGCGCCCGCGGCCAGCAAGTCCCCGGCCTGCTCCGGACGGCGGATCATGCCCGCGACCTCATCCCCGCGCCCGGCGAGCAACCGCTCCAGCCGAAGCGCGATCTGACCATGTCCACCTGCGATGACAATGCGCATGGTGCCGACCGTACGCCGAAGTCGGCCGCACGCCGAAGGACCGGGCGGCGCGGCTCACGGGCTGTCAGCGGCCGTGCGCCGCAACGCTGTCGGGGCCTCGACTCAGCGCTGTGACTGGCGGGGCAGGTCCAACGCCACCTCGGCCGCCGAGTCGCAGTACTCACGCACCGCGCTGGTGCGCGCGACAACGCGCCCCCGGTGCACCACGATTCGGCTGTAGGCGAGGGAGAGCACCCCGGCGATCCGCTCCCCGCGTACCGCCAGCAGCTCGGCGGGGAAGCCCGCCTCGACGCGTACCTCCGGCAGGCCCAGCGTCGCTCGCGCCGCGCCGCTCACCGCCTCGTACGCCGCCTCCGGCGTGGCCTCGCCCAAGGAGGCCAGCAGGTACGCCGCCTCCAGGGGGTCGCCGCGGCCGACCGGGTTCGCCACGTCGCGCAGCGCCCCGCTGCCCGCCGCGACCCGCACCCCGGCGGCGCGCAGCAGCCGCACGGGGGCGGGCCGGGACACTCGTGAGCCGTAGCGCTCCAGGGCCGTGCAGTCGCCCTGCGGCAGGCAGACGACGGTGACGTCGGCGGCGGCGAGCTGCTCGGCGACCCGGGACGCCACACTGCGCGGCATCCGCGCCATCCCGGCGCACGGCCCCAAGGCCACGCCGGACCGAAGCCCGCCCGCCATCGCCGCGAAGCGTGCCAGCCGCGCCGGGTCGTCGCCGTCCGTGTGCAGGTCCACGGGGCAGCCGTGCTCCCCGGCCATCTCCAGGACCGTCTCCATGTATCCGGCCGGGTCGGGGTCGAGATCCGGGCAGCCGCCGATGACCGAGGCGCCCATCTTCACGGCGTCCCGCAGCATCGCCAGCCCGTCCGCGCCGGCCACCCCGGTCAGCACCCGCGGCACCGCCACCGCCGCCAGCTCCGCGAGGCCGCGCAGCGACCTGCGGGCCTGGAGCACCGCCTCCAGCGACCGCAGGCCCTGGACGCCGCCGATCCGCACATGGCTGCGGGAGGCGGTGGCCCCGTGCCCGAGTTGCAGCAGCGCGGCCTCCGTCGTGCGCCGTTGGACGTCCTCGGGCGAGTCGGAGGCGGGGCCGTCGGAGTCCGCCGTCAGGGCCGTGTCGCAGTGTGCGTGGGGTTCGGCGGGAGCGGGCAGCAGGAGATAGCCGGCGAGGTCCACGCGGGAACTCTGCGCCGGGAGGCTGCCGGTCGTCCCGACGGCCTCGATGTGCCCGCCGCCGAGCCGTACGTCCACTGTGCGACCGTCGGCGAGGCGGGCGCCGCACAGCAGCAGCGCACCGTTGTCCGACCTGGCGCGCCGACCGGAACGGTCGGGCTTCCCGGGCTGTCCCGGCTGTGGTTGCGGCTGCGGCGAACCGTCGGACATCGCGCTCCTCGAAGGCACGGGCGTGCAAGATCACGCAGCGTTCAGCCGAGCCTAGGGGGCCGTCGGGAGAGCATCGAGCAGGCGCGAAAAAGTCGTACCGGTGTGGTGCGCGAGGCGGCTGTGGGACGGCCCGGATTCGGATTTCACCTTTGGCTGCGGGCCGTGTAATGTCTTCATCGCTCGCCCCAATAGCTCAGTCGGCAGAGCGTCTCCATGGTAAGGAGAAGGTCTACGGTTCGATTCCGTATTGGGGCTCTGGTGTGAGGTTCCTCGCCTTCGGGCGGGGTCTCCCACATCGCAGCGGTGTAGCTCAGTCGGTAGAGCAAGCGGCTCATAATCGCTGTGTCACCGGTTCAAGTCCGGTCACCGCTACTGACAGTAGCCGATTGTGGGCTCGGTCCTCCGATCGGCTACTCTTTTATGCGTTCACCCGTCCATCCGTCCGTCAAGGAGCACTCACGTGGCTGCCACAGACGTCCGCCCGAAGATCACGCTGGCCTGCGTGGAGTGCAAGGAGCGGAACTACATCACCAAGAAGAACCGGCGCAACGACCCGGACCGTCTTGAGATGAAGAAGCACTGCCCCCGTTGCAACTCGCACACCGCGCACCGCGAGACGCGATAACTCAGGCTCGTTCGTGAGGCCGTCCCCATTTTTTGGGGGCGGCCTCACGGCGTTGTCACCACTTCAGTACAGGGAGGTTGCGAGCCCATGGCGCTCGACCCGTCTTTTGTCGGACGCACGTACCCGCCCACCGACCCGTACGAGGTCGGCCGGGAAAAGATCCGCGAATTCGCCGAGGCCATCGGCGACAGCAATCCCGCCTACACGGACCCCGAGACGGCCAAGGCCCTCGGGTATCCCGATGTGATCGCGCCGCCGACCTTTGTCTTCGCCATCAGCTTCAAGGCCGCGGGACAGGTCGTCGAGGACCCGCAACTGGGCCTGGACTACAGCCGGGTGGTACACGGCGATCAGAAGTTCGCCTACCGCCGTCCGGTGCGCAGCGGTGATCGACTGACCGTCACCTCCACCATCGAGGCGATCAAGACCATGGCGGGCAACGACATCATCGACATCCGCGGTGAGGTGCACGACGAGGCGGGCGAACACGTCGTGACCGCATTCACCAAGCTGGTGGCCCGCGCCGCCGAGGGGGCCTGAGATGACCGCGAAGATCTCCTACGACGACGTCGAGGTCGGCACCGAACTCCCGGCGCAGTCCTTTCCCGTGAGCCGCGCCACCCTCGTCCGGTACGCCGGCGCCTCCGGTGACTTCAACCCGATTCACTGGAACGAGAAGTTCGCCAAGGAGGTCGGACTGCCGGACGTCATCGCGCACGGCATGTTCACCATGGCCGAGGCGATCCGCGTGGTCACCGACTGGGCGGGCGACCCGGGTGCCGTCGCCGAGTACGGCGTGCGCTTCACCAAGCCCGTCATAGTCCCCAACGACGAGACCGGCGCGCTGATCGAGGTCAGCGCCAAGGTCGCGGCCAAGCTCGACGACAGCGACCGCACGGTCCGCGTCGACCTCACCGCGACCAGCGCCGGCCAGAAGGTGCTGGGCATGTCCCGCGCCGTGGTCCGGCTCGCCTAGCGACGGCGCCCGCAGGCCCTGAGCCGCCCCGCCCGGGGCGGCCAGGCCGACGGCTGCCGGCCCGCCCCCGTACCCTTGGGCGCGTGCAGGAACTCCACGACGCCCCCCTCGCCCCGCTGACCACCTTCCGGCTCGGTGGCCCCGCGACCCGCCTCGTCACGGCCACCACCGACGACGAGGTGATCGCGGCCGTCCGCGCGGCCGACGACGCCGGCACCCCCCTGCTGCTCATCGGCGGCGGCAGCAACCTCGTCATCGGCGACAAGGGCTTCGAGGGCACGGCGCTGCGCATCGCCACCCGGGGCTTCGCGCTCGACGGCACGGCCCTGACACTCGCCGCGGGCGAGAACTGGTCCGACGCGGTGGCCCGCACGGTCGAGGCCGGACTGGCCGGGGTCGAATGCCTGGCGGGCATCCCGGGATCCGCGGGCGCCACGCCGATCCAGAACGTCGGCGCGTACGGCCAGGAAGTCTCCGCCACCATCACCGAGGTCGTCGCCTACGACCGCCGGGTCGGCGAGACCGTCACGATCCCCAACGCCGACTGCGGCTTCTCCTACCGCCACAGCCGCTTCAAGCAGGACCCCGAGCGCTTCGTCGTGCTGCGGGTGCGGTTCGCCCTGGAGGACGCCGGCGGGCTCTCCGCGCCCCTGAAATACGCCGAGACCGCCCGCGTCCTCGGCGTCGAGCCCGGCGAGCGGGTGCCGGCCACCACCGCCAGGGAGACCGTCCTGGCCCTGCGCGCCGGCAAGGGCATGGTGCTGGACGCCGCCGACCACGACACCTGGTCGGCCGGCTCCTTCTTCACCAACCCGATCCTCACCGAGGCCGAGCACGCCGCCTTCGTGCAGCGCGTCCACGACCGCCTCGGGCCCGACACCGCACCCCCCGCCTTCCCGGCAGGCGACGGCCGGGTGAAGACCTCCGCCGCCTGGCTCATCGACCGCGCCGGGTTCACCAAGGGCTACGGCAGCGGGCCCGCCCGCATCTCCACCAAGCACACCCTCGCGCTCACCAACCGCGGTGAGGCCACCACCGAGGACCTCCTCGCCCTGGCCCGCGAGGTGCGCGACGGGGTGCACGCGGCCTTCGGCGTCGTGCTGGTCAACGAGCCCGTGACGGTCGGCGTCAGCCTGTAGCCGACGCCCGGTCGTCCGCCAGCCAGGCGTCGATGCCCGCCAGCAGGCGTTGCTGCTCGCCCTCCGGCGCCCGTGAGCCGCGGACCGACTGCCGGGCCAGCTCCGCCAGCTCGGCGTCGGTGAAGTGGTGTGCGGAGCGCGCGATCTCGTACTGCGCGGCCAGCCGCGCGCCGAACAGCAGCGGGTCGTCCGCGCCCAGCGCCATCGGCACCCCGGCCTCGAACAGCGTCCGCAGCGGCACGTCCTCGGGCTTCTCGTAGACCCCCAGCGCCACATTCGACGCCGGGCACACCTCGCAGGTCACGCCCCGGGAGGCCAGCCGGCGCAGCAGGGCGGGGTCCTCCGCCGCCCGTACGCCGTGCCCCACCCGCCCGGCGTGCAGATCGTCCAGACAGTCCCGCACGCTCGCCGGCCCCGACAGCTCACCGCCGTGCGGCGCCGCGAGCAGACCACCCTCCCGGGCGATGGCGAACGCGCGGTCGAAGTCCCGGGCGAATCCCCGGCGTTCGTCGTTGGACAGGCCGAAGCCGATGACGCCCCGATCGGCGTAGCGCACCGCGAGGCGCGCCAGTGTCCGGGCGTCCAGGGGGTGCTTCATCCGGTTCGCGGCGACGAGCACGCGGATGCCGAGACCGGTGTCCCGGGAGGCGCTCGCGACCGCGTCCAGGATGATCTCCAGCGCCGGGATCAGGCCGCCGAGCCGCGGCGCGTACGACGTCGGGTCGACCTGGATCTCCAGCCACCCCGACCCGTCCCGGACGTCCTCCTCGGCCGCCTCGCGCACCAGCCGCTGGATGTCCTCGGGGGACCGCAGGCACGACCGGGCGATGTCGTAGAGCCGCTGGAAGCGGAACCACCCGCGCTCGTCAGTGGCGCGCAGCTGGGGCGGCTCCCCGCCCCGGAGGGCCTCCGGCAGATGGACGCCGTACTTGTCGGCGAGCTCCAGCAGCGTCGTGGCCCGCATCGAACCGGTGAAATGCAGGTGCAGATGGGCCTTCGGCAACCGGCGGACCTCACGAAAGCTCTCCATCCAGAGATCTTGCCGCATGCACCCGGCACGCCGGTAGGGCCTTTCCCGAAGGGGTGTCCCGGGGAACGTGCGAGCGGGCGCCCGGAAGCCTCCGGACGCCCGCTCGCACGTGTGCCTCCCGGCCGCCCGAGGGCGGCCGGGAGACGCACCTCAGTCCTTCGCCTCGGCCAGCAGCTTCTGCAGCCGGGAGACGCCCTCGACCAGGTCCTCATCGCCCAGCGCGTAGGAAAGCCGCAGGTAACCGGGGGTGCCGAAGGCCTCGCCGGGAACGACCGCGACCTCCGCCTCCTCCAGGATCAGGCCGGCCAGCTCGACGCTGGTCTGCGGGCGCTTGCCGCGGATCTCCTTGCCCAGGAGCCCCTTCACCGACGGGTAGGCGTAGAACGCACCCTCCGGCTCCGGGCACAGCACGCCGTCGATCTCGTTGAGCATCCGCACGATCGTGCGACGCCGCCGGTCGAAGGCGACCTTCATCTCGTCGACTGCGGCGAGGTCACCGGAGACCGCCGCGATCGCCGCCGCCTGCGCGACGTTGGAGACGTTGGACGTGGCGTGCGACTGGAGGTTCGCGGCGGCCTTGATGACGTCCTTGGGGGCGATCGCCCAGCCCACGCGCCAGCCGGTCATCGCGTACGTCTTCGCCACACCGTTGACGATGATGCACTTGTCGCGCAGCTCCGGCACGACGACCGGCAGCGAGCTGAACTCGGCGTCGCCGTAGACCAGGTGCTCGTAGATCTCGTCGGTCATGACCCACAGGCCGTGCTCCGCGGCCCAGCGGCCGATCTCCTCGACCTGCTCGCGGCCGTAGACCGCACCGGTCGGGTTCGACGGCGAGACGAACAGCACCACCTTGGTGCGGGGCGTGCGGGCCGCCTCCAGCTGCTCCACGCTCACGCGGTACCCGGTGGTCTCGTCGGCGACCACGTCGACCGGCACGCCGCCCGCGAGGCGGATCGACTCGGGGTACGTGGTCCAGTACGGCGCCGGGACGATGACCTCGTCGCCCGGGTCGAGGATGGCCGCGAACGCCTCGTAGATGGCCTGCTTGCCGCCGTTGGTCACCAGAACGTTGGCGGCCTCGATCTCGTAGCCGGAGTCACGCAGCGTCTTCGCGACGATCGCGGACTTCAGCTCGGGGAGGCCGCCGGCCGGGGTGTAGCGGTGGAACTTGGGGTTGCGGCACGCCTCGACGGCCGCCTCGACGATGTAGTCGGGCGTGGGGAAGTCGGGCTCACCGGCGCCGAAGCCGATCACTGGACGCCCGGCGGCCTTGAGGGCCTTCGCCTTGGCGTCGACGGCGAGGGTCGCGGACTCGGAGATCGAGCCGACGCGAGCCGATACCCGGCGGTCGGTGGGCGATCCCTGGGGAGGGGTGGCGGGGGACGATGCAGAAGGAGTAGCAGCGCTCATATATGCATCGTCGCAGACCGCCGACCGGCCGGGCACATGGGTTTGGCGGCGCCACCCGGGACGTTTCTGTTCGACGCCCGGCCCGGAAGCACGTACACTCGCTGACCGTTGGCTCCCAACAGGCCGCCGCGACTCACGCACTTAGTGCAGTCGGCCGCATGCGGTAGGTTGGGGGAACCACAAAGGGTCGTAGCTCAATTGGTAGAGCACTGGTCTCCAAAACCAGCGGTTGGGGGTTCAAGTCCCTCCGGCCCTGCTACACGCACTTGGTCACTGAAAGTGTGTGCACGCGTACGTACTGAAATGCACCGCCGTGCGGCTCAACCGGGCGCGGCACGGCCACGACCCGGATTCAGGTGAGGACGAGTGACGGACGCCCTGGGCTCCATCGACATGCCTGAGCGCGGTCGTTCCGAGGATGCAACCGAAGACTCCGAGAAGAAGCCCCGTCGTGGCGGTAAGCGCGGCAAGAAGGGCCCCTTCGCGAGGCTCGCGCTCTTCTACCGCCAGGTCGTGGCGGAACTCCGCAAGGTTGTCTGGCCGTCGCGCAACCAGCTGTCGACGTACACCAGCGTGGTGATCGTCTTCGTTGTCATCATCATCGGTCTCGTAACCGTGATTGACTTGGGTATCAACCGAGTCGTCGGGTACGTCTTCGGCTGACCCCGCGGAGGGCGCCTCAGCGGGCGCCTTTTCGCATGTTCAACCCCTTGAAGCAAGGAAGAAGCAGCCACGTGTCTGACCCGAACCTGAACGACGCCGCCGAGCCCGTCGCGGCTGCAGAGGCCGACGTTGACGAGGCCGTCTCGGCCGAGGTCGAGGGCGACGACACCGCTCTGGAGATCGTCGAGAACGCCGACGGCGTCGATGAGCTCGACGCCGAGGACGCTGCTGCCGGCGAGCCCGCCGAAGAGGCCGCGGTGCACGTCGAGAACGATGAGGCCGACGAGGACGAGTCGGCGGAGCCGGCGGAGGAGCAGGAGCCGGTCGACCCGGTGGCCGCCCTCCGTGACGAGCTGCGCACTCTCCCCGGCGAGTGGTACGTCATCCACACCTACGCGGGTTACGAGAACCGTGTGAAGACCAACCTCGAGCAGCGCGCCGTCTCGCTGAACGTCGAGGACTTCATCTTCCAGGCCGAGGTGCCGCAGGAAGAGGTCGCCCAGATCAAGAACGGCGAGCGCAAGACCGTCCGGCAGAACAAGCTCCCCGGGTACGTCCTGGTGCGCATGGACCTGACGAACGAGTCCTGGGGCGTCGTCCGTAACACCCCGGGTGTCACGGGCTTCGTCGGCAACGCCTACGACCCGTACCCGCTGACGCTGGACGAGATCGTCAAGATGCTCGCACCGGAGGCCGAGGAGAAGGCCGCCAAGGAGGCCGCCGCGGCCGAGGGCAAGCCGGCGCCGTCCCGCAAGGTCGAGGTCCAGGTGCTGGACTTCGAGGTGGGCGACTCCGTCACCGTCACCGACGGCCCGTTCGCGACGCTGCAGGCGACGATCAACGAGATCAACGCCGACTCGAAGAAGGTCAAGGGCCTGGTCGAGATCTTCGGCCGCGAGACCCCGGTCGAGCTCAGCTTCGACCAGATCCAGAAGAACTAGTTTCTTCCGGAACACCAGCCATACCGAGCAGGTCAGACGGGCTTCGCGGCCCGTCTGACCTGCTCGGTTTTTGGCCGCGCGACTATACCCGTTATCGTTGTGCGGTATGCCTCCATCCGGATGACCGGATCGCGAGGCGAAACAACTCTCACTAGGACCCGGAGAGAGCATGCCTCCCAAGAAGAAGAAGGTCACGGGGCTTATCAAGCTCCAGATCAGCGCCGGCGCCGCAAACCCGGCTCCGCCGGTCGGCCCCGCGCTGGGCCAGCACGGCGTCAACATCATGGAGTTCTGCAAGGCCTACAACGCAGCGACCGAGTCGCAGCGTGGCATGGTCGTGCCGGTGGAGATCACGGTCTACGAAGACCGCTCCTTCACCTTCATCACGAAGACTCCGCCGGCCGCGAAGCTGATCCTCAAGGCCGCGGGTGTGGAGAAGGGCTCCGGCGAGCCGCACACCAAGAAGGTCGCGAAGATCACCGACGCCCAGGTGCGCGAGATCGCCACGACCAAGATGCCCGACCTGAACGCGAATGACCTGGACGCCGCGGCGAAGATCATCGCCGGCACCGCGCGTTCCATGGGCATCACGGTCGAGGGCTGACCGCCACCTCGTAGGCACCCCGTGGCAGGGCCAGGCGCTGGCCCGCACCACGACTCCATCTCCATCACTCAGGAGCAGCAGTGAAGCGCAGCAAGACTCTTCGCAACGCGGACGCGAAGATCGACCGGGAGCGTCTGTACGCCCCGCTCGAGGCCGTCCGTCTCGCCAAGGACACCTCGTCCGCCAAGTTCGACGCGACCGTCGAGGTTGCCATGCGTCTGGGCGTTGACCCGCGCAAGGCCGACCAGATGGTCCGTGGCACCGTGAACCTTCCGCACGGCACCGGTAAGACCGCCCGGGTCCTGGTCTTCGCGACCGGTGACCGTGCTGCGGCCGCGGAAGCCGCCGGCGCCGACATCGTCGGCTCCGACGAACTGATCGACGAGGTCTCCAAGGGCCGTCTGGACTTCGACGCCGTCGTCGCCACCCCGGACCTCATGGGCAAGGTCGGCCGCCTCGGCCGCGTGCTCGGTCCGCGTGGTCTGATGCCGAACCCGAAGACCGGCACCGTCACCCCGGATGTCGCCAAGGCTGTCACCGACATCAAGGGCGGCAAGATCGAGTTCCGCGTGGACAAGCACGCGAACCTCCACTTCATCATCGGCAAGGTCTCCTTCGACGAGACCAAGCTGGTGGAGAACTACGCCGCGGCGCTCGAGGAGATCAACCGCCTCAAGCCGTCCGCCGCCAAGGGCCGCTACATCAAGAAGGCGACCATCACCACCACGATGGGCCCCGGCATCCCGCTGGACTCCAACCGCACCCGCAACCTCCTTGTCGAGGACGAGGCCGTCTGATCTCCTGATCGACGCCCCGTAGCGCGCGATACGTGCCCTCAGGCCCCGTCCTCCCTTGGGAGAACGGGGCCTGAGGCGTTCCGTGTCGGTGCCCTGCACTACAGTCACCCCCGAGGTCCATAAAGGTGATCTAAAAGGGGGAGCCTCACATGCGTAGCACTCGTATGACCGCCGCTGTGGCGGGAGTTGTCATGATGGCCGGTCTCACCGCCTGTAGCGGTGGCAACAGCGGTGGCGGTGGCGGGAGCGACGCGGCGGGGGAGAAGTCTCCGTTGCAGGCCGCGCTGGCCACGCTGCGGACCGCCTCGCAGCAGACGGGCGGCGAGAAGTCCGCCAAGGTCGAGGGCACGGTCAAGAACGGACCGTCGAACCAGACCATGAAGGGTGCCCTGGACTGGTCCCAGGGCATGCGGATGAACGTCGACATCACCCAGTCCGGCGCGCAGTCCCCGGTGGCGGGCAAGCCCATCAAGGCGCTCTACACGCCGCAGGCGATGTTCATGAACATGGGCGCCGCCGGGATGCCGGTGGGCGGCAAGTCCTGGGTGAAGTACGACTACGACGCCCTGGCGAAGAAGATGGGTCCGGCGGGCGCGCTGCTCAAGGACCAGATGCAGAACAACAACCCGACCCGCGCGATGGAGCTGCTGATCGCCTCGGGCAAGGTCAAGGAAGTCGGCAAGGAAGACGTCCGCGGCGTCCAGGCGACCCACTTCACCGGCACGCTCTCGGTGGCCGAGCTGACCCGTATGCAGTCCAAGAACATCAGCGAGGCGGACATCAACGCCCTCCAGCAGCAGCTGGAGCAGTCGGGCACGAAGAACGAGACCATCGATCTGTGGATCAACGCGGACAACCTGCTGGTCAAGAAGCGCGAGCTGACCGACAGCAAGACCGCCGTCTTCGACTCGACGGTGTTCTACTCCGACTACGGCACCGAGGTCACGGTCGAGGAGCCGCCGGCGGGCGACACCGTGGACTTCGACAAGATCTCCCAGTAGACGGACCGAGGGGGCGTCATGGGCGCCCCCTCTTTGCCAATTTGCCTGAGCGCAGGGCGTCCCGTACCGTATGCGAGAAGCCAAAGACCGCTGGTTGTCTCTGCGCGTCCGATCTCGGGCGTGTGGTGGCCGAAGGATCCGCTAGCTATTGCGGACGGCCTGCGCAGGTATGTGTGGATGAACTCCCGGACGTATGTCCGGTCGAGTCACGCCCCGTGCGCCTGCGCCGGGGCGTTTGTTTTGCCCAGCCCCTTCTGCGCGGTCCTCATCACCCGGAAGGAGGCCGAGGCTCATGGCGAGGCCCGACAAGGTCGCAGCTGTCGAGGAGATTACGAACAAGTTCCGTAACTCCAACGCTGCTGTAGTGACCGCGTACACCGGTCTTACCGTTGCGCAGCTCAAGGAGCTGCGTCGTTCGCTCGGTGAGAACGCTCAGTACCGTGTGGTGAAGAACACGCTGACCAAGATCGCGGCCAATGAGGCCGGGATTCAGCTGGACGAGCACCTCAAGGGCTCGACCGCTGTTGCCTTCGTTACCGGTGACCCGGTCACGGCGGCGAAGGGTCTTCGTGACTTCGCCAAGGAGAACCCCGCTCTCGTCATCCAGGGCGGTGTCCTTGACGGCAAGGCGCTGTCCGCCGACGAGATCAAGAAGCTTGCGGACCTCGAGTCCCGCGAGGTTCTGCTCGCCAAGCTGGCGGGTGGCATGAAGGCGTCCATGGCCAAGGCCGCGGCGACCTTCCAGGCCCCGCTCACGAAGTTCGCCCGCACCGCGGACGCGCTTCGCAGCAAGGTCGAGCAGGGCGGTGCCGGTACGCCGGCTCCCGCCGAGGCTGCCGAGTAGCACTCACATACCCCTCGCGGGGTGTGGCTCTCAGTAGTCCAGCGGGCCCGTACGCCCGCCATTCATGTACATCCGGCACCAGCCGAATTAGTGGAAGGACCGCCACCATGGCGAAGCTCAGCCAGGAAGACCTGCTCGCGCAGTTCGAAGAGATGACCCTCATCGAGCTCTCCGAGTTCGTCAAGCTCTTCGAGGAGAAGTTCGACGTCGAGGCTGCCGCCCCGGTCGCCGTTGCCGCCGCCGGTGCCCCGGGCGCCCCGGCCGCCGAGGTCGAGGAGCAGGACGAGTTCGACGTCATCCTCACCGGCGCCGGCGACAAGAAGATCCAGGTCATCAAGGTCGTGCGTGAGCTGACCTCCCTGGGCCTGAAGGAGGCCAAGGACCTCGTCGACGGCACCCCGAAGCCCGTCCTCGAGAAGGTCGACAAGGCCGCCGCGGACAAGGCCGCCGAGTCCCTCAAGGGCGCCGGCGCCTCGGTCGAGGTCAAGTGACTTCACTGAGTCTCTGACTCACGTCCTGGGCGCCTGAGGCGCTCGGGGCACAGCGAAGGGCGATCACCCATGCGGGTGGTCGCCCTTCGGCGCTCTCCGCCACTGCTGCGTTGGCCCGGCCCGACGTGCGAGTATGGTGATCTTCGTCGTCCGAACGTGCCCCATGTGACGATCTCCCTGAGGTGGGGGGCCTTGACGAACCGGACGCGGCGCGCAATTCTCGGGACGCGACGCAGAAGCGATCCAGGGTCCGAGGCATGGATCGCGGACGAAGAGGGAAGCATCGGTGTGCGCCACTGGCGCAGGGCTTTCGGCAGGCGCAGGGCATTGGGCGTAGAGAAGAACAACGAGGGGCTCCTCCGGTTCGGAGGATGCGCCCTCCCGGAGGGAGAAGATCGGTATCACGGTGCTGAGCCGGTCTCCGGAACCTCGCTCTGGACATCAGTGTGCCAAGTGGCTACACTGACCCTTTGCGCTGCCTGTTAGCTGCTCCCTGCCCGTCACCAGGGGCATACCTGAATCCGAGTCCAGTTGAATGACCGCCCCGACCAGGGCTTTCCGTCCGACTGCTCGATCCGGGACCGGTACGCGCGTAGTGAGTCCGAGCCCTCGGAAGGACCCCCTCTTGGCCGCCTCGCGCAACGCCTCGACTGCCAATACGAACAACGGCGACAGCACCGCCCCGCTGCGCATCTCTTTTGCGAAGATCAAGGAGCCCCTCGGGGTTCCGAACCTCCTTGCGCTGCAGACCGAAAGCTTCGACTGGCTGCTCGGCAATGCCGCATGGAAGGGTCGCGTCGAGGCTGCGCTGGAGAGTGGGCAGGAAGTCCCCACCAAGTCCGGTCTCGAAGAGATCTTTGAAGAGATCTCCCCGATCGAAGACTTCTCCGGGTCGATGTCGCTGACGTTCCGCGACCACCGCTTCGAGCCCCCGAAGAACTCCATCGACGAGTGCAAGGAGCGCGACTTCACGTACGCGGCTCCGCTCTTCGTCACCGCCGAGTTCACCAACAACGAGACCGGCGAGATCAAGTCCCAGACGGTCTTCATGGGCGACTTCCCGCTCATGACGAACAAGGGCACCTTCTGCATCAACGGCACCGAGCGTGTCGTCGTCTCGCAGCTGGTCCGCTCGCCGGGCGTCTACTTCGACAGCTCCATCGACAAGACGTCCGACAAGGACATCTTCTCGGCCAAGGTCATCCCGTCCCGCGGTGCCTGGCTGGAGCTGGAGATCGACAAGCGCGACATGGTCGGTGTGCGCATCGACCGTAAGCGCAAGCAGTCCGTGACCGTCCTGCTCAAGGCTCTCGGTTGGACGACCGAGCAGATCCTTGAGGAGTTCGGCGAGTACGAGTCCATGCGCGCCACCCTGGAGAAGGACCACACCCAGGGCCAGGACGACGCGCTGCTCGACATCTACCGCAAGCTGCGTCCGGGCGAGCCGCCCACCCGTGAGGCCGCGCAGACGCTGCTCGAGAACCTCTACTTCAACCCGAAGCGTTACGACCTCGCCAAGGTCGGCCGCTACAAGGTCAACAAGAAGCTCGGTGGCGACGAGCCGCTCGACGCGGGTGTGCTGACCACCGACGACGTCATCGCGACGATCAAGTACCTGGTCAAGCTGCACGCCGGCGAGACCGAGACGACCGGCGAGTCCGGCCGGACGATCGTCGTCGAGACCGACGACATCGACCACTTCGGCAACCGTCGTCTGCGTAACGTCGGCGAGCTCATCCAGAACCAGGTCCGCACGGGTCTGGCTCGTATGGAGCGCGTCGTGCGTGAGCGCATGACCACCCAGGACGTCGAGGCGATCACGCCGCAGACCCTGATCAACATCCGGCCGGTCGTCGCCTCCATCAAGGAGTTCTTCGGCACCAGCCAGCTGTCGCAGTTCATGGACCAGACCAACCCGCTGTCGGGTCTGACCCACAAGCGTCGTCTGTCGGCGCTGGGCCCGGGTGGTCTGTCCCGTGAGCGGGCCGGTCTGGACGTCCGTGACGTGCACCCCTCGCACTACGGCCGCATGTGCCCGATTGAGACCCCTGAAGGTCCCAACATCGGTCTGATCGGCTCGCTGGCCTCCTACGGCCGGGTCAACGTCTTCGGCTTCATCGAGACGCCCTACCGCAAGGTCGTCGACGGCCAGGTCACCGAGGAGGTGGACTACCTCACCGCCGATGAGGAGGACCGCTTCCTGATCGCGCAGGCCAACGCGCCGCTGACCGAGGACATGCACTTCGCCGAGCAGCGTGTGCTGGTTCGCCGTCGTGGCGGCGAGGTCGACCTCGTCACCGTCGACGAGGTGGACTTCATGGACGTCTCGCCGCGCCAGATGGTGTCGGCCGCGACCGCCATGATCCCGTTCCTCGAGCACGACGACGCCAACCGCGCGCTCATGGGATCGAACATGATGCGCCAGGCCGTTCCGCTGATCAAGGCGGAGGCCCCGCTGGTCGGCACCGGCATGGAGTACCGCTGTGCGGTCGACGCCGGTGACGTCATCAAGGCGGAGAAGGACGGTGTGGTCCAGGAGGTCTCCGCGGACTACGTCACCGTCGCCAACGACGACGGCACGTACACCACGTACCGCGTCGCCAAGTTCACCCGCTCCAACCAGGGCACCTCCTTCAACCAGAAGGTCGTCGTGGACGAGGGCGCGCGGGTCATCGAGGGCCAGGTCCTCGCCGACGGTCCGTCCACGGACGAAGGCGAGATGGCGCTCGGCAAGAACCTGCTCGTGGCGTTCATGCCCTGGGAGGGTCACAACTACGAGGACGCGATCATCCTGTCGCAGCGCCTCGTGCAGGACGACGTCCTCTCCTCGATCCACATCGAGGAGCACGAGGTCGACGCCCGTGACACCAAGCTGGGCCCCGAGGAGATCACCCGGGACATCCCGAACGTCTCCGAAGAGGTCCTCTCCGACCTCGACGAGCGCGGCATCATCCGGATCGGTGCCGAGGTCGTCGCCGGCGACATCCTCGTCGGCAAGGTCACGCCCAAGGGTGAGACCGAGCTGACCCCCGAGGAGCGCCTGCTCCGCGCGATCTTCGGCGAGAAGGCGCGCGAGGTGCGCGACACCTCGCTGAAGGTGCCGCACGGTGAGATCGGCAAGGTCATCGGCGTCCGCGTCTTCGACCGCGAAGAGGGCGACGAGCTGCCCCCGGGCGTGAACCAGCTGGTCCGCGTCTACGTCGCTCAGAAGCGCAAGATCACCGATGGTGACAAGCTCGCCGGCCGTCACGGCAACAAGGGCGTCATCTCGAAGATCCTGCCGGTCGAGGACATGCCGTTCCTGGAGGACGGCACCCCGGTCGACATCATCCTCAACCCGCTGGGTGTCCCGTCCCGAATGAACCCGGGCCAGGTCCTGGAGATCCACCTCGGCTGGCTCGCCAGCCAGGGCTGGAAGGTCGAGGGTGTCGAGGAGGAGTGGAAGAAGCGTCTCCACGCCATCTCCGCCGACGAGGTCGCCCCCGGCTCCAACGTCGCCACCCCGGTGTTCGACGGTGCGCGCGAGGACGAGATCTCCGGTCTCTTCGAGTCCACGATCCCGAACCGCGACGGCGAGCGCATGGTGAAGGGCTCCGGCAAGGCGCGGCTGTTCGACGGCCGCTCCGGTGAGCCGTTCCCCGAGCCGATCTCGATCGGCTACATGTACATCCTCAAGCTCCACCACCTGGTCGACGACAAGCTGCACGCGCGTTCGACCGGTCCGTACTCGATGATCACCCAGCAGCCGCTCGGTGGTAAGGCCCAGTTCGGTGGCCAGCGCTTCGGTGAGATGGAGGTGTGGGCGCTGGAGGCTTATGGCGCCGCGTACGCCCTCCAGGAGCTGCTGACGATCAAGTCCGATGACGTGACCGGCCGCGTGAAGGTCTACGAGGCCATCGTCAAGGGCGAGAACATCCCCGAGCCGGGCATCCCCGAGTCCTTCAAGGTGCTCATCAAGGAGATGCAGTCCCTGTGCCTCAACGTGGAGGTGCTGTCCTCGGACGGCATGTCCATCGAGATGCGGGACACCGACGAGGACGTCTTCCGTGCAGCGGAAGAGCTCGGTATCGACCTGTCCCGGCGCGAGCCGAGCAGCGTCGAAGAGGTCTGACGGGTCTGGGAGGGGCTCCCACAAGGAGCTCCTCCCTCCCCCAAGGCCCGATACGGCCTGGGGGGACCCCCATCCGGACCCCCAGTCAGACCATGATTGAGACTCGACCCTGAAAGAGGGATTGACGACAGTGCTCGACGTCAACTTCTTCGACGAGCTGCGGATCGGCCTCGCTACCGCTGACGACATCCGTCAGTGGTCGCACGGCGAGGTCAAGAAGCCGGAGACCATCAACTACCGCACCCTCAAGCCCGAAAAGGACGGACTCTTCTGCGAGAAGATCTTCGGTCCGACCCGGGACTGGGAGTGCTACTGCGGTAAGTACAAGCGCGTCCGCTTCAAGGGCATCATCTGCGAGCGCTGCGGCGTCGAGGTCACTCGCGCCAAGGTGCGTCGTGAGCGGATGGGCCACATCGAGCTGGCCGCTCCCGTCACCCACATCTGGTACTTCAAGGGTGTGCCGAGCCGGCTGGGCTACCTGCTGGACCTCGCGCCCAAGGACCTCGAGAAGGTCATCTACTTCGCCGCCTACATGATCACGTGGGTGGACGAGGAGCGCCGTACGCGCGACCTGCCCTCGCTGGAGGCGCACGTCTCCGTCGAGCGTCAGCAGATCGAGCAGCGTCGCGACTCCGACCTGGAGGCCCGCGCCAAGAAGCTCGAGACCGACCTGGCCGAGCTGGAGGCCGAGGGCGCCAAGGCCGACGTGCGCCGCAAGGTGCGCGAGGGTGCCGAGCGTGAGATGAAGCAGCTGCGTGACCGTGCGCAGCGCGAGATCGACCGCCTCGACGAGGTCTGGAACCGCTTCAAGAACCTCAAGGTCCAGGACCTGGAGGGCGACGAGCTCCTCTACCGCGAGCTGCGTGACCGCTTCGGCACGTACTTCGACGGCTCCATGGGTGCGGCTGCTCTGCAGAAGCGCCTGGAGACCTTCGACCTGGAGGAGGAGGCCGAGCGCCTCCGCGAGATCATCCGGACCGGCAAGGGCCAGAAGAAGACCCGTGCGCTCAAGCGCCTCAAGGTCGTCTCCGCCTTCCTGCAGACCCGCAACAGCCCCAAGGGCATGGTGCTGGACTGCATCCCGGTGATCCCCCCGGACCTGCGTCCGATGGTGCAGCTGGACGGTGGCCGCTTCGCGACCTCCGACCTGAACGACCTGTACCGCCGTGTGATCAACCGCAACAACCGCCTCAAGCGTCTCCTTGACCTCGGTGCCCCCGAGATCATCGTGAACAACGAGAAGCGGATGCTGCAGGAGGCCGTCGACGCGCTGTTCGACAACGGCCGCCGTGGTCGCCCGGTCACCGGTCCCGGTAACCGCCCGCTGAAGTCCCTGAGCGACATGCTCAAGGGCAAGCAGGGTCGTTTCCGTCAGAACCTGCTCGGTAAGCGAGTCGACTACTCGGCGCGTTCCGTCATCGTCGTCGGCCCGCAGCTCAAGCTGCACCAGTGCGGTCTGCCCAAGGCCATGGCGCTGGAGCTCTTCAAGCCGTTCGTGATGAAGCGCCTGGTCGACCTGAACCACGCGCAGAACATCAAGAGCGCGAAGCGCATGGTCGAGCGCGGCCGCACGGTCGTCTACGACGTGCTCGAAGAGGTCATCGCCGAGCACCCGGTGCTGCTGAACCGTGCACCGACCCTGCACCGACTGGGCATCCAGGCCTTCG
Source organism: Streptomyces sp. NPDC017993 (assembly GCF_044328065.1). Lineage (NCBI taxonomy): Bacteria > Bacillati > Actinomycetota > Actinomycetes > Kitasatosporales > Streptomycetaceae > Streptomyces > Streptomyces sp. NPDC017993. The sequence goes on from NZ_JBIRGO010000001.1 coordinate 192,964, forward strand.
AGCCGCAGCTGGTCGAGGGCAAGGCCATTCAGATTCACCCGCTCGTCTGCACCGCGTTCAACGCGGACTTCGACGGTGACCAGATGGCCGTCCACCTCCCGCTGTCCGCGGAGGCCCAGGCCGAGGCCCGCATCCTGATGCTGTCCTCGAACAACATTCTCAAGCCGGCCGACGGCCGTCCGGTCACCATGCCCACCCAGGACATGGTGCTCGGCCTCTTCTTCCTCACCACGGATGAAGAGGAGCGCAAGGTCATCGGCGAGGGCCGGGCGTTCGGCTCGACCGCCGAGGCGATCATGGCGTTCGACGCCAAGGAGCTCTCGCTCCAGGCGAAGGTCGACATCCGCTTCCCGATCGGCACCGTCCCGCCCCGTGGCTGGACCCCGCCGGTTCCGGAAGAGGGCGAGCCCGAGTGGCAGCAGGGCGACAGCTTCCGGCTGCGCACGACCCTGGGCCGCGCGCTCTTCAACGAGCTGCTGCCCGAGGACTACCCGTTCGTCGACTACTCGGTGGGCAAGAAGCAGCTCTCCGCGATCGTCAACGACCTGGCCGAGCGTTACCCCAAGGTCATCGTGGCGGCGACGCTCGACAACCTGAAGGCGGCCGGCTTCCACTGGGCCACCCGTTCCGGCGTCACCGTCGCCGTTTCGGACATCGTCGTCCCCGAGGCCAAGAAGGCCATCGTCAAGGGCTACGAGGACCAGGACGAGAAGGTCCAGAAGCAGTACGAGCGCGGTCTGATCACCAAGGACGAGCGCACGCAGGAGCTCATCAACATCTGGACCAAGGCGACCAACGAGGTTGCCGAGGCGATGAATGAGAACTTCCCGAAGACCAACCCCATCTTCATGATGGTGGACTCCGGTGCTCGCGGAAACATGATGCAGATGCGTCAGATCGCGGGTATGCGTGGTCTGGTGTCCAACGCCAAGAACGAGACCATCCCGCGACCCATCAAGGCGTCGTTCCGTGAGGGTCTCTCCGTGCTGGAGTACTTCATCTCCACGCACGGTGCCCGTAAGGGTCTGGCGGACACCGCCCTGCGTACCGCCGACTCCGGCTACCTCACCCGTCGTCTGGTCGACGTCTCCCAGGACGTCATCATTCGCGAGGAGGACTGCGGCACGGAGCGTGGCCTCAAGCTGCGGATCGCCACGAAGGGCGCCGACGGTGTCCTGCGCAAGGCGGACGACGTCGAGTCCAGCGTGTACGCGCGGATGCTGTCCGAGGACGTCGTCATCGACGGCAAGGTCGTCGGCCCGGCGAACGTCGACCTCGGTGACGTGCTCATCGACCAGCTGGTCGCGCACGGCGTCGAGGAGGTCAAGACCCGCTCGGTCCTGACCTGTGAGTCCGCGGTCGGCACCTGTGCCTTCTGCTACGGCCGCTCGCTGGCCACCGGCAAGCTGGTCGACATCGGTGAGGCGGTCGGCATCATCGCCGCCCAGTCCATCGGTGAGCCCGGCACCCAGCTGACGATGCGTACCTTCCACACCGGTGGTGTGGCCGGTGACGACATCACCCTGGGTCTGCCGCGTGTCGTCGAGCTCTTCGAGGCCCGTACGCCCAAGGGCGTCGCCCCGATCTCGGAGGCGGCCGGCCGCGTCCGCATCGAGGAGACCGAGAAGACCAAGAAGGTTGTCGTCACCCCGGACGATGGCAGCGACGAGACCGCCTACGGCGTCTCCAAGCGTGCCCGTCTGCTGGTGGGCGAGGGCGACCACGTCCAGGTCGGCCAGCCGCTGACCGTGGGTGCCATCAACCCGCACGACGTGCTGCGGATCCTCGGCCAGCGTGCCGTCCAGGTCCACCTGGTCGGCGAGGTCCAGAAGGTCTACAACAGCCAGGGCGTGGCGATCCACGACAAGCACATCGAGATCATCATCCGGCAGATGCTGCGCCGTGTGACGATCATCGAGTCCGGCGACGCGGAGCTGCTGCCGGGCGAGCTGGTGGAGCGCACGAAGTTCGAGGGCGAGAACCGTCGCGTCGTGGCGGAAGGCGGCCACCCGGCCTCCGGCCGTCCGCAGCTGATGGGTATCACCAAGGCTTCGCTGGCCACCGAGTCCTGGCTGTCGGCGGCGTCCTTCCAGGAGACGACCCGGGTTCTGACCGACGCGGCGATCAACGCCAAGTCGGACTCCCTGATCGGCCTCAAGGAGAACGTCATCATCGGTAAGCTCATCCCGGCCGGTACGGGTCTGTCCCGCTACCGCAACATCCGGGTCGAGCCCACCGAGGAAGCCAAGGCTGCGATGTACTCGGCCGTCGGTTACGACGACATCGACTACTCGCCCTTCGGCACCGGCTCCGGCCAGGCGGTCCCGCTGGAGGACTACGACTACGGTCCGTACAACCAGTAAGCCCGGACCGGGACACGTCCCGGAACGCGCTGTTCGCAGGGCGGTCACCCCGATGGGGTGGCCGCCCTGCGGCGTTGGAGGGGGCAAGCGGCGTCGTACGTTCCCGTATGGGTGGGGTGTGGTGCGGGCGGCCCGCGCAGGGCGTCCAGTGGCGGCGCCGACCGGCCGCAGCGCGGGGCGTACCGCGCCACCCCTCCATACGAGGGAACTTGTCCTCCCATTGCTGCGTCTCTGATGAGAAGATGGGGAGAACTGTCGAGCGGGGGGAGGTTCGCGAAGTGGCATTCCAGCCGTGGCAGGGTGGGCAGCCCGTCCAGCCGTCGAATCAGGTGCCGGCCATGCGTGCCTCGCATGCCGATCGTGAGCGTGCGGTCGATGTGCTGAAGGCGGGCTTCGCCGAGGGCCGGCTCGGGCAGTCGGAGTACGAGCAGCGGATCACTCGCGCCTATCAGGCGCAGACGCATTCCGAGCTGCAGATGCTGGTCGCGGATCTTCCGCAGGGGCCGGTGCCGCAGGCGCAGTTCCAGCCGCGGCCGTTGCCGGCGACGTTCATGCCGATGCCCATGCAGATGCCCATGCAGATGCCCATGCCGGTGCAGACGAACGGCTCCGCCACGGGCGCGCTGGTCTGCGGGATCATGGCGCCGGTGACCTGGGGTCTGACGTCCATCCCGGCCGTGATCCTGGGGCACAAGGCGCGTGCCGAGATCCGCAGGACCGGGGAGCGCGGGGACGGGCAGGCGATCGCCGGGCTGGTGCTCGGCTGGCTGGGGATCGGCGCCTGGGCGCTGTTCTTCCTGGTGTTCATCTTGCTCGCCGCTGTCAACTGACGGCGGGCGCGGGGCGTGGGGCGCCCGGTGGCCGGGGGATGTTGCGGGAGTGTGGCGCCTTCTTCCGTACCGCCGTTCATCCCACTACGGTGGCCGCAACGCCGTGAGGAGTCCGGCGTGTCCTTCGCGTGTGCATTTGTTTTGACCGCAGCCCATGCGGTAGGTACGCTCTGACCTTGTGCCTGGGGTGTCCCTGGGCTGCCGTGCGCGCATTCTTCCCCAGCTACGGCCGGGAGCGCACTGAGCACGGCAGCCGGGTTTTGACACCGCAATCTGTCGCCTCCCTCGTTCCAGCGGGGGGTTGGTCTGCAGTGTTCGACACACCCGACCGCGTGGGTCGGGAATGTTCCAGGTTAGCTTTACCGAGACTGGCACACAGAAACCGGAGAAACGGTGCCTACGATCCAGCAGCTGGTCCGAAAGGGCCGGCAGGACAAGGTCGAGAAGAACAAGACGCCCGCGCTCGAGGGTTCCCCCCAGCGCCGTGGCGTCTGCACGCGTGTTTTCACGACCACCCCGAAGAAGCCGAACTCGGCCCTGCGTAAGGTCGCGCGTGTGCGTCTGACCAGCGGGATCGAGGTCACCGCTTACATTCCGGGTGAGGGCCACAACCTCCAGGAGCACTCGATCGTGCTCGTGCGTGGCGGCCGTGTGAAGGACCTGCCGGGTGTTCGGTACAAGATCATCCGCGGCTCCCTCGACACGCAGGGCGTCAAGAACCGCAAGCAGGCTCGCAGCCGCTACGGCGCCAAGAAGGAGAAGTAAGAATGCCTCGTAAGGGCCCCGCCCCGAAGCGCCCGGTCATCATCGACCCGGTCTACGGCTCTCCTCTGGTGACCTCCCTCATCAACAAGGTTCTGCTGAACGGCAAGCGCTCCACCGCTGAGCGCATCGTTTACGGCGCCATGGAGGGTCTGCGCGAGAAGACCGGTAACGACCCGGTCATCACGCTCAAGCGCGCGCTCGAGAACATCAAGCCGACCCTTGAGGTCAAGTCCCGCCGTGTCGGTGGCGCGACCTACCAGGTCCCGGTCGAGGTCAAGCCCGGCCGTGCCGGCACCCTCTCGCTCCGCTGGCTCGTGGGTTACTCCCGCGCCCGTCGCGAGAAGACCATGACCGAGCGCCTCATGAACGAGCTCCTCGACGCCTCCAACGGCCTCGGTGCTTCGGTCAAGAAGCGCGAGGACACGCACAAGATGGCCGAGTCCAACAAGGCCTTCGCGCACTACCGCTGGTAGTCGCACCCCACATCGAGACCGAGAGAAGATTGAGCCGATATGGCCACCACTTCGCTTGACCTGGCCACGGTCCGCAACATTGGGATCATGGCCCACATCGACGCGGGCAAGACGACCACCACCGAGCGGATCCTGTTCTACACCGGTGTCTCTTACAAGATCGGTGAAGTCCACGACGGCGCTGCCACGATGGACTGGATGGAGCAGGAGCAGGAGCGCGGCATCACGATCACGTCTGCCGCGACGACCTGCCACTGGCCGCTGAACAACGTCGACAACACCATCAACATCATCGACACCCCGGGCCACGTCGACTTCACGGTCGAGGTGGAGCGCTCGCTGCGCGTCCTGGACGGTGCGGTGACGGTGTTCGACGGTGTTGCCGGTGTCGAGCCCCAGTCCGAGACCGTTTGGCGTCAGGCGGACCGCTACGGCGTGCCGCGCATCTGCTTCGTCAACAAGCTCGACCGTACGGGTGCCGAGTTCCACCGCTGCGTGGACATGATCGTGGACCGCCTCGGTGCGGTGCCGCTGGTCATGCAGATCCCGATCGGCACCGAGATGGACTTCAAGGGTGTCGTCGACCTCGTCACCATGAAGGCCCTGGTCTGGTCGGCCGAGGCTGCCAAGGGCGAGATGTACGACACCGTCGACATCCCGGCCTCGCACGCCGAGGCGGCCGACGAGTGGCGCGGCAAGCTGCTCGAGGCCGTCGCCGAGAACGACGAGGAGATGATGGAGCTGTACCTCGAGGGCAAGGAGCCCTCCGAGGAGCAGCTGTACGCGGCGATCCGTCGCATCACCATCGCCTCCACCGGCGCCGAGGGTTCCGTCACGGTCACCCCGGTGTTCTGCGGTACGGCCTTCAAGAACAAGGGCGTTCAGCCCCTGCTCGACGCGGTCGTGCGCTACCTCCCGTCGCCGCTGGACATCGGCGCCGTCGAGGGCCACTCCGTGAAGGACTCCGACGAGGTGCTCAAGCGCGAGCCCTCCGACGACGCCCCCTTCTCCGGCCTGGCCTTCAAGATCGCGAGCGACCCGCACCTCGGCAAGCTCACGTTCATCCGTGTGTACTCCGGCCGCATGGAGGCAGGCACTCAGGTGCTGAACTCCGTGAAGGGCAAGAAGGAGCGCATCGGCAAGATCTACCGGATGCACGCGAACAAGCGTGAGGAGATCGAGTCGGTGGGTGCCGGTGACATCGTCGCCGTCATGGGTCTGAAGCAGACCACCACTGGTGAGACCCTGTCCGACTCGGGCAACCCGGTGATCCTTGAGTCGATGGAGTTCCCGGCCCCGGTCATCCAGGTCGCCATTGAGCCCAAGTCCAAGGGCGACCAGGAGAAGCTGGGTGTCGCCATCCAGCGCCTCGCCGAAGAGGACCCGTCGTTCCAGGTCCACACCGACGACGAGACCGGCCAGACCATCATCGCGGGTATGGGCGAGCTGCACCTCGACGTGCTGGTCGACCGTATGCGCCGTGAGTTCCGGGTCGAGGCCAACGTCGGCAAGCCGCAGGTCGCGTACCGCGAGACCCTGCGCAAGCCGGTCGAGCGTCTCGACTACACGCACAAGAAGCAGACTGGTGGTTCCGGCCAGTTCGCCAAGGTGCAGATCGCGATCGCGCCGCTCGAGGGCGACGGGTACGAGTTCGAGAACAAGGTCACCGGTGGCCGTATCCCGCGGGAGTACATCCCGTCCGTGGACGCGGGCTGCCAGGAGGCCATGGAGTTCGGTGTTCTCGCCGGCTACCCGCTGACCGGCGTCAAGGTCACGCTCCTCGACGGTGCGTACCACGAGGTCGACTCCTCCGAGATGGCGTTCAAGATCGCCGGTTCGATGGCCTTCAAGGAGGCCGCGCGCAAGGCCTCCCCGGCCCTGCTCGAGCCGATGATGAAGGTCGAGGTCACCACGCCCGAGGACTACATGGGCGACGTGATCGGCGACATCAACTCCCGCCGTGGACAGATTCAGTCCATGGAGGAGCGCAGCGGCGCCAAGCTCGTCACGGGCCTGGTTCCCCTCTCGGAGATGTTCGGCTACGTCGGCGACCTCCGCAGCAAGACATCGGGTCGCGCAAGCTACTCGATGCAGTTCGACTCCTACGCCGAGGTTCCCCGGAACGTCGCCGAGGAGATCATCGCGAAGGCCAAGGGCGAATAGCTCCGTCTCCCGATAGTCGGAACACGCTTTAGGCTTGACACCGTCTGCCGGGGTAGACCCCGCAATCCGTGAGGAATACCCCGGCAGCCGGCATCCCAGCAAAGATCACCTGGCGCCGATGAGTAAGGCGTACAGAACCACTCCAGGAGGAACCAGTGGCGAAGGCGAAGTTCGAGCGGACTAAGCCGCACGTCAACATCGGCACCATCGGTCACATTGACCACGGTAAGACGACCCTCACGGCCGCCATTACCAAGGTGCTGCACGACGCGTACCCGGACCTGAACGAGGCCTCGGCCTTCGACCAGATCGACAAGGCTCCTGAGGAGCGCCAGCGCGGTATCACGATTTCGATCGCGCACGTCGAGTACCAGACGGAGAACCGTCACTACGCCCACGTTGACTGCCCCGGTCACGCGGACTACATCAAGAACATGATCACGGGTGCGGCGCAGATGGACGGCGCCATCCTCGTGGTTGCCGCCACCGACGGCCCGATGCCGCAGACCAAGGAGCACGTGCTCCTGGCCCGCCAGGTCGGCGTCCCCTACATCGTTGTCGCGCTGAACAAGGCCGACATGGTGGACGACGAGGAGATCCTGGAGCTCGTCGAGCTCGAGGTCCGTGAGCTCCTCTCCGAGTACGAGTTCCCGGGCGACGACGTTCCGGTCGTCAAGGTCTCGGCGCTCAAGGCGCTCGAGGGCGACAAGGAGTGGGGCCAGTCGGTCCTGAACCTGATGAACGCCGTCGACGAGTCGATCCCGCAGCCCGAGCGCGACGTCGACAAGCCGTTCCTGATGCCGATCGAGGACGTCTTCACGATCACCGGCCGTGGCACCGTTGTCACCGGTCGTATCGAGCGTGGTGTCCTCAAGGTCAACGAGACCGTCGACATCATCGGCATCAAGACCGAGAAGACCACCACCACGGTCACCGGCATCGAGATGTTCCGGAAGCTTCTCGACGAGGGCCAGGCCGGTGAGAACGTCGGTCTGCTGCTTCGCGGTATCAAGCGCGAGGACGTCGAGCGCGGCCAGGTCATCATCAAGCCGGGTTCGGTTACGCCCCACACCTCCTTCGAGGCCCAGGCGTACATCCTGTCGAAGGACGAGGGTGGCCGTCACACCCCCTTCTTCAACAACTACCGCCCGCAGTTCTACTTCCGTACCACGGACGTGACCGGCGTCGTGACCCTCCCCGAGGGCACCGAGATGGTCATGCCGGGCGACAACACCGAGATGAGCGTCGAGCTCATCCAGCCCGTCGCCATGGAAGAGGGCCTGAAGTTCGCCATCCGTGAGGGTGGCCGGACCGTCGGCGCCGGCCAGGTCACCAAGATCAACAAGTAATTGTTGATCGGGGTAACCCGGTAGCTCCTCGGAGCGTTTGAGCCTCGGCCAGCTCGTGGCTCAGGAAAGCGCCCGTACGACTTCTGTCGTACGGGCGCTTTCTGCTGTCGGCGGCCGGGTCTTGTCAGCGGGGCCGGGGTCGCCGACGATGGGCGGGTCGGCGCGTACTCCCTCGCGGAGGCGCGACCCTTTTTCCCAGGAGTGACGCCGTGCTGCGCACCATGTTCAAGTCCAAGATCCACCGTGCCACCGTGACCCAGGCCGACCTGCACTATGTCGGCTCGGTCACCGTCGACGCCGACCTGCTGGACGCCGCCGATCTGCTCCCCGGCGAGCTGGTCCACATCGTCGACATCACCAACGGCGCGCGCCTGGAGACCTACACCATCGAGGGCGAGCGCGGCTCGGGAGTCATCGGCATCAACGGCGCCGCGGCCCATCTGGTCCACCCCGGCGATCTCGTGATTCTCATCAGCTACGCGCAGGTGGACGACGCGGAGGCGCGGACGCTGCGGCCCCGGGTGGTGCACGTCGACGCCGGGAACCGCATTGTGGGGCTCGGGGCGGACGCGTCGGAGCCGGCGCCGGGGAGCGGGGCGGTACGGGGGCCGGGGGCGGTGGCACGCGCTTAGCGGGCGGCGCAGGGCCGGGGCCTTCTGCGCGCAGCGGGGGCCTTCGGTCGCGACCTTCTCGTCCGTGATAGTGACCTCCGGGCGCCGGATTCGTCGCGCGAATCTGCTGACCTCTCCTGACTCTGCGTGCGCTCCGGGGTTGACTCCGGTCGGACTCGGGTAGTGTGTTCGGCCCGATTGGCGGGTGTGGTAGCCCGTATGGCACACTAGCCAGGTTGCTCGGTTGAGTGCCGATGCTGCGCGCCTCCCGCCGGGAGGACCGGAAGCGAGTCCCAGGTATTCGTCGTCCCTTATCAGGGGCGGAAATACGGGAATCTTCCGGGAAGTGTCAGCGGGGTACCAGCCAGGCGCCCGGTGGGTGTTTCACCCCCTCTTCTCCTTCTCGAAGGATCTCCCTTGTGGAGAAACGCGGGAAGGGATGCGACACGCCCGACCGCGTGGGTCGGAGGTGGAACGGAAACGTACCGGGTCCCAGAGCGTTACGAGAGACAGGACTACTGAGTAGCCATGGCGGGACAGAAGATCCGCATCCGGCTCAAGGCCTACGACCACGAGGTCATCGACTCCTCGGCGAAGAAGATCGTCGAGACGGTGACCCGCACTGGTGCGTCGGTCGCAGGCCCGGTGCCGCTGCCCACTGAAAAGAACGTGTACTGCGTCATCAAGTCGCCGCACAAGTACAAGGACGCGCGCGAGCACTTCGAGATGCGCACGCACAAGCGCTTGATCGACATCCTCGACCCGACGCCCAAGACCGTTGACTCGCTGATGCGCCTGGACCTTCCGGCCGGCGTTGACATCGAGATCAAGCTCTGAGAGGCGCGGAACAGATGGCTAAGCAGATCAAGGGCATCCTGGGCGAGAAGCTCGGCATGACCCAGGTCTGGGACGAGAACAACCGTGTCGTCCCGGTGACCGTGGTGAAGGCCGGCCCCTGCGTCGTTACCCAGGTGCGCACCAATGACCAGGACGGCTACGACTCCGTCCAGATCGCCTTCGGCGAGATCGACCCGCGCAAGGTGAACAAGCCCCTCAAGGGCCACTTCGCCAAGGCCGACGTCACTCCCCGCCGCCACCTCGTCGAGGTCCGTACCGCCGATGCCGGCGAGTACACCCTCGGCCAGGAAGTGAACGCCGAGACCTTCGAGTCCGGCGTCAAGGTGGACGTGACCGGCAAGAGCAAGGGCAAGGGCTTCGCCGGTGTCATGAAGCGTCACGGCTTCGCCGGCGGTAAGGCCTCCCACGGTGCCCACCGCGTGCACCGTAAGCCTGGCTCCATCGGTGGCTGTGCCACCCCGGGCCGCGTGTTCAAGGGCATGCGGATGGCCGGCCGTATGGGCAATGAGCGGGTCACCACCCAGAACCTGACCGTCCATGCCGTTGACGCGGAGAAGGGTCTGCTGCTCATCAAGGGCGCAGTTCCTGGTCCGAACGGCGGCCTCGTCCTGGTCCGTACCGCGGCCAAGGGGGCCTGAGGTAACGATGAGCACCATTGACATCCTTTCGCCGGTAGGTGACAAGGCCGGGACCGTCGAGCTCCCCACGGAGATCTTCGACGCCAAGGTCAGCATTCCGCTGATCCACCAGGTCGTTGTCGCCCAGCTGGCCGCTGCCCGTCAGGGCACGCACAAGACCAAGACTCGCGCCGAGGTCCGCGGCGGTGGGCGCAAGCCGTACCGCCAGAAGGGCACCGGCCGTGCGCGCCAGGGCTCGACCCGTGCGCCGCAGTTCGCCGGCGGTGGCGTCGTCCACGGCCCCGTGCCGCGTGACTACTCGCAGCGGACGCCCAAGAAGATGAAGGTTGCCGCCCTGCGCGGTGCCCTCACCGACCGGGCCCGCAACAGCCGCATCCACGTCGTTTCCGGCGTGGTCGAGGGCGCGATCTCCACCAAGTCCGCCAAGGACCTCCTCGGCAAGGTCAGCGAGCGCAAGAACGTGCTCCTGGTCGTCGAGCGCAGCGACGAGGCCGCGTGGCTGTCCGCCCGCAACCTGCCCCAGGTTCACATCCTGGAGCCGGGCCAGCTGAACACGTACGACGTGCTCGTCTCCGACGACGTGGTCTTCACCAAGGCCGCCTTCGAGTCCTTCGTGTCCGGCGCGCCTGCTGGACAGAACGATGAGACCGAAGGGAGCGACGCCTGATGAGTGAGGCCGTCGTCACCAGCAAGACCTTCTCGGACCCGCGCGACATTCTCGTCAAGCCGGTTGTCTCGGAGAAGAGCTACGCCCTGCTGGACGAGAACAAGTACACGTTCATCGTCGCACCGGGCTCGAACAAGACCCAGATCAAGCAGGCCGTCGAGGCGGTCTTCTCGGTCAAGGTCACCGGGGTCAACACGATCAACCGTCAGGGTAAGCGCAAGCGCACCAAGACCGGTTTCGGCAAGCGCGCGGACACCAAGCGCGCCATCGTGACCCTCGCCGAGGGCGACCGTATCGACATCTTCGGCGGCCCGACCTCCTGACGGAGGTCGAGTCGTCCGGAATCGGACGAGGACTGAGAAATGGGTATCCGCAAGTACAAGCCGACGACCCCGGGCCGTCGTGGCTCCAGCGTCGCCGACTTTGTCGAGATCACGCGGTCCACGCCGGAGAAGTCGCTGGTCCGCCCTCTGCACAGCAAGGGCGGCCGTAACAACGCCGGTCGTGTGACCGTTCGCCACCAGGGCGGTGGCCACAAGCGCGCCTACCGCGTGATCGACTTCCGTCGTCACGACAAGGACGGCGTGCCGGCCAAGGTCGCGCACATCGAGTACGACCCGAACCGCACCGCGCGCATCGCGCTGCTGCACTACGCAGACGGCGAGAAGCGCTACATCATCGCGCCCCGTGGCCTGGCCCAGGGTGCCCGGATTGAAAACGGCCCTGGTGCCGACATCAAGCCGGGTAACAACCTGTCGCTGCGCAACATCCCCGTGGGTACGACCATCCACGCCATCGAGCTGCGGCCCGGTGGCGGCGCGAAGTTCGCCCGCTCCGCGGGTGCCTCCGTGCAGCTGCTGGCGAAGGAGGGCACCATGGCCCACCTTCGTATGCCCTCCGGCGAGATCCGTCTGGTCGACGTCCGCTGCCGCGCCACTGTTGGCGAGGTCGGCAACGCCGAGCAGTCGAACATCAACTGGGGCAAGGCCGGCCGTATGCGCTGGAAGGGCGTCCGCCCGACCGTGCGTGGTGTCGTGATGAACCCGGTCGACCACCCGCACGGTGGTGGCGAGGGCAAGACCTCCGGTGGTCGCCACCCGGTCTCGCCCTGGGGCAAGAAGGAGGGTCGTACTCGCTCGCCGAAGAAGGCCAGCAACAAGTACATCGTCCGCCGCCGCAAGACGAACAAGAAGCGCTAGGAGCGGGTTTAGATGCCGCGCAGTCTCAAGAAGGGGCCCTTCGTCGACGGACACCTCACCAAGAAGGTGGATGTCCAGAACGAAGCCGGCACCAAGAACGTCATCAAGACCTGGTCCCGCCGCTCCATGATCGTCCCGGCCATGCTCGGCCACACGATCGCGGTGCACGACGGCCGCAAGCACGTCCCGGTGTTCGTCACCGAGTCGATGGTCGGCCACAAGCTCGGCGAGTTTGCGCCGACCCGCACCTTCCGCGGCCACGAGAAGGACGACCGCAAGTCGCGGCGTCGTTGATCGGCGGAGTGCGAAGACTATGACTGACACCGAAGGGACAACCATGGAAGCCAGGGCCCAGGCGCGGTACATCCGCGTCACGCCCATGAAGGCCCGCCGCGTGGTGGACCTTATCCGTGGCATGGATGCCACGGAGGCTCAGGCGGTCCTGCGTTTCGCCCCGCAGGCCGCGAGCGTGCCCGTTGGCAAGGTGCTGGACAGCGCCATTGCCAACGCTGCGCACAACTACGACCACACCGACGCCGGCAGCCTCGTCATTTCCGAGGCGTACGTCGACGAGGGCCCGACCCTGAAGCGGTTCCGTCCGCGTGCCCAGGGTCGTGCCTACCGGATCCGCAAGCGGACCAGCCACATCACCGTGGTCGTCAGCAGCAAGGAAGGAACCCGGTAATGGGCCAGAAGGTTAACCCGCACGGGTTCCGGCTCGGCATCACCACCGACTTCAAGTCGCGCTGGTACGCCGACAAGCTGTACAAGGACTACGTCAAGGAAGACGTTGCCATTCGTCGCATGATGACGAAGGGCATGGAGCGCGCCGGTATCTCCAAGGTGGAGATCGAGCGCACCCGTGAGCGCGTCCGCGTTGACATCCACACCGCTCGTCCGGGCATCGTCATCGGCCGCCGTGGCGCCGAGGCCGACCGCATCCGCGGCGAACTGGAGAAGCTGACCGGCAAGCAGGTCCAGCTGAACATCCTCGAGGTCAAGAACCCCGAGACCGATGCTCAGCTCGTGGCCCAGGCCGTCGCCGAGCAGCTCTCCTCCCGCGTCTCCTTCCGTCGCGCCATGCGTAAGAGCATGCAGTCGACGATGAAGGCCGGCGCCAAGGGCATCAAGATCCAGTGCGGTGGCCGTCTCGGCGGCGCCGAGATGTCCCGCTCGGAGTTCTACCGCGAGGGCCGCGTGCCCCTGCACACGCTCCGTGCGAACGTCGACTACGGCTTCTTCGAGGCCAAGACGACCTTCGGCCGTATCGGTGTGAAGGTCTGGATCTACAAGGGCGACGTCAAGAACATCGCCGAGGTTCGCGCCGAGAACGCTGCCGCCCGTGCGGGTAACCGCCCGGCCCGCGGTGGCGGCGGCGGTGGCGGCAGCGACCGTCCCCGTCGTGGCGGTGGCGGCGAGCGTGGCGGCCGCGGTGGCCGCAAGCCGCAGCAGCAGAACGCCGCAGCCGAGGCCCCCAAGGCCGAGGCCGCAGCCGCTGCTCCGGCGGAGACCCCCGGAACGGAGGCCTGACCGACATGCTGATCCCTCGCAGGGTCAAGCACCGCAAGCAGCACCACCCGAAGCGCAGTGGCATGGCCAAGGGTGGCACCGAGCTGGCCTTCGGTGAGTACGGCATTCAGGCCGTGACCCCGGCTTACGTGACGAACCGTCAGATCGAGTCCGCTCGTATCGCGATGACCCGTCACATCAAGCGTGGCGGCAAGGTCTGGATCAACATTTACCCGGACCGCCCGCTCACGAAGAAGCCGGCCGAAACCCGCATGGGTTCCGGTAAGGGTTCTCCCGAGTGGTGGGTCGCGAACGTCAAGCCCGGTCGGGTGATGTTCGAGCTGTCCTTCCCGAACGAAAAGGTTGCCAAGGAGGCGCTGACCCGCGCCGCCCACAAGCTTCCGATGAAGTGCCGCATTGTGCGGCGCGAGGCAGGTGAGTCGTGATGGCGGCCGGTATCAAGGCGACCGAGCTGCGCGAGCTGAATGACGAGGACCTCGTCGGCAAGCTTCGTGAGGCCAAGGAGGAGCTGTTCAACCTCCGCTTCCAGGCGGCGACCGGACAGCTCGAGAACCACGGTCGGCTCAAGTCCGTCCGTAAGGACATCGCCCGGATCTACACCCTGATGCGCGAGCGCGAGCTGGGCATCGAGACGGTGGAGAGCGCCTGATGAGCGAGAAGAATGTGACTGAGACCAACGACCGCGGCTTCCGCAAGACCCGTGAGGGTCTCGTCGTCAGCGACAAGATGGACAAGACCGTCGTCGTCGCCGTCGAGGACCGTGTCAAGCACGCGCTGTACGGCAAGGTCATCCGCCGTACGAACAAGCTCAAGGCACACGACGAGCAGAACGCTGCCGGTGTCGGCGACCGTGTCCTCCTCATGGAGACCCGGCCGCTGTCCTCCACCAAGCGCTGGCGCATCGTCGAGATCCTCGAGAAGGCCAAGTAGGCAGTTCCCGCAAGGGAATTTCCGTTAGTTCAGCCTGAGCGTTTCCGCTCAGGTCAGTTCCGCCAGGCTCGGCAGGGACTTCGTTCGAAGTCCCTGCCGGGAACCGGCAGACGATCAGGAGATAGACGTGATCCAGCAGGAGTCGCGACTTCGGGTCGCCGACAACACGGGTGCGAAGGAAATTCTCACCATCCGTGTTCTCGGTGGCTCGGGTCGCCGCTACGCGGGCATCGGTGACGTCATTGTCGCCACCGTGAAGGACGCGATCCCCGGTGGCAACGTGAAGAAGGGTGACGTCGTCAAGGCCGTCATCGTTCGCACCGTCAAGGAGCGCCGCCGTCCCGACGGCTCGTACATCCGCTTCGACGAGAACGCGGCCGTCATCCTCAAGAACGATGGCGACCCCCGCGGCACCCGTATCTTCGGCCCGGTGGGCCGTGAGCTGCGCGAGAAGAAGTTCATGAAGATCATCTCGCTCGCGCCGGAGGTGCTGTAACCGATGAAGATCAAGAAGGGCGACCTGGTCCAGGTCATCACCGGTAAGGACAAGGGCAAGCAGGGCAAGGTCATTCAGGCCTTCCCCCGCGAGGACCGTGTCCTGGTCGAGGGTGTCAACCGGGTCAAGAAGCACACCAAGGCCGGCCAGACCGCCCGCGGTTCGCAGACCGGCGGCATCGTCACCACCGAGGCCCCGATCCACGTCAGCAACGTTCAGCTGGTTGTGGAGAAGGACGGCAACAAGGTTGTCACCCGCGTCGGGTTCCGGTTCGACGATGACGGCAACAAGATCCGCGTTGCCAAGCGGACCGGTGAGGACATCTGATGACTGCCACCACCAACGCGCCGCGCCTCAAGCAGCGCTACCGCGAAGAAATCGCCGGGAAGCTGAAGGACGAGTTCTCGTACGAGAACGTCATGCAGATCCCCGGCCTGACCAAGATCGTGGTCAACATGGGTGTGGGCGACGCCGCCCGCGACTCCAAGCTGATCGACGGTGCCATCAAGGACCTCACCACGATCACCGGCCAGAAGCCGGCCGTCACCAAGGCCCGTAAGTCCATCGCGCAGTTCAAGCTGCGCGAGGGCCAGCCGATCGGTGCCCACGTCACCCTCCGCGGTGACCGCATGTGGGAGTTCCTGGACCGCCTGCTGTCGCTCGCGCTGCCGCGCATCCGCGACTTCCGTGGTCTGTCCCCGAAGCAGTTCGACGGTCGGGGCAACTACACCTTCGGTCTCACGGAGCAGGTCATGTTCCACGAGATCGACCAGGACAAGATCGACCGGACGCGGGGCATGGACATCACCGTGGTCACCACGGCGTCCAACGACGATGAGGGCCGTGCCCTGCTTCGTCACCTCGGCTTCCCGTTCAAGGAGAACTGACCGTGGCGAAGAAGGCTCTGATCGCTAAGGCGGCTCGTAAGCCGAAGTTTGCTGTCCGCGCGTACACGCGTTGCCAGCGCTGCGGCCGGCCGCACTCCGTCTACCGCAAGTTCGGCCTGTGCCGCGTGTGCCTTCGTGAGATGGCTCACCGTGGCGAGCTGCCGGGCGTGACCAAGAGCTCCTGGTAAACCCTAGTTGGGTTTACCCGGAGGCTCTCGGTAAGCATCGGTCGGCAGGTGCCCCGCCCTTTATCCCGTAGGGTAGAAGGGTTGGGCGCCCCGCCGCCCGAGACCGACCGCGGGCACCGCCCGCATAACGTCGCTTACTACGCCGTAGGTCCCCGCACCGCACCCGTCCCGACTCTGATCGGGGAGAGGGATGGCGCACATAGGAAACCCCGGCGAGAGAGGCCGAAGGCCAATTCATGACCATGACTGATCCCATCGCAGACATGCTGACCCGTCTGCGTAACGCGAACTCGGCATACCACGACACCGTCGTGATGCCGCACAGCAAGATCAAGTCGCACATCGCGGAGATCCTCCAGCAGGAGGGCTACATCACCGGCTGGAAGGTCGAGGACGCCGAGGTTGGCAAGAACCTCACCCTCGACCTGAAGTTCGGCCCGAACCGCGAGCGCTCGATCGCCGGCATCAAGCGGATTTCGAAGCCGGGCCTGCGGGTCTACGCAAAGTCCACAAGTCTGCCGAAGGTTCTCGGCGGCCTGGGCGTGGCGATCATCTCCACGTCCCACGGTCTCCTGACCGGCCAGCAGGCCAGCAAGAAGGGCGTGGGTGGGGAAGTCCTCGCCTACGTCTGGTAACCAGGGAACGGAGGAATAGCTAATGTCGCGTATTGGCAAGCTGCCCATCCAGGTTCCCGCTGGTGTGGACGTCACCATTGATGGCCGCAAGGTGTCGGTCAAGGGCCCCAAGGGCTCCCTTGAGCACACCGTCGCCGCGCCCATCGAGGTCGCCAAGGGTGAAGACGGCATCATCGCCGTCACCCGCCCGAACGACGAGCGTCAGAACAAGGCCCTGCACGGCCTGTCCCGCACGCTGGTGGCGAACATGATCACCGGCGTGACCACGGGCTACAGCAAGGCACTTGAGATCAGCGGTGTCGGCTACCGAGTTCAGGCGAAGGGCTCCAACCTGGAGTTCGCGCTGGGCTACAGCCACCCCATCGTCGTCGAGGCCCCCGAAGGCATCTCCTTCAAGGTCGAGTCCCCGACCAAGCTCAGCGTCGAGGGCATCGACAAGCAGAAGGTGGGCGAGGTTGCGGCCAACATCCGCAAGCTCCGCAAGCCTGACCCGTACAAGGCCAAGGGCGTCAAGTACGCCGGCGAGGTCATCCGCCGCAAGGTCGGAAAGGCTGGTAAGTAAGCCATGGCATACGGTGTGAAGATCGCCAAGGGCAATGCCCGTAAGGGTGCCGCCCTCAAGCGGCGCCACATCCGCATCCGTAAGCGGATCGCGGGTACGCCGGTGCGTCCGCGCCTCGTCGTGACGCGTTCCAACCGCGGCATCACCGCCCAGGTCATCGACGACATCGCGGGCCACACGCTCGCGTCGGCGTCGCACCTGGACGCGTCGATCCGTGGTGGCGAAGGCAGCAAGGGCGACCAGGCCAAGCAGGTCGGTTCCCTCGTCGCCGAGCGCGCCAAGGCCGCGGGTGTCGAGACCGTCGTGTTCGACCGCGGTGGCAACCAGTACGCCGGGCGCATTGCCGCTCTGGCGGACGCCGCCCGCGAAGCCGGGCTGAAGTTCTAAGCCCCGGTTCCGGAGCTAGCGGACGTAACAGAGAGAGGTAAATCCAATGGCTGGACCCCAGCGCCGCGGGAGCGGTGCCGGTGGCGGCGAGCGGCGGGACCGGAAGGGTCGCGACGGTGGCGCTGCCGCCGAGAAGACCGCATACGTTGAGCGCGTTGTCGCGATCAACCGTGTCGCCAAGGTTGTCAAGGGTGGTCGCCGTTTCAGCTTCACCGCGCTGGTCGTGGTGGGCGACGGTGACGGCACCGTAGGTGTCGGATACGGCAAGGCCAAGGAAGTTCCCGCGGCCATCGCCAAGGGCGTCGAAGAGGCCAAGAAGAGCTTCTTCAAGGTCCCGCGTATCCAGGGCACCATCCCTCACCCGATCCAGGGCGAGAAGGCTGCGGGCGTTGTCCTGCTCAAGCCTGCTTCCCCCGGTACCGGTGTGATCGCCGGTGGTCCCGTGCGCGCCGTTCTGGAGTGCGCGGGCATCCACGACGTCCTGAGCAAGTCGCTCGGCTCGTCGAACCCGATCAACATCGTGCACGCCACGGTGACCGCGCTTCAGGGCCTTCAGCGCCCCGAGGAGATCGCGGCCCGTCGTGGCCTGCCGCTTGAGGACGTCGCTCCCGCCGCACTGCTGCGGGCGCGTGCAGGGGTGACCGCGTAATGGCGCACCTCAAGATCACGCAGACGAAGTCTTTCATCGGTAGCAAGCAGAACCACCGCGACACCCTTCGTTCGCTGGGCCTCAAGCGGCTCAACGACGTGGTTGTCAAGGAGGACCGCCCCGAGTTCCGCGGCATGGTGCAGACCGTCCGCCACCTCGTGACGGTTGAGGAGGTCGACTGACATGGCGGAGAACAACCCGCTGAAGGTCCACAACCTCCGTCCTGCCCCGGGTGCCAAGACCGCCAAGACCCGTGTCGGTCGTGGTGAGGCGTCCAAGGGTAAGACCGCTGGTCGTGGTACCAAGGGCACCAAGGCCCGTTACCAGGTTCCGGAGCGCTTCGAGGGTGGGCAGATGCCCCTCCACATGCGTCTCCCGAAGCTCAAGGGCTTCAAGAACCCCGCCCACAAGCAGTTCCAGGTCGTGAACCTGGAGAAGCTGACCGCGCTTTACCCCCAGGGTGGCGAGGTTACGGTGGCCGATCTGGTCGCCAAGGGTGCTGTGCGCAAGAACGAGCTCGTCAAGGTGCTCGGCGCCGGCGAGATCTCCGTGGCGCTGCAGGTGACGGTTGACGCCGTCTCCGGCTCCGCCAAGGAGAAGATCGCCGCTGCCGGCGGCACCGTCACCGAACTCATCTGAGTTCGTTGGTTCAACTGACCGGGGATGCCCATTGATTGGGGCATCCCCGGTTGGTCGTTCCACGGGGGTACGGACGCCGGTAAGGTGGCGTGCACTGTTGTTTTTTCCGGGCTTGCCCCGGAACCCCGCCGCGCGGGCCGTGCCTGTGCGGTAATTGGCCGCTAAGTATTCGTCGATCCTCAAGACCGTCACCTCTCGCTTACTAGGCGGGGGGCGCAGGAGGCACCGTGCTCACCGCGTTCGCCCGAGCGTTCAAGACGCCCGACCTGCGCAAGAAGCTGCTGTTCACATTGGGCATCATCGTGCTCTACCGGATCGGAGCGCACGTCCCGGTCCCCGGGGTGAACTACGCGAACGTCGAGACCTGCATGAAGCAGGCCGGCGGCAACAGCGGGTTGTTCGCCCTGGTGAACATGTTCAGCGGTGGTGCGCTGCTGCAGATCACGATCTTCGCGCTGGGGATCATGCCGTACATCACGGCGAGCATCATTCTCCAGCTGCTCACTGTGGTGATTCCGCGACTGGAGGCCCTCAAGAAAGAGGGGCAGACCGGCCAGGCGAAGATCACCCAGTACACCCGCTATCTGACCGTGGCGCTGGCCATCCTGCAGGGCACCGGCCTGGTGGCCACCGCCCGCAGCGGCGCGCTCTTCCAGAGCTGCCCGGTCGCCAGCGAGATCGTGCCCAGCGACTCCATCTTCACCACCATCACGATGGTCATCACGATGACCGCCGGCACGGCCCTGATCATGTGGCTCGGCGAGATGGTGACCGACCGCGGTATCGGCAACGGCATGTCGATCCTGATGTTCATCTCGATCGCCGCCGGCTTCCCGGGCGCCCTGTGGCAGATCAAGCTCACCGGCAAGCTGGCCGACGGCTGGATCGAGTTCTTCGCGGTCATCGCGGTGGGGCTGGCGATGGTTGCCCTGGTGGTCTTCGTCGAGCAGGCTCAGCGGCGGATTCCGGTGCAGTACGCGAAGCGGATGATCGGCCGCCGGTCCTACGGCGGTACGTCCACGTACATCCCGCTCAAGGTGAATCAGGCGGGTGTGATTCCCGTCATCTTCGCGTCATCGCTGCTCTACATTCCAGCCCTCGTTGCACAGTTCAGCGGGTCGAAGGCGGCATGGGCGACCTGGATCGCCACCAACTTCACCAAGGGAAATCACCCGGTTTACATCGTTACGTACTTCCTGCTGATCGTCTTCTTCGCGTTTTTCTACGTCGCCATCTCCTTCAACCCCGAAGAAGTTGCCGACAACATGAAGAAGTATGGTGGCTTCATCCCGGGCATCCGGGCTGGTCGCCCGACGGCCGAGTACCTCAGCTACGTGCTCAACCGGATCACGTGGCCGGGCTCGCTGTACCTGGGGCTGATCGCGCTCGTACCAACAGTGGCGTTGGTGCTTTTCAACGCGAACCAGAACTTCCCGTTCGGCGGGACGAGCATCCTGATCATCGTGGGTGTGGGTCTGGAGACCGTTAAGCAGATCGAGAGCCAGCTCCAGCAGCGCAACTACGAAGGGTTCCTCCGCTGATGCGAATCGTCCTCGTCGGACCTCCGGGGGCCGGCAAGGGTACGCAGGCTGCGTACCTTGCCAAGAACCTCGAGATCCCTCACATCTCCACGGGCGACCTTTTCCGCGCCAACATCAGCCAGGGCACGCCCCTGGGGGTCAAGGCAAAGTCGTTCATGGACTCCGGAAATCTGGTACCGGACGAGGTCACGATCGGCATGGCCGAGGACCGCCTGGAGCAGCCGGACGCTGCCAAGGGGTTCCTGCTGGACGGGTTCCCGCGCAACCTCAAGCAGGCCGAGGCGCTCGACGTCTACCTCAAGGGCAACGGCATCAAGCTGGACGCCGTCCTCGATCTCGAGGTGCCCGAGGAAGAGGTCGTGAAGCGGATCGCCGGCCGGCGCATCTGCCGCAGCAACTCCGCGCACGTCTTCCACGTCGAGTACAAGAAGCCGGCCGTCGAGGGCGTCTGCGACGAGTGCTCCGGCGAGCTGTACCAGCGTGACGACGACCACGAGGACACCGTGCGCAAGCGCCTCGAGGTCTACCACTCGGAGACCGAGCCGATCATCGACTACTACAAGGCCCAGGGCCTCGTGGTCACGATCCCGGCCCTCGGCAAGGTCGAAGAGGTCACCCAGCGCTCGATGAAGGCGCTGGGCCGCGGCGAGTAGGCACGCCGCACAAGCTCCGTATACGGCCGCGATGCCCGGCAAGGGCGTCGCGGCCGTATCGTATGGAGGGGCGGGCGCGCCCGCGTGGTGCCGGTCGGCACGCGCGAAACGCAGTTGTCGTAATCGTCGGTTCAGGAAGGCGTCAGGCGCCATGGTGGAGATCAAGACCCCGGAGCAGATCGCGAAGATGCGCGAGGCGGGGCTGGTGGTCGCCGCCATTCACGCGGCGACGCGGGAGGTCGCGGTGCCCGGCGCCTCGACCAAGGACCTGGACGACGCGGCCCGCAAGGTGCTCGCCGAGCACGGCGCGAAGTCGAACTTCCTCGGCTACGGCGGCTTCCCCGCCACGATCTGCACGTCGGTGAACGACGTCGTGGTCCACGGCATCCCCGACGCGGAGACGGTGCTCAACGACGGCGACATCATCTCCATCGACTGCGGCGCGATCATCGACGGCTGGCACGGCGACGCCGCGTACACCGCGTTCGTGGGGTCCGGTCACTCCCAGGAGCTGGTCGAGCTCAGCCGGGTGACCGAGGAGTCGATGTGGGCCGGTATCGCGGCCGTCGCCAAGGGCAACCGGCTGGTGGACATCTCCAAGGCGATCGAGGGTTACATCCGGCGCCAGCCGCGGCCCGCCGGCGGTAAGTACGGCATCGTCGAGGACTACGGTGGCCACGGCATCGGCTCGCAGATGCACATGGACCCGCACCTGCTGAACTACGTCGACCGCAAGCGCGGCCGTGGCCCCAAGCTGGTGCCCGGTTTCTGCATCGCGATCGAGCCGATGGTCAATCTGGGCACCGCCAAGACGCACGTCCTCGAGGACGACTGGACGGTCAAGACGAACGACGGCAGCTGGTCCTCGCACTGGGAGCACTCGGTGGCGCTGACCGAGAACGGCCCGCTGGTGCTCACCGCCGTGGACGGCGGCAAGGCGAAGCTCGCGGAGCTCGGAATCACCGTCGCGCCGGACCCCGCGGCCACGGCATAGGGGTCCCGGGGAGGGCCGCTGGGCTTAAGGATCACGCCTGGTGGGCAATAATCGTGGATTCGTCTTTTCGATAGCGCTGACGTAGACTGACGCGTCGGCTCTCGTGCATCCGTGTGTCTGCTTCTCGAAGCGGCCTCCGCAGGAGAGCTGATCAAGGTAGCCGATTCGAAAGGCGAAGCGTGGCCAAGAAGCAAGGTGCCATCGAGATCGAGGGCACCGTGATCGAGTCTCTGCCGAACGCGATGTTCAAGGTAGAACTCCAGAACGGTCACAAGGTCCTCGCGCACATCAGCGGCAAGATGCGGATGCACTACATCCGCATTCTCCCTGATGACCGGGTTGTGGTGGAGCTTTCTCCCTACGACCTGACGCGTGGCCGGATCGTCTACCGCTACAAGTAGATCTTGTCGCCGCCCCGCTCCCGTGGGGTGACGGCACTGACCCGGAGAACCTCACATCCCATGAAGGTCAAGCCGAGCGTCAAGAAGATCTGCGACAAGTGCAAGGTGATCCGCCGTCACGGCCGGGTCATGGTCATCTGCGACAACCTGCGCCACAAGCAGCGCCAGGGCTGACGCACGCCGACCAACCTGCATTTCGCAGTACTTCGCGCGACGCAAGCACATACGTACATACGCAGTCACCCGACCCCCGCATCTGTTGCGTGGGGACGACACCCCCGGCTCGGAGGCCGGGGACCCGGCTCGTAATTCTGAAGAGTTTTACGGGAACGGTGCTGCGGAAGACCTCCGAATAGCCATCAGGAGCCACATCAATGGCACGCCTCGCAGGCGTTGATCTCCCGCGCGAAAAGCGTGTGGAGGTCGCCCTCACCTACGTCTTCGGTATCGGGCGCACGCTGTCGCAGCAGACCCTCGCCGCCACCGGCGTGGACCCCAACACCCGGGTCCGCGATCTGGCCGAGGAAGACCTGATCAAGATCCGCGAGTTCGTGGACAACAACCTCAAGACCGAGGGTGACCTCCGTCGCGAGATTCAGGCCGACATCCGCCGCAAGGTCGAGATCGGCTGCTACCAGGGTCTGCGTCATCGTCGCGGTCTGCCGGTGCACGGTCAGCGCACCAGCACGAACGCCCGTACCCGCAAGGGTCCGCGTCGCGCGATCGCCGGCAAGAAGAAGCCGGGCAAGAAGTAGTCCTCACCGGACGCACTGCGGTGTTCCGGGGGCCACCCCCAGACCGCCGCAGGCCATCGCGGTCCGAGTAGTAGGACCGACCACCTCCACGGGAGTAATGAATGCCTCCGAAGGGCCGTACGGCCGGCGCCAAGAAGGTGCGCCGCAAGGAGAAGAAGAACGTCGCCCACGGGCACGCTCACATCAAGAGCACGTTCAACAACACCATCGTCTCGATCACGGACCCCACGGGCAACGTGATCTCCTGGGCCTCTGCCGGCCACGTCGGCTTCAAGGGCTCGCGCAAGTCCACCCCCTTCGCCGCGCAGATGGCCGCCGAGTCGGCCGCCCGCCGCGCGCAGGAGCACGGCATGCGCAAGGTTGACGTCTTCGTCAAGGGTCCCGGCTCCGGCCGTGAGACCGCGATCCGCTCGCTGCAGGCCACCGGCCTCGAGGTGGGTTCGATCCAGGACGTCACCCCCACCCCGCACAACGGATGCCGGCCGCCCAAGCGCCGCCGCGTCTGACCAGCTGACGTAGGAGACAAAACAATATGGCGCGTTACACCGGGGCCGACTGCAAGCGTTGCCGTCGGGAGAAGCAGAAGCTGTTCCTCAAGGGCAGCAAGTGTGAGAGCGCAAAGTGCCCGATCGAGATTCGTCCTTACCCCCCGGGTGAGCACGGACGCGGGCGCACCAAGGACAGCGAGTACCTGCTCCAGCTTCGTGAGAAGCAGAAGTGCAGCCGTATCTACGGTGTCCTTGAGAAGCAGTTCGTGAACTACTACAAGGAAGCGAACCAGAAGACCGGCAAGACCGGTGAGAACCTTCTGCGCATCCTTGAGACTCGTCTCGACAACGTGGTCTACCGGGCCGGCTTTGCCAAGTCCCGCGACCACGCGCGTCAGCTGGTCCGTCACGGACACATCAACGTGAACGGCCGCAAGACCGACATTCCGTCGGCTCGTGTGGCGGCGAACGACATCATCGAGGTCCGCGAGGGCTCTCGGAACCTGACCCCGTTCGCGGTGGCGCAGGCCGAGGCCGGCGACCGGACGGTTCCGGCCTGGCTGGAATCGATCCCGTCGAACCTCCGGGTCCTCGTGCACAGCATGCCCGAGCGCCAGGTGATCGACACCCAGGTGCAGGAGCAGCTGATCGTTGAGCTCTACTCCAAGTAAGAGCTGAATGGTCTGGGCGGTACGGAGCCAATGGCGCCGTACCGCCCGTACCCTTTGAAGTACAGCGGACGTCAAATAGCGGGCGTCCACGACTGAAGGATCGAACACCATGCTGATTGCTCAGCGTCCCTCGTTGACCGAAGAGGTCGTCGACGAATACCGCTCCCGGTTCGTGATCGAGCCGCTGGAGCCGGGCTTCGGCTACACCCTCGGAAACTCCCTGCGTCGTACGCTCCTCTCCTCGATCCCGGGTGCGGCGGTCACGTCCATCCGCATCGACGGTGTCCTGCACGAGTTCACCACCGTGCCGGGCGTCAAGGAGGACGTCACCGATCTCATCCTCAACATCAAGCAGCTGGTCGTCTCCTCGGAGCACGACGAGCCGGTCGTGATGTACCTGCGCAAGCAGGGTCCCGGCCTGGTCACCGCTGCTGACATCGCGCCCCCGGCCGGTGTCGAGGTGCACAACCCGGACCTGGTCCTCGCCACGCTCAACGGCAAGGGCAAGCTGGAGATGGAGCTGACCGTCGAGCGCGGTCGCGGCTACGTCTCCGCCGTCCAGAACAAGCAGGTGGGCCAGGAGATCGGCCGTATCCCGGTCGACTCCATCTACTCGCCGGTGCTCAAGGTCACGTACAAGGTCGAGGCGACCCGTGTCGAGCAGCGCACCGACTTCGACAAGCTGATCGTCGACGTCGAGACCAAGCAGGCCATGCGTCCGCGTGACGCCATGGCGTCGGCCGGTAAGACCCTGGTCGAGCTGTTCGGTCTGGCGCGCGAGCTCAACATCGACGCCGAGGGCATCGACATGGGCCCCTCGCCCACGGACGCCGCCCTGGCCGCCGACCTGGCGCTGCCGATCGAGGAGCTGGAGCTCACGGTCCGCTCCTACAACTGCCTCAAGCGCGAGGGCATCCACTCGGTGGGCGAGCTCGTCGCCCGCTCCGAGGCGGACCTGCTCGACATCCGCAACTTCGGTGCGAAGTCGATCGACGAGGTCAAGGCGAAGCTGGCCGGCATGGGCCTGGCCCTCAAGGACAGCCCGCCCGGATTCGACCCGACCGCCGCTGCCGACGCCTTCGGCGCCGACGACGACGCGGACGCCGGGTTCGTGGAGACCGAGCAGTACTGAGCCTGTCCGGCTGAGGTCCGGGGCGTGTCCCCGGGCCTTCGCCATGTGAATCTTCCGCGGGGCGGCCGCCTCGTGGGAACTGACACCGGTACCTGATACGGCCGGTGCAGCAATGAAGGAGAAACACCATGCCGAAGCCCGCCAAGGGTGCCCGTCTGGGCGGCAGCGCCGCGCACGAGCGTCTGATGCTGCGGAACCTGGCCACCGCTCTCTTCGAGCACGGTCGCATCACGACGACCGAGGCCAAGGCCCGTCGTCTGCGCCCGTACGCCGAGCGTCTGGTGACCAAGGCGAAGAAGGGTGACCTTCACAACCGCCGTCAGGTCATGCAGCTGATCTCGGACAAGAGCGTCGTGCACACGCTCTTCACCGAGGTCGGTCCGCGGTTCGAGAACCGCCCGGGTGGCTACACCCGTATCACCAAGATCGGTAACCGTCGTGGCGACAACGCTCCCATGGCTGTCATCGAGCTGGTGGAGGCGCTGACCGTGGCCCAGCAGGCCACCGGTGAGGCCGAGGCCGCCACCAAGCGTGCGGTCAAGGAAGACGCGCTGAAGAAGGACGAGGCCGTCGAGGCCAAGGCCGACGAGGCGCCGGCCGAGGAGTCCAAGGACGCCTGAGGCTGTCTGTAGTGCGCGGACGGGTCCGTTCCCTCTGGGGAGCGGGCCCGTTCCGTACGTCCGGGGGCAGGTCTTTCGAGGGTGTGGGTTTTGAGAGGATCGCGGCGTGAGCGATGAGGTGGAGCCCGGGTACGTGCGGGTGCGGCTGGATCTTTCCTATGACGGGAAGGACTTCTCGGGCTGGGCGAAACAGCGCGAGCGGCGCACCGTGCAGGGCGAGGTGGAGAGCGCGCTGCGGACGGTGACGCGGTCGGACGAGACGTATGAGCTCACGGTCGCAGGGCGGACGGACGCGGGGGTGCACGCGCGCGGGCAGGTGGCGCACGTGGATCTGCCGGAGGCGGTGTGGGCCGAGCACAGCGACCGGCTGCTGCGCCGGCTGGCGGGACGGCTGCCCAAGGACGTCCGGGTGTGGCGGGCCGTGGAGGCCCCGTACGGCTTCAACGCGCGGTTCTCGGCGATCTGGCGGCGCTATGCCTACCGGGTGACCGATCACCCGGGCGGTGTGGACCCGCTGCTGCGCGGCCATGTGCTGTGGCACGACTGGGAGCTGGACGTCGACGCGATGAACGCGGCGTCGCAGGCGCTGCTGGGGGAGCACGACTTCGCGGCGTACTGCAAGCGGCGGGAGGGCGCGACCACGATCCGGACGCTGCAGACGCTGCGCTGGGAGCGGGGCGCGGACGGGATCGTCACCGCGACGGTGCGGGCCGACGCGTTCTGCCACAACATGGTGCGGTCGCTGGTCGGCGCACTGCTGTTCGTCGGGGACGGGCACCGGCCGGTCGAATGGGCGGGCAAGGTGCTGGCCGCGGGGGTGCGGGATTCGGCCGTACATGTGGTGCGGCCGCACGGGCTGACGCTGGAGGAGGTCGGCTATCCGGCCGACGATCTGCTGATGGCCCGCAATCTGGAGGCGCGGAACAAGCGCACCCTGCCCGGTGCGGCGGGGAGCGGGTCCGGGGCGGACGGCTGCTGCTGAGGCGGCCGAGGGGCCCCGCGCCCGCGGGCGCCACCCGGGAGAAGGGCGGCGCCCGCGTGGAGGGCGGCTCAGGGCCGCCCGGGGCGGCTCAGGACTGCTTCTGGGCCCGTTCCCTGGCTTCCCTCGCCTGCTGCTGGCCGGCCTTCGTCGCCTGGTCCTTGCCACGCTGGGTGATCTGGTTGAAGGCGTACGCCGCGCCGTCCCCGCCGATCCGGCGCGCCTGGGCCTCCGAGCCGGTGACGGGCTTGCCGTTGGTGAAGCCGGAGATCGTGAAGTAGGCGTAGCGACCGGTGGCGTTGGTGTTCATCAGGCATTTCGTGCCCTGGCAGAAGGACGCCGGGACGCCGCCGCCGGCGAGCGGGGCGAGATTGGGCTTGGTCTGGTTCTTGACCCGCTCCGCCTTCGCCGGGGAGTCGAAGACCGCGATGCCGACGGTGACCGCCATGCCGCCCTTGGAGTACGTGGCGCGCAGCAGCTGTGAGCACCCGTTGTGGGCCAGTACGGAGCCGAGGGCGCCCTGGGCGGCGGCGGTGCAGTCCTTGGTGGAGGCGGTCTTCGTGCGGGTGTAGGTGTTCTCGCCCACGACCATCTTCTGCTGCGGGAAGAGAGTGGCGGGGGTGAGGGGCGCCTTGTCCTTCGCCGGGTCGGAGATGTAGTCGCGCGGGTTCGGCGGGGGCGGGACGGAGACGTCCGGGAAGGACGGTTTGTCGTCCGGCTCCTCGGTCAGACCGGACGCCGAGGGCGGCGCCGACGCGCTGCCGCCCTGTGGGTCACTTCCGCTGGTCATGACCGCGGCGGCCACGATGCCGGCCACCACGACCGTCGCGAGCGCACCTCCGCCGATGTACATCCAGCGCTTGCGGCGGGAGCGTGCTTCGCTCTCCGCGGCGAGCGCGTCCCAGTCCGGGGTCGATCCCCCTGGGCCGTCGAACGGCCCCCCTTGCCCAAAGCTCATGCCGCGCATCCTAAACCGATTGGTGGAATGGGCGGTGGGCCGTGAGAATCCAGCCCATGGGACATCTTGAAGCCGGGCATCTGGAGTACTACCTGCCGGACGGGAGGGTCCTGCTGGGGGATGTGTCCTTCCGGGTCGGGGAGGGCGCCTCGGTGGCGTTGGTGGGGGCCAACGGCGCGGGGAAGACGACGCTGCTGCGGCTGATCGCGGGGGAGCTGCGGCCGCACGGCGGGGCGGTGACGGTCAGCGGCGGCCTGGGGGTGATGCCGCAGTTCGTGGGGTCGGTGCGGGACGAGCGCACGGTGCGCGATCTGCTGGTGTCCGTCGCACAGCCACGGATCCGGGAGGCGGCCGCGGCGGTGGACGCCGCCGAACTGGCGATCATGACCTCGGACGACGAGGACGCGCAGATGGCATACGCGCAGGCGCTCAGCGACTGGGCGGAGGCGCGTGGCTACGAGGCCGAGACGGTGTGGGACATCTGCACCACGGCCGCGCTCGGCATGCCGTACGAGAAGGCGCAGTGGCGGCAGGTCCGGACGCTCTCCGGGGGCGAGCAGAAGCGGCTGGTGCTGGAGTCGCTGCTGCGGGGCACCGACGAGGTGCTGCTGCTGGACGAGCCGGACAACTATCTGGACGTGCCCGGCAAGCGGTGGCTGGAGGAGCAGCTGCGCGAGACCCGTAAGACGGTGCTGTTCGTCTCGCACGACCGGGAGCTGCTGGCCCGCTCCGCGGAGAAGATCGTCAGCGTCGAGCCGGGGCCCGCGGGCTCCGACGTGTGGGTGCACGGCGGCGGCTTCGCGACCTACCACGCGGCGCGCAAGGAGCGCTTCGCGCGCTTCGAGGAGCTGCGGCGGCGGTGGGACGAGAAGCACGCCCAGCTCAAGAAGCTGGTGCTGTCCCTGCGGCAGGCGGCCACGGTCAGCCATGAGCTGGCGTCGCGCTATGCGGCGGCCCAGACGCGGCTGCGGAAGTTCGAGGAGGCCGGCCCGCCGCCGGAGCCGCCGCGGGAGCAGGACATCACGATGCGGCTGCACGGCGGCCGTACCGGCGTCCGGGCGATCACCTGCGAGGGGCTGGAGCTGACCGGCCTGATGAAGCCCTTCGACCTGGAGATCTTCTACGGCGAGCGGGTCGCGGTGCTGGGGTCGAACGGCTCGGGCAAGTCGCACTTCCTGCGGCTGCTGGCCGGCGACCAGGAGAATCCCGTGGCGCACTCCGGGAAGTGGAAGCTGGGTGCCCGCGTCGTCCCGGGGCACTTCGCGCAGACGCACGCGCATCCCGAGCTGCTGGGCCGCACGCTGCTGGACATCCTGTGGACCGAGCACGCCAAGAACAAGGGCCAGGCGATGTCGGCGCTGCGGCGCTACGAGCTGGAGAAGCAGGCGGAGCAGCGCTTCGAGAAGCTCTCGGGTGGCCAGCAGGCCCGCTTCCAGATCCTGTTGCTGGAGCTGTCCGGTACGACGGCGCTGCTGCTGGACGAGCCGACCGACAACTTGGACCTGGAGTCGGCGGAGGCGTTGCAGGAGGGACTGGAGGCGTACGACGGCACGGTGGTGGCGGTGACGCACGACCGCTGGTTCGCGCGGTCCTTCGACCGGTTCCTGGTCTTCGGGCAGGACGGGCTGGTGCGGGAGACCCCGGAGCCGGTGTGGGACGAGCGCCGTGTCGAGCGGAAGCGCTGAGCGGGCGGCTCATAGCCTGACCGCATGACTGCGGACGAAGCGGGCATTTCTGACGTCAAGGGAATCTCTGAACCGGCCCGGGCGGGCGGGCCGGGGCGCGCCGCGGGAGGCGATCCGACGCCGGTCGGCTGGCTGCTGGCCCCGGCCTCGTGGGTGCTGCGGGCGGTCGCGCTGGGTCTGCTGGCCGTACTGGGCGTCCAGATGTACCGCACCAGCCCGAACGTCGGGATGGACAACGACTTCGTGGTGCGGGCCGCCCGGACGTTTCTGGACGGCGGGGCTCCGTACGCCGACAAGCGGTTCCTGTACCTGCCCAGCGCCGTCCTGGCGGCGGTGCCCGAGGCGCTGCTCTCCCGGGGGCAGCTGCGGATGCTGGTCCTCGGCGTGGGGATGTCGGCGGTGCTCGCGGGGTGGTGGGCGTCGCTGCGGATCTTCAAGGTGGCGTCGGGCAGCCGGCTCGCGGCGCTCGGCGTCGTCGGGCTGGTGTTCTTCGAGCCGTTCCGCAATGTGGTGAACA
The DNA here is from genome assembly GCF_044328065.1 of Streptomyces sp. NPDC017993. Classification (NCBI taxonomy): domain Bacteria; kingdom Bacillati; phylum Actinomycetota; class Actinomycetes; order Kitasatosporales; family Streptomycetaceae; genus Streptomyces; species Streptomyces sp. NPDC017993. The sequence continues at coordinate 223,177 of NZ_JBIRGO010000001.1, forward strand.
TCGGCAACTGGACGCTGGCGTCCGTGGTCGCACTGCCGCTCGCCCTGTTGTGTGCCCGGCGCGCGCGGTGGGTGACGGCCGGGCTGGTGGTCGGGCTGGCGCTGGCGGTCAAGCCGATGCTGGTGCCGCTGTTGCTGCTGTTCGTCTTCGCACGCCGGTGGCGGGCGCTGGCGGTGGCGCTCGTGGTGCCGGTGGTGGCGTCGGTGCTCGCGGCGCTCATGATGCCGCGGCCGGGGATGTTCTTCACCCGTACGCTGCCGTTCCTGCTCGACGGGCAGGATGCCTTCGCCCGGCCGTTCGACGCCTCGCTGGGCATGATCCTGACCAGGCTGGGAGTGCCGGAGACGCTCGCGTACGGGGCGGCAGCGGCGGTGGCCGCGGTGGGCGTGGGCTGCGCCTGGCTGCGCTGGCGGCGGGGTGAGCGCGGGCCGCGGCGGCTGGCGGAGACCGCGGCCATGCTGATGCTGGCGGCGTTCCTGGTCTCCCGGCCGTCCTTCGACCACTACCTGCTGGTGGTGCTGCCGCCGCTGCTGGCGTCGGTGGCGGTGGCCGGCTCGGTGCCCCGTACGGTGTGGTTCTGGGTGGCGCTGGTGCCGCAGGTCTCCGGCTTCGCCTGGCCGCATCTGGAGGCGATCCAGCGGCGGGCCTTCCGGGACGCGGCGACGCTGTGGCTGCTGGCCGCGGTGACCGCCCGCGGTTGTGTGCGGCGGCGGGTCGTGCCGACGGTGACCCCGGTAGAGCCGGGTCAAGATCGTACGCCGGTTCGGGGCGCGTTTTGACCCGTACGGGGTCGGGTCGGTATTCTGCGAGTTCGTTATGCGTATTGGCTTGCTCTATCTCACGTGAGGGGGCCCTTACGCGGTCCACCGGGCAGATGACCGGCGGCGGACGAACGGGTTGCGTCACCCGTAGTGCTGCCAGTGCCGTTGTGATCGACCGTGGTGACCAGTACAGGACCCTTCCCCGAGGCCCTCAGGGCCGACGGGAAACCCCACCTCTGAAGAAGCGAAGGCTACGACCGTGCGTACGTTCAGCCCCAAGCCCGGCGATGTTCAGCGCCAGTGGCACATCATTGACGCGCAGGACGTTGTCCTGGGCCGTCTGGCCACCCAGGCCGCGTCCCTCCTGAGGGGCAAGCACAAGCCGGTGTACGCGCCGCACGTTGACACCGGTGACTTCGTCATCATCGTCAACGCCGACAAGGTGCACCTCTCCGGCAACAAGCGGAGCCAGAAGATGGCCTACCGCCACTCCGGCTTCCCGGGTGGTCTGCGCTCCGTCCGCTACGACGAGCTGCTCGACAAGAACCCCGAGAAGGCCGTCGAGAAGGCCATCAAGGGCATGCTCCCCAAGAACACCCTCGGCCGCCAGATGCTCTCGAAGCTGAAGGTCTACGCGGGCGCCGAGCACCCGCACGCTGCGCAGCAGCCGGTCCCGTTCGAGATCACCCAGGTCGCGCAGTAAGTCCGGCCACACCCCCTAAGACGAAAAGAATCTGAGGAGCATCGTGGCCGAGACCACTCCCGAGACCCCCGTCGTCGAGAACGAAGACGTGGCCGTCGAGGAATACACCACCGAGACCGAGGTCGTGGAGTCGGAGTACACCTCCGAGTCCCTCGCCTCCCGCTTCGGCGACCCGCAGCCGGCTGCCGGCCTGGGCCGTCGCAAGAACGCCATCGCCCGCGTCCGGATCGTTCCGGGCACCGGTCAGTGGAAGATCAACGGTCGCACCCTTGAGGGCTACTTCCCCAACAAGGTGCACCAGCAGGAAGTCAACGAGCCCTTCAAGGTGCTCGAGCTCGACAACCGCTACGACGTCGTCGCCCGCATCTCCGGTGGCGGCATCTCCGGCCAGGCCGGTGCGCTGCGTCTGGGCGTTGCCCGTGCGCTGAACGAGGCGGACGTGGACAACAACCGCGCCCCGCTGAAGAAGGCCGGCTTCCTCAAGCGCGACGACCGTGCGGTCGAGCGCAAGAAGGCCGGTCTCAAGAAGGCCCGCAAGGCGCCGCAGTACAGCAAGCGCTAACCGCGCTCGCTGCAGCTTGCAGCTCTTGGCGAACGCCCCGGTGGCACTTTCCGTGCAGCCGGGGCGTTCGGCTTTCCAAGACCAGGGGCGTATACCTGGACTTCAGTCTCTGGTCCAAGCTCATCTACTCGGAGGACACCAGTGGGACGACTCTTCGGCACGGACGGTGTGCGCGGTGTCGCCAATGCGGATCTGACGGCGGAGCTCGCGCTCGGCCTGTCGGTCGCTGCGGCGCATGTACTCGCCGAGGAGGCTCCAGGGCGAAGCCCCGTAGGCCAAGGGGGGCGGGCCGCCGACGGAACGGCTCTCGAAAGGCACCGCCCGGTGGCGGTCGTCGGGCGTGATCCACGCGCGTCCGGGGAGTTCCTGGAGGCCGCGGTCGTCGCGGGCCTGGCCAGCGCTGGTGTCGACGTCCTGCGGGTGGGTGTGCTCCCGACCCCGGCGGTCGCGTATCTGACCGGCGCGCTCGGCGCCGACCTCGGCGTGATGCTCTCCGCCAGCCACAACCCGATGCCCGACAACGGCATCAAGTTCTTCGCCCGCGGCGGCCACAAGCTCGCCGACGAGCTGGAGGACCGCATCGAGGAGACCTACCGGGGCCACAGCACCGGTGCGCCGTGGGACCGGCCGACGGGCGAGGGCGTGGGCCGGGTCACCGTCTACGACGAGGGCTTCGACAACTACGTCGCGCACCTCGTCGGCGTCCTCCCCAACCGCCTGGACGGGCTGAAGATCGTCATCGACGGTGCGCACGGCGCGGCGTCCCGCGTATCGCCCGAGGCGTTCGCCCGGGCCGGTGCCGACGTCATCACCATCGGCACCGACCCCGACGGCCTGAACATCAACGACGGCTGCGGCTCGACCCATCTGCAGCTGCTGCGCGAGGCCGTCGTCGAGCACGGCGCCGACCTGGGTGTCGCGCACGACGGCGACGCGGACCGCTGCCTGGCCGTCGACCAGGACGGCAACGAGATCGACGGCGACCAGATCCTGGCCGTCCTCGCCCTCGGCATGCGTGAGTCCGGCGCGCTGCGCAAGAACACCGTCGTCGCCACGGTCATGTCCAACCTGGGCTTCAAGCTGGCCATGGAGCGCGAGGGCATCGAGTTCCTCCGGACGGCGGTCGGCGACCGCTACGTCCTGGAGGAGATGAAGGCGGGTGGCTACGCGCTGGGCGGTGAGCAGTCCGGGCACGTCATCGTGCTCGACCACGCCACGACCGGCGACGGCACCCTGACCGGTCTGATGCTGGCGGCTCGTGTCGCCGCGACCGGCCGGTCCCTGGCCGACCTGGCGGGCGTCATGGAACGGCTGCCGCAGATCCTCATCAACGTCCCCGACGTCGACAAGTCGCGGGTCACCACCTCGCCCGAGCTGACCTCCGCGGTCACCGAGGCGGAGCGGGAGCTGGGCGCGACCGGCCGGGTGCTGCTGCGTTCCTCCGGCACCGAGCCGCTGGTCCGGGTGATGGTCGAGGCCGCCGACATCGAGCAGGCGCGGTCGGTCGCCGAGCGGCTCGCGGATGTCGTGAAGTCGGCGCTGGGATAGCGCCTGGTGGAATGCCGGCAGCGGGCCCGCTCTCCTCGTCCGAGGGGAGCGGGCCCGCTGTCGTATCTGTGGGGTGAGGCGGCTGAAGGGCGAGATCGTCGATGACCTGTTGCTGATGCATCCGGCATGGGCATGGGGCATGGGGTTGCACCCGCTCATCCACCGACCCGGTGTGCGCAGCCGGATTCGACCACGTGACTTCGTCTCTGTTCCGGAGGCGGAGAAGCTGCGGTCGAGGCTTCGGCTCTGACGCAGTGTAAGTCTTGCGGTTCACCGCGAGCGCGGTCCTTCAGGCGGGGTGTTGCGCCTGCGCCGGCTGATGGTCCAGAACGTCGCACAGGTAGTTCAGCTTCTGCTCGATCTGTTCCGCCCGGAGCCGCCCCCGATGCCAGGTGATCAGATCGTTTCCCTGGAATCGGAGAGGCTCCTCCTTGGCCCGAGGGTCGGAGGTGAGGAACTGCGCCAAAGGGCCGGTCAGGGCATTGCGCGCGGCTTCTTCGTCGTTGGCGATCAGGCGAAATGCCTCGTCGAATTCGGGGTCGCCCAGCTCAATCACCTTGCCGCCGCCGAACAGGGCGTCCGCGCGCGCGTTCACCTTGTCCAGTGCCCGCGGCCGTTTAATGACCATCCGAGGTACGGAGGTCGCCGACGTCACGGCGAATACCGTGGAGCGCTGCACCGTGCTCGGACCGTCCGCGTCCATTCCGCGCGAGTGGTACTCGAAGCAGCAGATGGAGCGACCCCGGAATTCGCCGACGATTTGGTCCACAATGGGGATATTGGTGCCCTTCATGGGCAGTGGGCCCCCGCCGCAGTAGCGGTCTCCCTGGCCGGGAGCCCAAGCAGTGTGGCTCCATCCCCGGCTTGCCACCAACTGGAGCAGCTCTTCCCGCTGTTGGGGGCTTTGGTTGTCCCTTTTATTCACGTACCGCGCGACCCAGATGAACAATCCGAAGAAACCGGCGATGAAAAGGAACAAGCCGACAATGATGAGTGTTTCCCATGGCTCGCTCATGCGGCATGAGTATGTCGGACGGCCCGACGAACTCATGTGCCGGGGGCGGCCGGTGGGAGGGGTCGCCCCCGTTTGCCCCGCTCCGCAGATGCCCCTTCAGGGCCTGCCGTCGCCGGGGCCTCGGCCGTCCCCGCTCGTCCCGTCGGTCACCCCGGCCGTGGCCGTGGCGCCGCGTCGCCGTCGCTGGCCTGCCCACAGTGCTTTCTGCGCCAGCAGGGTGGCCACCCCGGCCAGCACGATGCCCACGAGGTTGAGCAGCAGTTGCTCCGACGAGCCGCGAGCCTGGCCGAACTGCCCGTAGCTGAGGGCGACCGCGGCGTTCGCGGCGGCCGGGACGGTGGTCACCGAGATGGCCACACCGACCAGCGCGCCGGACTTGGAAGAGGTCAGCGAGAGGACACCGGCGATGCCGGCGAGGACGGCGACGACGAAGGAGAACCAGTCGGGCCGGTAGATGAAGTTGGTGTTGGGCCGGGTCGCCTTGAGGGCCTCGGCCCCGAAGAGTCCGACCGCGTCCATGAAGAACGCGAACCCGACCGTCACCGCCATCGCCACCGCGAAGCCGACGACCAGCGCCACCAGGGAGCGCCAGGCCAGCCGCGGGGCGCGCTGCACCAGCGCCGTACAGATGCCGGCCACCGGGCCGAACTCCGGGCCGACGGCCATCGCACCGACGATCAGGATCGCGTTGTCCAGGACCACGCCGCAGGCCGCGATCATCGTGGCGAGCGTCAGGAACGCCAGGTAGGTGACGGAGAGGGTGGACTCCTCGTGCGTGGCGTCGGTGAGCGACTCCCACAGGACGGCGTCGGCGCCCTCGCCCGGTGCGTCGTCCTCCGCCCGGTCGGCGCGCCGGGAGAGCGACAGGTCGATGTTCTCGACCGCGATCGAACCGGCCCGGTCCAGCCCCAGCGCCCGCAGCTCTGCCAGCAGCCGGTCGCCGGCCTCGCGCGCCACGTCGCACAGCACCACATCGCCGTGCGGATCGCGGGCGGCGCCGGTCAGGACGACCAGGTGGGCGGTGCCGACGGTGTCCTCCAGCAGCCGCACCACCTCGTCCGTACTCTCCGTCGGGACGATCAGGCGCAGATGAAGCACGGGACAGGCTCCCAGGGGTCGTGGGTGGGGACGGGGCTACGGGCGGCGCCTGCGGTCAGAGCTTGCGCAGGGACAGCCGCTGCACCTTGTGGTCGGGGCCCTTGCGCAGCACGAGGTTCGCGCGGCCGCGGGTGGGCGCGACATTCTGCTGGAGATTGGGCTTGTTGACGGTGCGCCACATCATTCGGGCGTAGTCCAGGGCCTCGCCCTCGGAGACCTGGGTGTACTTGCGGAAGTAGGAGAACGGGTTCTGGAACGCGGTCTCGCGGAGCTTGCGGAAGCGGCCGAGATACCACTTCTCGATGTCCTCGGTGCGGGCGTCGACGTAGACGGAGAAGTCGAAGAAGTCGGCCAGTCCCAGGCGGGTGCGGCCGTCCTTGCCGGGCAGCGCGGGCTGCAGGACGTTCAGGCCCTCGACGATGAGGATGTCCGGGCGGCGTACGGTCAGCCGCTCGCCGGGCACGATGTCGTAGATGAGGTGGGAGTAGACCGGGGCGCCGACCTCGGCCTTTCCGGACTTCACATCGGCGACGAAGCGGGTCAGCGCGCGGCGGTCGTAGGACTCGGGAAACCCCTTACGGGACATCAGGCCGCGCCGGTGCAGCTCGGCGTTGGGGAAGAGGAACCCGTCGGTGGTCACCAGCTCGACCCGCGGATGCTCGGGCCACCGCGCGAGCAGCGCCTGGAGGAGCCGGGCGGTGGTGGACTTGCCGACCGCCACACTGCCCGCGACCCCGATGACGAACGGGGTGCCGGGCTGGGCGCCGTGACCGCCGCCCGCGTCGCCGAGGAAGGTGTTCAGCGCCCCGCGCAGATTGCTGCTGGCGCCGACGTAGAGGTTGAGCAGGCGGGACAGCGGCAGATAGACGTCGCGTACCTCGTCGAGGTCGATGACGTCGCCCAGACCACGCAGCCGTTCGACCTCCTCCGCGGTCAGTGGCAGGGGGGTCTTCTCGCGCAGCGCGCTCCACTGCTCGCGGGTCAGATCGACGTACGGCGAGCTGTCGGCGCGGCGGCGCTGCTGCGGATCGGTCGTCAGGGGCACGCGCCCATTGTGCGCAGCCGCGGCGGAGGGTTCATCCCGGGGTGGCTCCCCAGGGGGCGGGGGTGTGACGACACGCCGCTAAGAGTGGCTTGTACGTGTGGCAGCCGGTTGAGGATGTGGGGGCGTGGTTGGGGGTGTCTCGACCGGCATGTCTGTACCGGCCAGGTATTCGCCGGTACGGTCTGCGGCGGGACACGGCGCCGATCGCGCCGGGGCGAAGGAGGGGGTGGGCGTGCGAGCGCGCCTTTTAGGGCTGCTGCGTCAGCGGGCCCGTGAGGAGAGCCGTGGCCGGGGGAGGTCCGCCGTGCCGGACGGGTACGCGGACCGGGTGCACGCCGAGCTGGCCGAGGAGCTGCCGGACGAGGACCTGGGCGAGGATCTCGCCGACTTCCTGGAGAGCTACGAACGGGGCAGCAGGCCGGGTCCGGACGAGGAAGAGTTCCTGACGACGGTGCGGGACGCGCTGGAGCGGATAGAGCGCGGGCATTGAGGGGCGTGGGCAAGCCCGTCCAGCTGGATGCCTCACCGGGCGGTTCACGGGTCACCCGGCGACACGCGTTCACTCGGCCAGATCAAGAAAACCCGCTGACCGGATTTGTCGGGGTTTGGCGCCGGGGTAAATCCCGAAATGATCAAGGAAATATCTTTCGAGGGAAAGGCTGATTCCGTGAACTCGCCGCTTAGGCGACCTGAGATCTTGCTAGCGTGGCCCGGTCAGCTGCTCGGGGTATGTGTATGTGCATGGGCGTGCGCCCGAGCGGAGCAGTAAACTCGGGGGCTTCGATGCCAAAAGAATTCCATATTGAACCTGCTGAGCTGAAGAAGCTGGGGCAAAGCTTCGCCAGCTATGCCTATGACATTGAGAGTGCTCTAAAAGGGTTCAAGGGCAAGACGGATTCAGAGGCGATCCATGATGGATTTGGCCTCCTGACCGAGTCTGTGGAGGTCACCTCCGCTTACATCGAGCTCTCCGAGAACATGTCGGAATCGTTGGGGAAGCTCCACAAGCACCTTGATGCGATCGGTGAACTCCTTCGAGAGAATGTGAAAAACAGCGAAGAGTCGGATGAGCAGATTGCTGCCGCGTTCAGCCGGGGGGAAAAGTGAGCAACGAGGGGGTCGGCGAGGAGATCGTCGAGGCCGGGCTGGAACTCATCAATCCCGGAGGCCAGCCGGACGTGCTGCGTGCGGCGGCCACGTCCTGGCGCAATATGGGCTCCGAGTTGGAGTCGGCCTTCGACGCCCTGGACAAGAAGGTGCAGGCCACACTCGGCGAGCACTGGACGGGTGAGTCGGCGGAAGCGTTCGAGCATCACTGGAACGCGCTGAAGGCAGGAATTCAGAAGACGGAGCCTACCTTCACCCATGCAGCGAAGGGCCTTGACGACGCCGCTGACTCGATCGAAGAGGTAAACGACGAGATCCACGCGATCTACGTCGAGATCGGTGTCTCGATCGGCGTCGGAGTCGCCTTGTCCTTCGTGACGCTGGGTTTCGGTGGAGCCGCCGCGGCCGCCAACGCCACCCGCCTGGCAGCGCAGGCCGCCAGAATTTCCTCACGGCTTTCCTCAATTCTTCTGCGGATCGCCTCCGCGTTCCGGCGCGTCGCGCAACTGGCGAAAGCGCATAAATTCCTTTCGAATGTGGCTATCAACTGGGTGGGAAACACCGCGGGATCCCTTGGGGGCGCGCTCTACTCGGGAGACAAGCCGAGCGGTGCTGACCTTTGGGAGGCGACCTGGCAGGGTGGATTGGCCTCGGTTGCAGGGACTGCGCCAGGGCTCATGGCGGCAAATGGACTCGCGAGCAAATTGGGGGGCGCGGCAGACGAGGCGGCGGAGGCGGCGCAGGTAGGGTCGAAACTTGCTCGCGAAGCTGCGAGCGGAGCGGCCGGTGGCGCTGTCGGCAACGTCGCCGGAGGCTGGGCGGTCGAGGGCGTCAAATTCGCGCGCGGTGAAGAGTTCAAGGGCGAAGATTTCTGGATGGGCACCGCTGCCAACGCCGTCGGTGGCGCTGCGGGTGGCGGTGCCGTGGCAGGAGCGGGCCGCCTCGGTGGGCCGAGCGAAGGTTTCCAGGCGCCCGAAGGCTGGACGCCGCCGCCTGCGCGGGAGGGGCCCTCCATGTCGATCGACGGATCGCTGGGTGGGATCAGTGCCGGCCTGGCAGGGGCAGGCCAGGCAGTGGTTCAGGGGGATGATGAGGGGGAGGCACAGAAGACCGAGGCCCAGTCGGCGCCTCAAAATCGAAGCGTGAAGGATACTTTCGGATGACTCGGACCCGCGTCATCAATGCCTGCCTTGCGGCGGCCGGTGTGGGAATGCTGGCCGCCGTGGTGCGGGTGTTGCTGAGACCCTCCATGCCACTGCCGCGGTGGGACCTCCTGGCTTGCCTCGCGCTGACGGTGGTCGGCCTCGTGGGCGCTCTGTGGTGCCTGCGGCGGGGCTCCAGTCCGCAAGCGGGTCGGGCTGAGACCCGTAGGACCTGGTGGCCCGGTTCAAATGGCGGGTGGGTTGTCGCCGGTCTGTGGGCCACCGTCATACCTGTGGGGTTGTTCTTTTATGCTGCTCTTTCGTTCTCTCCGGAAGCCGCTCGGATAGTCGAGGCCAAGGGCGGTATCCAAGCGGTATCCGTCCAGAAGGTTCTCTCCTCCGAGTACGTCCGGAAGAAGAACTCCGCTCACTACGACGTGGTTGCTCAAGCTTCCGTGCCGTTCGATTCCGGGGTCATGGTCGAGAAAGTTGAATTCACCTCGGAACGCCAGGTGGAACGCGGCGACAAGATTTGGGCGCTTTATGCGCCTTCCTCGGTGAAGCTCGGAGTACTCGTTAACAGTGACCGTGCAACCTTGGAAGAGAAGACGGGTGGCTCCATCCACTGGGGCATCGCCATTGTCGTGCTTTTCGCGACGGTCTTCTGCCTGCTATGGGGTGCACTTTTCGGTGGCTTTTCCAAGGCGTCCCGGGGGCTGCGGCGTCCGCTCAGGAAGGGGCTTTGCCGCTCACTGCCGGTCACAGTGAAGAGCGTGGGTGTGGTGATGGACAGCTCCACGACGAGTAAGGGGGTAACGACCACCCTGCCGAAGCCCCGCGTTAAACTCGAAGGATACGATTGGGAATTCCTGCTCGATCCGGCGATCGACCCGCCGCACCTTTCCCGTGAAATCAAGGGAATTCAGGGGAACTTCTACTGGGTTAAATTTGCCGCCAACCGTCCGGGGGCGAAGAGGGTGCGCGCGATGCTGGTGCTTGAGGGGCATCGGTGTTTGCAAGGTACCCTCAGGGTTTCCGGAGATACGGAGTGCCCCGAGGGTGACCCCGTACCGGTCGCCGAATCTCTGCCCGAGGGAGACGGCCTGCGGGCGATACGGACTTACCCCGCCTGGGATCCCAAGGTGCATGCCGAGGGCCTGTGGTGGCTTGTGGCGGGTGTGGCCGCGCTCAGCGCCGTCGTCTTCGGTGTCGGAAGCTGGGGGGCGAGCGTTCTGTGTTTGGCTGCATTTGGATGCCCGTTCATCGCGCGCATGATGATTAAGGACCGCCGTACCCGGTATCTGAAGGGATTTCTCCCGGACCCCGAGCCCGAAATAAGCGGCAGTGACCCTTCCCGCTGAGTGGGTGAGCAGGCATCTCAGCAGGAATGCAGGCGCTCATCGACGTGGTGCAACTTGCCCCGTTCGCCACGGTCGGCGAACGGGGCCGATAGCTGTTCCTACATGCCACCGTGGGCGGCCCCCGTCGTAGGCTGCCTCCATGTGCGGAATCGTGGGTTATGTGGGCGGGCAGTCCGCTCTTGACGTCGTTCTCGCCGGGTTGAAGCGGCTGGAGTATCGCGGCTACGACTCGGCCGGGGTCGCCGTGCTGGCCGACGGCGGGCTGGCGGCGGCCAAGAAGGCGGGCAAACTCGCCAACCTGGAGAAGGAACTGTCGGCCCGTCCGTTGCCGGCCGGGTCGACGGGGATCGGCCATACCCGGTGGGCCACGCACGGCGGGCCGACCGACGCCAACGCGCATCCGCACCTGGACAACGCCGGCCGGGTGTCCGTCGTGCACAACGGCATCATCGAGAACTTCGCCGCGCTGCGCGCCGAACTGACCGACCGTGGGCATGAGTTGGCGTCCGAGACGGACACCGAGGTCGTCGCGCATCTGCTCGCCGAGTGCTACTCCTCCTGCGGTGACCTGTCGGAGGCCATGCGGCAGGTGTGCCGCCGGCTGGAGGGCGCGTTCACGCTGGTCGCGGTGCACGCCGACGCGCCGGACGTGGTCGTCGGGGCACGGCGCAACTCGCCGCTGGTGGTGGGCATCGGTGAGGACGAGGCGTTCCTCGCCTCGGATGTGGCGGCGTTCATCGCGCATACGAGGGAAGCCGTCGAGCTGGGGCAGGACCAGGTCGTGGAGCTGCGCCGGGACGGGGTGACGGTCACCGACTTCGACGGGGCGCCCGCGGCGGTCCGCGGGTACCACGTCGACTGGGACGCGTCGGCCGCCGAGAAGGACGGCTACGACTACTTCATGCTCAAGGAGATCGCCGAACAGCCGAAGGCTGTCGCCGACACCCTGCTGGGCCGGATCGACGCCTCGGGCGTGCTCTCCCTCGACGAGGTGCGGATCCCGCCGGAGGTGCTGCGCGAGGTCGACAAGGTCGTGATCGTGGCGTGCGGGACGGCGTACCACGCGGGCATGATCGCCAAGTACGCGATCGAGCACTGGACGCGGATCCCCTGCGAGACGGAACTGGCCAGCGAGTTCCGCTACCGCGATCCGATCCTGGACCGGCACACGCTGGTGATCGCCATCAGCCAGTCCGGCGAGACCATGGACACCCTGATGGCGCTGCGGCACGCCCGTGAGCAGGGCGCGAAGGTGCTGGCCATCTGCAACACCAACGGCTCGACCATCCCGCGGGAGTCGGACGCCGTGCTCTACACGCACGCGGGTCCCGAGGTCGCGGTCGCCTCCACCAAGGCGTTCCTGACGCAGCTGGTGGCCTGCTATCTCGTCGCGCTCTATCTCGCCCAGGTGCGGGGCACCAAGTGGGGCGACGAGATCCGGGCGGTGGTGCGCGAGCTGGCGGCCATCGGCACCCAGGTGACGCAGGTGCTCGCCACGATGGAGCCGGTGCGGGAGCTGGCGCGGGGGCTCGCCGACAAGAAGACCGTGCTGTTCCTCGGGCGGCACGTCGGCTATCCGGTGGCGCTGGAGGGCGCGCTGAAGCTGAAGGAACTCGCGTACATGCACGCGGAGGGCTTCGCGGCCGGTGAGCTCAAGCACGGGCCGATCGCCCTGATCGAGGAGGATCTGCCGGTGGTCGTGGTGGTGCCGTCGCCGCGCGGCCGCTCGGTGCTGCACGACAAGATCGTCTCGAATATCCAGGAGATCCGGGCCCGCGGGGCGCGCACCATCGTCATCGCCGAGGAGGGCGACGAGGCGGTCGTGCCGTACGCCGATCACCTGGTGCGGATCCCGCAGACCCCGGTGCTGCTCCAGCCCCTGGTGTCCGCGGTGCCGCTGCAGGTCTTCGCCTGCGAGCTGGCGACCGCGCGCGGCAACGAGGTCGACCAGCCGCGCAACCTCGCCAAGTCCGTGACGGTGGAGTGAGCGCGTGATCATCGGAGTGGGGATCGATGTCGCGGAGATCGAACGGTTCGCCGCGGCGCTGGAACGGACGCCCGAGCTGGCACAGCGGCTGTTCATCGAGGAGGAGCTGCTGCTGGAGAGCGGTGAGCGCCGAGGGGTGGCCTCGCTGGCGGCGCGCTTCGCCGCCAAGGAAGCGGTGGCCAAGGCGCTGGGTGCGCCCGGTGGGCTGCACTGGACCGACGCCGAGGTGTACGTCGAGGACAGCGGGCAGCCGCGGCTGCGGGTCCGCGGCACGGTCGCGGCGCGGGCGGCGGAGCTGGGCGTGCGGTCCTGGCATGTGTCGCTCAGCCACGACGCGGGGGTCGCGTCCGCCGTGGTGATCGCCGAGGGATAGGGCTCGACGGGCCGGCCCGGGGCGGCCCGTCGGACACCTCCGGCGCCGCGTGAACCCTCGCGTGTGGCGGGGGCCGCGCGGCGGCGGGGTGTGAGACTGGCCGCATGAGGACTGCCTACAGCGTGGAGACCGTGCGGGCCGCGGAGCGGGAGCTGATGGCCCGGCTGCCGGAGGGGGCCTTGATGGGGCGGGCCGCGGCCGGACTGGCCGTCGCCTGCGGGGAGTTGCTGGGGCGGGTGTACGGCACCCGGGTGACGCTGCTGGTGGGCAGCGGCGACAACGGCGGGGACGCGCTGTACGCGGGCGCCCGGCTGGCGCGCCGCGGCGCGGGGGTCGTCGCGGTGCTGCTGTCCCCCGAGCGGGCGCACCCGGGCGGGCTCGCCGCGCTGCGGGCGGCCGGCGGGCGGGTGTCGGCCGACGCGACGCGGGACATCGCCTGGGCCGATCTGGTCGTGGACGGCGTCGTCGGCATCGGCGGCCGTGGCGGGCTGCGCCCGCGAGCGGCCGAACTCCTCGGCGCGGTACGGGAGTCGGCACTGGTGGTCGCGGTCGATCTGCCCAGCGGCGTGGACGCGGACACCGGCGAGGTGCCGGGGGACGCCGTACGGGCCGATGCGACGGTGACGTTCGGGGCGTACAAGCCGGGGCTGCTGATCGATCCGGCGCGGGGGCGGGCCGGTGCGCTGCGGCTGGTCGACATCGGTCTGACGCTGCCCGAGGAGGCCGAGGCGGAGGCGTTGCAGCACGCGGACGTGGCGGACCTGCTGCCGCGCCCCGCGGCAGAGAGCGACAAGTACCGGCGCGGGGTGGTGGGCGTGGTGGCCGGCTCGGCGCGCTATCCGGGCGCCGCGGTGCTGGCGGTGGCGGGCGCGCTGCGCGGCGGCGCGGGGGCCGTGCGGTATGTCGGGCCGGCCGCCGACGCGGTGCTCGCGCAGTTCCCCGAGACCCTGGTGCACGCCGGGCCGCCGCACAAGGCGGGCCGGGTGCAGTCCTGGGTGATCGGCCCCGGCCTGGGGGACGAGTCGGACGCGCTGGACGACGTGCTGGCGGCGGACGTGCCGGTCCTGGTGGACGCCGACGGGCTGCGTTTCCTGACGCCGCAGCGGGTCCGCGACCGGGCCGCGGCCACCCTGCTCACCCCGCACGCCGGCGAGGCGGCGGCGCTGCTCGGCAGTGGCCGGGAGGCGGTCGAGGCGGCCCGGCTGCACGCGGTGCGGGAGCTGGCCGGGAGGTTCGGCGCCACGGTGCTGCTCAAGGGCTCGACGACGCTGGTCGCGCAGGCCACCGGGCCCGTACGGGTCAACTCCACCGGTACCGGCTGGCTGGCGACGGCCGGCAGCGGCGATGTGCTCTCCGGGCTGACGGGATCGCTGCTCGCCGCCGGTCTGGCGGCCCGCGACGCGGCGTCGGTGGGCGCGTATCTGCACGGCCTCGCGGCCCGCCGCGCGGCCGGCCCGCGCGGCGCCCCGATCGTGGCCACGCAGGTCGCCGACGAGCTGGGCGCGGCCTGGCGGGACGTCCTGGACTGACGCCGGTCCGGGCCGGGAGCCGGGCGGGGCGGTTGCCCGCGGGGGGCGGGACGTGACCGCCCGGTCGATGTGGCCACCGCGCGCCCCGCTGCCGGGCGCTGACGTCCCACAAGCCCCTTGCGCCGCAACGCCGTTACGCCCGGCGGGCGAACGCCGCGGGGCACCAGGGCGAACCTGTGGCGTGCCGGGACGCGGGGACGTACCGCCACGGCATGGGTGAGTCATGAAACGCACCCTGCCGGCGCTGCTGGTCGGCGCCCTGCTGCTCACCCTCGACGGCGCGCCCCCACCGGCCGTCGCGGTGCCGCCCGTTCCGGGTGCGGCGGCCCAGGCAGCGGCGGCTCCCCGGGGCCCGCACCGGCCGCACCAGGGGCAACAGCGCGCGGCCCACCACGGGGCGCCGCCGCGCTGCAGCAGGTCCGCCGGCCCCTACCAGCAGCAGGTCGAGCGCCACCTGCGCCGTGTGGCCGACGGCCGGCAGTCAGCGGGGGACTGCAAGGCCATCCGCGGATTCCAGAGGGCGCACCACATCACGCCGGCGAACGGCTTCGCGGGACGCGTCACCGCCGCCGTGGTGCGGCTGCTGCGGGCGCAGCGAAATCCGAACAAGGCCGGCCGCTGCCCGGTCCGTGCCCGGCGGGTGGCCTGCGTCGACCTGTCGCGGCAGCTCATGTGGGTGCAGCGCGGACGGAGGGTGGTCCTCGCGCCGGTGGCGATCCGCTCCGGCCGGTCGGCCCTCGGGACCCGCACCGGCACGTACCGGGTCTACCTGCGGGTGAGGAACCACACCTCGACGCTCTACAACACGCCGATGCCCTTCGCCCAGTTCTTCGACCGGGGAGAGGCGCTGCACGGCGTCTACGGCGACATCTACGAGTCGCCCGGCTCACACGGCTGCGTCAACCTGCAATGGATGGACGCGGAGAGGTTGTGGGATGTGCTGAAGAAGGGCGACACGGTGTACGTATGGGGCCGCAGGACCGGCGTGTGAGCCCGCCCGGGCCGCGTCCCGCGGGGCACGCCACCGCCGGTCCCCCGGGGCCCCACGGCGTCGCCTGAGACACTGAGGGGGATGAACGAGACAGCGAAGCGCGCCCGCGCCACTATCGACGTCGCCGCCGTGCGGTCGAATGTGCGTGCCCTGCGGGCCCGTGCACCCCGGGCAGAGCTGATGGCCGTGGTCAAGTCCGACGGCTACGGACACGGCGCGGTGCCCTGCGCCCGCGCCGCCCGTGAGGCCGGAGCGGCCTGGCTGGGCACGGCGCTTCCCGAGGAGGCGCTCGCGCTGCGCGCCGCGGGCGACACCGGCCGGCTGATGTGCTGGCTGTGGACGCCCGGTGGCCCCTGGGGCAAGGCTGTCGAGCAGGACATCGACGTCTCGGTGAGCGGGCTGTGGGCGCTGCGCGAGGTGACGGAGGCGGCTCGCGCGTGCGGCCGTACCGCCCGCGTCCAGCTGAAGATCGACACCGGTCTGGGCCGTAACGGTTGCCAGCCCGCCGACTGGCCGGAGCTGACCGCGGCCGCCCGCGCCGCCGAGACCGAGGGCGCGCTCACCGTCACCGGTGTCTGGTCGCACTTCGCCTGCGCCGACGAGCCGGGCCACCCCTCGATCGCGCTGCAGCTGACCGCCTTCGACGAGGCCCTCGCCGTCGCGGCGGCGGCCGGGCTGCGGCCCGAGGTGCGGCACATCGCCAACACCCCGGCGCTGCTGACCCTGCCCGAGGCGCACTTCGACGTGGTGCGTGCCGGCATCGGCATCTACGGCATCTCTCCCAGCCCCGAGGTCGGCACCCCGCAGGACTTCGGGCTGCGGCCCGCGATGACCCTGGAGGCGTCGCTGGCGTCGGTCAAACGCGCCCCGGGCGGCCACGGTGTCTCCTACGGGCACCACTACACGACGCCCGGTGAGACCACCCTCGCGCTGGTCCCGCTCGGCTACGCCGACGGCGTCCCGCGGCACGCCTCCGGCAGCGGCCCGGTGCTGGTCGCCGGCAAGTGGCGGACGGTCGCCGGCCGCATCGCGATGGACCAGTTCGTCGTCGATCTGGGCGGGGACCGGGCGGAGCCGGGCGACCCGGCGCTGCTGTTCGGGCCGGGGGACCGCGGTGAGCCGACCGCGGAGGACTGGGCCGTCGCCGCCGGGACGATCGGCTACGAAATCGTCACGCGGATCGGAACCAGGGTGCCGCGCGTCTATGTGGACAGCGATGTCGAAGGGGACACGACGCTCACGGGGAGTACGGCATGACGGACGGCACGGGCGCGGCGAAGGCGGTCGAGGCAGCGGTGGAGACGGCCGTGGAGACGGCGGCCGACGCGGCCGGCAACTGGGCACGGGCGGGGCGCAATGCCGGCCTCGCCGGTGCCGCGATCGGCGTGGTCGCGGCCGGGGCGGCGGCCGGTGTGGCGATAGAGCGGCTGACGGTCGGCCGGGGGATGCGCCGCAAGGCACGGCTGGCGCTGGACGCATCGGGCCCGTTCGGCACGCTGCGCGGCACCCCCGGCACGGCGATCGCCGAGGACGGCACCGCGCTGTACTACGAGGTCGACGAGCCTGGGGAGACCGCGCAGGGGCCGGAGGAGGGCGGTCCGGGCGGCGCCGCGGGCAAGGGCGGCAGCGGCAACGCCGCCACGGCGGTGAAGGCCGACAAGAGCGCCAGGGCGGGCCGGGGCGGCAAGAACGTGCGGCCGGTCCAGGACGGTCAGGGCGGCGCCCAGGGCGGCTTCCGCAAGCGGCTGCTCTCGGCGCTGGGGCGGCGCTCCGCGGCCCCCACCGTGGTCTTCTGTCACGGCTACTGCCTCAGCCAGGACTCCTGGCACTTCCAGCGCGCCGCGCTGCGCGGCACGGTGCGCACGGTCCACTGGGACCAGCGCAGCCACGGCCGCTCCGCGCGCGGCCACGGCCAGATGGACGGCACCGAGCCGGTCACCATCGACCTGCTCGGCCGGGACCTCAAGGCGGTGCTGGACACCGCGGTGCCCCAGGGGCCGATCGTGCTGGTCGGGCACTCCATGGGCGGGATGACGGTGATGGCGCTGGCCGATCAGTTCCCCGGGTTCGTGGCGGAGCGGGTGGTCGGGGTGGCGCTCGTCGGCACCTCGGCGGGCCGGCTCAGCGAGGTCGCCTTCGGGCTGCCGTCGCTGGGCGTCAAGGCATTCCACCGCTTCGCACCGGGTGTGCTCAAGGCGATGGGCGCCCAGAGCGAGATCGTCGAGCGCGGCCGGCGGGCCACCGCCGACCTGTTCGCCGGGCTGGTCAAGCGGTACTCGTTCGGGACGCCCAAGGATGTCGACCCGGCGGTCGCGCGGTTCGCCGAGCGGCTGATCGAGGCCACCCCGATCGATGTGGTCGCCGAGTTCTTCCCGGCGTTCGCGGTGCACGACAAGACCGAGGCGCTGGTGGCGTACGACGCCCTGCCCGCGCTGGTGCTCGCCGGTGACCGGGATCTGATCACCCCCGCCGACCACAGCCAGACCATCGGCGAGCTGCTGCCCGCCGCCGAGCTGGTGTGCGTCGAAGGCGCGGGGCATCTGGTGATGCTGGAGCGGCCCGAGCTGGTCAACGACCATCTGGTGACGCTGGTGGAGCGGGCGAGCGCGGGGAGCCGCAGCTCGCGGTCGGCACGGGCCTGAAGCTCCGGCGGGCCGGGCGCCTCGGCGCCGCGCCTGCCCGGCCCGGTCCCGGCCGCTCCGCAGGTCCGGGACCGCCATGCCGGGCGGGCCGTACCATTTGCGGCATGAGCACCACCGACGCGACCGCCCGTGTAACCGTCAAGTCACCCGACCAGATGCAGGACTTGGGCCGCAGGCTGGCCACCCTGCTGCGCCCCGGCGACCTGGTACTGCTCACCGGCGAGCTGGGCGCGGGCAAGACGACGCTGACCCGGGGCCTGGGCGAGGGGCTTGGCGTGCGCGGCGCGGTCACCTCCCCGACCTTCGTCATCGCCCGTGTGCACCCCTCGCTGACCGGCGGCCCCCCGCTGGTGCATGTCGACGCCTACCGGCTCGGCGGCGGTCTGGACGAGATGGAGGACCTGGACCTCGACGTGTCGCTGCCGGAGTCGGTGGTGGTCGTGGAGTGGGGCGACGGCAAGGTCGAGGAGCTGTCCGACGACCGGCTGCATGTCGTCATCGGGCGGGCCGTGGGTGCGGACGCCCCCGGCGGCCCGGAGGGTGCGCCGGAGGCCGACGTGGACGACGTGCGCGAGGTGACGGTCACCGGCCTCGGCCCGCGCTGGTCGGGCGCCGGCCTGCCCGCGCTCGAAACCTGCTGACCAGGCGCTGCGCGCCGTACGCCGTCGCGGGATCGCAGCGGCCTCACCCGGGCGCGGGCGAGCGGCGCATGCCCGCGGGTCCCCCATCCGGTGCGAACGTCCCGTAGTTTCCGACAAGCCGTCGGTAAGATGTTGCGCGCGTGGTGCCGGGCGTGGTGACATGGGTGCAGAGCACCGGTTAGGGCAGCCTAACTTCTGCCGCTTGCCCCAGGAGCCCCGGAGGCGTCCATGTCGGCCCACCAGTCCTCCCCCACATCTGAAGGGCGCGGGGGGACCCCCTTCGCGGCGGCCCGGCGCGCCGATCACGAGGCGCCCGAGCAGTCGCCCACCATGCATGAGCTGCTCGCGGCCTGCGCCGCGGCAAGCGCCGTCTCCACGCCCCCGGACGCCCCCTCGGAAACCGCGCTGAACAGGCGCGCGGACGAGCCGGGCGAGGCCGAAACGGACGGCGAGGCCGGAGCCGCGTCCACTTCCGGGCGCGACGCGGCGTAGCCCGAACGGGTCACGCGAACGGCGCGAGCCGGCCGGCGGCGGCGCGGTCAGTTGACGACGACGACCTTGGTGCCGTGCAGCGCGAAGTCCCACATCGCCTTGCCGTCGTCCCGCGCCTCACGAATGCCGCCGGTCTTCTTCGACGGGTCCGGTTCCGGCATCGAGCCGTCCACCGCCGCGCTGAAGCCGATCACGACGCTGTCGGCGCCGGCGAACCGCACGACGTGCTCGATCGCGACGCCGTCCGAGCCCGTGATGCTGACCGAGCGCGAGGTGACGCTGTACGTCCCGACGGAGGGGCTGACGCTGCTCGGCGCCACCTCGAAGCTCCGCCGCGTCTTGTCGTCCGCGCCGACCAGCCAGACGCGCTCGGCACCGAGGGAGTACACGACCCGTTGGCCCTCGCCGGACGAGGCGGGGATCGCGACGGCACCGGGCGCCTTGTCCTTCTTCTTGTGCCGGTCGGGCTTCGAGGGGCTCTTGGGGGCGTGACTGCCGTCGCTGCGGACCTGCGTGAGCGGGTCCGTGGCGGACGCCGACGCCTGGTAGCCCACCACGCCGACCACGACCAGGGCTGCCGCGGTGAGAGCGGTGACGATCGAGCTGCTCCTAGCGGGCACCGCTGTGCCACCTTCCCGTGTATCCCGTGCTCTCCCCGCCGCCGGCCGGGAGGCCCATGTCATGCCGCGCCACTGCTCGGCCGCGCGATTACGGGCCGACGGTAGCACCGGGACGGGCACCGCCGGTCGAGCCGTAGTCTTAAGGGCGTGCTGCTGCTAGCTCTTGACACCGCCACCCCCGCCGTCACCGTCGCGCTCCATGACGGCTCCCGCGTCCTCGCCGAGTCGCGGCAGGTGGACGCGCGCCGGCACGGCGAGTTGCTGCTGCCCGCCGTCGACCGGGTGCTGGCCGAGGCCGGACTGAAACTCGACGCGGTCAGCGACATCGTGGTCGGCGTCGGCCCCGGCCCCTACACCGGCCTGCGGGTCGGACTGGTCACCGCGGCGACGTTCGGTGCCGCGCTGGACGTCCCCGTCCACGGCCTGTGCTCGCTGGACGGCATCGCCCACGCCGCGGGCCTGGACGAGCCCTTCATCGTGGCGACGGACGCACGCCGCAAGGAGGTCTACTGGGCGCGGTACGCCC
The DNA here is from genome assembly GCF_044328065.1 of Streptomyces sp. NPDC017993. Classification (NCBI taxonomy): domain Bacteria; kingdom Bacillati; phylum Actinomycetota; class Actinomycetes; order Kitasatosporales; family Streptomycetaceae; genus Streptomyces; species Streptomyces sp. NPDC017993. The sequence continues at coordinate 243,320 of NZ_JBIRGO010000001.1, forward strand.
CGGCGCCCGGCGACCGCCCCGAGGCCGGTCGTTCGCACCGCCCGATCCGGCTCGGCGAGCCCGCCGTGGACCGCCCCGCGGACATCGCCGACCAGGTGGCCGGCGTCCCCGCGGTCGGCGCGGGCGCGCTGCTGTACGACACGGTCTTCACCGGCGTACGCCGTGAGGGGCCCGAGCACCAGTCCGCCGGCGCGCTCGCCGCACTGGCCGCCGACATGCTCGCGGCGGGCGAGGAGTTCCTGCCCGCCCTGCCGCTGTACCTGCGCCGGCCGGACGCGCAGGTTCCGGCCAACTACAAGGTGGTCACGCCCAAGTGACGCCGGCCGCGACGCACGGACAGCCGGCCGACGGCCCGCCCACGGCGGCCCCGCCGCCCCCCGGCGCCGCCACCCTGCGCCGGATGCGCTGGTGGGACCTGGACGCGGTGCTCGACCTGGAGCGCGCCCTCTTCCCCGACGACGCCTGGTCGCCGGGCATGTTCTGGTCCGAGCTGGCGCACGCCCGCGGCTCCGACGCCAACCGCCACTACGTCGTCGCCGAGCGCTCCGGCCGACTGGTCGGCTACGGCGGGCTCGCCGCCGTCGACGGCACCGGCGACGTCCAGACCATCGCCACCGCCCGCGACCAGTGGGGCAGTGGCCTCGGCGCCCGGCTGCTGGGCGACCTGCTGTCCGCAGCCACCGCCTTCGAGTGCCGGGAGGTGCTGCTGGAGGTCCGGGTCGACAACCTCCGCGCGCAGCGCCTCTACGAGCGCTTCGGCTTCGAGCCGATCGGCTTCCGGCGCGGCTACTACCAGCCCGGCAACGTCGACGCCCTCGTCATGCGCCGTACCGCCACGGACACGGACACCGAACCGGGCTCCGGGAGCGACGCCCCGTCCGCTCCCTGCGCCCCCTGTGCACAAGGATCGTAGAAACCATGGCTGACTCACGCGGCGGACCACTCGTCCTCGGCATCGAGACCTCCTGCGACGAGACCGGCGTCGGCATCGTCCACGGCCACACCCTCCTCGCCGACGCGATCGCCTCCAGCGTCGACGAGCACGCGCGCTTCGGCGGCGTGGTGCCCGAGGTGGCCTCCCGGGCGCACCTGGAGGCGATGGTCCCCACCATCCAGCGCGCCCTGAAGGACGCCGGCGTCACGGCGAACGACCTGGACGGCATCGCGGTCACCGCAGGCCCCGGCCTGGCGGGCGCGCTGCTGGTCGGCGTCTCGGCGGCCAAGGCGTACGCCTACGCCCTCGGCAAGCCGCTGTACGGCGTCAACCACCTGGCCTCGCACATCTGCGTCGACCAGCTGGAGCACGGCCCGCTGCCGGAGCCGACGATGGCGCTGCTGGTGAGCGGCGGCCACTCCTCCCTGCTGCTCGCCCCGGACATCACCACCGACGTCCGCCCGCTCGGCTCGACCATCGACGACGCGGCGGGCGAGGCATTCGACAAGATCGCCCGGGTGCTGCACCTCGGCTTCCCCGGCGGCCCGGTCATCGACCGCTACGCACGCGAGGGCGACCCCGACGCGATCCGCTTCCCGCGCGGGCTGACCGGGCCCCGCGACCCGGCCTACGACTTCTCCTTCTCCGGCCTCAAGACGGCCGTCGCGCGCTGGATCGAGGCCAAGCGGGCGGCCGGCGAGGACGTCCCGGTCGCGGATGTCTCGGCGTCCTTCCAGGAAGCCGTCGTCGACGTGCTGACCCGCAAGGCCGTCCGGGCGTGCAAGGACAACGGGGTGGACCACCTGATGATCGGCGGCGGGGTCGCCGCCAACTCCCGGCTGCGGGCCATGGCCGCACGCCGCTGCGAGGACGCCGGCATCACCCTGCGGGTGCCGCGGCCCAAGCTGTGCACCGACAACGGGGCGATGGTCGCGGCGCTGGGTGCGGAGATGGTCGCCCGTAACCGGCCGGCCTCCTCCTGGGACCTGTCGGCGGACTCCTCGCTGCCGGTCACCGAGCCGCATGTGCCGGGCGAGGCCCACGCACCGCACCACGGGCACGACCACGTTCATGAGGTGAGCAAGGAAAACCTCTACTCCTGAGGGGCACCGGCCGCCGCTGAGACCGCTCGCGGCGCCCGGCAGGCCCACGCCCGCCGCGTGCGCCTGGCCGTCTCCCTCCCCCGCACCCGCCGGAAGTCCTACGCTGGTCCCGGCACCGGGCGCGTGCGTGGGGAGGCGGCAGGCTGTGGACTGGTTCTGGTGGGTCTTCATCTTCTTCATGGCGGGCGGCTTCGCGAAGGTGGCGGACACCGCCCGTACGGCACTGCGCACCCGCCACGAGCGCAAGATGGAGCGGCTGGAGGGCGCCCGCCGCGAGCGGCTGGAGCTCGCGGCGGCCCACAAGCCGCCGGAGCCGGTGTGCGGCTGCACCCACCACCTCGCCAAGCACGACAAGCGGGGCAAGTGCCATGAGCTGGTCGAGGTGGCGGTCGCCTGGGACGCGGACCACAAGCCGGTGCAGTACGAGGCCGGGCAGTGCACCTGCCAGCAGTACGTCGGCCCGCAGCCGCTCTCCCAGATTTACGCCGAGGACCTCACCGACCTGGCCTGAGCGGGCTGCCCCAGCAGCATGGTGGGGGCCCCGGCCACCCGGGTGAGGAAGATCGTGCAGGACTTCCGGCCGCTGCCGAGCTTCAGCTTCTTGCGCAGTTCCTCGGGTTCGACCGCCGAGCCACGCTTCTTGATCACCGCGATGCCCACCTCGCGCTCCCGCAGCAGCGCCTTGAGCTTCTTGACGTTGAACGGCAGCACGTCCGTGATCGCGTAAGCGGTCGCGTACGGCGTCCCGGTCAGGCTGTCCGCGGTGATGTACGCGATCGTCGGATCGATCAGCCGCCCGCCGACCTGCCGGGCGACATCGGCGACGAGATGGGCCCGGATGACCGCGCCGTCCGGCTCGTACAGCCAGTCCCCGACCGGGCCCGGCTCGGGATCGGGCAGATCCGCACCGAGCAGGGAGCCGCCGGAGGGCAGCAGGGTGGCGCGGCGCGCGCCCGGAGCGAGGGCGGGCGAGGAGCCGGGCGGCGTCGTCCCGAACCACAGGACCGCCTCCTTCACGTCGCCGGAGTCGGAGATCCACTCCGTCTCGGCGTCGGCGGGCAGCGCGTCGTGCGGCACACCGGGTGCGATCTTCAGCGCGGCGAACGGCGCCGCCCGCGCCGCCTCGACGGCCCACGACAGCGGCGGCGAATACGCCTCCGGGTCGAAGATCCGCCCGCCTCGCACCCGGCTCCTGCGGGCCGGGTCCACGAACACCGCGTCGTATCCGGCGGTGTCCACCTCGGTGACGTCGGCGCACCGCACCTCGATCAGCTCCGCCAGCCCCAGCGCCTCGGCGTTCGCCCGCGCCGCGGCGCAGGCCAGCGGGTCGCGGTCGACCGCGAGGACGCGGATACCGGCCCGCGCCAGCGCGATGGCGTCGCCGCCGATCCCGCAGCAGAGGTCGGCCAGGCTTCCGACGCCCAGCGCGGCGAGCCGGGCGGCGCGGTGCGCGGCGACCGTCGCGCGGGTGGACTGCTCGACGCCGTTGGGCGTGAAGTACATCAGCTGCGCGTCCGCCCCGAACTTCGCCGCCGCCCGCTGCCGCAGCCGTGCCTGCCCGAGGGCGGCGGAGACCAGCGGCGCGGGGTGGTCGCGGCGCAGCCGGGTCGCGGCCGCCAGTTCGTCGGCCGGATCGTGGTCACGCAGCGCGGTCAGCAGCGCCTGCCCCTCGGGGGCGAGGAGCGCGGAGAAGGTGTCGAGATCGGTCACCTTCCCCATTGTGGGCCAGCCGGTGGACCGCGCCGCGTGCCGGGCGGCGGGTCCGCCGCGGTGGCCGTACGCACTGCCGGAATCCGGCGGCACGCAGCTTGTCGGACTTCTGCGGGGCAGGCCGGTCCGGGACGTGGCGGTGTGGTGTGTGCTCGGTGTGGCGGCGGGCTGCGGTGCCGTGGCCGACGGGGGCGGGCAGGACAACGAACCGGGCGGCGGTGGCCCGGGCCTGGCGGAGCCGCCGCTCAGCGCCCCGAAGCCCCGGGCGAATAGCCGGGCCTGGCCCGCGGGCAGCAGTCCGGCGGCGGCCGGAAGCTGCCGGCCGTCATCTCCCGGGTGCCGACCGATCGGCGGGTGGTCTTCCTGACGATCGACGACGGTGACGACAGGGACCCGGAGTTCGTGCGGATGATGCGTGAACTGCGCGTCCCCTACGGCGTGTTCCTCAGCCACTACCTCGCCAAGGAGGACTACGGCTCCTTCCGCGGCATGCAGCAGCTCGGCACCGGGCTGCACAACCCACCCTGCACCCCCCTTCCTGCCGGGGCTGGACGCGGCCGCACAGCGCAAGGAGATCTGCGGGCAGCAGCGCAACCTGCGGCGCGAGACCGATCGCCGGCCCGGCTCTTTCGGCCGCCGTACGGCGAGTACACGGGGCAGACCCTGCGCATCGCGCGCTCCTGCGGCATCCGGGTCGTGCCGCTGTGGACACAGGACGCCTTCCCTGACCGGATCGACTACGGCGGAGCGGGCCGGCGGCTGCACCCGGGGACATCATCCTGACCCACTTCCGGGGCCGGAGGGACTGGCCGGGCGCGATGCCCGACGTGGCACGCGGGGGGCTGCGTACGGCCACCGAGCAGGGCTTCGCCCTCGCGCGGCTGGAGGACTACGGGTGAGCGCGGCGGCGGCGCCGCGACCTGTCGGCACCCGGGCCCACCGGTTCGCGCCGGCGCTGGGCGGTGTCGCTGATGCGCAGGAGCAGCGCGATCATCATCCAGTTCGCGACGAGTGACGAGCCGCCCTTGGCGAGGAAGGGCAGGGCCTTGCCGGTCAGCGGGATCAGGCCGGTGACGCCGCCGGAGACGACGAAGACCTGGAGCACGAGTGCCCCGGACAGCCCGACCGCCAGCAGCTTGCCGAACGGGTCGCGGGCGGTGAGGGCGACCCGCAGGCCGCGCTGGGCGAGCAGCGCGTACAGCAGCAGGACGGCCATCACCCCGGCCATGCCCAGCTCCTCGCCGACGGTGGTGAGGATGAAGTCGCTGTTGCCGGCGAAGCCGACCAGTTCCGGGTGCCCGCGGCCCAGACCGCTGCCGCCGATGCCACCGCTGCCGAAGCTGAACAGCGCCTGGGCGGCCTGGTCCGAGATCAGTCCCGGCGGCCGCTCGGACTCTGGCAGGAAGATGTCCATGGGATGCAGCCAGGCCATGATCCGGCCCTTGACGTGCGGCTCGACGGAGCCGACGACGGCCGCGCCGGCCGCGGCCATGGCCAAGCCGCAGAGCACCCAGCTGGTGCGCTCGGTGGCCATGTAGAGCATGATCACGAAGACGCCGAAGAAGATCAGCGAGGTGCCCAGGTCACGCTCGAAGACCAGTACCAGCAGGCTGATGACCCAGATGGTGAAGATCGGCGCGAGCTGCCGTCCCGGCGGCAGCTGCACCCCCATGACGCGGCGTCCGGCCAGCGCCAGCGCATCGCGGTTGACGGTGAGATAGCCCGCGAAGAACACCGAGATCATGATCTTCACGAACTCGCCGGGTTGCAGCGACAGCGGCCCCAGCAGGATCCAGCGCTTGGCGCCGTACATGTCGGCGCCGAAGAAGGCCGGTGCCATCAGCACGACCAGCGCGACCACCATCGTCAGATAGATGTAGCGCTGCAGGATCCGGTGGTCGCGCAGGAGCATCAGGATGGCGATGCAGACCGCCACGCCGATCACCGTCCACACCAGCTGGCCGTCCGCGGCCTGGGCCGTTTCCAGCCGAGGGTCCTCGGCGTAGGTGATGTCCAGGCGGTGCAGCAGGACGAGGCCCAGACCGCTCAGGAGGGTGGCCAGCGGCAGGATCAGCGGATCGGCGCGCGGGGCGAAGCGCCGGATCACCAGATGCGGGATCAGCGCCACGAAGAACATGGTGGCGGCGAACGCGGTCAGGCCCTCGGGCAGCCGGCCGGTCATCGCCAGGCCGGTGCTGACGTAGCCGAACACCACGATCAGTACGACGAAGCCGAGCAGCCACGCCTCGGTTCTGCGGCGGTTCGGTGCCTGGGCGAGCGCGGCGAAGGTCATCGTGCGCTCGGCGTCGCTCTCCGGCACGCCGGCCGCCCGGCGCGCGCTGGTCGGTCCACGCACGGTTTTCCTCCGCCATCGGTCGTCGGAGCCGCGGCCCCGGACCGCTCTGTCCGGTCAGGACACTCCGGACAGAGCGGTCCGGGCATCGGCTCGGCAGTCGGGGAGGTAGACGGGGCAGTCGCGGGGAGGGTTGCGACGGAGGGGAAGGTGTGGCCGATTCGGTGCAGGCCAGGGGCCGGCGGGGGCGGCCGGTGCGCGGGTGCGGCCCGGCGGTGGAGAGGGCCGCGTCAACCTGCTGCGCGCGACGCGCGCAGCACAACTGGCACTCCGCTTGACCGAGTGCTAACCGCGTCATAGTCTCGGCGTTGGCACTCTCCGCAGGGGAGTGCTAAACACGGCGACGGGCTGTTCCGGCACCCGCGACGACGGATCTACCTGGTCGCCACCTCAGACAGTTAACCCCGTGAGATCTCCGAAGGGGGAGGTCGGATCGTGACGACCGCCAGCACCAAGGTTGCCATCAAGCCGCTCGAGGACCGCATTGTGGTCCAGCCGCTCGACGCCGAGCAGACCACGGCCTCTGGCCTGGTCATTCCGGACACTGCCAAGGAGAAGCCCCAGGAGGGCGTCGTCCTGGCCGTGGGCCCGGGTCGCTTCGAGGACGGCAACCGTCTTCCGCTCGACGTTTCCGTCGGCGACGTCGTGCTTTACAGCAAGTACGGCGGCACCGAGGTGAAGTACAGCGGCGAGGAGTACCTCGTCCTCTCGGCTCGCGACGTTCTCGCGATCGTCGAGAAGTAATTCACCCAGAATTGCCTAGATCTGCGCCCCTGGTTCCCGCGTCTAAACACCCGGGGCAGGGGCGCAGTTCGTTTGAGCGATAGCGGCCACCGCTGCGTGGCCGAGGATCGCAACGAGAGGACTTGAAGCAACCCATGGCGAAGATCCTGAAGTTCGACGAGGACGCCCGTCGCGCCCTCGAGCGCGGCGTCAACAAGCTTGCCGACACGGTCAAGGTGACGATCGGCCCCAAGGGCCGCAACGTCGTCATCGACAAGAAGTTCGGCGCCCCGACCATCACCAACGACGGTGTCACCATCGCCCGTGAGGTCGAGGTCGACGACCCGTACGAGAACCTCGGCGCCCAGCTCGTGAAGGAGGTGGCGACCAAGACCAACGACATCGCTGGTGACGGCACCACCACCGCCACCGTGCTGGCCCAGGCGCTGGTCCGCGAAGGCCTGCGCAACGTCGCCGCGGGCGCCTCCCCGGCCGCCCTCAAGAAGGGCATCGACGCCGCGGTGAAGGCCGTGTCCGAGGAGCTCCTCGCGACCGCCCGCCCGATCGACGACAAGTCCGACATCGCCGCCGTGGCCGGCCTGTCCGCCCAGGACAAGCAGGTCGGCGAGCTCATCGCCGAGGCGATGGACAAGGTCGGCAAGGACGGTGTCATCACCGTCGAGGAGTCCAACACCTTCGGTCTGGAGCTGGACTTCACCGAGGGCATGGCCTTCGACAAGGGCTACCTGTCGCCCTACATGGTCACCGACCAGGAGCGTATGGAGGCCGTCCTCGACGACCCGTACATCCTGATCCACCAGGGCAAGATCGGTTCGATCCAGGACCTGCTGCCGCTGCTGGAGAAGGTCATCCAGGCCGGCTCCTCCAAGCCGCTGCTGATCATCGCCGAGGACGTCGAGGGCGAGGCCCTGTCGACCCTGGTCGTGAACAAGATCCGTGGCACCTTCAACGCCGTGGCCGTCAAGGCCCCCGGCTTCGGTGACCGCCGCAAGGCGATGCTCGGCGACATGGCCACCCTCACCGGTGCGACCGTCATCGCCGAAGAGGTCGGCCTCAAGCTCGACCAGGCCGGTCTCGACGTGCTCGGCACCGCCCGCCGCGTGACCGTCACCAAGGACGACACCACCGTCGTCGACGGTGGCGGCAAGTCCGAGGACGTCCTCGGCCGCGTCAACCAGATCAAGGCCGAGATCGAGTCCACGGACTCGGACTGGGACCGCGAGAAGCTCCAGGAGCGCCTCGCCAAGCTCGCCGGTGGCGTCTGCGTCATCCGCGTGGGTGCGGCCACCGAGGTCGAGCTCAAGGAGAAGAAGCACCGTCTGGAGGACGCCATCTCCGCGACCCGCGCCGCGGTCGAGGAGGGCATCGTCTCCGGTGGTGGCTCCGCTCTGGTGCACGCCGCCAAGGTGCTGGAGGGCTCCCTCGGCAAGGAGGGCGACGAGGCCACCGGTGTCGCCGTCGTCCGTCGCGCCGTCGTCGAGCCGCTGCGCTGGATCGCGGAGAACGCCGGCCTCGAGGGCTACGTCATCACGGCGAAGGTTGCCGAGCAGGACAAGGGCCAGGGCTTCAACGCCGCCACGGGCGAGTACGGCGACCTGGTGAAGGCCGGCGTCATCGACCCGGTCAAGGTCACCCGCTCCGCGCTGGAGAACGCCGCGTCGATCGCGTCGCTGCTGCTCACGACCGAGACCCTGGTCGTCGAGAAGCCGGCCGACGAGGAGCCCGAGGCCGGTCACGGCCACGGTCACTCCCACTGACGCACCGCCGCGCCTGCGGCTGAAAGGCCCCTGTTCCCGCTCGTGAGCGACGGGAGCAGGGGCCTTTCGTCTTGTGGCTCCTTCGGGTCAGCGCTGTCGTGTCAGCCGGTGAGCTGCCGCATCAGGCCCATCAGGTCCTCGTGCCACCAGCCTTCCTGGATCTTGCCGTCCTTGAACCGGAAGATCGTGGTGCCGGTCATGACGCACTGCCTGCCGGTCGGCGCGATGCCCATGAAGTCGCCCTTGTGGGTGCCGGTCCAGGTCCACAGCGTCACCACGTCGTCGCCCTGGCAGATCTCCCGCTCCAGGCTGAAGGTGAAGTCGAAGGCGGCACGCCACCCGCTGACGTCGCTCCGGATGTGCTGCGAGCCGACGGACTCCGTCGGCTTCGCGACGTCGTGGTCCCGGTAGTCGGACGCGAAGATCTCGTCGACGGCGTCGAGGTTGCCGCCGACGGCGATCTCGTGGAAGAACCGGCGGGAAGTTGCCTCGTTCAACTGTTCTTCGCGGACCACGTCGAGGTCGGTGAAGGTGGGGGTCCCGTCGCAGAGCGCCACCATGTCCCGGAAGATCCGCTCCGTCTCCGGCAGCTCGGAATTCTTCATGGCCTCGTCGTACGAGGGGAATTCGACGATCTCGACGATGTGGGCCTCGTCGGAGCGGTCCTTGCCGATGAGGCTGTGGGTGGCGGTCCGCTTGCCCTTGGTCTGGTCGACCCACTCGTCCATGAGTCGGTCCATGTCATCGAACCGGTCGGTCTTGAAGTCGATTATCTGTGCGAATCGCATGGTGTCTCCCGAAGTGGGTCGGACACCGCCATTTTAGTGGTTATGGGGGGATTTGAGGTTAGGCCGAGTGGTGCAGCGACTCGGGGAGCACCGTGTGCGCGAAGGGCAGCCCGGAGGCGTACCGCTCCAGCTCGTCCAGGGCCTGATCCGTCATGCGGTGCAGCTCGGTGCCCAGCGAGCCCGCGATGTGCGGGGTCAGCAGGACGTTCGGCAGCTCGTACAAGGGGGAGGCGGCGGGCGGGACTTCGGGTTCGGTGACGTCGAGTACGGCGTTCAGGCGGCCGGATACCAGTTCCGGCAGGAGCGCCGCCTCGTCGACCAGCGAGCCTCGGGAGGTGTTGATCAGGGTCGCGCCGTCCGGCATCCGGGCCAGTTCGCGGGTGCCGAGCAGGTGGTGGGTGGCAGGCAGCTCAGGAGCGTGCACGGAGACGATGTCGCTGTCGGCACAGAGGACGTCCAGCGGGACGAGGCCGACGCCCAGGGCGCTGGCCTCGGCCGTGTCGACGTACGGGTCGTGCAGCAGGACGCGCAGGTCGAACGGGCGCAGCAGATCGATGACGCGGCGGCCGATGCGGGAGGCGCCGATGATGCCGACGGTGCGGCGGTAGTTGCCGGCGCCGGCCAGCTCGCGCTGCCAGTCGTGCGGAGCGCGCAGGGTGCGGTGGCGCCGCGCGCTGTGCAGCACCTGCTTGTTGGCGAGAAGGATCATGGCCAGGGTGTATTCGGCGACGGGCAGGGCGTTGGCGGCGGCCGCGGAGGAGACGGTGATGCCGCGGGCCCAACACGCCTCCGTGACGTGGTGTTTGACGGAGCCCGCGGCGTGGATGACCGCGCGCAGGCGGGGGGCCGCGGACAGCACGCGCGCGGTGAGCTGTGGTGCACCCCAGCAGGTGAGGAGGACCTCGACTTCGGCGAGGGCGGCGGCGACCTCCGGAGTCGGCTCGGCCAACTCCTGGGCGACGAGCCGGTGGTCGGTGCGCGCGAGGGCCGCGAGGCGGGTGTGGTGACGCTCGGCGAGGAGCCGGTCGGCGATGCCGGGGCCCATGGACAGCAGCAGGGTGGGCCGGGCAGGCGGGATACCCGCAGGTCCGGGGGCGTTGTCAGTGGTGGGGTGCATGGTGGTACCGGTGCTCCTTCACGGTCGCCCGACGTTCGTCGTCATTTGACGCTGCCGGCGGCGAGGCCGGCCTTCCAGTGTCGCTGGAGGGCGACGAAGGCGATGATCAGCGGGATGACGGCGAGGAGCGATCCGGTGACGACGAGGGGGTAGTAGGACGGCTCCGCGTGGGTATTGCTGTTCCATGCGTACAGGCCGAGGCTGAGGGGGAAGAGCTGCTGGTCCGAGAGCATGACCAGGGGGAGGAAGAAGTTGTTCCAGATGGCCGTGAACTGGAACAGGAAGATGGTCACGAAGCCCGGCATGATCATGCGCAAGCCGATGGACCAGAAGATCCGCAGTTCGCTCGCGCCGTCCATACGCGCCGCCTCGATCGCCTCGCGGGGGAGATAACCGGCGCTGAAGACTCGCGCCAGATAGACCCCGAAGGGGTGTGCGAGGACGGGTATCAGCACCGCCCAGTAGGTGTTGACCAGGCCGGTCCTGGCGGCGAGCAGATACAACGGCAGGGCGAGTGCGGTGGTGGGCACCAGCACCCCCAGCAGGACGACGCCGAACAGCTTCTCCTTGCCGGGGAAGGAGTAGACGTCGAAGGCGTATCCGGCGGCCACCGACACCAACGTGGAGAGCAGCGCGCCGCCACCCGCGTAGAGCAGGCTGTTGCCGTACCACCGGAAGTAGACGCCGTCGTGGAAGGACGCCAGCCGGGAGAGGTTGCCGCCGAGGTCGAAGCCCTCGAAGGAGAAGGCGTCGCCGGCCAGCAGCCCGCCGGCGTCCTTGGTGGCGGCGGTGACCAGCCACACCAGCGGCAGCAGTGTGTAGACGACGGCGAGGACGAGGGTGCCGTTGACAGCCGCCTTGGAAAGCCGGCGGCCGGGGGCGGGGCGGGCGGCCCCGCGAAGGACCCCGCGGGGCTGCCGTACGGGCGCCGGCCCGGTGATGAACGCGGTGTCCCGCTCCGCGAGGTCGCTCTCCGCGAGGTCGGTGGCCGAGCGGGCGGCCGGGGTGTGGCTCATCAGGTCGTCCTGCCCTTCGTCCGGGTCCTGGGGGCGCGCCGCGAGAAGCGTGTGACGGCGAAGGACAGCGCCGCGGCGGTGAGCGCGAGCAGCACGGAGGCGGCCGCAGCCAGTCCGTAGTCGTTGCGGGTGAAGGCCGCGGCGTAGGCGTACATGTTCGGGGTCCACGTGGAGTTCAGCGCGGCCGACGAGGCCTGGTTGATGATCAGCGGCTCGGTGAAGAGCTGGAGCGATCCGATGACCGTGAAGAGGGCGACCATCACCAGCGAGGAGCGGATCAGCGGGATCTTGATGCCGGTCGCGATCCGCCAGGCGCCCGCGCCGTCCACCGTCGCCGCCTCGATCACCGAGCGGTCGATGGCCTGCAGGGCGGCGTAGAAGATCACCATGTTGTAGCCGAGCCACTCCCAGAGCGCGATATTGACGACGGCGGGCAGTGCGCCGGAGGGGGAGAGGAAGCTGAAGTCCAGGCCCCCTGACCGCAACGCGCCGACGACCGGGCTGAGTTGGGGCGTGTAGAGGTAGACCCAGATCAGCGCCGCGATGATGCCGGGCACGGCGTGCGGCAGGAACAGCGCGAGTTGGAAGAAGCGCCGGGCCCGTGCCAGGGCCGAGTCGAGCAGCAGGGCGAGTGCCAGCCCGCCGGCCAGCAGCAGCGGGATGTAGAGGACGCAGTAGCCGAGCAGGACGAGGAAGCCGTCGCGGAAGGCGTGGTCGCCCAGCGCGGTGACGTAGTTGCCGAGACCGGTGAAGACCGTCCGCGTCCCGCCGAAACCGAGCCCCGACTGCTGCTCGGTGAAGAGGCTGAGCCACAGCGCGTAGCCGATCGGCAGCACCATCACGACGGTGAAGAGGGCGAAGAACGGAGTCAGCAGGACGGAGACGGCACGGGCCTTGGCGCTCACCGGCCGGCGGCCTTCAGGCCGCGCTTGCGCAGCTCCTTCACCGTCGCTTCCTGTGCGGTGCGTACGGCCCCGGCGAGCGTGCCGTCACCGTCCGCGGCCTTACCGAAGGCGTCCTTGAGCGCGCTGTTGGTGGTGCCGCCGGTCGGGCCCCACGTCCAGTTCCTGCCGATGGCCGCGGCCGCGCCGTCGAAGACGTCGTAGACGTCCTGCCCGCCGTAGAACCGGGTGTCGAACGCCTTCTCGGCGACCGGGCGGAGGGACTCGGCGGCGGGGTAGGCACTGGACTCGCCGGAGGAGAGCCGGGCCTTGACGGCGTCCGGGGAGGTGGACATCCAGGTCGCGAACTTCACCGCCGCGGCTGCCTGGTCGCTGTCCTTGGTGACCGCCCAGGTAGAGCCGCCGAGCATGCCGCCGGCCGGCTTCCCGTCCCAGGTGGGCATGGGGGCGGCGGCCCACTTGCCGCTCTGGTCGGGGACGAGGCTCTTCAGTACGCCGGCGCCCCAGGACGCGCCGAGGTAGCCGACGGTGTCGCCCTTCTTGAGCGCGTGGGTCCAGCCGGGGCTGAAGGAGGTGGCGCTGTTGACCAGGCCGTCGTCGAGCAGGCTCTGCCAGTAGGCGGTGACCTTCTTGGTGGCCGGGTCGGTGGTGTCCACCTTCCAGGCGTCGCCCTGGGTGGCGAACCACTGCCCGCCCGCCTGCCACACCATCGCCTCGAAGGTGGTCGGGTCGTCCGGGAAGAAGGTGCCGATCCGCGCCGTGGGGTCGGCCTTCCTCGCCGCGGCGGCAGCGGCCTTGAAGTCGGCCCAGGTGCGGGGCACCTTGATCTTGTGCTTGGCGAAGAAGTCCTTGCGGTAGTAGTACGTCTGGGGCGCGGCGTCGAAGGGCACCGCCCAGTTCTTGCCGCCGAGTGTGGTCAGCTCCACCGCCTGCGGGAGGAGCTTCTTCTTGAGGTCGTCGCCGACGTAGCGGGTGATGTCCTGCAGCGCGCCCTGGCTGACGAACTCGGGCAGCGAGGGGTACTCGATGCTGACCAGGTCGGGGGCGTTGCCCGCCTTGACCGCGTTGGAGATCTTCGCGTAGCCGCCGGCTCCGCCGGAGGGGATCTCCTCGTACGTCACCTGGATGTCGTCGTGGGCGGCGTTGAACGCGTCGACGGTCTGCTGGGTGCCCTTCGTCCAGCCCCAGTAGGTGATGTTGACGGGCTCACCGTCGCCGCCGGCCGCGTCACCGGTGGCACCGCCACAGGCGGTCAGGGCGGCGAGGGCGGCGACGGCGCCGGCTATCGCGACGGAGGTTCTGCTCCAACTGCGGCTCATGCTGCGGCTCATGCTGCGGCTCATGACGCGGCTCCTGGGGCTGGCGGCCGAACGGCCCGGCGGCTGACGGCGGAAGGAAAGCGGGAAGCGATGGCGGCGATCCTTGGACGCGTCATGAGCGAAGTCAAGAGCGAACGATTGAATGATCGAAAAACGAACAAGAAGTGAGCGCTCCGGGGGCGCGGCCCCACACGCGCCGTCGGACCGTCAGCCCTGCGCGCGGCCCTCCTCCAGGAGTTCCGGCGCCGCGGCTCCGCACGAGGCCCGTACGCGCAGCCGGGGCAGCAGCGCGAGATGCCGTCGCGCGGCCGGCTCCGCCCCGCCCGCCGCCCGGTCCGCCGGCCTGCCGCGCACCGACCTGCCCCAGCGCTCCAGCAGCAACTCGGCTGCCAGCCGTCCCACTTCACGCTTGGGCGGTGCCACCGCCGTCAGTGGCGTGTCCGCCAGCGCGGCCACCTCGTCGTCGTAGGCGACCACGGCCAGATCGCCCGGCACCCGCACGCCCAGCTCCGCCAGCCGCTGCACCAGCTGGATCGCGTCCACGTCGTTGTGCACCAGTGCCGCCGTCGCCCGACCGGACGTCACCGCCGTCCACAGGGACTGCACACCCCGCTCGAAGCCCGCCGGGTCGCGGTCCGCCGGCGCGTCGATCACCGGATGCGGCCGCTCCAGCCCCAGGGCGCGCAGGGCCTGGTCGTAACCGGCGCGCACCGCCAGGGCCGTGGGGCTGTCCGCCCGCGCCACCAGCAAGGGGGCCGCGTGTCCCTGCCCCGTCAGGTGCCGCAGGGCCAGCAGCACGCCGTGCGCGTGGTCGGAGCACACCCGGTCCAGGCCGGCCAGGGGGCTGCCCGGATCCACCGAGCGCTCCAGAAGGACGGCCGGGACCGGGAGTTCGCCGATCCAGTCGCCGTGCTCCGCCTGGTCGGCGCGGCCGCGCCAGCCCGGCGCGATGAGCAACCCCTCGGCGCCGGCCGCGAGCAACCCCTCGGCGCGCGCCCGGTCCTCCTCCGGCCGGTAGTCGGAGATCCGCAGGATCAGCCGGGCACCCGCCCGGGCCGCGGCCTCGTGCGCACCATGGATGACATCGGCGAAGTAGTAGGTGGCCGACGGCGCGAGCAGCCCGAACACCGGGGCGGTGCCCACACCTGCCGCCCCGGCGGTGCGCGGCCGGGGCCACGACACCGATCCGTGCGCCCGGTCGACCAGGCCCTTACGGGTGAGTGTCTCGACGTCCCGCCGCACCGTCACCGGCGACACCCCGAGCCGGTCGGCGAGTTCGGTGACCCGGGCCGTGCCCTGCTCCCGCACCAAGGTCAGCAGGCGGTCGTGGCGTTGCACTGCGCTCTCGCGCACGGCGCATTCCCCCTCGCGTGTGGCGGCCCCCGGCGGCCGGATGGCGGACGAGCCTAGTCCAGCCTGATCGATCGCAACAGCAATCGATCGTTCGATCCTTTTCCCTTGACGTTCGATCACCCGAGGCTGAAGGATGCCCGCGTCGTCCGGCCGACCACCGCCCTCCGACCACCGCACTCAGGGGAGCCCATGACCGCACCCGCCACGCCGGGGTCCTTCCCACCCGCCACACCGGGCTCCTTCCCACCCGCCACGCACCGCTCCTTCCCACCCGCCACGCACCGCTCCTTCCCACCCGCCACACCCTGTCCCTTCCCCCTCCCACCCGAGAACCGCGACCTCAGCCCGTACACCGGCTGGACCCGCGCCCACTGGGAGGCGGCGGCCGACGGCCTGCTCCGCGCCACCGTTCCGTACGCGTCACCGGGCCACGGTCTGATCGCTCTCCCCGGCGCGCGCCCCAGCTCCTCCGGAACCCGCTCGGACGGCCTCGAAGGCTTCGCCCGCACCTTTCTGCTCGCCGCCCTCCGGGTCGCCGGCAGCGACGGCCACGACCCCGGCAACCACCTCGAACGCTTTGCCGCCGGACTCGCCTCGGGCACCGAAAAGCCCACCGAAGCACGGGAGTTGACGCCGGACAGCCCCGACTCCTGGCCCGGTATCGCCGCCGTCCGGCAGGCTTACGTGGAAGCCGCCTCCCTCGCCCTCGGCCTGCGGCTGACCCGCCCCTGGCTGTGGGACTCCCTCGACGACGCGGTCCGCGCCCGCGTCGTCGACTGGCTGCTGCCCGCCCTCGCCCCGTCCCCCGTCGACAACAACTGGTGGCTCTTCGGCCTCACCGTCGGCGGCTTCCTGCTCGACGTGGACATCGAGAACGTACGCGCCCGCGTCGCCGTCGACCGCGCGCTGGCCCGCATCGAGGACTGGTACCGCGGCGACGGCTGGTACACCGACGGGGACAACCGCGCCTTCGAGCACTACAACGCCTGGGCACTGCACTTCTACCCCGTCCTGCACGCCCACCTCGGCGGCGACGACGCGCTCCTGGCCACTCACGGCCCGCGGCTCGCCGCCCACCTCGCCGACTACACCCGCCTCTTCGACACCAACGGCGCCCCGCTGCCCTTCGGCCGCTCGCTCACCTACCGCTTCGCCGCCACCGCAGCCCCCTGGCTCGGCGCCCTCACCGGGCACACCCCGCTCACTCCTGGCGCCACCCGCCGACTCGCCTCCGGCACGCTGCGCCACTTCCTCGACCGTGGCGCCGTCGACCGACGCGGGCTGCTCCCGCTCGGCTGGTACGGGCCCTACCCGCCCATGCTCCAGAGCTACTCCGGCCCGGCCTCGCCGTACTGGGCGTCCAAGGGGTTCGTCGGTCTCCTGCTGCCCGCCGGCCATCCGGTCTGGACGGCCCGCGAGGAGCCGCTGCCCGCCGAGACCCGCGACGCCGCGCTGCCCCTCGGCCGGACCGGTCTACTGGTGCAGTCCACCGCCTCCGACGGCCTGGTACGCCTGCACAATCACGGCAGCAACTCCACCCTCGCCGCCCCCGACCCGTACTACGCGCGCTTCGCGTACTCCACCCGTACCGGCCCGACCGCCCTCGAAGCCCCGGCCGACAACCACTTCGCCCTGCTCGTCGACGGGCGGCCCACCACCCGAGGCCCGGCCGTCCCGCACGGCGCGGGACCCGGCTGGGCCGCCTCCACCCACACGCCGCGCCGCGCCGACGGCACCGAACTCCCCGGCGTCCGCGTGCTGTCGGCCACCGTCGTCCACGGCCGGACGGAACTGCGCGCCCATCTGGTCACCGGTGCGCCACCCGGTACCCGGGTGCGCCTGACCGGCTGGGCCACCACCCCGGACGGCCCGACCGCCCAACTCCACCCCGTCCACGGCTTCGACGGCCCACCCGCGGACACGCCGACCGGCAGCACCCTCGTCGGACCCGGCACCCGCACCGCCGTGCTGGAAGGCACCATCACGGCCCCCGAGGGCTCCCTCTTCCTGGCCCTGGCCTCGCTGACCGCGGAAGCGTCACCCGCGCCCATCCACACCCGGGCCGTCGTCCACGCGGCAGCGGACACCCTGCGCGTCACCTGGCACGACGGCACCAGTACCCACGTCCCCTTCCCGCACCACCCCGGCGCGGCAGGGGCCGGTGCTCAGGCCCCGGCGGACGGGATCTGAGCACCGGCCCCTGAAGGAAGGTCCGGCAACGACCGGCCACGAAGCACCGAGGCCGCCTCGCCCCCGCGACGAACTCGGCGCGCACCGCGGCCGCCCGCCCCGTCAGCGCGGTCCGTACTTCCGTCCCGTCCGGGAGCTGAGACCGCCGAGCACACCCCGAGGCGCCAGCTTCACGGCGCCCATCAGCGCCTTGTACCGCGGGTCCGGAATGGACAGGGACTTCCCCCGCGTCAGGTCCTTCATGGCCGCGTCCACGAGCTTGTCGGCGTCCAGCCACATCCAGCCGGGGATGTTGTCCGTGCCCATCCCCGCCCGCTGGTGGAATTCGGTGCGGACGAACCCGGGGCACAGCGCCATCAGCCGTACACCGCTGCCCGCCAGATCCCGGGCGGCGCCCTGCGTGAACTGGACCACCCACGCCTTGCTCGCCCCATACGTACCGCGCGGCACGAACGCCGCCACCGACGCCACGTTCACCACCGCGCCGCGCCGCCGGTCGCGCATCCCGCGTACCGCCGAGGTGGTCAGCCGCAGTACCGCCTCGCAGTGCACCTTCAGCATCGTCAGCTCATCGGCCATCGACACTTCGAGGTACTCGCCCTTGTTGCCGAACCCGGCGTTGTTCACCAGCAGATCCACCGGCTGCTTGGGGTCGGCGAGCCGCGCCTCGACGGCGGCGATGCCCTCCTCCGTCGACAGGTCGGCGCTCAGCACCTCCGCCTCGATGCCGTGCCGGTCGTGCAGCTCGGTGGCCTGCTCGCGCAGCCGCTTCTCATCGCGCGCCACCAGCACCACGCTGTGGCCGTCACTCGCGAGCCGACGGGCGAACGCTGCCCCGATG
Source organism: Streptomyces sp. NPDC017993 (assembly GCF_044328065.1). Lineage (NCBI taxonomy): Bacteria > Bacillati > Actinomycetota > Actinomycetes > Kitasatosporales > Streptomycetaceae > Streptomyces > Streptomyces sp. NPDC017993. The sequence goes on from NZ_JBIRGO010000001.1 coordinate 261,447, forward strand.
CCCGCCGTCGCTCCCGTGATCAATGCAGTCGTCATATAGGCACGCTATCCGTCCACGACGCGGCGGCCACGCCAGCGGCGGCCCTGCCGTCGGCCGGGCGGCCCCGCGCCGGTGGTGCAACGCCCTGCGTCCGCGTGCAGGTTGGAGCATGCCGGGTGGTCCCCCCGACACCCCCGAGGCCCACCGCGGCCGCCGTGACCTCCACACCTTCTCCACCCCGCACCCCGAAGGCGGCACCCGACAGGTGACGGGACTTCACCCGCCCGTCGTCGCGCGCCCGGCGCGCACCGGCGCCCGCCCCGCGCCCCGCCGTACCCGCCGACGCCCACACACCGTCAGTGCCCGTGTCGTTCCACGTACGCCAGGGCTTTGTCCCGCGCCAGGGGATGGAGCGCGTCGCCGGCCTCCAGCAGCCGCCTCAGCAGCGCCCGCTCCCGCGTGAGGGCGCGGAACATCAGCGCGACGGTCACCTCGTGGTCCGGGCGGTGCAGCAGCTCCACGCGGTCCCCGGCGCGGATCTCGCCCGGTTCGACCACCCGCAGATACGCGCCGGGCACCGCGGTCTCGGTGAACCGCTTGATCCAGCCGCGCTCGCCGATGCGGCCCTGGAACGTGCGGCACGGGACGCGCGGAGAGGTCACCTCCAGCAGCACCCGCGGGCCGACCCGCCAGCGCTCGCCGATCCGGGCGCCGGTGACCTCGACACCCAAGGTGGTGAGGTTCTCGCCGAAGGAGCCGTTGGGCAGCTCGCGGTCCAGCTGGCGCTCCCACTCGTCCAGGTCCTCGCGGGCGTAGGCGTACACCGCCTGCTCGTCGCCGCCGTGGTGGCGGAGGTCGACCACGGTGTCGCCGGCGAGCCCGCTTCCGCCGGTGCCCCCGGGGCCGGGGGCGGTGACCGTGACCGGCCCGGCCACCGGCCGCTTGTCGATGCCTGTCTCGCCGCTCTTGGCACGGGTGTGTTCGGAGGGCGTGGCGCGCCCCACATTCACGGTCAGCAGCTTCATGGTCGGCACGCTAGCCAGCCCCAATCAAAGCGTCGAGCCGGTTTCTCTTGATCTCTCCAAGATGCGCTTATACTCCAAATATGATCGAGGCCCGTCATCTCCGTGTGCTGCGCGCCGTCGCCAGGACCGGCTCCTTCTCCGCCGCCGCGCGCGAACTGGGCTGTACCCAGCCGGCCGTCAGCCAGCAGATGAAGGCCCTGGAGCAGTCCGTGGGCACCCCGCTCCTCGTCCGCGCGGGCCGTGGGATGCGGCTGACCCAGGCGGGTGAGGCGCTCGTGCGGCACGCGGTCGGCATCCTCGCCGGGCTCACCGCCGCCGAGGAAGAGGTCGCCGCGATCACGGGCCTGCGGGCGGGACGGGTACGGCTGGTGTCGTTCCCGTCCGGCAGCTCGACACTGGTACCCACCGCCCTGGCGAAGATGCGCGCCGCGCACCCCGGCACCCGCGTCTCGCTGGTCGAGGCCGAGCCCCCGCGCTCGATCGAGATGCTGCGCAACGGCGACTGCGAGATCGCACTGGCCTTCCGCTATCCCGAGGTGCGTGGCGCGGATCCGGCGGCCGCCGCCGAATGGGACGACCTGGTGGCCAGGCCGATCCTGGCGGACCGGCTGATCGGCCTGGTCCCCGACGGCCACCGACTGGCGACGAGCGGCACGGCCCGATTCGCCGAGCTGGCCGACGACCCGTGGATCGCGGGCTGCCCGCGCTGCCGCACCCATCTCGTCGAGGTCTGTGAGAGCGCGGGCTTCACGCCGCGCATCGATTTCGCCACCGACGACTACCCGGCGGTGATCGGACTGGTCGGCGCGGGCCTCGGCGTCGCCGCGCTGCCCGAACTCACCCTGGAGTCGGTACGCCCCAAGGGGGCCACGACGGTGCGGCTGGAGCCGGCCGTGCACCGCGAGATCGTCGCGCTCACGCTGCCCGACCTTGCGAGGGTCCCCGCGGTGGAGGCGATGCTCGACCAGCTGGCGCGGGCCGCGGGGCGCTGACGCCCGGGCGGCGGCCCGAGGGGCGGGGCCGGCAGGCGTGAGCAGGCGTGCGCAGCGCCGGGGAATCGGCGCCAGGTCTTTCCGGCCCAGAGGGGTCATGGGGCCCTGCCGGTTGTCCGGTCGGTGGGTGTTCGGTTGCTCGATCCGGGGAGGATCGTTTCTTCAGGAGTGATCCAGTCCGGGTGATCAGGCGCTGGTCACGCCGGCGTGGCCGGTCATGGAGGTCGCGGGGATCAGGCGGTGACGCGCCCGGCCCATGAGCTCCTCGCGTTCGTCCTCCGTCAGTCCGCCCCAGACCCCGTAGGGCTCGCGGACCGCCAAGGCGTGCGCCGCGCACTCCGCCCGTACCGGGCAGCGCATGCACACCTCTTTCGCTGATGTCTCACGCGCGCTGCGGGCCGCCCCGCGTTCCCCTTCGGGGTGGAAGAAGAGCGAGCTGTCCACACCGCGGCAAGCGGCGAGCAGCTGCCAGTCCCAGAGGTCTGCGTTCGGGCCCGGAAGGCGGGAGAAATCTGCCATTGCTTGTCCCCTCGAAGCGATGCTGTTTTCGGGCTCGGTGCTCACGACCGTACATCTACTGTCCAAGTAGATGTAAATATGACTCATTGCGAATCTAGCCGCAGACGCCACGAAAATGGAAGAAAGAGGGCCAAATAGGGCATAGGGTGCACGCGCGGAGGCCGGTCGATCATCAACCGTCTGCGTATCCGGCTCCTCACGGAGCGTGCTGAAGTCGGTCACCGAAGCCGTAACTCTTTCGAGTGACCGTCGTTGAGTGTGCGGAGGCGGTTGACAGAGGTAGTCCTCGGGCAGGTGTCCGAGGGCCGTCAATCGCACAGGTGACGATACGTACCAGCCTGGAGGCTCAAGGTGACGCGCATCAGCTGCGGAGGGCGGTCATGACATCCGTCCTCGTCTGCGACGACTCCCCGCTTGCCCGAGAGGCGCTCCGACGGGCGGTTGCGACCGTGCCCGGCGTCGAGCGTGTGACGACCGCGGCCAACGGGGAGGAAGTCCTCCGCCGCTGGGGTGCCGATCGCTCGGACCTGATTCTGATGGACGTACGGATGCCCGGACTCGGCGGTGTCGAGACCGTGCGCCGGCTCCTGTCCGCCGACCCCGGCGCCAGGATCATCATGCTCACGGTGGCCGAGGATCTGGACGGTGTCGCGCTCGCGGTCGCCGCCGGTGCCCGCGGCTATCTGCACAAGGACGCCTCTCGCGCGGAGCTGCGGGCGACGGTGACCCAGGCGCTCGCCGACCCGACGTGGCGGCTCGCCCCGCGTCGGCTGCGGTCCGCCGAGATGGGCGCCGCCCCGACGCTCACCGCGCGGGAGATCCAAGTGCTCGAAGGCATGAGCCACGGCCGCTCCAACGCCGAGATCGGCCGCGAGCTCTTCCTCTCCGAGGACACGGTCAAGACCCACGCCCGGCGCCTTTTCAAGAAACTGGGTGCCTCTGACCGGGCGCACGCGGTGGCGCTGGGGTTCCGCTGGGGACTGGTCCGCTAAGGCATCGTGACGTGCAGCGATGCGGGGGAGTGAGAGTCCCCGCCCGCCCTGTGGCGGGCGGGGCGGCGAAGCGCCCCGCGCGCTGCCTGTGCACCGCGGCGGTCCGTTTCCCCGCGCGGTGCCGCATCCTTGAGGTATGGAGTTCCTCGGGGACGGGTCGGTCGGGCACGAGGGGAGGGCGCAGGACATGACATCCGGCGCACCTGCCGCTCATAACGCTTCAGTGCACAAGTACGGACCTGGTGCCGCGGATCGTGTCGCGCCAAGGCACCATGGACCGATGCGCGATGACGGGAACAAGGAGATCAGCGATCTCGTCGCACGCGCCGTCGAGGGGGACCAGCGGGCCACGCACGACCTCTTGGCCCATGTGCACCCCCTCGCGTTGCGCTACTGCCGCACCCGGCTCTCCCGGCTGCCGGGTGACGCGCGGCACTTCGTCGAGGACCTCGCGCAGGAAGTCTGTGTCGCGGTGCTCTGCGCGCTGCCGCGCTACCGCGACACCGGAAAGCCCTTCGAGGCGTTCGTCTTCGCCATCGCCGGCCACAAGGTCGCCGATCTGCAGCGGGCCGCGATGCGCGGCCCGGGCAGCACGGCCGTGCCGTCCGACGAGATGCCCGAGCAGCCGGACGACTCCCTGGGCCCCGAGGAGCGCGCGCTGCTGAGCAGCGACGCCGAGTGGGCCAAGAAACTGCTGGCGAACCTGCCGGAGAACCAGCGCGAGCTGGTGCTGCTGCGGGTCGCGGTCGGGCTGACGGCCGAGGAGACCGGGCAGATGCTGGGGATGTCGCCGGGCGCGGTGCGGGTCGCCCAGCACCGCGCGCTGAGCCGGCTGCGGGCACTGGCCGAGCAGTAGGGCGAGCACCCTCCCGCGGTGTGCCCGCCGGGGCCGGACGGTCGTCCGGTGGGCGTGGGGAGCCCGTGGCCTCGGACTTACCCATCCAAGAGGCGTCCGTAGAAAGATACGAGTGATGAGGCCCTCATCGATCGTGGAATGGGACACCTGATTAGGCCGTTAGCATGGGAGTCCGCGCTGAGGCAAGAGCATTGGGGAAGGTGTCATGAGTGACAACGTCGACGGTATGCCCGCCAAATTCGCCATGCTCGGGCTGACATACGACGACGTTCTGCTGCTGCCCGGCGCGTCGGAGGTGCTGCCCAACGCGGTGAGCACCGCCTCCCGGGTCTCGCGGAACGTCACGGTCAACATCCCGCTGCTGTCCGCGGCGATGGACAAGGTCACCGAGGCCCGGATGGCCATCGCCATGGCACGTCAGGGCGGCGCCGGTGTGCTGCACCGCAACCTCTCCATCGAGGACCAGGCCAACCAGGTCGACCTGGTGAAGCGCTCCGAGTCCGGCATGGTCACCGACCCGATCACGGTCCGCCCGGACGCCACGCTCGCCGAGGCCGACGCGCTGTGTGCGAAGTTCCGCATCAGCGGCGTGCCGGTCACCGACGCCGCCGGCAAGCTGCTGGGCATCGTCACCAACCGCGACATGGCCTTCGAGCTGGACCGCAGCCGTCAGGTCCGCGAGGTCATGACGCCGATGCCGCTGGTCACCGGCAAGGTCGGGATCTCCGGCGACGACGCCATCGAGCTGCTGCGCCGCCACAAGATCGAGAAGCTTCCGCTGGTCGATGACGCGGGCGTGCTCAAGGGCCTGATCACGGTCAAGGACTTCGTCAAGGCCGAGAAGTACCCGAACGCCGCCAAGGACGCCGAGGGCCGGCTGGTCGTCGGTGCCGCGGTGGGCGTCGGCGACGCGGCGTACGACCGGGCGCAGGCGCTGGTCGAGGCGGGTGCCGACTTCCTGGTCATCGACAGTGCGCACGGCCACAGCCGCGGCATCCTCGACATGATCGCCAAGGTCAAGTCCAACATCGGCGTCGATGTGGTCGGCGGCAACGTCGCCACCCGCGACGGTGCCCAGGCGATGATCGACGCGGGCGTCGACGGCATCAAGGTCGGCGTCGGCCCCGGCTCCATCTGCACCACCCGCGTGGTCGCCGGTGTCGGCGTGCCCCAGGTCACCGCGATCTACGAGGCCGCGCAGGCCGCCCACGCGGCGGGCGTGCCGCTGATCGGTGACGGCGGGCTCCAGTTCTCCGGCGACATCGCCAAGGCGATCGCGGCCGGCGCGGACACCGTCATGCTCGGCTCGCTGCTGGCCGGCTGCGAGGAGTCGCCGGGCGAGATGGTCTTCATCAACGGCAAGCAGTTCAAGTCCTACCGCGGCATGGGCTCGCTCGGTGCGATGCAGTCCCGTGGCCAGGGCAACAGGTCCTTCTCCAAGGACCGCTACTTCCAGGACAACGTGCTCTCCGAGGACAAGCTGGTCCCCGAGGGCATCGAGGGCCAGGTTCCCTACCGCGGGCCGCTCGCCTCGGTCGCCCACCAGCTCGTCGGTGGTCTGCGCGCCTCCATGGGCTATGTCGGCTCCGCGGACATCGACGAGCTCAAGGAGAAGGGCCGCTTCGTCCGCATCACGTCCGCGGGCCTCAAGGAGAGCCACCCGCACGACATCCAGATGACGACCGAGGCGCCGAACTACTCTCGACGCTAGGCGGGACTTCGGGGACGCGCCCTAGCATGTCCCCGCACCCGAGCCCGCGGCCGCACCCCGGCCGCGGGCTTCGGTGTGTCGGGGATACTGGAACGGCAGACGTAGAGGAAAGGCCACACACGTGACTGAGATCGAGATCGGACGCGGCAAGCGCGGCCGCCGGGCATATGCCTTCGACGACATCGCCGTCGTACCGAGTCGCCGCACCCGCGACCCGAAGGAGGTCTCGATCGCCTGGCAGATCGACGCCTACCGTTTCGAGCTGCCGTTCCTGGCCGCTCCGATGGACTCGGTGGTCTCCCCGCAGACCGCCATCCGCATCGGTGAGCTGGGCGGCCTGGGCGTACTCAACCTGGAGGGTCTGTGGACCCGCTATGAGGACCCGGAGCCGCTGCTCGCGGAGATCGCCGAGCTGGACGGCGCCACCGCCACCAAGCGGCTCCAGGAGATCTACGCCGCGCCGATCAAGGAAGAGCTGATCGGCCAGCGGATCAAGGAGGTGCGCGACTCGGGCGTCGTCACCGCCGCCGCCCTGTCGCCGCAGCGGACCGCGCAGTTCTCCAAGGCCGTCGTGGACGCCGGCGTGGACATCTTCGTGATCCGGGGCACCACGGTCTCCGCCGAGCACGTCTCGTCGGCCGCCGAGCCGCTCAACCTCAAGGAGTTCATCTACGAACTCGACGTCCCGGTCATCGTCGGCGGCTGCGCCACGTACACCGCGGCCCTGCACCTGATGCGGACCGGCGCGGCCGGTGTGCTGGTCGGTTTCGGCGGCGGCGCCGCGCACACCACCCGCAACGTCCTGGGCATCCAGGTGCCGATGGCGACGGCGGTCGCGGATGTCGCCGCCGCGCGCCGCGACTACATGGACGAGTCCGGCGGCCGGTACGTCCACGTCATCGCCGACGGCGGCGTGGGCTGGTCCGGCGACCTGCCGAAGGCGGTCGCCTGCGGTGCGGACGCGGTGATGATGGGCTCCCCGCTGGCCCGTGCCACGGACGCGCCCGGTCGCGGCCACCACTGGGGCATGGAGGCGGTCCACGAGGACGTGCCGCGCGGCAAGCGGATGGACCTCGGCGCGGTCGGCACGACCGAGGAGATCCTGTGCGGTCCCTCGAACACGCCGGACGGGTCGATGAACTTCTTCGGCGCGCTGCGCCGGGCGATGGCGACCACCGGTTACTCCGAGCTCAAGGAGTTCCAGCGGGTCGAGGTGACGGTCTCGCCGTCCCAGCACGACAACGCCTGACGCGCAGCAGCACACCCCGCACACCACAGCTCGGCGACGCGATGTCGCCGAGCTGTGGTGCGTTCTGCGCCCGGCCGGTCAGAGCCGGTGCGCCGCGCCCGTCGGGGTCGCGCCGCGGGTGTCGAGGAGCAGCTGCGCCTTGACGGAGAGGCCCTGGAGGTCGTAGGTGCGGTGCGGCTGGAGCAGGATCGTCAGGTCGGCGGCGGCCGCGGCCTCGTAGAGGGAGTCGGCGCGGGGGACCGGGCGGTCCAGGACGTTCCATTGGGGGACGTAGGGGTCGTGGTAGGTGAGGTGTGCGCCGAGCTCCATGAGGCGGGAGGCGATCTCGCGGGCGGGGGAGCCTTCCTGGTCACCGATGTCCGGCTTGTAGGTGACCCCGAGCAGGAGGACGCGGGCGCCGCGGGCGGACTTGCCGTGTTCGTTGAGCAGGGTCGCGCAGCGCTGGATGACATAGCGCGGCATCCGGCCGTTCACCTCTTGCGCCAGTTCGACCATGCGCAGTGGGTAGCCGAGTGAACGGCCTTTGTACGAGAGGTAGTTGGGGTCCACGGGGACGGCGTGGCCGCCGATGCCGGGGCCGGGGCGGAAGGCCTGGAAGCCGAACGGCTTGGTCTCCGCGCAGCGGATGACATCCCAGAGGTCGACCCCGATGTCGTGGCAGAAGACCGCCATCTCGTTCATCAGGGCGATGTTGATGTGGCGGTAGTTGGTCTCCAGCACCTTGGCCGTCTCCGCCTCGCGGGGGCCGCGGGCGCGGACGACCTTGTCCGTCAGCCGGTTGTAGAACGCCGCGGCGGCCTCGGTGCAGGCGGGGGTGAGGCCGCCGATGACCTTGGGGGTGTTGGCGTAGCGGTGGGTGCGGTTGCCGGGGTCGTGCCGGCTGGGGGAGCAGGCGAGGTGAAAGTCCCGCCCGGCGATGAGCCCCGAGCCCTCTTCGAGGAGGGGACGCAGGAATTCCTCGGTGGTGCCGGGGTACGCGGTCGATTCGAGGATGACCGTGGTGTGCGGGCGCAGGTGCGCGGCCAGCGTACGGGCGGCGTCGGCGATGGCGGTCAGGTCCAGGGCGCGGTCCTCGCCGAGTGGCGTGGGCGCGCAGATGACGGCGGTGCGGACCTTGCCGAGGGCGGCCGGGTCTGTGGTGGTGCGGAAGCCCGCGGAGAGCAGGCGGCGGATCTCGGTCGCGGACAGCGGCCCGTCGGCCCCCGCGGGGGTGGCCGCGCGCGGGTCGGGGTCGTAGCCGAGGGTGCTGATGCCGGCGGCGGTGGCGGCCTGGGCGAGGGGGAGGCCGAGGTGACCGAGTCCGATGACGGCGAGGTCTGCGGGCATGGCTGCTGCCGTCCTTCCCGAGCGATTCCGGATGGCGCATAAGTAGACTAAGCCGACATTTGACCCAGAATGGGGATTGGTGGATCAAGGTGGCGGGGTGTTGCCGTACTGGGCGGAGGGTGGATACCGGCACGTAGCGCGGACAGAATCGACGGACGGGGGGTGTGGCCCCGATCACAGCGGGAGGCAGTGGTGAAGACAGCGACACTGGGACCGGCGCAGCGTGCGGAGGCGCTCGCACGAATGGCGGAGCGGGAGCTGGACGTTCTGGTGGTCGGCGGCGGAGTCGTCGGCGCCGGCACGGCACTGGACGCGGCGACACGCGGGCTGAGCACCGGGCTGGTAGAGGCGCGGGACTGGGCATCGGGCACGTCGAGCAGGTCGAGCAAGCTCATCCACGGCGGCCTGCGCTATCTGGAGATGCTGGACTTCGCGCTGGTCAGAGAGGCGCTCAAGGAACGCGGGCTGCTGCTGGAACGGCTGGCGCCGCATCTGGTGAAGCCGGTGCCGTTTCTCTATCCGTTGCAGCACAAGGGCTGGGAGCGCTGGTACGCCGGCTCCGGCGTCGCGCTGTACGACGGCATGTCGATCTCGTCGGGACACGGCCGCGGGCTGCCCGTGCACCGGCACCTGTCCCACAAGCGAGCCCTGCGGGTGGCGCCCTGCCTGAAGAAGGACGCCCTGGTCGGCGCGTTGCAGTATTACGACGCGCAGATGGATGACGCCCGGTATGTCGCGACGATGGTGCGTACTGCCGCCGCCTACGACGCACAGGTCGCCAACCACGCGCGCGTGGTGGGGTTCCTGCGCGAGGGCGAGCGGGTCGTCGGCGCACGGGTGCAGGACGGTGAGGGGGGTGGCGAGTACGAGATCCGCGCCCAGCAGATCGTCAACGCCACCGGCGTGTGGACCGACGACACCCAGGCGATGATCGGCGAGCGCGGGCAGTTCCACGTACGGGCCTCGAAGGGCATCCACCTGGTGGTGCCCAAGGACCGGATCCATTCGACGACCGGGCTGATCCTGCGGACCGAGAAGAGCGTGCTGTTCGTCATCCCGTGGGGACGGCACTGGATCATCGGGACGACGGACACCGACTGGGACCTGGACAAGGCGCACCCGGCGGCCTCCAGCGCCGACATCGACTACCTGCTGGGGCACGTGAACGAAGTGCTCGCCGTGCCGTTGACCCGGGACGACGTCGAGGGGGTGTACGCCGGTCTGCGGCCGCTGCTGGCGGGCGAGTCGGACGCCACCAGCAAGCTGTCGCGCGAGCACACGGTCGCGCATCCGGTACCCGGCCTGGTGGTCGTCGCGGGCGGCAAGTACACGACGTACCGGGTGATGGCCAAGGACGCCGTGGACGAAGCGGTGCACGCGCTGGACCACCGGGTCGCGGAGTGCGTGACGGAGGACGTCCCGCTGGTCGGCGCAGAGGGCTACAAGGCGCTGTGGAACGCACGGGCCCGGATCGCCGCACGCACCGGCCTGCACGTGGTGCGCATCGAGCACCTGCTGAACCGTTACGGCTCGCTCACGGAGGAGCTGTTGGAGCTGGTGGTGGCCGATCCTTCACTGGGCGAACCGCTGACGGGCGCGGACGACTACCTGCGTGCCGAGGCCGTCTACGCCTGCACCCACGAGGGCGCCCGGCACCTGGACGACGTGCTGACCCGGCGGACCCGCATCTCGATCGAGACCTTCGACCGGGGCACCCGCTGCGCCCGCGAGGTGGCCGAGCTGATGGCGCCCGCGCTGGGCTGGGACAGCGACCAGGTCGAGAAGGAGATCACGCACTATGAGAAGCGGGTCGAGGCGGAGCGCGAATCGCAGCGGCAGCCGGACGACCTCACGGCGGACGCGGCCCGACTGGGCGCGCCGGACATCGTTCCGCTGTAGCCGTCCGGACCGGAACGGGAAGTGACGGTGGCGGGCGGTTGCCGGGAGACGCGGCGGCCGCCCGCCGTTCGCCGTCCGGACGCGGGACGGCGGGTGGCTGACGAGCTGTCGGGGCGGCGGGCACCTAGCCGGCGGACGGCGGGCAGAACTCCGCCGTCAGGACCGCCGTGCCGTGCTCCGGATCGGCCAGGGCGTCGGTGTTGACGCGATAGCTGACGAGGTGCCGGCCGTCGACGCTGCCCGCGGTCTGCGCGTACGAGCCGTTGATGTCGCCGTTGTGTCCCCAGACCTGTACGCCGCAGGGCAGCTGGGTGGCGTACAGGCCGAGGCCGTAGGTGCCGTCGGTGGCTGCCTCGCTGCGCAGCTGTGCCATCTGGTGCGGGGGCAGGAGCTTGCCGCCGAGCAGCGCGGAGAAGAAGCGGTTGAGGTCGTCGAGGGTGGTCACCATCTCGCCGGCCGCGCCCGCCCGGCTGGGATCCAGGGACGTGGTGTCCACCCGGTGGGTGCCGATGCGGGAGTAGGCGCGGCCGTGCGGCTCGGGCAGCGCCGGGTCGGTGCCGGGGAAGGAGGTGTCGTGGAGCTGCACGGGGGTGAGGATGCGGCGGCGGATCTCCTCGGCGTAGGAGCGCCCGGTGACCGCCTCGATGACCAGGCCGAGGACGATGTAGTTGGTGTTGGAGTAGGTGAAGGATGCGCCCTGCCCGCTCCGGGAGCCGGCGCCGGCGGCCGGTGGATGGCGGAGGGCGACGCGCAGGAGTTCGGCCGGGGTGTGGCTGTCGTAGCGGTGGGCGGCGAAGCCCTTGCCGTACAGCTCACGGGCGAGCCGGGCGTCCTCGGTGTAGTTGAACAAACCGCTCGTATGGTCGAGGAGCTGGCGGATCGTCACATTTCGAAGATCGCCGAGGTGGTCCTTTTCGGTGGCGGACACGGATTTCGGCAGGCGTGCGGCCGCGGCGTCCGTCAGGGACAGCTCGCCCTCGGCGACGAGTTGCAGCACGACGGTCGCCACCAGCGTCTTGGTGAGGCTGCCGGCCCGGAAGTGGTCCGGGCGGGCCATGGGGCGGCCGTTGCGGACATCGGCGACGCCGGACGTGGAAAAACGGGAACCGTGGAAGCGGCCGCCGCGGGTTATCAGGGAAGCGGCGCCCGGCGCCCCGTCCCGCACCAGGCGCTGAAGGGCCCGCACGGTCGTGGCGGACGGCTGCTCGACACGCCCCACGGGCCGGACCGGGACCGTGCGCTCCCCGCCCGTACAGGCCGTCAGGGCCAGTACGGTCAGGGTGGCCTGCAGAACGAGCGCACGCGGGCGTACCGCGGCCCCCCGGCGGCGCGCGGCCGACGGCGGCGCCGTGCGGGCGGCGCCGGCCGAGGCGGCGCGGGGCGAGCGCTTCGTCATCGGGCCTCCCGTTCGTCGGGGGCCATCATGACGGGTGCGCGTGGCGTCGTTCCGCATGGACCCGGGCCTTCCCCACCGCCGCGGATGAGGGAGAATGAAGGCTCTGCCAGGGTGGGTTGTCCGAGTTGAGCCAGTTTGGTGATCGATGAGAAATCGAAGCTGCCAACTCGGCTGGATTGCAGAGGGGATTCAGTGGGCGACGAGGTCGAGATGGACGGCAAGGAGGGCAGGCTGCTCGCCGGCCGGTACCGGCTCGCCGATGTTCTCGGCCGGGGCGGTATGGGCACGGTCTGGCGGGCACGCGACGAGGTGCTGGGCCGCACGGTCGCGGTCAAGGAACTGCGCTTCCCCGGTGGGGTGGAGGAGGACGAGAAGCGTCGTCTGATCACCCGCACGCTGCGCGAGGCGAAGGCCATTGCCCGGATCCGCAACAACGGAGCCGTGACGGTCTACGACGTGGTCGACGAGGACGACCGCCCGTGGATCGTGATGGAGCTGGTCGAGGGCCGCTCGCTCGCCGAGGTCATCCGCGACGACGGCGCGCTCACCCCGCGCCGCGCCGCCGAGGTGGGCGTGGCCGTGCTGGACGTACTGCGCGCCGCGCATCGCGAGGGCATCCTGCACCGCGATGTGAAGCCGTCCAACGTCCTGATGTCGGACGACGGCCGGGTCGTGCTGACCGACTTCGGCATCGCCCAGGTCGAGGGTGACCCCTCCGTCACCTCCACCGGCATGCTCGTCGGCGCGCCTTCCTACATCTCGCCGGAGCGGGCCCGTGGCCAGAAGCCGGGCCCGCCGGCCGACATGTGGTCGCTCGGCGGCCTGCTGTACGCATGCGTCGAGGGTGTGCCGCCGTACGACAAGGGGTCGGCCATCGCGACCCTGACGGCGGTGATGACCGAGCCGGTCGAGCCGCCCAAGAACGCCGGTCCGCTGGAAGAGGTCATCTTCGGCCTGCTGGTGAAGGACCCCGCAGGCCGGCTGGACGACGCGGGCGCGCGTTCGATGCTGCTGGCCGTCACACACGCCCCGGAGCCGAAGCCGGAGCCTCCCATGGACGCCACGCGCGCGATGGCGCTCCCGGCGGCGCCCGCCGAGGCGTCGAAGCCCGCGGCCCGGCCTGCGAAGCAGAAGCCGGCACCCAAGCCGCGGACGCAGCGCAAGCCCAAGGCGAAGCCCGAGGTGGCGTCGGGAGCCGCCGAGGCGGCGGCCGGCGCCGGGACGGCCGAAAAGGCGGCAGACGCCGACGCGGCGGAGCGCACGCCGGCGACGGCGAAGTCCGGCCGCCCGCGCCCCGCCACCGCTACGGAACGGAAGGCGGCGGGCGGTTCCGACGCGAGCCGGGCCGGCTTCGACACGGACGCCGCGAAGGAGCGGATGCGCGGCGCCCTGCAGTCCGTGCGCAACGCGGCCGCCGCGGCGACCGCGACGGCACGCCCGGAGTCCAGACCCGGCGACGGGGAGCGCGCCGGATCCTCACGCCCGTCGGTGACGGATGTCGTTCCGCGCCGCACCCTGATCATCGGGGCCGTCGTGGTGGCCCTGGCGGTTCTGGGCGCGATCCTCGCCTTCGCGCTCAGCGGGGGCGACGAGAAGAAGGGCGCCAAGCGGGCCGCCAAGGACGACAAGGCGGCCGCGGCGACGGCGAGCAAGGAGAAGCCCTCCGAGGACACGCCGGAGCCGAGCGAGGATGCGCCGAAGGAGGAGGAGCCCGCTCCGCCGTCGCCGAAGCAGCCGAATGCCACCCCGGACGACGCCAAGGCGCTGCCGGCAGGCTTCGCGCCGGTCTCCAACGGCCGGTTCCACTTCGCCATGGCGATGCCCAAGGGCTTCAAGCAGACCGGTACGGCGGGGCAGAGCTCCGGCGCCATATACAGCGGCTCCGGCGGATTCCCGCGCATCCAGATCGACTACAACGCCAAGCCCGGCACCGACGCGGCGGCCTCCTGGCGCAGCCTGGAGCCCAGCGTCCGCAACTCCAGCGAGAACTACCACCTGATCGGCATCAAGTCCGTGAAGTGGCGGGGCTATCCGACCGTCGCGGACTGGTCGTTCACCCGCAAGCAGAGCGGCGAGAAGGTGCGGGTGCTCAACCGCGGCTTCCGGGCCGACGACCAGCACGGCTACGCCATCATGATCACGTGCAAGGCGGGCGCCTGGTCGGAGAAGGAGTGCAAGGAGCTGCGCGAGACGGCCTTCAAGACGTTCGCCGTGAAGGACTGACCGGGTCTCTCCCGGGCGCGGCGCGGGGCGGGCGGCTCCCGTGCGGACCGCCCGCCCGGTCCACGGGGTTGGGTCGAGCAGGTCTCAACCCGGGGGCCGGGCACGTATCGTGAGACTTCGAAGTCCGTACGCATCCGCAACGTGCGGTAGTGCGACCGGAAACCGACCGGCGGCGTGCGCGTCACCGGCCGGCTCCGCGAGGACGGTGGCCAGCACGCGCTCCGGGGAGGCGTCGTGGACGAGTACGCGGGAAGAGTGCTCGCCGAGCGCTACCGTCTGCCGCTGCGCTCCCCGGGCGACGACGACTTCACCGAGACCCGGGCGTTCGATACGTACAGCGGGCAGGAGGTCCTGGTCCGCCAGGTCCCGCTGCCCGAGGTGGTGGACGCGGAGGTCGTGGAGGCGGAGCCGGCGGACGGACGCCACGCGCACCGGCGCACCACCGACGCGGGGGTGCGCACGGCCCCTGTGGTGGGCGCGGCAGGCGTGGCCGACCGCAGCCCTCGCGATCCCGCCGTACGCCGCGCGCTGGAGGCCGCGACGGCTGCCGCGCAACTGCCCGATCACCCGCGGCTGGAACAGGTCTTCGACGTCTTCGCGCAGCACGGCAGCCTGTGGATCGTCGGTGAACTCGTCGCGGCACGCCCGTTGTCCGGGCTGCTCGCCGAGCGGGCCCTGTCCGCGCACCGCGCCGCGGAGATCGCCGCCGATGTGCTCACCGCCCTGCGGGCCTTGCACACGCAGGGCTGGATCCACCGCAACATCACCGCTCGCACGGTCCTGGTCTGCGTCGACGGCCGGGCGGTGCTGACCGGTCTGGCGGTGGGCGCTGCCCAGGAGGCGCTGTGCGGCTACGCGCCGGTGCCGGACGAGCGGGAGAGCGAGCCGGGGGCCGCCCCGCGTGCGGCCGGCGGCGCGGGCGAGGTGCGGGACGACGCGGCTGCCGGTGCGGCGGGTGCGGTGTCCGCCGGGGCTTCCGGTGTGCCCGCCGGCGGTCCGTCGTACCGGCACGCGGCTGCACCCCCGGGAGCGGCTTCGGGGCCGGGTGTGCCGCATCCGGCCGCGGCCCCGGATGCCAACTGGCCGCCCCTGTCGGGCGGCAGAGGCGGCACGACAGGGAGTGGTCCGGCGGGTGGTACGAGGAGTACGGACGGCACGGGCGGTGCCGATGTGTCGGGTGAGCCCGATGGGACGGGCGCGGACGCGGCGGCGGGCCGGGGCCCCGGGGGCGGCGAGGTGGACCCGCGGCGGGTACGGGCGGGCGCCATCGCCGCCTACCGTGCCGGTGCTCGCGCGGCCGCCGTCCGGGCGGCGCTGCCGGAGGCCGAGGCCGGGCGCCACGGCTCCGCATCCGACGCGTCGGGCCGGCCCGTGCCGGGCGCCGCAGCCACCGGGGCGCACGGTGTGCCGGGGGCCCGGCAGCACGACGACACCGACTTTCCGCCGGCCGACGCGGACCCCGACGGGGGTGCTGACCCGGGCCCGGTGACGGGCTTCCCGGAAGGCTCGGCTCCCGGCTCCCCGGGGCGTCCGGAGGGCGGAATCGTTCCGCCGGCCCGTCAGGGCGCCGCCGAAGGGCCGCGGTTCAGCCCGTACAGCGATCACATCGAGGGGAGTGCCGGGCGAGGCGCCGACCGACCGGAGGACACCGGCGGTACGCGCGCCGCGGATGACCGGGGGGTGGCCCGGCCGGGCAGTGGCGGCCAGGGCGGCGGCCCGCCGGGACCGGCGCCGGCGGCCGGCGGTGGCCGAGGGGCCGATCCGCTTCCCGCGCCGCGCCGGGAGGCACCCGGGGTGGCGCCCACCGGGTCGGGCACGGGGGTGGCGCCCACCGCCGAGACCGGCGGGTGGCCCACGGCGGCCGCGCCGGCCCGGACCTCCCTGACGAAGACCGTTGCTGCCCCCGCTTCCGGGGCGGAGCACCGTGGCCCCGCCTCCCTCGCCTACGGCCGTCCCTCCGCAGCGCTCGCCGCGGAACGAGCCCGGCAGGCCCGGTTGCAGGTCATCGGCCCGGTCACCGAACGCTGGGCGCCCGAACAGGCTGGCCCGGTGCACGAGAACCGGCAGCCGGCGCCGCCGATCGGCCCGGCCGCCGACCTGTGGGCCGTGGGCGCGCTGCTGTTCCGCAGTGTGCAGGGGCATCCGCCGTTCCCCGAGGAGAGCGCGGTCGAGCTGGCACAGCTGGTCTGTTCGCGGCCACCGGCCCCCGCCGAGGAGTGCGGGGCGCTGCGGCCCGTCGTCGAGTCCTTGCTGCGCGAGGACCCCGTCGACCGACCGGACGTCGAGGAACTGCGCGGCCGGCTGCGCTCGTTGATCCGTACGGCCCCGGAGCCGGAGCTGGGCAGCCGGGTGGTGACCGTGCCGTCGTCGGACCATGTCGCCGATCCGGGGCGGCTGCCGATTCTGCGGCGCCGAGGTGAACTCGTCCGCAAGGGGCGCCACAAGAAGAGCCGGGCGCGGCGCGAGCGACGTCCGCAGGTCCCGGCCGCCGCGCAGGCGGCAGCCGCCCCCGCGGCCCGTCCGCAGCGGCTCCCCAAGCAGCCGAAGCCGCTGCGCGGGCCCGCTCCCGCCACGCTGACCGAGCCGCTGCGGCCCGCCAGGGCGACCAGGCCCGCCGCCTCCCGCCGGCGCGGTGATCCGGCCGCGGAGCCCTTGGCGCAACAGAGTCCGGTACAGGTCGGATGGGACGGCGCCGGGCCGCGGCGGTCGTCCGCCGGGGCGGCGCGAGGGCCCCGTCGTCTGGGCCTGCTGTTGCTCGGGCTGGTGTTCCTGATGCTGGTGGCCGCGGTCGTCTACGCCATGGTGTTCCTGCCGAAGTCCGGTGGGGAGGCCGGGCAGGGTGGCGCGGACCGGGTGGACACGCCCGGCCCGTCGAACCCCGGAAGCAGCGCGGCTCCCGGGGACGGACAGGGTGACGGCGGGGACGGCGGTGAGAGCGGCACCCGGGCGCCGCAGACCGGCGCGCCCGCCGACCTGGACCAGGGTTTCGAGGTGCGCAGCGACCCCGAGGGCTTCCAGGTCGGCGTCCGCAAGGGCTGGGAGCGGCGCGGGGAGAACGATCGGGGCCAGGTGCGGTACGTCGGCGGGGACTACGAGCTGGTGGTGGTGCCCGGCCGCGACACCACGGCCCGCTTCGGCGCCGACCCGATGGCCTACCAGCAGGACAAGGAGGCCGAACTGGCGCCGTACCGCGACTCCAGCTGGTCCTCCGCCTCCGGTCTCCGGCGAATAGACGTCGGGAAGACGGCGATGGCGGAGGGCACCTTCACCTGGCGGGACGGCAGCGGCCGCGAGGTGTACGTCCGCAATCTCGCGATGATCCACGAGGGGCGCTACCACCTCGTGCTCCTCATCGGACCGGACAACGAGCGGCGCGAGGTCGACCACCTCTACGACCAGGCGACGGATGCCTACCGCCCCGGCTGACCCCGCACCACGCGGCGTTGCCGCGCGGGCAGTTTCGCTACGCGGTCAGCCGGGTCAGCCGGTGAGCTCCCGCTCCAGGGGTGTGCGGAAGCGCGGTGTGATGCGGACCTCGCCGACCCAGGCCGCGAGCCGAGCCGCCTCGTCCGCCACCGCGGCGGCGGCCTCGCCGCCCCCGTCGCCCGTGAGCAGACTCCAGACGATCTCGCCGTCCGCGCGCTGTGCCCAGCCGCCGATGATCCGGCCGTTCCACCACACGGTCGGGCCGATGTTGCCGCTGCGGTCGAAGAGCCGCGGTACGTGTCCGGGGTCGAGATACCAGTCGCGGGCCTTCCAGCCCATGGCCGTGGGGTCGAGGCCGGGCAGTAGCGCGGCCCACGGTTCGGGCTGCTGGACGGGTTCGAGGTCCTCCGGCAGGGCGAGGCCGTCGGCGCCGTCGTCCAGACGTACCTCGGCCGCGCCGGTCGAGGCCAGCGCGCGCCGGGTGTCCGTCAGCGTCCAGCCGGTCCACCACTTGAGGTCCTCGACGGTGGCCGGGCCGTAGGCCGCGAGCCAGCGGCGGGCGAGGTCGGCGCGGGCCTCGGAGGCGGGCGGTGCGGGCCGGCCGGTGTGTGCGGCGCCCGGTGCCCAGCGGAAGGAACTGCTGGTCCAGCCGCCGCGCGGGCGGCCGCGCCGGATCCTGCCCTCGGCGGCGAGCACCCGCAGGATGCGGCTGGAGACGGCGACCGTGGCCTGGTACGGCTTGCCGGGGGCGACCACGATCGTCTCGCGCAGACCGGGCACGTCGGCGGCGAGTTCGGCGGCGGTGGCCTCACCGCGCGCCGCCAGCGCGGCCAGGGTCCGCGCCTCCACGTCGGCCAGTCGCGGCTCGTCCCAGCCGGGCACGCCGTCCAGCACCCAGGTGGTCATCCGGCGCCGTTCCCGCGCGGCGATGGCCTGCGCGGTCGAGGACCAGACGGCGGGCACCAGGTCGGCGCCGACGGCGAAGAGGGTGTTGCGCATGCACAGCAGCCTGACGAGGGAGACATCGTCGTAGAGGGCGCGCTCCACCGCACCGGGGTCCGGCGCGGCGAGCCGTGCTCCGGCGGCCAGATGGACGGTCGCGGCGTCGGTGGCATGAAGCCCGAGGATGGCGTCGCCGACCTCCTCAGGGGTGGCCGCCCGGTACGCCGGCGCGAGGAGGTGGCGCCGCCCGAGGCGGGCCCGGCGGCCGGCGGAGTCGATGCGGGGACGGGGGTCGTTCATGCGGCGAAGGTACGGGGCATCGCGGACAGTCGGTGTCCGCTTCACGGTCGGCCGGCTGCGGTGTCGCCGCCGAACCGGTCCCGGAGTTCCTGTTTGAGTACCTTGCCGAGCGTCGCTCCGCGCGGCAGCGCGGCAAGCACCTCCAGCTGTTCGGGAAGCTTGTGCGGTGCCAGGCCCTGGGCGCGCAGGTGGGTGGTGACGTCCGGGAGCGTCAACTCTCCTGCGTACGGGGGCTGTTCGATGACGGCGCAGACGCGTTCGCCGCGGGCGGGGTCCGGCAGCCCGATGACGGCGGCGTCCGCGACGTCTGGGTGGCGCTGGAGGAGCGCCTCGATCTCCTGGGGAGAGATGTTCTCGCCCTTGCGAATGATGAGGTCCTTGAGGCGGCCGGTGACGACGAGATGGCCGGTGGGGGTGAGACGGCCGAGATCGCCGGTGGGGAGGAAGCCGTCGGCGTCGAAGGGGTCCGGCTCGTCCAGATAGCCGCGGCAGACGGCGGGGCCGCGCAGCCGTATCTCACCGGTGCCCGGGGTGATCCGGATGTCCATGCCGGCGGGCGGCCGGCCGGCGGTCGTGGCGAGGTGCTCGGGGAGGTCCGTCGGATCGCCCATGGTCACCATCGGCGCCTCGGTCATGGCGTAGCCGTGGGCGAGCCGGCAGCCCAGCTCGGCGACGACCTCGTGGTACAGCGCGGGCGGCAGAGGCGCGCCGCCGCCGGCCAGCAGGCGCAGTGACGGCAGCAGCCGGCGGCCGGGCGGCAGGGCGCGCTGGGCGGTGAGGAAGAGGTGGTAGAAGGCGGTGGAGCCGCCCGCGACGGTGACGTGGTGGCGGCGGTAGGCGGCGAGCGAGCCGGGCAGCGCGAAGTGCTCCAGCAGGAGGGCGGGGATGCCGTGCAGGAGCAGCATGACGGTGTAGTCCGGGCCGGCCACATGGGCGTAGGGGAAGGCCATGGAGCCGACGTCCGAAGGGCCGATGCGCAGCGCGCCGGCCAGGCAGCGGCCGGCGGTGAGCAGGCTGCGGTCGGTGTGCAGCACGCCCTTGGGGCCTGCGGTGGTGCCGGAGGTCCAGTAGATCCAGCGGACCTCTTCGTCGTCGTCGGGCGGCGGGGGCAGGGTCGCCGGATCGGCCTCGGGGAGGGCGGCGCGGGCGTCGATGACGGTGAGCGGCCCGGGGATTTGCGTGGCCAGGCGGTGCGCCATCGCGGCGTGGTCGAAGCCGCGCCAGATGCCGGGGACGGCGAGGAAGGACGCCCCCGTACGCCGCAGCACCTGGCCGACCTCGTGGTCGCGGTAGAGCGGGACGACCGGGCTCTGGACGGCGCCGATGCGGGCCAGAGCCAGGCTGAGCACCACCGTCTCGATGCGGGTCGGCAGCTGCCAGACGACCCGGCTGCCGGGGCGTACGCCCCGTGCGTACAGGCCGGCGGCGACGCGTTCCGCGCGCCGGCGCAGGGCGCCGAAGGTGAGGCGGCGGTCGTGCCGTGCGGAGTCGGCTCCTTGGATGAGCGCCGGGGCGGACGGGGTGCGTGCCGTGCGCCACGCGACCAGGCCCCAGAGCGTGCTGCCGGCCATGCGGGCCTCCCCATGACTGACGGGCCGTCAGATGTGGCCCAGAGGGTAGCCGCGGACGCCTTGTCGGTCCAGGGGGGGCGGGGCTAGGCTACTTTCTGACGGTGCATCAGATATGGCTGAGGGGAACCGGATGGAGCCACCGCACGTCGACCCGACCTTCCCGGTGATGCGCGGCAGCGCCGTTCACATACCGGGCCCCGACCTCGACAAGCGCGCCGCGTAGCGGGCCCGGCATGGACCTGACCTGCACCGAGGAAGAGGAAGCCTTCCGGGCGCGGCTGCGCCGGTGGCTCGCGACGGTGCTGCCCCGGCTTCCCGCCAAGCCCGCCGCGACCGACTGGCCCGCCCGGCGGGCGTACGACGCGGCCTGGCAGCGCATGCTCCACGACGCCGGATACGCCGGTCTGCACTGGCCGCGAGACACCGGCGGGCAGGGCGCGACCCCCACCCAGCACCTGATCTTCCTGGAGGAGACCGAGCGCGCCGGGGCGCCCTACGTCGGCGCCAACTTCGTGGGTCTGCTGCACGCCGGGCCGACCATCGCCGCCGAGGGCACCGCCGACCAGCGCGCCCGCTGGCTGCCGCCGATCCTGCGCGGCGCGGAGATCTGGTGCCAGGGCTTCAGCGAACCGGACGCGGGTTCGGACCTGGCCGCGCTGCGCACCAAGGCGGTGCGCGACGGCGACACCTACGTGGTCAGCGGCTCCAAGATCTGGACCTCGCACGCGGAGGTCGCCGACTGGTGCGAGCTGCTGGTCCGTACCGACCCCGCGGCCCCCCGGCACCACGGCCTGAGCTGGCTCGCCATGCCGATGGACGCGCCGGGCGTGACCGTCCGGCCGTTGCGCACCCTGGCCGGGTCCACCGAGTTCGCCGAGCTGTTCCTCGACGAGGTCCGGGTGCCGGTCGGCAACCGCGTCGGGGCGGAGAACGACGGCTGGCGGGTGACGATGGTGACCCTCTCCTTCGAGCGCGGCACCGCCTTCGTCGGTGAGGTGGTGGCCTGCCGCCGGGTGCTCGGCGCGCTCGCCGGCGCCGCCCGCGCGAACGGCCGCTGGGACGACGCCGTACTGCGCCGCCGGCTCGGCCGGCTGAACGCGGAGTTCACCGCGCTGTGGCGGCTCACCCAGTGGAACGTGAGCGGCGCGCAGCGCAGTGGCGGCGTACCGGGAATCGGCGGCTCGGTCTTCAAACTGCGCTACTCGCACGCCCGTCAGGAGCTGTACGACGCGGCGGCGGAGGTGCTGGGAGCCGAAGCGCTGGACGCCGACCACGCCTGGGTCGCCGACCGGCTCTCCGCCCTGTCGTACACCATCGCGGCCGGTACCTCGCAGATCCAGCAGAACATCATCGCCGAGCGGATCCTCGGCCTGCCGAAGGGGCGGTGACCCACGCCGTGGACTTCCACCTCACCGACGATCAAGAGGCGTTGCGCGCCGGCACCAGGGAGCTGCTGGCGGGCCGGTTCGGCCGGGACCGGCTGCGCGCCGCCGTAGACGACCCCGCGCTGGACCGGACGCTCTGGCGCGAGCTGGGCGACGCCGGTTTCTTCGCCCTGCGGCTGCCGGAGGCGGCCGGCGGGGTGGGGCTCGGCCTGCCGGAGGCGGTGCTGGCCTTCGAGGAAGCCGGGCGGGCGCTGCTGCCGGGACCGCTGGCCGCCTGCCAGCTGCTGGCGGGCACGGTGGACGGCGCCGCGACCGGTGAGCGGATCGTGGGGCTGTGCGACGCCGCGGCCGCCCCGACGCTGTGGGAGCACCCGTGCGACTGCGATGAGTTGATCTTGGTGGACGGGTCGCCCGACGCGGGCCGCGACGGCGGGGCGTACCGCAGCGCCGCGCCGGCCGTGAGCCGTACCTCGCTGACGTCCGTCGACCCCCTCACGCCGCTCGCCCGCGTCACGGACCGCCCGCAGGGCACGCCGCTGCCGCTGGACGTGGCCCGGCTGCGCCGGGAGGCCGCCCTGCTCGCCGCCGCCCAGCAGCTGGGCAGCGCGGCCCGCACCGTCGAGATGGCGGTGGCGTACGCGCGGGAGCGTGAGCAGTTCGGTGCGGCGATCGGCTCGTTCCAGGCGGTCAAGCATCTGTGCGCCCAGATGCTGGTCCGCGCGGAAGTCGCCAGGAGTGCGGTCTATGCGGCGGCCGTGACGGAAGGGGCGCTGGAGGTCACCGGGGCGAAGCTGCTCGCCGACGACGCCGCGGTGCGCAACGCCAGGGACTGCCTCCAGGTGCACGGCGGGATGGGCTTCACCTGGGAGGCGGACGTCCATCTGCATCTCAAGCGTGCCTGGCTGCGGGCCGAGAGCTGGGGTACCGCGCGCGAGGCGGAGCAGCTGCTCGCCGAGGGGCTCGTGGCGTGACGACCGGCCACTGACCGCGGGTGGTGATGCCGAATGACCGTCCATGTCAGACTCACGCAACCTGTGTGCGAAATGTCGGACTCACTACACATAAGTGGTCACGGACAGTCGATATCGGGTTGTGTCCTAGGTGTGACTCGTCACAGGGGGGAGTCACGCCTTGCCTCGGGTACGCTCCGTTGGGTGCGAGTGGTTCTGTGGCGCAACGACCGCGGTGCCGTCGGTAGGACGGCTCCGGGATGCGGACTGCACACCGCTCGTTTCGGGCCGGGGCCCGGTATTTCCCCGTGTTCGACTCCCCGCAAAGTGCGTCGCACAGTATGCAGCACGCATACTCCCTTGCGCTGGAATATGCCCGAAGCGCTTGTTGCGGTGACTGAACGTCAACCATGCTGTGCTTCGCCGGGGTCACGCACCGTGACTCCGTGGAGGCGCGAGGCGATGTTTCCGCCGGTTCGGATGGTGTGAGCGGTGCAGGTGCTTCAGGTGCAGTTGGAGGTGCGGCCCGACCCCGCGGAGGTGGGGCGGGCCCGACGGTGGGCCCGTTCGCGGCTCGTGGGGTCCGGAATAGGAGCCGACGAGCCCTTGGCGGAGACGCTGATCCTGTTGATCTCCGAGCTCGTCACGAACGCCGTGGTGCACACCGGCTCCCCGGCCGAGCTGCGGATGTGCTTCTCCGGCTCGGGTGCCGTGGTCGGCACGGTCCGCGTCGAAGTGGCCGACGCCAGCGCCCGGCCACCACGCCAGCGGCACGCCGAGGGCGACGACACCAACGGCCGCGGCCTCGAACTGGTCGACGGACTCGCGGACCGCTGGGGCTGGCAGCACGAGGGCGCCGGCAAGCGGATCTGGTGCGAGGTCGACCGGGGGCAGCCGTTGCTGATGGCGGCGGGCGCGGATCTGGGGGCGTACGAAGCGCCTCGTGTCATGACGCGTCGCGCCTGAGGTGATGCGCCCGACCGGGCGTCGCGGGGTGTGCCCTGTGGCCCGGCGGGTCAGAGCACGGCGACGGGCGCGACGGGCGTGCCGGACCCCCCGACGAACGGTTCGGCCATCGCGGACAGGAAGAACGTGCCGCTGCCCCGCTCCGCGCAGGCCGTGGACAGCTCCTCCAGATTCCAGTTCTGACCCTGGAGCATGCCCATCTCGACCAGATGGAGGGCGTGCACCGGCAGCCACAGGTTCTCGATCTCCGGCGGGAAGATCTCGAAGGTCAGGGTGTCGTTGGCGACGGCCGCGACATCGCGGGAGTGGAACCACTCCGGGGTGCGCACCGACAGGCCGGGGGAAGGGAACGCGTACGCCTCGCGGTCGCCGGCGAGGTAGTGCTGCACCTGACCGGTCCGTACGAGGACGAGGTCGCCCGCGCGCACCGTGGTGCCCGCCAACTCCTCGGCGGCGTCCAGGTCTTCGGGGGTGACGGCGTGTCCGCCCGGCAGCCGGTCGCTGCCGTGGGCGCGCGCCACGTCGAGGAGGACGCCGCGGGAGGCGATCGGGGTGGCCTTCTCGATGCCGAGACGCGTGGCACCGGCGTGCGCGGTGACGGAGTCGGCCGGGCGGTTGTTGTAGAGCCGGCCGGCGTACGACACATGGGTGAGGCCGTCCCAGTGGGTGGCGGCCTGCAGGCCCATGGTGACCGCGTCGTCCGAGGTGGCGACCGTGCCGGGGCCGAAGATCTCCTGGTTGATGGCGGTCATGGTGTGCAGCGGATTGACCCGGCCCGGGATCATGCCGGTCTGTACGCCGTCCTGTCGGAGCAGCAGGGCGAGCGGGATGCGCCGGCCGGTGCGTACGCAGCCGACGGCGTCCCGTACGGCCTGCTCGGTGATCAGGTTCAGGGTGCCGATCTCGTCCTCGGGCCCCCAACGGCCCCAATTGTTCACGCGCTCGGCGATCTCGTGGAACTCCTGCGGCAGGGGCATGGGCCCTCCTTGGCGGGTTCGGCCCCGGGTCTTGTGTTCGGACCGGGTCTGCTCAAAAATCTAACGGTCCGTCAGAAACTGCGGGAAGGGGCGCGACATGGGGAACTTCTTGGCCGGCAAGGTGATCGCCGTGACGGGGGCGGGGCGCGGCATCGGCCGGGCGGTCGCCCTCGCCTGCGCGGCGCAGGGGGCGAAGGTCGTCGTCAACGACTACGGGGTCTCGATCGAGGGCGGCGAACCGAGCAGCGAGGTCGCCGAATCCGTGGTGAAGGAGATCGAGGCGGCCGGCCACATCGCGACGGCGGTCGCCGACGATGTGTCCACCATGGCGGGCGGGCAGCGGATCGTGGACACCGCGCTGGCGCAGTACGGCCGGATCGACGGGGTGGTGTGCGTCGCGGGGATCCTGCGGGAGCGGATGCTGTTCAACATGTCCGAGGAGGAGTGGGACCCGGTCGTCGCCACCCACCTGAAGGGCACCTTCACCGTCTTCAAGGCGGCGAGCGCGGTGATGCGCCGGCAGGGCTCGGGCACGCTGGTGGGCTTCACCAGCGGCAATCACCAGGGCAGCGTGTCCCAGGCCAACTACTCGGCCGCCAAGGGCGGGATCATCTCGCTGGTGCGCAGCGCGGCGCTGGGGCTGCACAAGTACGGCGTCACGGCCAACGCGGTGGCACCGGTCGCCCGCACGCGGATGTCGGCGAATGTGCCGATGGAGCTGACGGAGATCGGGGAGCCGGAGGACGTGGCGGCCCTGGTCGTCTATCTGCTGAGCGAGCGGGCCCGCGAGGAGGGCATCACCGGGCAGGTCTATACCGTCGCGGGCCCGAAGATCGCGGTCTGGGCGCAGCCGAGGGAGCTGCGGTCGGTGTACGCCGAGGGCGGCGGATGGACACCGGAACGGATCGGCGAGGTGCTGCCGGGGTCGGTCGGGACGGACCCGATGCCGATGCTGGCGCAGGTCGCGGCGATGGCGGCGGCCGCCGCGGAGAAGGCACGGCCCAACGCCTAGGGCGTGTCCGCGATGTCCATGCGCCCGCCGGAGGCGGCGCGGGGCCGCGGGAGGAGCGGGACCCGCGCAGAGCGCGGGCGGCGGCGGGAGGCCGACGTGGACTTCGGGTTCGCAGGTGAGGACGAGGAATTCAGGGGGGAGGCGCGGCGGTGGCTGCGCGAGCATCTCGTGGGCGCGTACGCGGACGCGGCGGGGCGTGGCGGGCCCGGCAGCGAGCACGAGGCCCCGCGGGCGCGCCGGGAGTGGGAACGCGAGCTGGGGTCCGGCGGCTGGATCGGACTCGGCTGGAGCGAGGCGTACGGAAATCGCACGGCGACGCTGACGCAGCAGGTCGTGTGGGCCGAGGAGTACGCCACGGCGCGAGCCCCGGGGCGGGTGGGGCACATCGGGGAGAACCTGCTGGCGCCCACTCTCCTCGCGTACGGGGACGACGCGCAGAAGCGACGCTTCCTGCCGCCCGTCGCGCGAGGTGAGGAGCTGTGGTGCCAGGGATACAGCGAGCCCGACGCCGGCTCCGACCTGGCCGGAGTGCGGACCGTCGCCGTCCGGGACGGCGACGTCTACCGGGTCACCGGGCAGAAGATCTGGACCTCGCTGGCCGCGGAGGCCGACTGGTGCTTCGTCCTGGCGCGGACCGATCCCCGCGAGCGGCGGCACCGGGGCCTGTCCTTCCTGCTGGTGGCGATGGACCAGCCGGGGCGGATCGAGGTGCGGCCGATCCGCCAGATGTCGGGGACGGCCGAGTTCAACGAGGTGTTCTTCGACGGGGCCGTGGTGCGGGCCGCGCATGTGGTCGGCGCGGAGGGGGACGGCTGGCGGGTGGCGATGGGGCTGCTGGCGCGGGAGCGCGGCGTCTCGACCCTCGTCCAGCAGATCGGATTCGCGGCCGAGCTGGGAGAGGTCGTCGAGGCCGCGATCCGCTCCGGGGCGGTCCGTGATCCGGTGTTGCGCGACCAATTGGTGTGCCAGTGGGCCGAGTTGAAGGTCATGCGGTGGAACGCGCTACGGACCCTGGGCGCGGCCGGTGACGCGGGAGCGCCGAGCGTGGCGAAACTGCTGTGGGGCGGCTGGCACCAACGCCTCGGGGAGCTGGCGATGCGCGTGCGCGGGGCTGCCGCCGCACTGGGGCCCGCGGACTGGACCGCCGGGACGCCGTACGCGCTGGACCCGACGCAGCGGCTGTTCCTGTTCACCCGGGCCGACACCCTCTACGGCGGCTCGGACGAGATCCAGCGCAACATCATCGCCGAGCGCGTGCTCGGCCTGCCCAGAGTGGAGCGGTGATGAGAGGCGTCATTTTCGACGGTGAGCAGCCCCGGGTCGTGGACGATCTGGAGGTGCGCGACCCGGGCCCCGGCGAGGTGCTCGTCGGTATCCGGGCGGCCGGTCTCTGCCACAGCGATCTGTCGGTGGTCGACGGGACGATCCCCTTTCCGGTGCCGGTGGTGCTGGGGCACGAGGGGGCGGGGGTGGTCGAGGCCGTCGGTGCCGGCGTCGGCCATGTGGTCCCCGGCGACCACGTCGCGCTGTCGACGCTGGCGAACTGCGGGGCCTGCGCGGAGTGCGACCGGGGTCGGCCGACGATGTGCCGGAAGGCGATCGGGATGCCGGGGAGGCCGTTCCGCCGGGGAGGGACGGAGCTGTTCCAGTTCGCGTCGAACTCGGCGTTCGCGGAGCGCACCGTCGTCAAGGCCGTGCAGGCGGTGAAGATCGCCCCGGACGTTCCGCTGACGTCCGCGGCGCTCATCGGGTGCGGCGTGCTGACCGGGGTCGGGGCGGTGCTCAACCGCGCGAAGGTGGACCGCGGCGACTCGGTCGTGGTGATCGGCACCGGAGGCATCGGGCTCAACGTGCTCCAGGGCGCACGCCTCGCCGGGGCGTCGACGATCGTCGCGGTCGACACCAACCCCGCGAAGGAGGCGGTGGCACGGCAGTTCGGGGCGACGCACTTCCTCGACGCGTCGGCGGTGGGGGACAGCGTCAGAGCGGTCCGGGAGATCCTGCCGACCGGAGCCGACCACGCCTTCGAGTGCGTGGGCAGCACGCGGCTGATCCGGCAGGCGATCGATCTGCTCGACCGGCACGGTCAGGCGGTGCTGCTGGGCGTGCCGCCGGCCACCGCGGAGGCGTCGTTCCTGGTCTCGTCGATGTATCTGGACAAGTCGATCCTGGGCTGCCGCTACGGCTCCTCGCGGCCACAGCGGGACATCGCGCTGTACGCCGCGCTGTATCGCGAAGGGCGGCTGCTGCTCGACGAGTTGGTGACCGAGACCTACCCCGTCGAGGACTTCGCGAAGGCGGCGGACGACGCGTACCACGGCCGGGTGGCGCGGGGGGTGCTCACCTTCGACTGAGGAGGCGCAGGGCCGGCCTCACCGCTCGGCCCCCGGGTCGAGCACGGGCTTCACATCGATGACGGGCGTGGCGTCCAGCGCCTCCAGATTCCGTACGCGCACCCGCAGGCCGTCGAACGCCGCGACAGTCACCCGGTGCAGCCCGACCGGGTTCGGCCGGTCGGGTGAGCGGGTGAGGAACACCCCCGTCTCCGGGCGCAGTTCCTCCCCGCGCGGGTGGACCACCAAAACGTCGCGATGCGCACGATCGAGCCAGGTCAGCACGATGATCTCCGCGCCCACCCGCAGATCGCGCAAGCCCTCGCGGACGCCGGGGGAGAACACCAGCCAGGCATCGGGCGCGCCCTCGTCGCCCTGCTTCGGTGCCGTGGCGCGGTCCGTCAACGGCGACTCGACCCACCCGATCGGCCGGAGCACGTACCCTTTCTCGTCCATCACGTCTCCCTCCCCTCCCACCTCTGCCGCTCCGTACCCTGTCGTTCTATCGTCCCCACCAGCCTCGGTCCGGCCACCTACTGGCCCGATCCTGGCGAACCATGGCCCTCTGGCCACTCGTTCCGGCCGGGCGCCACGGCCAAGCTGCTCGGGTGACCCAGATACCCGAACTGCCCCTGACCGTCGCGGGCTCGACGGAACGGGCGGCCCCCGACGCCACGGCTCCTGGCGCCGCGGCTCCCGAGGCCGCGGCTCCCGAGGCCGCGCCGCGCGTCCCGGCGCCGCGCCGCCGGCGCCCGCACCGGGCCTGGGCGGTGGCCGCCGTCACCTTCCTCACGATCATCGGGGCGGCCGGTTTCGCCTCCCTCCCCGGCCTCCTCGTCGAGCCGCTGCACGCCGAGTTCCACTGGTCGCGCGGCACCATCGGCTTCGCGGTCTCGGTGAACCTCGCGCTGTACGGCCTCACCGCGCCGTTCGCCGCCGCCCTGATGGACCGCTTCGGCATCCGGCGGGTGGTCGCCGCCGCCCTGTCGGTGATCGCGGCCGGCGCGGCGCTGACCGTCTTCATGACCAGCAGCTGGCAACTCGTCCTCTACTGGGGCGTCCTGGTCGGCCTGGGCAGCGGCTCGATGGCACTGGCCTTCGCCGCGACGGTCACCGGCCGCTGGTTCACCGAGCGGCGCGGCCTGGTCACCGGCATCCTCACCGCGGGCGGCGCCTCGGGGCAGTTGGTCTTCCTCCCGGTCCTGTCCTGGATCGTCGACCGGCACGACTGGCGCCCGGCCGCCGTGACCGTCGCCCTCGCGGCCGTCGCGGTCGTCCCCCTGGTGTGGCTGCTGCTGCGGGACCACCCCGCGGATGTGGGCCTCGCGCCGTACGGCGCGACGGAGTTCGTGCCGAAGCCGCCCCCGCAGCGGGGTGCGGCCCGGCGCGCGGTGCGGGCCCTCGCCTCGGCGGCCCTCCCCTCCCGGCTCCGCTCGGGCGGAGGGACACCGGCGGGCCCGTTCTGGCTGCTGGCCGGCACCTTCGCGATCTGCGGCGCCACGACGAACGGCCTGGTCAAGACCCACTTCGTGCCTGCCGCACACGACCACGGCATGCCGATGACGGCGGCCGCCTCACTGCTCGCGGTGATCGGTGTCTTCGACATCGCCGGCACGATCGCCTCGGGCTGGTTCACCGACCGCTTCGACACCCGCCGGCTGCTCGCCGTCTACTACGGCCTGCGCGGTGTGTCCCTGATGTTCCTGCCGCTGCTGCTCACGGACACCGTTCGTCCGCCGATGCTCTTCTTCATCGTCTTCTACGGCCTGGACTGGGTCGCGACGGTCCCGCCGACCCTCGCCCTGTGCCGCGAGTACTACGGCGAGGACAGCGCGATCGTCTTCGGCTGGGTCCTGGCCGCCCACCAGGTCGGCGCCGCCGCCATCGCCTTCGTCGGCGGCCTGGTGCGCGACACCTTCGGCAGCTACGACCCGGTCTGGTACGCCTCCGGTGCCCTGTGCGCCGTCGCCGCCCTGATGGCCCTGGTCATCCGGAGAAAGCGGGTGGAGGACGCGCGGTAGGTGCACGCGGAGGCTGCACCCGGGGAAGGTGAGCGGGTCGAGTTGCGGGCGGTGGGCGTGCCGGGTGTGCCGGTCAGGCGCTGAAGCGGCCGAAGGCGCCCCGGTGGAAGAGGAGCGGGCCGGCCTCCGCGGCGGCCGGGTCCGCGCCGAGAGCCTCGACGCGGCCGACCACGATGAGATGGTCGCCACCGGTGTGCACCGCCTGGATCGTGCAGTCGACCCAGGCGGGGACGCCCGGCAAACGGGGTGAGGCGGTCACCGGGGCCGCCACGTACGGGACACCGGCGAACTTGTCGCCCCCGCTGACCGCGAACCCGCGGCACAGCTCGCCCTGTTCGGCACCCAGAACATTGACGCAGAAGACGCCGGCGCGGGCGATCCGCGGCCAGGTTGTCGAGGTACGCGCCACCATGAACGTCACCAGGGGCGGGTCGAGGGAGAGCGAGGCGAACGACTGGCAGGCGAAGCCCGCGGGCCCGTCCGCACCCGGCGCCGTGATGACCGTGACGCCGCTGGCGAAGTGCCCGAGGACCGTGCGGAACTCACGCGGGTCCACGGGCGCCCGCTCGCCGTCGCGGACCGCGCGCAGCGCAGGCCGCGGCAGCGGGGTGGCGGAGGGTGCCGCCGATGGCGCGGCGGACGTGGTCGGCGCACCGACCGAGCGCAGATACCGCACGGCCGTGGCCGCCATTCCCGCGTGTCCCATCATGTCTTCATTGAATCTGATGCAGCGTCAGATGTGAAGGGAGGGGACCCGGGGAGGTGGCGAGGGGCGGGCGAGAAGGGCGCGTGGCAGAGGCGAGAAGGAGGGCCGGGGGAGGGCTCTCGGGCGCGGCCACCCGCAGGGGTGGTTTGAGGGTGCCCAGGGGGTGACCGGCGGCGGATGCGGAGGGGCAGGCAGCTCGGTTGCTGGTTGGCTGCCATCCGTACGGGTAGCTTCCACCCCGGCCGCGCCCGTAGCCAAGCACGGGGAGAGTTCCGGTTCATGGCCGATGCGACGCCGTCGTCACCCTCGTCCACCGCCTCACCCACCTTCGACGAGGTCTTCTGCGGGCTGTTGCCCCGGCTCTACCGGCGGGCGGTGATGCTGGCAGGTTCGAGACAGTCCGCGGAGGATGTGGTGCATGAGGCGTACCTCAAACTCGCCGCGCGTCCGCAGCGCTTCCTGGCCCATCCGGAGCCGTACGCCTACGCCTTCACCGCCGTGCTCAACGTCGCCCGCGATGCCTACCGCAAGGACCGCCGCCAGGTGCTGGTCGACACGCTGGAAGGCGTCGAAGAGGTCGGCGCGGGCGGGGTGTCCGGCGGTGCGGGAGCCGGCCTCGGCGCGGCGTCCGGTGGCTGGGACGGCGGCGTGGGCCGACGACAGGCCGAGCTGGAAGTGGTCCGGTTATTGGGGCGGTTGTCGCATCGCCAGGCCGGCATCGTCATCCTCGTGGACCTCGACGGGTACACCATCGACCAAGCCGCGAAGATCATGAAGGTGCACCGCGGTACGGCCGCCCGGCACCGGGCCCGCGCGTTGGACAGGCTGCGCGCCTACCTCGTTGAATCGGAGCACGGACGGGCGGGGAGGTGAGCGACACGGTGGGCGCGGGGCCGAGGTACGGCGGCGAGGCGAAGGGCGGCGCGAACGGGCCCGAGGGCGGTTCGGAGGCGGACGACGGCCTCGGTGGCGGCGGCGGAGCCCATGGCGGCGGGCGCCGGGGCTTCGACGGCGGTCAGGGAGACGGTTTCGGGGACGACGCCGAGGCGCTGCTGCGTGAGCGGTTGCGCCGCGCCGACGAGCAGATCGAGATGCCGCCGGGACTGTGGGCCCGCATCAAGGAGCCGGGCGTGGAGGCGGCGGCGCCCGCTGTGGTCACACTGCCGCGCCGCCACCCGTACGTCATCGCACTCACGGTCGCGGCGACGGTCGCTGCCGTGGCGCTGGGTGTGTGGTGGCTGGTGCGGGCGGGCGCCGGCACCTCCCAACCGGCTGCCACCGGTCCGACGGTGCCGCTCACCGTCTACAACAGCGAGTCGGCCTGCCGCGCGACCCGCTCCCTGGAGTGCGCGCTGCGGCTGGCCAAGGATCCGTACGCCAAGTACGCGGCGCGGGACAACGCCGCCGGCCGGGTCTGGCACGGCGATGCGCTCGCCGCGCGGTGTGTGATCACCGACGGCCGGCTGGTCCGTGACGAAGCGGGCGTGACCTCCACGCGCTGGTATCGGGTGCGCAGCGCGGAGGGCGTGGCGGGCTGGCTGCCCGGGGTGCGTACGCGCAACACCCGCGAGGTGCCGGTCTGTGGCGCCGAGGAGACGTGATCGCGGGGAAGCGAGGGCGAGGCGGGCGCGAGCACGGGGTGATCCGGGTCACCCCGACCGGTGTCATACGAGGGCGGGGCGTCATCCGTGTTCCGAGTGAACGGCTCCGGTGCGGGGCCGGCGGACACGGGAGTCGACGATGAAGTCAACTGACAGGCTCGGCGACGCCGTCCGGGCCGGCGTCCTCGCGGCCGGACTGCTGGTGTGGGCCGGCGCGGCCACGGGCAGCCCGGCGCCGACGAGCCACGGACAGGCGCGCGTGGCAGGCACACAGGGAGAAGAACGACCGTCCACGTCATCGTCGGCTGCGAGCCGGGGGAGCGAGGACGGCCGTGGGCGGGGGAGCGAAGGCGTCGGTGCTGATGTCGGTGGCCGATGACGGTGGGGGCCGTCCGTCCGCCTTCCCGGAGGGTTGCGCCGCCGCTTCCGGCCGTGCGACTCGGGCGCGTGCGCCGTCGGTGCGCTTCGGGCCCGTACGCCGTCGGCCTACTGCCCCCGGTACGTCGGAGAGCGGCGTTCGACGAAGGACGCCACGCCCTCCTGCGCGTCCGCGGTGGCCATGTTGATCTCCTGGGCGGTTGCCTCCGCGGCGAAGGCCGCGGCCCGGTCGGTGTCCAGCGACGCGTTGACCAGCTGTTTGGTGAGCGCGAGCGCACGGGTAGGGCCGGCCGCCAGCCGTTCTGCCCACTCCCGTGCGGTCTTCGCCAACTCACCATCCGGGACGGCCCGGTTGACCAGTCCCAGACGCTCCGCCTCGGCTGCCGGCAGTGCGTCGCCGAAGAACATCAGCTCCTTGGCGCGCTGCGGGCCGATCAGCCGCGGCAGGAGATAGGCCCCGCCGCCGTCCGGTACCAGCCCGCGGCGTACGAACACCTCGACGAAACGCGCCGATTCGGCGGCGAGCACCAGGTCGCAGGCGAACGCGAGATGCGCGCCGAGGCCGGCCGCGGTGCCGTTGACGGCGGCGATGACGGGCTTCTCGCAGTCCTGCACCGCGGCGATGAAGCGCTGGGCGCCGCGCCGGATCATCCGGGCGACATCGCCCGCCACCCGGTCACCGGTCGAGGGGGATCCGCGCAGGTCCGCCCCGGCACAGAATCCCTTGCCGGTTGCGGTGATCACGACGGCTCGTACGTCCGGGTCCGCCGAGGCGTCGGCCAGCAGGCCGATGATGCGTTCGCGCTGGTCCCAGGTGACGGCGTTCATCGCGGAGGGCCGGTTGAGCGTGATCCACGAGACGCCGTTGTCAGTGGCATGGAGTACCAATGAGTCGACGGGGGCGTTGTTCGGTCCGGGGGAGGGCGTCATGGGGGAGCGGCTCCAAGAGGTGCGGTCGGGGAGCTTGCGGTGGGGCTGTGCTCAGTCGTCAGCGCGCGTGGTGCGGGTGCTGCGGGCAGTGCGGGTGCGGTTGTCGCTTCTGCTGTCTCTGGTGCCTGTGAAGTGGCCGCGGCTGCCCTCCCGTCGGCGCGCTCAGTGGCAGATGGCGAGCGCGTCGAGAGCCACGGCGCCCTGCCCGCGCGGCAGTACGACCAGCGGGTTGATGTCCAGCTCCGCAAGGTCGTCGCCCAGTTCGAGTGCCATGCGCTGCACGCGCAGTACGACTTCGACGAGCGCGTCGACGTCCGCGGGCGGGGCGCCGCGTACGCCTTCCAGCAGGGCGTGGCCGCGCAGCTCACCGAGCATCGCGCGGGCGTGGTCCTCCCCGAAGGGCGGTACCCCCACCGCGACATCGCGCAGCACTTCCACCAACACCCCGCCGAGGCCGACCGTCACCGTCGGGCCGAAGAGGCTGTCGTGGGTGACGCCCACGACCATCTCGACACCCGGTTCGACCATCTGGCAGACCAGGACACCGTCCAGCGGGATGGCCTCGTAGCGGGCGATGTCGGTGAGTTCGCGGTAGGCGTCGCGGACCTGGCTGGCGGAGGTCAGCGCGATCTTCACGAGCCCGAGTTCGCTCTTGTGCCCCAGCTGCGGGCCCGATGCCTTCATGACCACCGGATAGCCGACCAGGCTCGCCGCCCGTACGGCCGCCGCGGCGCTGGTCACCAGCTGTTCGCGGGGGACGCGGATGCCGTAGGCGCGCAGCAGCTGCTTGCCCGCGTGCTCACTGAGCTGCCGGCCGGGACGGATCAGTGCCTGCGCCTTGCGGGCGGAGGGCGACGGCACGCGCGGGGCGTCGTCGAAGGGGGAGCGGTAGCCGGCGGTGAAGCGGTGGTGGTCGAGATAGGCGCGGACGGCGGTGATGCAGTTGCCGAAGGTGCGGAAGGTCGCCACCCGCGAGGAGCCCAGGAGGGTGGTGCGGTAGGCGTCCTCGGTGCCGACCGGCGAGCCCCACACCACGCACACCAGCTTGTCGGTCTGCTCCGCCGCCTCCACCAGATCCTTCGCGAGCTTGTCGCTCATGGGCGGGAACGGCCCGGTGATCGGGCAGATCAGCACGCCGATGGACGGGTCGGCGAGGATCGCGTCGATGATCTTGCGTCCTCGCCAGTCACCGACCGGGTGGCCGCCGTTGTCGATGGGATTGGCGACGTGCAGATAGTCCGGTATCCACTGGTGCAGCTCGCTCTGCTTGGCGTCCGGGAGGGCCGGCAGCCGCAGTCCCGCGGCGGTCGCCAGGTCGGCGAAGTGCGCACCGGTGCCGCCGGAGATCGAATAGACGGCGACGCCCTCGGCGGTGGGCTTCTTGGCGCGGGCCAGCAGCGCCGCGGTGTCCTGGAGTTCGTCGAGGCCGTCCACCCGGATCACGCCGAACTGCCGCATCGCGGCGTCCACCACACCGTCCGCGCCGGTGAGCTTGCCGGTGTGTGAGGCGGCGGTGCGGGCGCCGGTCTCGGTACGGCCGACCTTCACGGCGACGACGGGCACCTTGTTGCGGGCAGCGCGGTCGGCGGCGAGCAGAAAGCTGCGGCCGTCCTTGAGACCTTCCACGTATGCGGCGATGGCGCCGACCTCGGGGCGGGAGGCGAAGTAGGAGAGAAAGTCGGCGGTCTCCAAATCGGCCTCGTTGCCGGTCGGGGCCCAGTGGGAGAGGCGGATGCCGAGTTCCTGGAGCGTGAAGACCGGGCGGCCCTGGTGGCCGGACTGGGTGATCAGGGCGATGGCCGGACCGTCCAGGTCGTCGCGAAACTTCTCGAAGGCGTTGAGGTTGGTGTTCGGGCCGAGCAGCCGCAGTCCGGAGCGCTCGACGGCCTCGGTCAGCCGGGCCTGGGCGGCCGCACCGTCGGCGCCGGTCTCGGCGAAGCCGGAGGCGAAGGCGACCGCGAACTTCACCTTGGCCTCGGCGAGTTGCTCGATGACCGGCACGGGGTCGGCGACCAGTACGACGCCCAGGTCGACCGGTTCCGGCAGGTCGCCGACGGCGGCGTGGCAGGGCAGGCCGAAGACGTGGGAACGGCCCGGGTTGACAGGGTGGAGCCGGGCGCCGACGCGCTCCGCCCAGTCGATCAGCTGCCTGGTGATGCCGGCGTTGGGGCGGCCTTCGCTGTCCGAGGCGCCGATGACCGCCACCGAACCGGGCCGGAAGAAGCGGTCCAGATCGGGCACCACGGCGTGCAGCGGGCGGCCGCTGACGTCGAGGTCGACCGCTTCGTCGGCGCGCTGCCCGCCGCTACCGTCGAGCGGGTCGCGCACGCCATGGACGGTGTGTGGTGGTTGCTCCCCACAGGCCACGACGCGGGCCGGCCGGGAGTGCGTGGTGAGGGTGCCGTGAGTCGATCCAAGCATCGCAGACGCCCGCTCCTGTGTGACGGCTCTCATTACTTGACCTGACGCATAGTCAGATTACTGAACTGACGGCCCGTCAGGAATGGGGCTGCACGGTAAAGCTTTCCCGCGACGGGCGGGCGGCGGAACCCCCGGGCTGCGCTTGGTGGGACTTCGGGGGGCTTCGGGGGGTCCGGTCGTGACTCCGGGCGGCGCCCTTGGAGGTCCGGGGCGGCCGGTAGGGGGCGTGGGGGGTGATGCGGCTGCGCGTCGGGCCGGGCGTCGTGCGGCGTGTGTCGAGTGGCGGGAGGTGCGCTCCGCGAATCGCGGGACCGGGGTGGATTGGTGGGGTGGGTTGGCGGGGGTGGTGCGGGCTGCGCTTCAGGGCAGTTGGCGTGCGGGTGGTGGTGCTCGCCCTCTTGCGCAGCGCGACGGCTTCGGCTGAACTGACGTACCGTCAGAAACGAGCGGGTGGCATGGGCACTGTGTGGTTGTGCCATGTGGT
Source organism: Streptomyces sp. NPDC017993 (assembly GCF_044328065.1). Classification (NCBI taxonomy): domain Bacteria; kingdom Bacillati; phylum Actinomycetota; class Actinomycetes; order Kitasatosporales; family Streptomycetaceae; genus Streptomyces; species Streptomyces sp. NPDC017993. The sequence continues at coordinate 298,017 of NZ_JBIRGO010000001.1, forward strand.
TCCCAGTCTCGGGTGGGTCAGCGGGAAGGGCGTGCGGGATGCAAACGATCTGGCTCGACGGCGCCGAATGGCAGGCCGTGCTCCGTATAGGTCTCGGTCTGTGGTGGCTGGAGAGCTGGCGGCACAAGGACAAGAAGGACTGGTTCGAGGGCAAGGGCATCGCCTGGGCGGCGGAGGTGGCGGGTAAGCACCGCTGGGATGTCGTGCGCGGAGGTTTCGACAGAGTCGTGCGTCCGCGCCCGAAGGCGATGGCGTACGTCGTCGCCTACGCGGAACTCGCACTGGGGCTCGGCCTCGTGCTGGGCTTCCTCACGCCGGTCGCGCTGGTCGCCGGTCTGCTGCTCAATCTGATCTACCTCGTGCTGATGATCCACGACTGGGCGGAGCAGGGGCAGAACGCGATGATGGCGCTGATCTCCCTGGTGGCCCTCTTCGCGATGAGCTGGCAGGTCTGGTCGCTGGACGCCGTGGTGGGAACGTTCCTGTGAGCAGGCGCTCGGGGTGGGGAGATCCCGCGCGGGACGCCCCTGTCCGGGAGGCTCAGGCGACGGTCTCGGTGGTCGGTGTCGGCGGTCGGTGTCGGTGAAGGCGGGCGTCGGAGGAGGGCGAATGGGGAGTGCGGTGCGGTTCGATCTGCCGGAGGTGGATGCCTTCACCCGGCCGTACTGGGAGGCGGCGGCCGAGGGGCGGTTGTTGCTGCGCCGGTGCCATGCCCGAGGGTGCGGGGCCGCTCACCACTACCCGCGGGAATTCTGTCCGTACTGCTGGAGCGAGGACGTCAGCTGGGAGACGGCCGGGGGTCGCGCCACCCTCTACACGTGGTCCGTCGTGCACCGTAACGACCTGCCGCCTTTCGGGGGCCGGGTCCCTTACGTCGCGGCCGTGGTCGACCTTGCGGAGGGCCCTCGGATGATGACCGAGATCATCGACTGCCCGGAGGCGGACCTGCGGATCGGTATGCCGCTCGTGGTGTCCTTCCGCGCGGAGAGGGCGGAGAGGGCGGAGAGTACGGAGAGTACGGAGAGGGCGACGGTGAATGGCGGCGGGGCTGCGGCAGGCAACGGAGGGACTGCGGGCGAGGACGGGTTGGCAATCCCCGTCTTTCGGCCCGCGTAGAGATCACGGGCGATCCCGAGCGATCACGGGCGATCCGAGTGATCCGGAGCGAGCCCGAGCGATGCCGAGCGATCTGGAGCGATCCGAGTGATCCCGAGGCGGGGAACGTCATTCGTGAAGAGCCCACCGGCCGGTGGGTGCACCCGCGACCTCTGGCCCAGGCCCCGGCCGCGCTATGTCTGGCCTGGCCCCGGCCCGGGCGGCCAGGCCCCGGCCCCGGGGCGGTGCGAAATGGCGTTGGCGTGCCGTTCGTGTGCGCGGCATGCTGGGATGGTGCTGATTCGTGAAGCGACCGCGGCCGACTGGCCCGCCATCTGGCCTTTCCTCCACGCCATCGTGGCCGCCGGGGAGACCTACACCTACCCGCAGGACCTCGATGAGTCGACCGCCCGGGAGCTGTGGATGCTCCAGCCGCCCGGCCGTACGGTCGTCGCCGTCGACGAATCAGGCACGGTTTTGGGTACGGCCAAGATGAACCCCAATCACATGGGCCGCGCCTCGCACATCGCCGGCGCCAGCTTCATGGTCGATCCGCAGGGCGGCGGGCGCGGCGTCGGACGGGCTCTGGGTGAGCACGTACTGGCCTGGGCGCGCGCCGAGGGCTACCGCGCCATGCAGTTCAACGCGGTCGTGGAGACCAACACCGGCGCCGTCGCCCTCTGGAAGTCCCTCGGTTTCGAGATCGTGGCCACCCTCCCGGAAGGCTTCCTTCACCCCACCGAGGGCTATGTGGGGCTGCACATCATGTACCAGCAGCTGTGAAGCGCGCCGTGGCTCAAGGCCACAGCAGTTCCTGCTGCCAACCACCCTTCTCGCGAAGGTAGTTGAGGCGGATGTGCCGTCGCTGTGCGTCTCCCTGGAAGAACTCGACCTCTTCCGCGTGCAGGACGTAGAGCGTCCAGCTCGGGACGGGGGCGTCCGGCTCGCGCCGGGCACGGTCCCAGGCGGCGGCCGAGGCCCGGTCGAGCTCCTCGGTGGAGGAGAGCACCTCGCTCTGGTGTCCGACGAGCGCAGCGGCCAGTGCCCCCGTCGACCGGCGGTGGAGATCGGCCGCGCTCTCCTCAGGGCCCGCCGTAGTGACCGTGCCCCGTACGCGTACCTGGCGTCCGACCGCAGGCCAGTAGAAGCCGAGGGCGGCCCGCGGCCGGGCGGCGAGTTCACGGCCCTTGCGGCTGCCGCGGTGTGAGGCGAAGTGCCAGCCCTGCTCATCGGCGTCGTGCAGCATGAGCGTCCGCACGGACGGGTCGCCGGTCGCGTCGGCCGTTGCCAGTGTCATCGTGTGCGGCTCGGGAACCCCCGCCTCCGCGGCCTCCCGCAGCCACTGACGAAAGAGCGCCAGAGGCTCCGCCGGCGCACGGGACGGGTCGAACGCCGGCAACTCGTTCTCCCAGACCCGCAGCCCGCGCAGCAGGTCGTGGAACGCGCGGGCGGCAGCAGCGTCGGTGTGGCGGTCGGCGGCGCCGGCGGGGGCGTCGTCGTCCGGAGTGTCCTGGTGCGCGGGAAGATCGGTCATGTCAGGCAGCGTACGACGGGTCCTCCAGATGCCTGAGGGGTCCTCTCGGTGGCGAGCCCGCGACAGCAGGTGACGGTGCGGGCGATGCCGGTATCCCAGGACGCTGCTGCCGGCGATGCCCGCGTACGGCCTGGACAGCTGCCCGCAGGGGCCGGCCGGACCGCCCTCGACGCGAGCACGACCTCTCACTCTCGGGCAGCGGCCGGCGAGGGGCTGGGGCCGGGTCTCGATCCGGAGGCGGTGGCCCCTGCCGAACCCGGAGTCGGTGTCGCCGCGGAGGCCGGTGCCGCCGCGCGCAGCGGATAGTCCTTGAGCGTGATGGCGTGGGCGGCCCGCTGCACCTCTTCGGCGATCTTCTTCGCGATCAGCTTCTTCCACGGCAGGTGCGGCAGGATGCGCAGCATCAGATGCCGCAGCCGGATCTGCCATCGGGAATTCACGGTCATCTCCTTCGCGTACTTCCGCGCCAGCGCGTGATTGACCGCGACGTAGCCGCGCATCGCCGTCTCGTACCGCTCGAACGCCGCCACCGGGTCGCCGTCGGCCGCCGCCAGCTCCCCGGCCAGGATGTACGCGCCGACCAGCGCGATCCCCGTGCCCTGCCCCGAGGCCGGTGACGCGCAGTGCGCGGCATCGCCGAGCAGCACCACGCGCCCGCGTGACCAGCGGTCCATCTCGATCAGGCTCATGGCGTCGAAGTAGAGGTCGGGTGCCTCGCGGGCCGCTTCCAGCAGTCGCGGCACCTGCCAGCCGTCCCCGGCGAACGCGTTCTCCAGCAACGCCACTTGCTGCGTGCGGTCGCGGTGGTCGTACGACAGGCGCGGCGCGCGGAAGGCGAGCAGGCCCTTCGCCGCCGGGTCCCCGGCCGAGCTGTAGGCGCACACCATCTTGCCGGGGATCAGGTGGTACAACTCCTCTCGGTCCAGGGCGAGTTCGTTGGGCATGGAGAACGCCGAGATATACGCGCCCAAGTGGCGTACGAACGGCTCCTCCGGGCCGAAGGCCAGCCGCCGCACGGTCGAGTGCATCCCGTCCGCGCCGACGACGAGATCGAAGCGACGCGGCGCGCCGCGCTCGAAGGTGACCTCCACGCCGCCCTGCCCGGTGTCGCGGCCGTCGGCGCCGTCCTCGTGTTCGGTGAGTGAGGTGATCGAGTCGCCGAAGACGTACTCGACGTCCGCCTTCGTGCGGTCGTGCAGCAGACGCACCAGGGCGCTGCGCATGATCTCGTCGTCGCGGCCGACCCGGGCGCCGAAGATGTCGGCGGGGAGGGTCGCGATCCGTTCGCCGTCGTCGTTCACGTAGGCGCCGGTCTGCATGTCCGTGCCGGCGCGCCGGACATCCGGCAGGAGCCCCATCCGCTCGACGACGTCGATGGCCACGCCCCGGATGTCGACCTTGTAGCCGCCGGTCCGCAGCTCAGGGGCGCGTTCGATGACGGTCACCGCGAAGCCGTGGCGATGCAGCCAGAAGGCGAGAGCGGGCCCGGCGATGCCGGCGCCGGAAATGAGCACGGTCTGAGGGGTGCGCAGGGGTGAACCGGGTCCGGACATGGCGGTGTTCCCTTTCGTCGTGGTGCTCCTGGGTGGGGCGGGCCGTCAGTGGCGGCGCCCGTTCGGTGCTCGCGCCGCGGGGTGGATGCGCGCGTCGCGGAGGGGGTGCTCGCGCTTCCCGGCAGGGCCGGTGGCTCGCGCCGCCCGCCGTGGTGAACCGACTGTACAACCGTCCTAGACGCTTGTCTATGACAGCCGTATAGATTCGGGGGTGGGTCGGGCTGTCGCCCTCGGCGGGCCGGAGTCGGGCACCGCAAGGGGCCGGAATTGACCCGGGTCGCGGACCGGAACTGTCCTCGATGCTCTTTAGCGTGGTCTGTGTCCACGCGGATCCATCACCTCCGAGGAGCCTCTGATGAGCGAGGTCACCACCAACCAGCCGTACGGCACGCCCACGTGGATCGATCTCGGGGTGGCCGACATCGACCGGGCGAAGGCGTTCTACGGAGCACTGTTCGGCTGGACGTACGAGGAGAGTGCCTCGGCGACCGGGCCCTTCACGATGTGTCTGCTGCGCGGGCGGCGGGTGGCGGCGCTCCGGCCACGGTCCGTCGCGGACCCCGATGGCGAGTCGTGGTGGCACATGTACCTCGCGGCGGATGACTGCGACGCCGCGACCGAGCGCGTTAGGGCCGGCGGCGGATCGGTGCTCCAACCGCCACAGGACGTAGCGGAGTTGGGCCGCACCGCCGCTGTCGAGGACCCGGTGGGAGCCCGGTTCAGCCTGTGGCAGGGGCGTGCCCTCGCGGGCTGTGAATTCGTCAACGAGCCCGCCACGCTGGTCCGCAACGATCTGGCCACGTCCGCCCCCGAGCCCGCCCGGCGCTTCTACGGGGACACCTTCGACTTCACCCTCGACGGCAACAAGGACCTCCCGGACTTCGACTTCACCTTCCTGCGCCGGCCGGACGGTCACGAGATCGGCGGTGTCTTCGGCGATCCAGGGGCGGCGGCTTCACGCTGGCGGACGACGTTCGAGGTCGCCGGAACGGACGAGGCGGCCGCACGCGCGGTCGCCGCCGGCGGCACGGCATCGGCTTCGACGGACACCCCGTACGGGCGGATGGCCGATCTCACCGACCCCTTCGGCACGGCCTTCGGCGTCATCACCCGCCTGCCCGCCGGACGGGACGTGGCGGCCAGGGGGTAACGGGAGGGCGCACAGCGACTGTTGGGCAGGCGGCCAGGCGGGGCAAGGAGAGCAGACGGGCGGCCGACAGTCGGGCAGGCGGCTGCGGTAGCGCGTACACGGCGACGACGGCGACGGCAGGGACGGCGGCGGTTGGTCGGGGTAGCGGCAGCTCCCGGCCCGCCGCAGGGGCAGGCGCCGAGACCGGGCAGGGCGAGCGGCGAGCGGCAGAGCAGGGCGAGCGGTGAGCGGCGGAGGGCGCCGGCCCGGCCGGAAATAATCCCTTCGCCCGATCCCCGGCGCGCGTCTACTCTTCCCGTATGCAGTTTCTCCAGATCTACGGCTGAGACGCCCGAGGGCGCTCTTGCCGCCCCGCCGCCCGTACCCACCTGTGCCCTGCGCGCGACCGGCTCAGCCGTCGTCGTCGCCCTGGTTCCGCTCGGTCCGGGCTTCCGTCCTCATCCGCCGTAGCTCTGTACCGAAGGACATCCCATGATGCGTCGCATTCGTCCTGCCCACGACGTCCACGAGGCGCACAGCGCCTCCACCCGCCAGGCCCGTCAGGGCATCGGCGACTCCCACCGGCCGGCCGCTCACATCGCCATGATCGGTACGCCGATGGTCAGTCATGTGATGCCCGGTCTGGGCATCATCCGGGAGCTGGTGGCCCGCGGTCATCGCGTGACGTACGCCAACAGCGACCACGCAGCCGAGCTGATCGCGCCCACCGGCGCCGAGTTCGTCCCCCTCACCACCACCCTCCCGGTCGCCGACAACAACTGGCCGCAGGATCCGATCGCCGCGTCGTCGCTCTTCCTCGACGACGCGATGGCGATGCTGCCGCAACTGCGCGCCGTGTACGACGACGACCCCGCCGACGTGTACCTCTACGACGTCGGGGCCTACGCCGCCCGCGCCCTGGCCGAGGCCCAGGGCAGGGACGTCGTCCAGCTGTCGCCGACTTTTGTGGGCTGGGAAGGCGCCCAGGAGGAGTTCGCCGCGGCGTTCGCCGGGCTGCCGGGGGCCGACGTCTACCGCGCGCGGTTCGCGGCGTGGCTGGCGGAGTGCGGTGCGGTCACCACGGACGTGGACGAGTTCTCCGGGCGGCCGCGCCGGGCGCTGGCGATGATCCCGCGGGCCATGCAGCCGCATGCGGACCGGGTGGACGAGGAAGCCGTGACGTTCGTCGGGCCGTGCTTCGGTGACCGGCCGCGGGAGCAGGAACAGGGCGCCTGGACGCGGCCCGCCGGCGCCGAGAAGGTGCTGCTGGTGTCCCTGGGGTCGGCGTACACCCGGCAGCCGGAGTTCTACCGGAGTTGCGTGGCTGCCTTCGGGGAGCTGCCGGGTTGGCATGTGGTGCTGCAGATCGGCAAGTACACCGATCCGACGGAGCTGGGGGACGTACCGCCGAACATTGAAGTGCGCTCCTGGGTACCGCAGTTGGCGATCCTGGAGCAGGCGGACGCGTTTGTGACGCATGCGGGTATGGGAGGCAGCAGCGAGGGGCTGTACGCCGGTGTGCCGATGATCGCCGTGCCACAGGGCGCCGAACAGTTCCTCAACGCCGACCGGCTCGTCGAGCTGGGCGTCGCCCGCCGTATCGACACGGCGGATGCCACGGCGGAGGCGCTGCGTACGGCCCTGGAGGAACTCACCACGGACGAACGCGTCGCCGCACGCTCGGCCGAACTCCGAGCCGAGGCCCGCGCCGAGGGCGGTGCGAGTCGGGCCGCGGACCTCATCGAGCAGCGGATCGGGAGGCGCTAGCCCGGCGGGCAGCGGCCGGGTGGGCTGGGCGGCGCGGCGGGCGGCAGGTGGTCAGGAGAAGATCGCGTGCACCTGATCGACCGCTTCCGGCCCGTAGCCCACCGTCCCCACCGGGACCGCACCGTCGATCGCCTCGATGATGCGACCTGCCCACACCGGCCCGAACCCGCCGCACAGCTCGATCAGTTGCACGCCCTCGTCCACCAGTCGGCGCGCGACCTCGACGGCTTCCTCAGGCTTCGCCACCCCGACGAGCACGGTGCGGCACTCACCCGTGTCCACGGTGTTGACATCGCCTCCCGCGGCGCTGCCGGCCGCTGTGTAGATGAATCCCCAGTGCGTGAGCGCCATGCGCGAACCCCCTGTGTCCGTCGAAGCCACCAGCCAAGCAGAACCGGGCCGGGGCCGTACCGGATCGGGGGCGACCCGTGAGTGATCCGCGCCTCATGCCCGGAGCCGGGCTCGCGGTACCGGTCTGACCCGACCCGGCAACTAGGCACTGTCCGATGGATCGTGTGATCAGGCCGGCATTCACATCGCATCGTTCGGATGAGGCGCCGGTACCTGCCGGACAGTCCTTGGGCGCGTCCGTCAACGTCGGTCAGTAGCCGATGGTGAAGCGGCGTTGGACGAAGCGCGGCAGCTCGGCCTCGTCGACGAGGGCGACGGCGGCGTCCTCCATGGAAATGCGACTGAGCCCGTCGGCGTCGCGGACCGGCTGGTCGCCGCCGATGCGGAATCGGCCGGTTCGCTCACCGGGCGCTATGTCTTCCGCGGGGCTGAAGTAGGTCCAGAGCCGGTTGGAGGTGCGCAGGACGTTCAGGCCGTCCCGGGCGCCGCGCACTGAGGCTGCGTACCCCCTCGGCAAACCGACCAGATCGAGGGTCTTGTTCAACTGCTCGTCGGTGTCAGCCAGTACGAGTCCGGGTTCGACCTCCAGACTGCCGGCGCCGCCGATCACGATCAGCCGGGTCCGCGGGTGGCTGTCGAGCGCCTTGAGCAGCGCCCGTGCGGCGGTGACGTGGACCGTGGGATCGGCGATCGAGCGCTCCAGCGTATCCACGAGGTCCTTGGCCGCATTGCCGGGCTGGAATCCGCTGATCAGCACGTCCAGACCAGGTATCACCGCGGTGACGCTCGCGGCATCGAGGATGTCGACACTCTGCCAGGCGATGTTGTCCCGGTTGTCGCTGATCTTCGTGGCGTCGCGGCTGAAGGCCGTGACGTGGTGCCCCCGGCCGAGGGCTTCGGTGACGACGCGACTGCCGATACCACCTGTGGCCCCAATGACTCCGATGTGCATAGCTCTCCCCAGGTAGCTGTTCATATCGCCGCTCTAAATTCACGGCATGCAGAGACTATATGGTGTGCAGTTTGAATACGGCACCTAATATGTTTGACGCTGTAGAGTGCGTGGCCATGGGAAGCGAGGGAAGCATCAAGGGGCGTCGCGAGCGGTTGCGAGCCGAAACGACCGCCGAGATCAAGAAGGTTGCGCTGGAGCTGATGGCTTCGGGCGGGCCCGGCGCGATCACGCTGCGGGCCATCGCTCGAGAAATGGGCATGACGGCCAACGCCATCTACAGCTACTTCGCCACCCGTGACGACTTGGTCACTACGCTGATCGACGGCGTCTACACTTCGCTGGCCGACGCCGTGGACGCCGCGTGGGACGCCGCCCCCGCCGGGGACCCGGCCGCCCGGATCCAGGCATGGGCCTGTGCATTCAGGAACTGGGCGCTGGCCAACCCTGAGGGCTTCCGCCTCATCTACGGCGACCCTGTGCCCGGCTACCGGCCCCCCGAGGGCGGCGCCGCCCCCGACGCCGCCCACCGCCTATGCACCGGCATCACCGCACTCGCGGCCGCCGCGTGGGTGCACGCCGGCCCCCATAACGCGGACAGCGACTTCACCTGGTCCGACTTCGCCCCTGGCCTGCTGGACAAAGTCCGCCCGGCCTTCCCCGACCTGCCCCCAGCCGCCGTGGCTCTCGCCATGCGAATCTGGAGCCGCCTGCACGGCTTGGTGTCACTCGAGATCTACGGCCACCTGCAGGCCCAGTCCCTCAGCCCAGAAAAGCTCTTCCGCGAAGAACTGGCCCAGCTCATTCGGTCCCTGGGACTCGAACCGCAGAGGTAACGGCCGTGTGAAAGCGGCCAGATGTAGGGGTGCCTCGCCCCCGCCGACAAGCAGCCACTGCCAGGCTGTCGATTCCACCAGTCTGCTCGCGCTGGTACGAAGCGAGTCGGGGGCGCCCGCGCGATCAGCGCACCTTCGCCCGCTTGACGGACGAGACCCTCCGCAACTGCCTCCAACGTGGCGCCGGGCCACACGTCGCCGTCAGGCCCGACACGCACGACGCCTCGGGCAGGCCCTAACCCCGACCCAGCACCACCGTCCCCGACGAGCAGAACCAGCCGCCGGTGCCGGAGGCGACGGCCAGCTGGGGCAGGCTGCCGTCGGGTCGGTGGACCTGGCGGTCGGGCCCTGCCTCGCCGCGGAGTTGGCATACCGCCTCGACCAGGAGGAACAGGCCGCGCATGCCCGGGTGGCAGGCGGCCAGGCCGCCGCCGTCGGTGTTGACGGGCAGTGCGCCGGCCCGCAGCAGTCGGCCCTTCTCCACGAACGCCCCGCCCTCGCCCTTGGCGCAGAAGCCGAGGTCCTCCAGCGTCACCAGGGTCATGTAGGTGAAGGCGTCGTAGAGCTCGGCGAGGTCGATCTCCGACGGGCGGACGCCGGCGCGTCGGAAGGCGAGGCGGCCGGAGACCGCCGCCGGTGAGACCGTGAAGTCCGCCCACTCGGACATGGTGGTGTGGGAGACAGCGGTGCCGGAGCCGAGCACCCACACCGGGGGTTTGGCGAGGTCGGCGACGTAATCCGCGGCGACGAGCAGGACCGCGCAGCCACCGTCGGAGCGGATGCAGCAGTGCAGCTTGGTGAACGGGTCGGCGATCATCGGGCCGGACAGCACGTCATCGACGGTGATCGGGGCGCGGTACATCGCGTCCGGGTTGGCAGCCGCGTTGGCACGCGCCTGAACGGCGACCTCCGCCAACTGCTCCAGCGTGGTGCCGTATTGGTGCATGTGACGGCGGGCGGCCATGGCGTATTTGGCGATCAGGGTGTGGCCGTAGGGGACCTCGAACTGAAGGGGGCCGCGGGCGCCGAACGAGAGATTCGAGGTGCGTCGCCCGGCCTTGATGTCGGCGCGGGCCGTGGAGCCGTAGACGAGGAGGACGGCGTTCGCATGGCCGGCGGCGATCGCGTCGGCGGCGTGCGCGGCCATGACTTCCCAGGTGGAGCCGCCGACCGAGGTCGAGTCGACCCAGGTGGGGGCGAGGCCCAGGTATTCGGCGACCTCGACCGGCGCCAAAGTGCCGAGACCGGCCGAGGCGAATCCGTCGATCACCGAGCGGTCCAGGCCGGAGTCGGCGAGCGCGCGGCGGGCGGCCTGGGCGTGCAGGGCATAGGGGGTGGCGCCGTCCACGCGTCCGCAGTCGGACAGGGCAACTCCGGCGACGGCGACCTTGCGATTCCCGGAAGGGCTCCCTGAAGGCATCATCTGACGGTACATCAGATTAAGCAGGGTGGGCAGAGTGCTGCCAGGTGAGGGTGCCGGGAGGCGTTCCCCATAGATCTGCCGCCACCTTCGCGAGAGCCTAGGAAAGTGCGCAGGACATCCCTACGATGACGGCCCGTCAGTTCTGGCTGCCGCGTGACGTGCCACGAGCCGTGGCCGCGTACGGGTGGCCGCCGCGCTGACGGGCCTTTGTCGCACGGCCGGGAGGAGCCCGCCGATGGATGCCGCGTTCACCGAGGAGCAGGACGAGATCCGCCGCACTCTGCGCGAGCTGCTGCACAAACACTGCGGCCCGGACGAGATCAAGGCGGCGGTGCGTACCCCGCCGGGTCACGACGAGGGGCTGTGGCGCCGGCTCGCCCAGGAACTCGGGCTGCCCGGCCTCGCGCTGCCCGCCGCGTACGGAGGAGTGGGGTGCGGGCCCACCGAACTCGCCCTGGCCGGCGAGGAGACCGGCCGTGCGCTGCTGCCCTCGCCGCTGGTCGCGACCGCGGCGCTGGCCGCTCCGCTGATCCTGGCGCTGGGCACCGCACGGCAGCGCACCGCACTGCTGCCCGCCATCGCGGCCGGGCAGATGACCGGGACGCTGGTCGTGCCCGGCGGGCAGCTGACGACCGCGCTCGCGCTGACCGGGGCCAACGACGGCGACTGGGCGGGCGGCGGCCGGTCCGGCGGAATACAGGCACGGGCCGACGACGGGGGCTGGCGGCTGTACGGGGAGGCCGAGCAGGTCCTGGACGGTCATACCGCCGGCGTGCTGGTGGTGGCCGCTCGCACGGGCGGCTTCGCCCGCGGCCGCACGCTGCTCTTCCTCGTACGGACGGATGGCCGGGGTGCGGACCGGGACGCCCGCGGCGCCGTACCCGCCGAGGTGGCCGGCCTGTCGCGGACCCGGCAGACGGTGATGGACGAGACCCGGAGCCAGGCCCGGGTGGAACTCCGCGATGTAGCTGCCGAGTTGCTGGGGGAGTCCGGCGACGACGGAGCCGCGGTGGCCGCCGCGCTCTCGGCGACGGGGGCGGTGGCTGCCGCCGTGCTGGCCGCCGAGGCGGTCGGCGCGGCCGACGCGGCGCTGGCCCGCACCGTCGCCCACGTCCAGGCGCGCGAGCAGTTCGGCCGGCCCATCGGGTCCTTCCAGGCGATCCAGCACCGGCTCGCCGACCTGTACGTCACGGTGCAGGCGGCTCGCTCCGCGGCGTACTACGCGGCGTGGACGGTGGGTGGCGACCCGGCCACCGGGGCCCGCCGCGCCGCAGAGCCGGGCGTGTGCGGTCTGGCGCTCGCGCAGGCGCTGGAAACGCTGCGCACGGTGGCGGCGGAAGCGGTGCAACTGCACGGCGGCATCGGCTTCACCTGGGAACACGACGCGCATCTCGTCTTCAAGCGGGCCGCCTGCGACGAACTCCTGCTGGGGCCCGTACACCGGCTCCGGGCGCACGCCGCGCAGCAGGCCGGACTGTTCACGCCCGGCACACGAGAGGCGGTCGGAGCCTGATGCCGCCCGGTCTGCGGATGGTGCAGAAGGTCTCCTCGACCCGTACGTTCGCGCGGGTCGCGCCGCACCTCATCCCCGCGCTGGACCGCGCGGTGCACCGGCTGACCCGAGGCAAGGTCCTGCTCAGCGCGCAGATGCTGCCCGGGGTGATTCTGACCGCGACGGGCGCCAGGAGCGGGCAGCCGCGGCGTACGCCGCTGGCCTGCATGCCCGAGGAAGGGGGCAGCTGGCTGCTCATCGGCAGCAACTTCGGGCGGCCCGGACACCCTGCCTGGACCGGCAACCTCCTCAAGCAACCGGAGGCACAGGTGAGTTGGCGCGGCACGGACATCGCGGTACGGGCCCGGCTGCTCACCGGGGAGGAGCGGGAGCGGGCGTGGCGGGCGGCGCTGGCGTTCTGGCCGCCGTGTGCCGCCTATCAGGCGCGGGTCGAGCGGGAGATCCGGCTGTTCCGGCTGGAGCGGCGCTGACCTTCCCGGGCGATGAGGCGCCGGGTGGCGTGGCTCGCGGTCAGCGCCCTGCCGGGTGTGCCACAGCGGTGCCGGCGCACGCGCAGCAGGTGCCGTTCGAACCCCCGAGGGGCCGGACGGCACCCGCTGTGTGTGCAGCTGTGCGGCTATGGCAGGACGGACACAGGACGGATCGCGAACTGTCCCGGGTGGGCCGGGAGATCGGGGCACACCGTGTGAACACGATGGCGCCTCTTGTTACTTCGTCGGCTTCTTGCCGGTGACACCGAGGTGCACCAGCAGCGCCAGGTTCGGCTTGAGTTCCGCCTGCTTGACGCCCCAGCTCTGGAAGCCCTTCTGGTGCCCGGCAACCGCCGCGAGCATCGCGACGATCGAACCGGCCATGGCCGCCGGGCTCACGTCCTTGTCGACCTTGTTCTTGCTCTGGAGCTCCCGGATGGACTCCGCAAGGGAGTTGTTGACGGCGTTGAGGATCTTCATGCGGATCTTGTAGAACCGCTTGTCGCCCTCGGCCGCGCCCAGGTCCACTACGCGCAGAATCGCGTCGTGCTTGCGCCAGAAGGAGAGGAAGCCATCGACGAGCTCCTCCGCCGTCTGCCAACCGGACTTGCCCACCCAGGAGCGCCCGGCGACGAGATCGGTCAGAGTTGCGCCTTCTTTGGCCATCTCCTCGGCGATTTCGAGGACGGCGCCCTCCACATCCGGGAAGTACTGGTAGAACGTAGCGGGTGAAGTGCCCGCCTTTCGGGCCACATCGATGACCTTGACGTCCCGATACGGGGATGAACTGAGCATTTCGCTGAGGCAGTCGAGCAGCTTTTGCCGCGTTGCCTGCCCGCGGCGGCCGGCAACTCTGCCGTCGACGGTTCGCACTTGTCCTGTCATGCCGTCAGCTTACCGAGGGGTGATCGGAGCGCGATTTGGCTGCCTGCAAATGGGGATGCGTGGAGTTCATGGCGCCCCGGTCCGGCTGCCGCGCTGGTGGCAGCCCCGCGGGCGGTCATACCGGCGATCGCGGGCCTTCCGGCGGGGTGCTCCGCCCGCCCGTGACCGGCCCCTGAAGGGCGGTGCGCGGCGATTGGCCCGAACTGGTGAATGGTCTTATCAACAGGCTGTGGAAAACATCTGTGCGTAAGGCGCGGTGCTGCGCGACGCCCGCGCGGCAAGTGCGCGCCACGGGCCGTTCGTTGAGCGCCTGGCCGACCATTTATCGATCATGTGTACGAATAATTCGCCGGGCGGGGCTCCCGGACCGGCGCTAGCGTGGACGCATGACCGCACTCGTGGACGGTTGCGCCGTGCTGGGCGGACGCGCTGCTGCCCGACCTCGACGAGGGCGAGAGGTTCTACGGTGAGCTCCTCGGCTGGACCTTCTCCGAGAGCGTCCCGAGTTCGGCGGCTGCACCCAGGCGTTCCGTAGCGGCAAGAGGGCGGGACTGACCCCCAAGCCGGATGGGTCGATGCCCGCGACCTGGGGGCTCTACTTCGCGCCCGGCGGCATCAGGCGACCGGGGCCGCGATCCGCGACGCGGGCGGGGAGATCTTCTCGCCGCCGATGGTGGTCGGCGATCTCGGCTCGATGATGATCGCCGTCGACCAGGCAGGAGCACCCCCATGGAGAGCCCTGGCTTCCTGCCCTGGCGGGTCCCGGCCTGTCCGGTGGGATCGGTTGCCCCGGGGCGATGGACGCACCGCGACCCGTCTCGGCGGCAGCGTCATGGTCGCCCCGTTGCCCACCCCTGGCGGCTCGTTCGCGGTCCTCGGTGACAATCAGGGCGCCACCTTTGGCGTCATGGCCACGAAATAGCCTCCGGCACCGCAGAATTGAAGAAGCGTTCGCGCACGGACGCGGAGGTGCACGGGCAGGCGACGGCAGGGATGGCATGACCGGTAGGGGATGGGCGCGCGGCCGGAGGGCCGCGGCGGTGACGAGGCGGGCGGTACGGGCGGTGGCCCGCGGCGGGAGAGCGGCCGGCCGGCCGCCGCGCTACGGAATACCGGCGGCGGGCGCCCGGCCGGTGTGACGCCGGAGGCCGTCCGGGACGGTGAGTGCGCATGTTTTCGGCCACACCCGTCGGCTTCACCACCGCTGCGGGCGGGCGGTGAGGGTGTACGTATCGGGCACGGCGACATCTGCGGACGATCCACAACCGACCGGTAACCCCCTGGCAACCGCACCTCGGCGGACGTATCGGAGCACGTCAGGCGGGGGTGCGTTACGCCAGGTAACGACCTCGGTGCGTACCGCTGGGGGTGAGTCGTGACACGACGCATGGGCCCCGGGTTCGCAACCGTCGGCTCGGCCAGGAAGAATCAGCTCGCGTACGGCCGTTTCGGCCAGGCGATGAGACGCTGCACGGGGCGGTGGCTCTCGGCGGCAAGTGGCTATTGAGAGTCTTTTATTCGCCCCACGGGGAGGTGGCAGGCAAGTGGTGGAGCAGCTGACGCAGCTGACGCAGCACGATCCCCGGCGGATCGGCCCGTTCGAGGTGCTCGGCCGTCTCGGGGCCGGCGGCATGGGTCTGGTCTATCTGGCGCGTTCGGCGTCCGGCCGGCGCGTGGCGATCAAGACGGTGCGCACCGAGCTCGCGGAGGACCAGCTGTTCCGGGTCCGCTTCACCCGTGAGGTCGAGGCCGCGCGCGCGGTCAGCGGCTTCTACACCGCCGCGGTGGTGGACGCCGACCCCCGGGCGGCGGTGCCCTGGCTCGCGACCGCCTACGTCCCCGCGCCCTCCCTCGAGGAAATAGTCAATGAGTGCGGGCCGTTGCCGGCCCAGGCGGTGCGGTGGCTGGCGGCCGGGATCGCCGAGGCGCTGCAGTCCATCCACGGCGCCGGCCTGGTCCACCGCGACCTGAAGCCCTCCAACGTCCTGGTCGTCGAGGACGGCCCCCGGGTGATCGACTTCGGTATCGCCTCCGGGGTGTCCAACACCCGTCTGACGATGACCAATGTGGCCGTGGGCACGCCCGCCTACATGTCGCCCGAGCAGGCCCGCGACTCGCGCAGCGTGACGGGCGCGAGCGATGTCTTCTCCCTGGGCTCGACCCTGGTCTTCGCCGCTACCGGGCACGCGCCGTTCCACGGCGCGAACCCCGTCGAGACCGTCTTCATGCTGCTGCGCGAGGGCCCGGACCTGGCCGGACTGCCCGACGAGCTGCGTCCGCTGATGGAGTCCTGCATGCAGATGGAGGCGCCGCACCGGCCGTCTCCCGCCGACCTGCAGTCCCAGCTCGCCCCCCATCTCTTCGGGTCAGGCAGCGACGACAGCGGCACGGCCTCCGCCTGGCTGCCGGCCGGCGCGGTGGCGCTCATAGAGGGGCGCCGCGGCGGCCGTCCTTCCGTTCCCAAGGCCGCACCCCAGCGCGCCAACTCCGGCCAGGGGCGCGGCGCCGGCCGGGCTGCGCCCGCCGCGGCGGCCCCGATGCCGCCGCAGCCCGTGCAGCCCCCGCCGCGGCCCGACGGCCCGCCGCCCGCCGGTTGGCCCGACCGGATCGGCGCGGGCCCCGGTGCGCACCGCGGGGGCGACCCCCGTGGCGCCGCCCCCGGCCCGATGCCGCCGCAGGTCGCGTCGCTCGGCCCGGACGTCTCGACGGCCCGGATGACCCCGGTCTCCGCGCCGGCGCCGGCCACCGCGCTCTCCTCCGCGCCGGAGGGCCCCGGCGGCCCCGTACGGCTCGGTGGCTCACCCTCCCCGATCGGTCCGGGTCCGCGCGCCGCGGACGCCCGTGAGCCGCAGCCGCACGCCCATGCCGGCCCCGCGACGAACTGGGTGCGACCGCCCGGAGGCGGCCCGACGACCGGAGTTCCTCCGCAGGGCCCCTCGGCCAACCAAGGCCCCGCGGACGAGCCCGCGCGCCCCGACGCGGCGCCCACCGAGGCGCCCGCCGCGGAGCCGGGCCGCTGGCGCCCCTGGCGGTTCCGGATGTCGAACGACGTGTGGGGCACCCCCGCCGTCGCCGACGACCTGCTGTACGTCACCTCCTTCGAGGTGCACGCCCTCGATGTGGCCAGCGGGCGGCGGAAGTTCAAGACCCGCGACGTCGCCTGGGCGATGGCCGTCGCGGACGGCCGGATCCACGCCTCCGACGGCCCGAGCCTCTACGCACTCGACGCCGAGGACGGCTCCGAACGCTGGCGGCTCAACACCGAAGGCTGGGTCTACGCCCTCAAGGTCGACCGCGGGACGGTCGTCACCAGCACCCGCGGTGGCGGCGTCCAGGCGTGGGAGGCCGGCAACGGCGAGCTGCTGTGGGAGATCGGTGGCGTACAGACCGACTTCGAGACCGCCGAGGCCGCGCCCGTGGTGCACGACGGCACGGTGTTCGTCTGGGCCGATGCGCGGCTGAAGGCGCTGGAGGCGCGCACCGGCGCGGAACGCTGGTCGTACCCGGTGGGGGACGCGGCGTCCTGCGGCGGGGTGCCGATGCGGCTGCTGCCCGCACCGGACGGCGTGGTCTATGTGGTGGCCGGCACCCGGGTGCTGGCGATCGACATCGCGCGCGGCGATGTCCGCTGGCACTTCGAGGCGCCCGCGGCGTTCCTGAGCCCGCCGGCCTTCGCCCCCGGCCCGGCCGTCACCGGCGGCGGGGTCTATCTGGCGGACTACCTCGGTACGGTCTACGCGCTGGACGCGGCGGACGGCCGCGACCGCTGGCGCATCGCGACGGAGGCACGGCAGTCCACCGAGCCGGTGCTGGTCGCGCACGGCGCGGTCCACCTGGGCAGCGGCAAGGCGCTCTACACGCTGGACGCGGTGACCGGCACGCCCCGCTGGCGGTTCCAGGCCGGCGCCGAGGTGGTGGGCGCCCCTGTCGTCGCGGAGGGCCGGGTGCACTTCGGATCCGCCGACCACTGCCTCTACACGCTGGATGCGATGGGCGGTCAGCTGCGCTGGAAGCTGGCCACCGGCGGCGAGATCACCGGCTCCCCGGTGGCGGTCGGCGGCGTGGTCTACGCGTGCAGCAAGGACCGCTGTGTCTACGCGCTCGACGCGGCCAAGGGGACGGGGCTGGCCCGGCGGTCGTAAGGCTGCCGGTTGCCGGGAGGATCTGCCGCGGGTGCGGGTGCGGGTGCGGGTGCGGGTGCGGGTGACCGACCCTCGCCGCGCGCCCGTTGCCGGTGCCGTGCCTCCGTCGCCCCTTACCGCCGTTCGTCGTGCGGGTCTTGGCGCGGGTCGTGCGGGTGCGGGCGACGAGGTTGCCGATGTTCCTTGCCCCACTGCACCGGGGGCGTGGGCGGTTGGGGATGCGCCGGCCGGGTCGGCTGCTCCCAGGTCTGCTGCGGCGGTTCCGGCCACGGTGCGGTGGGTTGGCCCTGCGGCGGATACGCCCCGCCGGGCGGGGGCTCGGCGGCGGGCCCGGCGCCGGTGGGGTACGGCCGCTGACCCCGGTCGTCGGCCACCGGGTGGTCCTGGACCAGGGGTTGGGGGGCGGTCGGCCGCTCCTCGTCGTAACCGTCGTCCCGGCTGTACCGGTCGTCCCCGGCGTACTGGTCGTCCCGGGCGTACTGATCTTCCCGGCCGTATCGGTCGTCCCAGCCGTACTGGTCCCGCTCGGGCCGCCCGTAGTACCCGTCGTCGTAGCGGCCGTGGCCGTCGTCGACACGGTGGCGCCGCCCTCTCATGATCAGCGCGGCGAGCAGGAGCAGGGCGCCGCCCCCCAGGGCCGAGGCCGCGCCGACACCCAGACCGCCGTCGGTGCCTGCGGTGAGTTCGCCCGCGGCCTGGCCCTGGCGGACCATCCACAAGACGGTGAAGCCGAGCACCACCACACCGGCGAGCGCCACCATGAGGCGTGCGCGCAGCATGACGCCGATCAGTGTCAGCACGGCGGCGAACAGCATGGGCAGCAGCAGCGAGCCGAAGAGTTCGGCGCTGTCGCCGGTGATCCCTCCGAAGAGGTCGTCGATCCGGATGTCGCTGCCGTGACGGCCGTCGTACCAGGGACGGAAGGGGCTCCAGACGGCGGCCGCCGCTCCGATGAGGGCGACCAGGCCGCCGAGTACGTTACGCACCACTGGCGTCGCCTCGTTTCGCGTCGTCCGGTCGTCCTCCGTGACCGACGCTACGCCTGACCGCACCCTCTCGCTAGACATATGCCTCCTTATGCGGCATTCCCTGCACTTTAGGGGTGAGCGGGGCCTTTTTGCCTTCCCTTCGGCTGCTTCCGTCGCTTGCGCGCCACGCGTCGCAGGGCCTCCTCCGCGGCCGGGAGCGGTTACTCCTCAGTCGCCCCGGCGCCGTACGGGCGGGCCCCGCGCCCTTGCTATGGTGCCGTGCACGCGTCAAGTCGAGCGCCGGCGCGGCACATACGTTTTCACGGGGGACGGGCACGCGATGAACGAGCACACACGCACGTACAGGGGCTTCCGCAGAGGTACCCGGGCGGCCGTCGCGGCCGGCCTGGTGCTTGCCACGGTCGCCGTGGTCGGCGGCTGCGCGCGCGGTCACGGCCGGGGCGGGTTCATCGGCGGCATCGGCGGGGGCTCGGACCACACCGTCGCCGCGCCCTCCTACTCCTACTCGCCGACACCCGACCCGTACGAGACCCCGACGTACGAGCCGTCGTACTCGCCGTCGCCGACGCTGGAGACCTTCGACCCGGACGGCCGGTCGGACGTCGACGGCAGCGGCTGCGACTACTCCGAGTCGCTGCGCCAGTTCTCCTACTCGGTCTCGGTGACCAACCCGTCGAGCTCCGACACCTTCTCCTACGACATGGCCGTCAACTGGATGAAGGCGAAGCCGGCGGACGGCAAGGCCTACGGGCTGCACCAGCGCAGCATCGTCGTGGGCCCGGGCGACACCGAGACCTACACCGCCCGCTACACCATCAACCAGGCGTCCGTCGGGCAGTTCTGGTTCACCTGCCAGATCACGAGGGCGCAGAAGACCCGGATGTGACGCCGCCGGACTCGGGGGCGCCCCGGGGCGCGCGGGTCACCGCACCCTGACGTCCGTGGCCGCCGTGCCGTCCCGGCGCCGTGCGGCGAACAGCTCGGCCTGGCGCTCCGGCGGCAGATTGCCCAGGGCGATCAGCTGCGGCGCCTGGGCCAGGGCCTGCGACCTGGCCGCCTCCTTGGCCGCCCACAGGGCGCGCACGGTGCCCTGGACCGCCTCGGTCGGCTGCGCGGCGAGCACGGCCGCGCAGCGCAGGGCCGCCTCGGTCGCCGCGCCCGGCTCGGTCAGCTCGGAGACCAGCCCGATCTCGTACGCGCGCGGTGCGCCCAGCCGCTCCGCCGTCCCCATCAGCGACAGCCGGGCGATCTCCCCCAGGGGCATCCGCTGGGCCATGGCGATGGTCTCGTAGGCGCTGACCATCCCGTAGGTGGTGTGCGGGTCGAAGAAGGTGGAGGGCGTGGAGGCGATGATGAACTCGGCCTCGCCCAGGAGGTAGAAGGCGCCGCCGCAGGCCATGCCGTCCACGGCGGCGATGACGGGTTTCCACAGGTCGTTGGCCTTCGGCCCGATGCGGAGCAGCGGGTCGTCGAGTGAGTAGGGCGAGGTGGGCTGGGGGACGTCGACGGAGCGGTCGATGCCGGTGCAGAACGCCCGGCCGCCCGCTCCGGTGATCACCGCCGCCCGCACGGAGTCGTCGCAGCGCAACGCCCGCCAGGCGGACTCCAGTTCACCGGCCGTCCGCAGGTCGATGGCGTTGTGCCGGTCGGGCCGGTCGAGGGTGACCAGCGCGACCCCGGCCTTGATCTCGGTGCGCAGCGTCATGGCCGCTCCAGGAGCCAGCGCGGCACGGTGACGCCTCCGGGCATGGTGTGGAACGTGACCTTCACCGGGGCGCCGATGCGCAGCCGCGCCGGGTCGACGGAGTCGAGGGCGGCGTCGGCGGAGCTGACGAGGTTGCCGACGAGGCGGATGCGCGGGGCGTCGGCCAGCTCCACGACGATCGCGTTGTACGGCGCCTGGGCCGCGTAGGCGGGGAGCAGTGGCGGGTGCGGGACGACGTAGGACCAGATGCGGCCGCGGCCGCTCATGCGCTGCCAGTGGGCGGCGAAGGACTGGCAGTGCGGGCAGCAGGGGCGGGGCGGGAAGCGCGGCGCGTCGCAGTCGGAGCAGGTCTGGACGCGCAACTCGCTTCGCGCCGCGTACGACCAGAAGGGTGCGCCGTCGTCATCGGGGACGGGAAGCAGCAGGTCATCGCTGCCGTCGGGCTGGTTGTCAGTGGCGGGTGCCACGATCGTGACGACGGATTCACGACCGGACTCACGAACGGTTTCGCCGATGGATTCACGAGCGCTCATCGCGTATCAACTCCTCAGCAGCAGGGCCGAGGTGGGCACGCCCTCGCCCGCGGTGACCAGACAGGTGGCGGCGTCCGGAACCTGTGCGGTGCTGGTGCCGCGCAGTTGTTTGACGCCTTCGGTGATGAGGTTGAAGCCGTGGACGTACGCCTCGGAGAGGCCGCCGCCGCCGGTGTTGAGGGGCAGTCGGCCGCCGATCTCCAGGGCGCCGCCCTCGGTGAAGGCCGCGCCCTCGCCGCGTCCGCAGAAGCCGTAGCCCTCCAGGGAGAGCGGGATCAGGGGGGTGAACGCGTCATAGATCTGGGCCACGTCGACGTCCTGCGGTCCGAGGTCGGCGCCTTTCCAGAGGTGCCGGGCGGCGGTCCAGGCGGGGCCGGTGAGCGGGTCGTCGTTCCAGTAGTTGACCATGCCGTGGTGCTGGGCGGGCAGGCCCTGGGCCGCGGCGTGGATGTAGGCGGGCCGGTGGCGGCAGTCCCGGGCGCGTTCGGCGGAGACGACGACGCACGCCAGCGCCCCGTCCGTCTCCAGGCAGTTGTCGAAAAGGCAGAGGGGCTCGCTGATCCAGCGGGCGGTCATGTACATCTCGCGGGTCAGCGGGCGTTCGTACATGATCGCGGCCGGGTTCTGGTTGGCGCGGTTGCGGCAGGCGAGCGCGACGTTGAAGAGGTGGTCGCGGGTGGCGCCGTATTCGTGCATGTAGCGGCGGGCCAGCATGCCGATCTCATCGGCCGGGCGCAGCAGTCCGAAGGGCCGGGTCCACTGCCCCGGGGTCGGCAGCTGGGCCTGGGTGTTCTTCCAGGGGCGCGGTCCCGAGCCGCGTTTGCGCGACCGCCAGGCGACGCCGACGCTCGCCTGGCCGGTGGCGATGGCGGCGGCGAGATGGGCCACCGTCGCGCAGGAACCGCCGCCGCCGTAGCCGACCTTGGAGAAGTGGGTGACGTCTCCGGCCCCGATGGCCTTGGCGATCTCGACCTCGTCGGTCTCCTCCATCGTGTACGAGGCGAAGGCATCCACCTCGGAGGGGGCGATACCGGCGTCGTCGAGCGCCGCGAGGATCGCCCGGCAGGCCAACGTCTTCTCCGACTCGGGGAGTTGTTTGGCGAAGGGCGTCTGTCCGATGCCGGCTATCGCCGTAGCGTCCTTGAGGGTCGCCCCCATCGCCACCTCCGTGGTCGGTCGTCCGTGCTGACAGCGGAGGAGGCTACCGCTAATCTGACGGGTAGTCAGCTCTTTCGCGGGAGGTAGTGCGATGTGCGATGACCTGGAAGCGCGGGCGGACCTCGGGTACGGCACCCTCCCGCGGCTGGTGCGCGCGGCGGCCGAGCGGTACGGACCCCGCGAGGCGGTCGTCGACGGCCGCACCCGGCTGTCGTACGCGGAGCTGGGGGAACGGGTGGAGCGGGCGGCCGCCGCCTGTATCGCCTCCGGCGCCGCGCCCGGTGACCGCGTCGCCGTCTGGGCGCCCAACACCGTCGACTGGATCGTCGCCGCCCTCGGCGCCGTAACGGCCGGCGCCACCCTCGTTCCGGTCAACACCCGCTTCAAGGGCACCGAGGCCGCCTACGTCCTGCGCCGTACCCGCGCCAAGCTGCTCTTCGTCACCGGCACCTTCCTCGGCACCTCCTACGTCGCCTCGCTGCGCCGCGCCGCCCAGGAGGGCGAAGGGCCCGGCCCGCTGCCGGGGCTGCCGCAGCTGGAAAAGGTGGTGGTGCTCTCCGACGACGCCCCCGCCGACTTCGTGACCTGGCGGGACTTCCTCGCCGCCGGGGAGGCGGTGCCCATGACGACGGTGCGCGCCCGCGCCGACGCCCTGCGCCCCGACGCTCCCTCGGACATCGTCTTCACCTCCGGCACTACCGGCCATCCCAAGGGCGCGGTGATCAGCCACGCGCAGACACTGCGCGCGTACGACGTCTGGAGCGAACTGGCCGGCCTCCAGGAGGGCGACCGCTATCTCATCGTCAACCCGTTCTTCCACACCTTCGGCTACAAGGCCGGCGTCATCGCCTGCCTGCTGCGCGGCGCGACGATGATCCCCCAGCCGGTCTTCAGCGTGCCGGCCGCGCTCGCCAACATCGCCGCCGAACGGGTCTCCGTCCTCCCCGGGCCGCCCACCCTCCTTCAGCAGATCCTCGATCACCCCGACCGCGAGCGGCACGACCTCTCCGCGTTGCGCGTGGTGGTCACCGGCGCGGCCGTGGTCCCGCTGCAACTCGTCGAGCGGCTGCGCGATGACCTGAAGGTCGCCACCGTCCTGACGGCGTACGGCCTCTCGGAGAGCTCCGGCATCGTCACGATGTGCCGCCGCGGCGATCCCCCCGAGGTCATCGCCTCGACCTCCGGCCGCGCCATCCCCGGGACGGAAGTACGCGTCGTCGACGCGGCGGGCCGCGCGACGGCACCGGGCGACCCCGGCGAGGTGCTGGTACGCGGATACCACGTGATGTCCGGCTACTTCGAGGACCCGGCCGGCACGGCCCGCGCGATCACCCCCGACGGCTGGCTGCGCACCGGCGACGTCGGCGTCCTCGACGCCGCCGGCAACCTCCGGATCACCGACCGCATCAAGGACATGTTCATCGTCGGCGGCTTCAACGCCTATCCCGCGGAGATAGAGCAACTCCTGGGAAGCCACCCGGATCTCGCCGAGGTCGCCGTGATCGGGATACCCGACGCCCGGCTCGGTGAGGTCGGCAAGGTCTTCGCGGTCCGCCGCGCCGGCTCCTGCCTCACCGCCGACGACCTGATCGCCTGGTCCCGCCGGGAGATGGCCAACTACAAGGTCCCCCGGGAGGTCGTCTTCGTCCCGGCCCTGCCGCGCAACGCGAGCGGCAAGATCCTCAAGACCCGCCTGCGTGACGGCATCCCCGGGCCGACGGGCGCCACCGCCTGACCGCCTGACCGCCCGCCGGGGCCGTCCGGGGCCAGGCGCCTGCGCCCGGGTTCGCGCCTGCACCCGCCGTCGCGGCGCCGGGCACGCCCGCCGGGCAGGTGGCGTAGGGGCCGCGCTATGCCCCCGCGGGTGTCCAGCCGGGCCGGCGGCCGCTGAGCCCCACCACCCGGTCGAGGAGCGGCGCGTCGTCCGGGACCGGGACAGGCGGGCCGAACAGGGGCTCGTTGCCTTCGCCCTCCGACGAGGGCGCGAGCATCGCGTAGGAGACCTCAAGGCTCGCCCGGTCGGGCGCGTACTCCTGGCCGGTGGCGCGAGCGAGATCCCAGCCGTGCAGCACCAGCTCGTTGAGGGCGATCCGGCCGGCGATGGGCGCGGGCAGGGCGATGCCGCCCGCCTGGGTGTCGCCCTCCCAGGCGTCCGGGGCGCGCCATGCCTCCGTCAGCGCGGCGAGGTTGCCCTCCAGCGTGCCGCGCCAGCCGGGTTCCACGTCCGGCACGGTCTCGCCGGGGGCGGTGTTCGTCGACGGCCCGAGGTCCTTGCGTGCGGCGTCGCGGAAGGCGGCGGTCAGGCCCACGAGGTGGCCCAGCACCTGGCGCACCGCGTACTTCTCGCACGGCGTGGGCGCGTCGAGCTGTTCCTCGGTGGTGTGCTCCGCCAGCCGTGCCACCAGCCGGGCCTGTGCGTCGAAGTCGATGGTCTCGGTCATGTCGGGGTCCTTCCGTCCTACCGGGGCCGTCCGTATCGGGACGGGCCGCACGGGCATTCCGGCCCGTACTCAGTGAAGACTTCCGCGGCGAGCGGAACTCATCGCCTTTCACCGGGCCGGTCACCCCAGCGGGCGGCGCACGGCCCACAGCCGTCCCGGTCAGTGCCCAATCCGGCCCGGTCCGCGGTCGGCGCGCGGCGCCCACCGCGCTCGCTCCGCACGCCGCTGCGTCAGTCCGCGTACCTCGCGCGCAGCGCCGCCTTCAGCACCTTGTTCAGCGGGCCGCCGCGCGGCAGCTCCGCGACGGTCTCCAGCTGCTCCGGCAGTTTCTGCGTCATCAGCCCGGCCGCCCGGAGGTGCGCGGTCAGGCTCTCCGGTGTGGGCGGCGGGGCGGCCGGGTCGGCGAGCGTGATCACCGCGCAGACCCGCTCGCCCCGGACCGGGTCGGGCAGCCCGATGACCGCCGCGTCCGCCACCGCGGGATGGGTGCGTACCAGGTCCTCGATCTCCTGCGCCGAGATGTTCTCGCCCTTGCGGATGATGATGTCCTTGAGGCGCCCGGTGAGGACGAGATGCCCGTCCGGGCGCAGCAGGCCCAGGTCGCCGGTGCGGAAGTAGCCCTCGGCGTCGAAGGCGTCCGCGGTCAGCGCCGGGTCGGTGTAGCGGCGGAAGACCATCGTGCCCTTGAGCGTCACCTCACCGGTCTCCCCGGGCCCGGCCTCCGTGCCGTCCGCCCGGACGATCCGCACCCGCGCGCCCGCGACCGGCCTGCCCACGGTCCGCGACAGCTGCTCGTCGCTGTCGTACGGCGTCCCCATCGCGATCATCGGGCACTCCGTCATCCCGTACCCGTGCACGATGGCGCACTCCAGCTCCCGGCCGGCCGCCGTGTACAGCTCCGGCGGCATCGGCGCGCCGCCGCCGGAGAGCAGCCGCAGGGAGGGGATCAGCCGTCCCGCGTGCGGCTCTTCCTGCCGGTAGCGGCGCGACGCGTCCAGGAAGGCCTGGTAGAACGCGGTGCTCCCGCCCGCCATCGTCACCCCGCGCCGCCGGTAGACCTCCGCCGCGCGGCGCGGCTCAAAAGCGTCAAGGAGGACCGCGGGGAAGCCGCTGACCAGCATGGCGATGACGTAGTCCGGGCCGGCGATGTGCGCGTAGGGGAAGGCGATCGAGCCGATGTCGTCAGGTGACATGCCCAGCGCGGTGGCCAGTCCGACGCCGCCGGCGATGAGCGTGGCGTCGGTGTGCTCGACGCCCTTGGGGGACGCGGTGGTGCCGGAGGTGTAGTAGATCCAGGTGGTGGCGTCGTGACGGTCCTGGTCCCGGTCGCTGGCCGGTCCGCCGGAGCGTGCGCCCGCGGGCTCGTACGGCCGTGTGCCATCGCCGTCGGGGTCGGCCTTCGGCAGGCCGTCCTCGACGGAGATCACCCGTACCCCGTCCCCGGCCAGCTTCCGCACCATCGCGGTGTGGTCGAACCCCCGCCACTCGCCCGGTACGAGGACATACTCCGCGGCCGACTCGGCGAGGATGAAGCCGACTTCGCGCTCGCGGTGCAGCGGGATGATCGGTGTCTGGACGGCGCCGAGCCTTGCGAGGGCGAGCGAGGCGATGACCGTGTCGATCCGGGTCGGCAGCTGCCAGGCCACCCGCGAGCCGGCCTCGATCCCCAACTCCCGGAAACCGGCCGCCACTCGCAGCGCCTCGTCCCGCACCGCGTCGAAGGTCACGGTCCGCCCGTCCCCGTCGAGGAACATCGGTCTTCCGCGGGAGGCCCGCGCGCGGTACTCGACCAGCTCCCAGAGCGTCTGTATACGAGCGGAATCGAACACGGCGCGCCTCCTGGCTGCGAGCGGGGCGGAGCGGGGGCCGAGGCCCCCGGCGTGCCTGCCTGCACGGCAGGGCCGGGCGGCGCGACTCTAGCAGCGCAACTGACGCTCCGTCAGGAGGTGTGCGGGCCCGGAATTCCACGGACCCCGGACATGCCGCAGGGGCCGGCCTCGATGGCTCCCCTCCTGCCATCAAAGCCGACCCCTGCGATCCCCCGGATTCACCCGGTGAAACTGGTGACCGCGTGGTGCCGGTCTCAGTTCTTCGGGTCGCCCAAGGGAAGGTGCTTGTCCTTGGGCTTCACCGCGCCGTCGACCGGCGCCGCGAGCGTGCTGTCCGCCGCGGTCGCCTCGATGCCGACGATCGGGCGGTGGCTGTCGAGCGGTTTGAGGATGTCCTTGTCGTCGCCTGCCTGCTGAGCGAGGTTCTCGCTGCTCAACGCAATCAACTCCTGTATGTGGGCACTGATCGGTCCTCCCGGCCGGCAACTCCCCCGAGTATCGCCGGACGGGCGGACCTTGGCCGGGCACCATACGGTGGGGCCTCGTCACCGAGCCGCTTGCCCCCCGAGGCGGCGGATCGGTATGAGGAAGAGAATGGCCGGTGGCGATGAACGATCGATAAACGCCGTTGATTATGCCGTTGACCTGCGGTGATGCAGCTATGCCGCGGTGGCCACGGTCAGCAGCCGTTGCACTCTGACGCTCTCGGCCGAGCCGAGCCGCTCGTAGACAGCGAGCGCCTCCTGCCAGCACACCCGCGCCCGGCCGCTGTGCCCGACGCCGTTCAGTGCGCGCCCGAGGGCCGTCAGCGCGTTGGCACGCCACAGCTCACCACCGGTCACCCGGAGGGTGGCCAGCGCCTGTTCGGCGTGGTTGGCGGCCTGCGTGGGCCGCCCGGCAGCAAGGTCGACCTCGGCCAGCC
This sequence comes from Streptomyces sp. NPDC017993, assembly GCF_044328065.1. Lineage (NCBI taxonomy): Bacteria > Bacillati > Actinomycetota > Actinomycetes > Kitasatosporales > Streptomycetaceae > Streptomyces > Streptomyces sp. NPDC017993. Next base: position 325,244 of record NZ_JBIRGO010000001.1, read on the forward strand.
GGAAGTACGTCATGCCTTCCCAGAACCTCTGCCGGCTGTCGCGGAAGATGTGCAGCGCTTCGAGGAGCTGCTGCGTGGCGTCGTCGAGGCGCTGCGCGAGGGTGAAGGCCACGCCCAGTGCGTACATCCCGTTGGCGAGCCGTCGGGTGGCGCCGATCTGGCGGTATATGGCGACGCCCTGCTCGGCGAGCTGGATGGCGCTCGCCACCCTCCCGGTGTCGAGGTGGACCCGGGAGAGGTTGCACAGCGCGCTGGCCTCGGACTGCTTGTTGTCGTCGTCCCGGAACGCGTCCAGCGCCTGGCTCAGATACCCCTCCGCGTCCGCGTGCCGGCCCTGAATGCTCGCGATGATGCCGCGGTCGTTGGGCGCATAGGAGGAGGAGAAGGGATCGTTGGTGGCCAGGCCCAGCAGCATCGCGTACTTGGCGTTCTCGTCCGCCCCGTCGAGCCGGCCCGCCAGGGTGCGGGCGTAGCTGAGGGCGGTGTGGATGCGTGCCTCGGCGTGCTGGTCCCCCAGCTCGCGGGCGGCGGCGAGCAGGGCCGTGTTGACCTGCTCGTACTGCAGGGCGTACGCACCGGACTCGGCGAGGTCCTTGGTGAGCAGGAGCAGGTCCGCGGCGCGGCGCAGGGTGTCGCGGCCGTTGGACTGCTTGGCGCAGGCGAGCAGGCAGCCGGCCTCGCTGAACAGCCACTCCAGGGCAGGGGTGCGGTCGGCGAAGACCAGCCCGGGGTAGTGGGTCGGCTCCATGTGGTCGACGAGCCGGTCACCGGGACGTTCGAGGAGGTACATATGGGCCGCGGTCGCGGAGTAGAAGTCCAGCAGCCGTGACAGTGCGGCGTCCCGCTCGGTCGGCGGGTGCTCGTCGCGCTCGGCGCAGGAGCGGGCGTAGAGCCGGACCAGGTCGTGGAAGCGGTAGCGGCCGGGGGCCGCGGATTCCAGGAGGCTGGCGTCGACGAGGGATTCGACGAGATCCTCCGCGTCGTCGAGGTCCATGTCGAGGATCGCGGCCGCCGCGGCGAGGGAGATGTCCGGGCCGTCGGCGAGCCCCAACAGGCGGAACGCGCGGGCCTGATGGGGCTCGAGCTGGCCGTAGCCCAGCTCGAAGGTGGCCTTGACGGCGAGGTCGCCGGCGCGCAGCTCGTCCAGCCTGCGGCGCTCGTCGGCCAGCTTGCGGGCCAGGATGGAGACCGTCCACGTCCGGCGGGCGGCCAGCCGGGAGGCGGCGATGCGGATGGCCAGCGGCAGAAAGCCGCAGGCGCCGACGACGGCCATGGCGGCCTGCCGTTCGGAGGTGACGCGCTCCTCGCCCACGATGCGGGTGAAGAGGGTCAGCGCCTCCTCGGGGCTCATCACATCGAGGTCGATGAGGTGCGCCCCGGCGAGGTCGATCATGCGGGCACGGCTGGTGATCAGAGCGGCGCAGCCCTCCGCGCCGGGGAGCAGGGGACGGATCTGCGCGGCGTCCCGTGCGTTGTCCAGTAAGGCCAGTACGCGGCGGCCGGCGAGGGTGGAGCGGTAGAGGGCGGCGCGCTCCTCCAGGCCGTCGGGAATGGAGGAGTCGGGCGTGCCCAGGGCGCGCAGGAACGCGCCGAGGACGGCTACCGGCTCGGACGGGGTGTGGCCGGCGCCCTGGAGGTCGGCGTAGAGCTGCCCGTCGGGGAAGTGCTCGCGGGCGGCGTGCGCGACGTGGACGGCGAGGGTGGTCTTGCCGACGCCGCCGATGCCGGTGAGCGCGGAGACCGCCATCACGCTGCCCCCGGCGGTGGCGAGCTGTTCGCCGAGTTCGGCGACGAACGGGGCACGGCCGGTGAAGTCGGCGACCGTGGCGGGGAGTTGCTGGGGTCGCACGACGACCTTGTCGGCGGCGTCCGGGTCGTCGTCGATGACCGGCGGTGCGTCCAGTTCGGTGTCGGCGCGCAGGATGCGCTGCTGGAGATCGGAGAGCGAGGCGCAGGGGTCCACGCCCAGCTCGTCGGCGAGCAGTCGGCGGGTGTCGGCGTAGACGGCGAGTGCCTCGGCCTGCCGGCCGCTGCGGTACAGCGCCAGCATGAGCAGTTCACGCAGTCGCTCGCGCAGGGGGTGGGCGGCGGTCAGCGCCGTCAGCTCGGAGACCACCTCGGCGTGGTAGCCGACCTCCAGGTCGAGTTCGAGGCGGGTCTCGACCAGGGAGATCCGCCACTCGTGGAGGCGGGTGCGCTGGGTTTCGGCGTACGGGCCGGCGAGACCGGCGAGCGGTTCGCCGTCCCACAGGGCCAGCGCGGTGTCGAGGAGTTCGCGGGCCCGGCCGCGGTCGCCGGCGGCCTTGGCCTTCTCCGCCTCGGCGGCGTACTGCTCGGCGTGGTCGTGGTCGAGGTCCAGCGGGTGGTTGTCCGCCGACCGGATCGCATAGCCGCCGGACTCGCTGACCAGCACGTCCGCGTCCTCGCCGAGCGCCTTGCGGAGCCGGGAGGCGTAGGTGCGCAGGGCGGCGAGCGCGGCGTGTGGCGGCTCGTCACCCCACAGTGCGTCGACGAGTTCCGCCGCGGTGGCGGTGTGCCCGCCGCGCAGCAGTAGGGCCGCGAGCAGCGCGCGCTGCTGCGGTGACCCCGCTGCCAGCGGCGTGTCGCCGCGCCAGGCCCGTACGGGACCGAGCACGGTGAAGCGGAGCCGCCCCCGCCCCTGCCCCGGACCGACGTCCATGGTGTCCCCCTGCCCTGTGCTGTCCGTTCGCGCTGATCGCACCGTTCGCATCGGCCAGTCTGCCTTGTCGCGGGTGCTTACGTCAGTAGGGGTCCGGAGCGTGCACAAAGCCTCCTCGGCTGATGGCGCCGGGGTGGGCGGCGCGCGGCGGGGCGCGGCGCACAGGCTTCGTGCGCCCCTCGCGCGCTCGTGCTACCGGAGTGCGCCCCCTTTTCCTCCGTCCCGCCGGCCCGTTGCTGCCTTCGGCGTTCACCGTGCGACCGCCCCGCACAGTTACTGACGGATCGTCAGATCGGCGCTACCGTGGGAAACATGGAGAGCTTTCCGAAGATCATCTCGGTGGACGACCACACGGTGGAACCCCCGCACGTCTGGCGGGACCGGCTCCCGTCGAAGTACCACGACGTCGGCCCGCGCATCGTCCGGGCACCCGTGCGGGAAATGACCTTCGTGGGCGGAAAGTTCGCCCCGAAGATGGGTGACGTGGGTGACGACGGGCCGATAGCGGACTGGTGGATCTATGAAGATCTGCACCGGCCGCTGACCCGGCTGGACACCGCCGTCGGCTACTCCCGTGACGACATCAAGCTCGAAGGCATCACCTACGAGCAGATGCGCCCCGGCTCGTTCAGCGTGCCGGAGCGGTTGGCCGATATGGACCTCAATCATGTCCAGTCGGCGCTGTGCTTCCCCACCTTCCCCCGGTTCTGCGGCCAGACCTTCACCGAGGCCAAGGACCGCGAACTGGGGCTCCTCGGGGTGCGCGCGTACAACGACTGGATGGTGGAGGAGTGGTGCGGGCCGCAGGCGGGGGGCCGGCTGATCCCGCTGACCCTCATCCCGCTGTGGGACGCCGAACTCGCCGCCGCCGAGGTGCGGCGCAACGCGGCCCGCGGGGTGCGCGCGGTCTGCTTCAGCGAGATCCCGCCGCACCTGGGGCTGCCCAGCGTCCACACCGACTACTGGGACCCGTTCCTGCGGGCCTGCGACGAGACCGGCACCGTCATCGCGATGCACATCGGCTCCTCCAGCAGGATGCCGTCCACCTCCGCCGACGCGCCCCCCGCGGTCGGCTCCACGATCACCTTCGCCAACTGCTGCTTCTCGATGGTCGACTGGCTGATGAGCGGCGCCTTCGACCGCTTCCCCACCCTGAAGATCATGTACGCCGAGGGCCAGATCGGCTGGATCCCGTACATCCTGGAGCGCGCGGACGTGGTCTGGGAGGAGAACCGCGGCTGGGGCGGCGTCGGCGACAAGGTGCTGCGCCCACCGTCCGAACTCTTCACCGAGCACGTCTACGGCTGCTTCTTCGACGACGCGTTCGGCCTGCAGAATCTCGACGCGATCGGCGTCGGCAACGTCCTCTACGAGACGGACTACCCGCACTCCGACTCGACCTGGCCTCGCTCCAAGGAGGTCGGCGAATCCCAGATGGGCCACCTGGCCCCCGACGTCGTCGAACGCATCGTCCGCGGCAACGCCATCGAACTGCTGGGACTCACGGCGGAGGGACTGTGGGGGCCGGGGGTGGTGGGGTGACTGGGTGCGGGGGCGGTCCGTGCAGGGCGGCGCCATTGCGGAGTGAACTCGTACGAAGAGCTGCGGGTCATCCGATCCCGATCTCGTAGCGGAGCCGCTGAAGGTGTCCGGGCATCGCCATCCTGTCGACCTGAATGGGCCGTTCGCTGCCGTCCAGCGTGACGCGTGTCAGCTGCAGCAACGGATCGTCCCGGCCGACCTGGCCCTCACGCCCGCACAAGGCAGCGGAGGGTGCGCCTCCGTCGGAGGTCGCACCAGTTCATGCAACAACACGCATAGTCGCGAGAGTGCATGGACGCGCCCCGCCGGACGCTCCTACCGTCGTGTCCAACGGTCCAACAGGGGCCACGGACCCGGGGGTTTCAGCATGGCGCGCGAGGAACTGACCCGACTTACCGGAAGTGGAAGCGGCAACGGCGAGTGCGGAGAGGACGACTGCCCGAACGTGTACCGCACGGAGCGCGGAACCTTCGTCGTCCAGGGCGACGCGTCCGAAGCCTTCGCGGCGCCGCAGGGAGAGGGACTCGTAGAGATTCCGGAAAGCGTTCTTCGGGAGGCATTTCGTGCTCTTGGATGGTGACGAGTGGCGGGCGACTCTTCGCCAATTCCGGTCGGAGGCATGGCGACTGGAAACCCTGCCGCAGTATCTCGTTCCGCAGGAGTCCGAAGAGATCGAAGCGTTCCGGGCCGGTAGGCGAATCGACCCGTACGCCTACTCGTCCCCGTATGCCGAGAACCTGAAGCGGTTGCGAGGAGAGGGGCGGCGTAAAGGGCGGGTGCACATCGTGACGCAGCCGCTGTCCGAATACCTGCGTTTCGAGTTCTCTCGGTACTACGCCCCGCACTCGCTGGCCGGCGAGGATATCCGAGTCCTCGACGTCACCGGCCGAGAGAACCCGTTGCCGGGAGTCCAGGACTTTTGGATGTTCGACCGGACGACGGTTGTTCTCATGCACTACGAAGAGGACGGAACGCAGATCAGCCGCGAACTGCACGAAGGTGACCCGGCGCCGTTCATCGCGTACCAGCGGATCGCGGTTGCCGAGTCGGTGCCCTTCTTGGAGTACGCGAGAGAGTGACGTTCGAACCCGAGCAGCTCGGCCGGTCCGGTCAAGAACTGGCCTCGATGCTCCGCGAGCTACGCAAGCGAGCCGGACTCTCCGGGGTCCGGTGGTCTCGGCACGGTCATGCGATCCCGATCTCGTAGCGGAGCCGCTGAAGGTGTCCGGGCATCGCCATCCTGTCGACCTGAATGGGCCGTTCGCTGCCGTCCAGCGTGACGCGTGTCAGCTGAAGCAACGGATCGTTCGAGCCGGTCCGCAGGGCGGCGCATTCCTCGGCGCTGGGCAGCCGGGCGATGACGTCCTCCTGGACCCGGGCGCCGACGTGCCCGAGTGAGGTGAGCAGGGAGACCGCGCCGCCAGGAATCTTGGCGGTCCCGGCCAGGCGGGTTCCTCGTGCGATCTGGGCGGGGTAGTAGGTGTCGGTCAACTCGCAGGGCACGTCATCGAGGAACATCACGCGGCGGCGTACGACGACGCCCTCGCCCCCGGCGACCCCCAGGAGTTCCGCGATGTCGGCCGGTGCCGGGACCTCCCCGGCGTGAACGATGCGTTGAGTGCCCCGGCGGCCCCGGGCGGCAGCCTCCGCGCCCCAGGCGTCGGGCTGCCCCTTCGCCGTCGGGGTGAGGTACGGAACTGAGCTGCTGACCCACTCGCCCATGCCCATGGCGTCCTCCTGCGCGGTTGGCGATCTCAACCTGTTGCATGCACGGTAGGAGCCGTCCGTCCCACCACGTCGCACCCGGTTGCCTTGCGAGTGGTGGCGTGTCCTGGCCCGGTGTGGGGCCCCACAAGGGATCACCAACTGAGGCCTCGCGCCGTACTCTGAACAGTGACGTGCTGTCCAGAGAGGGGCAAGGCCGTGTCTTCAGATGCTACGCCGGACCCGTTCGCCGAGCCGGTGGCATTCGGTCAGCGGATGCAGATCCTGCGGATCCGTCGAGGTATGAGCCGCAATGTGCTGGCCGGCTTGGTGGGAAAGTCGCCAAGCTGGGTCAAGCAGGTTGAGGGCGGGCGCCTGCAGATGCCCAAGCTGCCCATGGTCCTGCGCATCGCGGAGGCTCTCAGGGTTCAGGACCTTTCCGACCTCGCGGGTGATCAATCGAGGCCGATTGCCCTGTTCACGGGCCCCGGGCATGCGCGCCTGCCGCAAGTGCGGGCTGCCGTCGACGCGTTCCCCTTGACCACGCAGCGGGAGGCACCCGCCCCCCAGCACGTTCGGGAACGGCTCGCCCGCGCATGGGGTGCCCGGCATTCCGCGCCGCATCACCGGGATGTCATCGGGGCCCTCTTGCCGGACCTCATCCGGGACGCGCAGCTCGCGGTACTTCAGGCCGACTCGGCGAGCGAGCGGCGCGAGGCCCAAGCGTTGCTGTCCGAGGCGTACAGCCTGAGTCAGTTCTTCCTCGCGTACCAGCCGGACTCGTCGCTGCTGTGGCGGGTCGTGGAGCGCGGGATGATCGCTGCACAGGAATCCGAGGACCCGCACACCATCGGAGTCTCTGCCTGGTTGGCGACGCAGGCGCATCGCGACAGTGGGCACGCACACTTCGACGCTGCCGACGCGGTGAACCTGGCGACGATCCGCTACCTGGAAGCGTTCTTGCCGAACGCGGGTAACGATGTGCTCGCCATCGCCGGAGCGCTGCAGTTCGAGGCCGGTTACACCGCTGCGCGGCGGGGGGACACCGGAGCGGCTTGGCGGTACTGGGACACGGCGCGCGGCGTGGCGGACCGCTTGCCCATGGACTATTTCCACCCCGTGACCTCCTTCTCCCGGGCCGTCATGGGAGCGCACGCGGTCACTGTCGCGGTCGAACTGCACGCGGGGGGCGAGAGCGTCCGCCAGGCGGCCGCTGCGGATGTAACGACGATTCCTTCCCGGCCCCGGCGGGCACGGCACCGGATCGAAGAAGCCCGCGGCTATCAACTCGACGGACAGGCCGAGGCGGCACTGGCCGCGCTCGACAAGGCGTACCAGGCGGCACCGGAGACCGTTCGCTACAACGGTTACGCCCGGCGCATCGTCCTGGAAGAGGTGGAGTCGAAGAGTCCGTCCCAGCGGCGCCGGGCAAGTGAACTCGCCATGAAAATCGGCACATTGGCAGCATGAACGAGGGGGCACAAAGTGTGCCCCCTCTTCCTGTTCAGGGGCCCTACGGTCAGTCGTCAAGTGACTACCGATGACCCCCGTGGCCGCGCGAACGGCCCAGGGGCATGGCCAACCTGAAGGAAGCAGGTCAACGTGCCGGACTTTCTCTCCCGAACCTTGGAGCGGCTGCTGCGGTTCCTGCAGTCGCCGCTGAACCGCCGTCGGTTAGCAGCCACGGACCTCATCATCGAGTCCCGGGAGGCCGTTTCGTCCGGGGCGCTGTCCCGCGTACCGATGCTGCGCGGTGAGGACACCGTCATGGTGCGCCCCTACCTCGTGGCGCACGAGCGTCGGCAGGCCCTGCGGCATCGGCTCGCCCATCCGCATGCCTCTCGGGTCGTTGCGCACGGCGTGGAGCTCGGCCCTTGGTCGGGCCTCGGCATGCAGGTGGTCGCGCGATGACTGCACCGCAGGGAACGCGGCTGCTGCCATGGTCGACGCCGGAGGGTAAGACCTGCCTCCTGGTGGGTGACGGCTCGGGGCTCGTCTCCCGTGTCGCGGACAGCGTCGAATCCGTTCAGCTCGGCATGGCGGACGAACTTCTCGGCCATGCGGCCGACATGCTCGGTGATTGCAAAGCCACTGCCGAGGAGCTGCGTTTCCTCGCGCGTCGCCTGACCGAGGCGCTGCAGGACGTATGCCGCGTGGCCGAGAGCAGGGGCGCGCGGTTGCCCGTACCGAACCGGGGTCAGTGCGACGGGGATGCCACGAGCGCCGCATCCGTCAGCGGCGCAGCAAATCCGCGTCCGTAACCCGCCGGTGTACCTGCCGTCTCTGAGCGGTGCTGTGGGTGGCGAGGCGTGGGGCTACGTGCCCCCTGCCCCTTGCCTCATGGCTCGGCAGGCAGCACGATGACCGCACTCGTTATTTGACGGTGCGTCAGATCAAGGGGGTCCGGCATGTCACAGGTGCTGCCGCAGAGGCGACTGGCGTACGGCATGCAATTGCCCGTGCAGTCGCAGAGCACCCTGTACGCGGAGAGCTGGGAGGCCGCGGCCGGGCCCGCCGATCTGGTGGAGGTGGCGCGGGTCGCGGACCGGTGCGGGTTCGCGTACATCGCCTGCTGCGAGCACATCGCGATACCTCGGCGGCTGGCCGACTCGATGAGCACGGTCTGGTACGACCCGGTGGCCACTCTCGCGCATCTGGCGGCCGTCACCGAGCGGGTCCGGCTGCTCAGTCATGTCGCGGTCGTCGGACTCAAGCACCCGTTGGTCAGCGCCAAGCAGTACGCGACGCTGGACCGGCTTTCCGGCGGGCGGCTGATCCTCGGTGTCGGCGCCGGGCATGTGCGGGAGGAGTTCGAGGCGCTGGGTGTGCCGTTCGCCCGGCGCGGTGCGGTGCTCGACGAGACCATCGACGCGCTGCGGGTGGCGCTCGGCCCGGCGGAGTTCCCCGAGTTCAAGGGCGCGCGGTTCGAGTTCTCCGGCCTGGGGCAGGCGCCGCGGCCGGTGCAGGCGCCGCCGCCGGTCTGGGTGGGCGGCTCCTCGCCCGCCGCCGTGCGCCGGGCCGCGCTCCGCGGGGACGGCTGGCTGCCGCAGGGCGACCGGCGGGAGCAGCTGCCGGCGCAGATCGGGACGCTGCGGCGGCTGCGGGAGGAGGCGGGCGTCGAGCGGGCGGTGGAGATCGGGACCATTGCCGAGCCGCTGTACGTGGGCGATCCGTCCTGGCACGTCGGGCGGCGGACCCTCTCGGGCGCCCCGGAGCGGATCGCGGAGTCGCTGCGGGAGTACCGCGCGATGGGCGTGACGCAGCTCCAGGTGCGGTTCCGCAGTCGCAGCAGAAGTGAACTGACCGACCAGATGGCCGCGTTCGCCGATGACGTCGCGGTGCATCTCGGCGGCTGAGCAGGGCTCCCGGTGCGGGAAGGGCCGGGCCGGCGGGGCGGAACGCACGGACCGGGCGCGCGCGGTCGCGCCGCAGGAGAGCGCGGGGAGACGGATATGGGCAAGCTGGACGGGCGAGTCGTCATCGTCACGGGCGCGGCGCGCGGGCAGGGCGAACAGGAGGCGCGGCTCTTCGCCGCGGAGGGCGCGCGGGTCGTGCTCGGTGACGTCCTGGACGGGCCCGGCGAGGCGCTGGCCAAGGAGCTGGGGGAGGACCGGGCCCGGTACGTCCCGCTGGACGTGAGCCGGGAGGCGGACTGGGAGGCCGCGGTCCGCACCGCCAAGGCGGCGTTCGGCAAGGTCGACGGGCTGGTCAACAACGCCGGGATACTGCGCTTCAACGAGCTGGTTTCCACCCCGCTGGAGGAGTTCCAGCAGGTCGTCCAGGTCAATCAGGTCGGTGCGTTCCTGGGGATGAAGGCCGTCGCGGCGGAGCTGGCGGCGTCCGGCGGCGGGACGATCGTGAACACCGCGTCGTACACCGCGTTGACCGGCATGGCCTTTCTGACGTCCTACGCGGCGACGAAGGCGGCGATCGTCGGGATGACGCGGGTCGCGGCGATGGAGCTCGCGGGGCAGGGGATCCGGGTCAACGCGATGTGCCCGGGTGCCGTCGACACCCCGATGACGAACCCGGACCGGGTCGCCGCGGACGGCGGCCCGAAGGCGCCCGACGAGGCCGGCAGCGCGGCGCTGGACGAGTTCTACGGGAAGGTCGTCCCGATGGGGCGGATCGGGCAGCCGGAGGAGGTCGCCAGGCTGGCGCTCTTCCTGTCGTGCGAGGACTCCTCCTACATCACCGGTCAGCCGTTCGTCATCGACGGCGGGTGGCTGGCGGGGGTGTCGGTCCTCTGACACGGCGCGCCCTCCGCGACGTCAGCTGACGCGTCATCAGGTATTGACGACGCGTGCGGCCGGTGCGAGAGTCGCGATCTGACGGTACGTCAGGTATCCGGCGGGCCGGACCGGGCCAACCGGGTCAGCTACATCGGCCACGTCGGCCACTTCGGTCACATCGCGGCGGTGACACGGACACCCATCTTCCGGGGGGCGACCCCCGCACCCCGAAGGAGTGAACACCCATGGAATTCGGGCTCTTTGTGCAGGGCTATGTGCCGGCGGCGCGGGCGGAGGTCGACCCGGAGGCCGAGCACCACGCGCTGATGGAGGAAACCGAGTACGTCATCCAGGCCGACAAGTCCGGCTTCAAGTACGCCTGGGCCTCCGAGCACCACTTCCTGGAGGAGTACTCCCACCTCTCCGCCAACGACGTCTACCTCGGCTACCTCGCGCACGCCACCGAACGCATCCACCTCGGCTCCGGCATCTTCAACCCGCTGGCCCCGGTCAACCACCCGGTCAAAGTCGCCGAAAAGGTCGCCATGCTCGACCACCTCTCCGAAGGGCGCTTCGAGTTCGGATCGGGGCGCGGCGCGGGCAGCCACGAGATCCTCGGATTCATGCCGGGCGTCACCGACATGAACCACACCAAGGAACTCTGGGAGGAGACCATCGCCGAGTTCCCCAAGATGTGGCTCCAGGACGAATACGTCGGCTTCAAGGGCAAGCACTGGGAACTGCCGCCGCGCAAGGTCCTCCCCAAGCCGTACGGGAAGTCGCACCCGGCCATGTGGTACGCCGCCGGCTCCCCCTCCTCCTACGCCATGGCCGGCAAGAAGGGCCTCGGCGTGCTCGGCTTCAGCGTGCAGAAGGTCTCCGACATGGAGTGGGTCGTCGACTCGTACAAGACCGCCGTGAAGGAAGCCGAGGCGATCGGCGACTTCGTCAACGACAACGTCATGGTCACCTCGACCGCCATCTGCGCCGAGACCCACCGCAAGGCCGTCGAGATCGCCGTCGGAGGCGGCCTCAACTACCTCCAGTCCCTGCTGTTCCGCTACCACGACACCTTCCCGCGGCCGGACGGCATACCGGAGTGGCCCGAGCTGCTGCCCGAGTACACCGAGGAGATCATCGAGCTGCTGATCTCCGAGGAGCTGATGATCTGCGGCGACCCGGACGAGGTACTCCAGCAGTGCAAGCGCTGGGAACAGGCGGGCGCCGACCAGCTCTCCTTCGGTCTGCCCATCGGCGTCAGCCGCGAGGACACGCTCAATTCGATCAAGCTGATCGGTGAGCACGTCATCCCGAAGATCGACACCGACCCGGTGCACCGCACCACGCGCTTCCGCCAGGCAGCGGGCCACTGAGCCGGAGCACCGAGGCGGGCAGGGAGCGGCGCCCCGGCCGGGCCGGGCGCGCCCCCCTCCCCGCACCCAGCGAGAAGGGATCCACGTCATGCTCGACCACCTGATCAAGGGCGCAACCGTCGTGGACGGGACGGGCGCCCCCGGCCGCGCCGCCGACCTCGGCATCCGCGACGGACGGATCGCCGTCGTCGCCGCCCCCGGCACGGTCACCGAACCCGCCCGCACCAGCGAGGACGCCACCGGCCTCATCCTCGCCCCCGGCTTCGTCGACCCGCACACCCACTACGACGCGCAACTGTTCTGGGACCCCTACGCCACCCCCTCGCTGAACCACGGCGTCACCACCGTCGCGGGCGGCAACTGCGGATTCACCCTCGCTCCCCTGCACCCCGACCGCCCCGACGACGCCGACTACACCCGGCGGATGATGAGCAAGGTCGAGGGCATGTCGCTGGTCGCGCTGGAGGAAGGCGCGCCCTGGAACTGGCACGGCTTCGGCGAATACCTCGACGCCCTCGAAGGCCGTATCGCGGTCAACGCCGGCTTCATGGTGGGCCACTGCGCGCTGCGGCGGTACGTCATGGGCGCGGACGCGATCGGCGGGCAGCCGACCGAGGAGCAACTGGCCGCCATGCTCGCCCTGTTCCACGACGCGATGGACGCCGGCGCCTGGGGGCTGTCCACCACCCAGTCCGCCACCCACTCCGACGGCGACGGCAACCCCGTCGCCTCCCGGCACGCCCGCCCCGCCGAACTCCTCGCCCTCTCCCGGGCCGTCGCCGACCACGAGGGCACCCAGCTCGAAGCCATCGTCGCCGGCTGCCTCGACCAGTTCGACGACGACGAGATCGACCTCCTCGTCGAGATGTCCGCGGCCGCCGGACGCCCCCTGAACTGGAATGTGCTGACCATCGACGCGGCCGTACCGGAACGGGTGCCCCGCCAGCTCATCCCCAGCGAACGGGCCCGCAAGGCCGGCGGCCGGATCGTGGCACTCACCATGCCGATCCTCACGCCCATGAACATGTCCCTCGGCACGTTCTGCGCGCTGAACCTCATCCCGGGATGGGGCGACATCCTCGGCCTGCCGATACCGGAGCGGACAGCCGCACTCCGCGACCCGGACGTACGGGCGGACATGCTGCGCCGCGCCGCAAGCAAGGAAGCAGGCGTCTTCCGCCGGCTCACACACTTCGACCGCTACGTCATAGGCGACACCTACTCCGCGGCGAACGACGGCCTCAGCGGCCGGGTGGTCGGCGACATCGCCGCCGAACGCGGGCAGGAAGCCTTCCACTGCCTCGTCGAGATCTGCGCCCAGGACGAGCTGCGCACGGTGCTGTGGCCCATGCCCACCGACAACGACCCGGCCAGCTGGGCGCTGCGCCAGGAGACCTGGGAGCACGAGGACGTGCTGCTCGGCGGCTCGGACGCCGGCGCGCACCTGGACCGCATGTGCGGCGCCCCCTACACCACCCGCTTCCTCGGGGACTGCCTGCGCGGACGCAAGCTCGTCGGCCTGGAACGGGCCGTACAGATGCTGACCGACGATCCCGCCCGGCTGCTCGGCCTGCGTGAGCGCGGCCGGATCGCCGAGGGCCACCACGCCGACCTGGTGCTCTTCGACCCCGAACGGATCGACGCCGGCCCCGCGACGCTGGTGCACGACCTGCCCGGCGACAGCCCGCGGCTGGACTCGCGGGCACTGGGCATCGTGAGCGTACGGGTCAACGGGGTGGAGACGATCCGCGAGGACGTGGTGACCGGCGCGGTACCGGGCACCGTACTGCGGTCGGGACGGGACACCGAGACCGTGAGCACCCGGTGAGCGGTCGCGAGGCGGCGGAGCGGCTGTTCATCGGCGGCGAGTGGATCGAGCCGGAACTCGGTCACTACGCGGTGCGCAACCCGGCCACCGAGGAGGTCGTCGGCAGGGCCCCGGAAGCGAGCCCCGCGCAGGTGGCGGCGGCGGTGGCAGCGGCCCGCGACGCGTTCGAGAGCTGGTCGCGCACCGCCCCGGAGGAGCGGGCGTCGATCCTGGACCGTGCCGCGGAGGTGATGCGCCGCGAATTCACCGGCTACGCCGCGCTGGCACAGGCGGAGAGCGGCGCGACGACCGGCACCGCGCGCGCCATGCAGGTGGGCGTGGCCGTGGCCCGCTTCAAGCGCTACGCGCGCGGCGCCCTGGAGCCGGTGGAGACCGGACTGCCGCCGCAGATCAACGAGGCGGGGCCGTTCGGGAAGGCGGGCGTCCTCGGGGCGCTCGCGGTACGCCGCCCGGTCGGCGTGGTCACCTGCATCACCTCGTACAACAACCCGTGGGCGAATCCGGCGGGCAAGGTCGCGCCGGCGCTGGCGATGGGCAACACCGTCGTGGTGAAGCCCGCCCCGCAGGATCCGCTGTCGGTCTTCCGTATGGCGGAGGCGCTGGCCGAGGCCGGGGTGCCGCCGGGGGTGGTCAATGTCGTCACCGGGGCGCGGCCGGAGGTCGGCGAGGCCGCGGTCGCGGCGGACGGTGTGGACATGGTCAGCTTCACCGGTTCCACCGCCGTCGGACAGCGGATCGCCCAGGAGTGCGGCCGGGGGATGAAACGGCAGCTGATGGAGCTGGGCGGCAAGGGCGCGGCGCTGGTCTTCGACGACCTGGACGACCAGGGGCTCGCGGCGGCGGTGGCCGGCATCGGCACCACCTTCTCCTTCTACAGCGGCCAGATCTGCACCGCGCCGACCCGGGTGCTGGCGCAGCGCGGTGTCTACGAGCGGCTGGTGGACGGGCTCGCGCGGTACGCGTCCGCCCTGAAGGTCGGGGATCCGACGCGGCCGGACACGGTCGTGGGGCCGGTGATCTCCGCCGCGCACCGGGACCGCGTCGAGTCCTATGTGGAACTGGCCGCGAAGGAGGGCGCGCGGCTGGTCACCGGGGGCGAGCGGCCGGGGTGCGAGCGGGGCTTCTATGTGGCGCCGACGCTCTTCGCGGACTGTACGCACACGATGCGGGTGGTCCGCGAGGAGATCTTCGGCCCGGTGGTGGTGGTCGTGCCCTTCGACGACGAGGAGGAGGGCATCGCACTGGCCAACGACAGCGACTACGGGCTGCTGGACTACGTCTGGTCCGGCGACGCGGCCCGTGCCTTCCGGGTGGCCGGGCGGTTGCGGGCCGGCGGGGTCGGGATCAACACGGTCGGGCGGAACATGGAGGCGCCGTTCGGCGGCTTCAAGCGCAGCGGGGTGGGGCGTGACGTGGGCTCGTACGCGCTGCACGCCTATAGCGAGCTGCAGTCGCTGGTGTGGCCGGGGTGAGGCGGATGCGGCAGGGGTGAGGCGGGGGGGCGAGGCCCGGGAGAGGCGGGGGGGGGGTGAGGCCCGGGAGAGGCGGGTGGAAAACCGGATGGGAAAATTTTGAACCTGGACAAAACGGACGGTGCTGCGGTTCTCGCAATGCGGAAAACGTGCATCAGAGTGGGTAAGTTGAAGGTGCTGGGTGCGATTGACCTAGCTATTGGTAGATCAACTTCGCTGAATTGCCTGCATGTTAAAGGTCACTCCGGCGGAGGATCACCTTCCGGATACGGAAACAGCAGCGCTTAACGTCCTGTTCATGGTTCAGGTAGACGCCCGGCCCCAGACCGGAGACACGGTAAGGAGCGTCGGCAACAGCGGCGGCGACACCCGCAACGGCGACACCCGCAACAAGGGGCTCAGCGGCAACTCCGTCGGCTTGCTCGGCAGCGCGGTCATCGGCGTATCGACCGTCGCACCCGTCTACTGCCTCACCTCCACCCTCGGCCCCACCGTCGGGGAGGTCGGGCTCCAGATGCCCGCCGTCTTCCTCGCCGGCTTCCTGCCGATGCTGCTCGTCGCCTTCGCCTACCGCGAGCTCAACAAGGCGGTGCCCGACTGCGGCACCTCCTTCACCTGGACGGTCAAGGCATTCGGGCCGCGCGTCGGCTGGATGTGCGGCTGGGGGCTGGTGATCGCGACGATCATCGTGCTCTCCAACCTCGCCGGCGTCGCCACCTCGTTCTTCTATCTCCTGCTCGGCGAACTGACCGGCAGTCAGTACATCGCAGACCTGGACGGCAACCGGGTCGCCCATGTGGCCACCTGCCTCGCCTTCATCGCCGTCGCCACGGCCATCAGCTACCGCGGCATGACCGCCACCAAGGGCGTGCAGTACGCGCTGGTCGGCCTGCAGCTCGCGGTGCTCGCCGTCTTCGTCGTGATGGCGCTGATCAAGGCGCAGTCCGGCGACTTCGCCGGCTCCATCGACTTCTCCTGGACCTGGCTCGACCCGTTCGCCGTCCAGTCCTTCTCCGCCTTCACGGCCGGCCTGTCGCTCTCGATCTTCATGTTCTGGGGCTGGGACGCCTGCCTGACGGTCAACGAGGAGACCGCCGGCAGCGCGAAGACTCCCGGCCGCGCCGCCCTGCTGGCCATGATCGTGCTGATCGGCTCCTACCTGCTGACCGCCGTCGCCTCGCAGATGTTCTCCGGCGTCGGCGACAAGGGCGCGGGGCTCGGCAACCCGGACACGTCCGACAACGTCTTCGCGGCCCTCGCCAACCCCGTCATGGGGCCGGTGCTCGGTGTGCTGCTCTTCGTCGCGGTGCTCGCTTCGGCCGCCGCCAGCCTCCAGACCACCTTCATCCCGGTCGCCCGTACGGTCCTGGCGATGAGCGCGTACGAGGCGCTGCCGCCGTCGTTCTCCAAGATCCACCCGCGGTTCCAGTCGCCGGGCAAGGCGACCATCGCGGCGGGTGTCGCCACCGGAGTCTTCTACTCCGTGATGAGCTTCCTCAGCGAGAACGTGCTCATCGACACCATCTACGCGCTCGGCCTCATGATCTGCTTCTACTACGCGATCACGGCCTTCGCCTGCGCCTGGTTCTTCCGCCGCGACCTGCGGAACTCGTTCCGCGACCTGATGTTCAAGGGCGTCTTCCCGGCGCTCGGCGGGGTCCTCCTCGCGGCCGTCTTCTTCAAGACGCTGATCGACATGTGGGACCCCGCCTACGGATCGGGCAGCGCGGTCTTCGGCGTCGGCTCCGTCTTCGTCATCGGCGTCGGCCTGCTGCTCGTCGGCTTCGTGATCATGCTGGTGATGCAGCGCCGCAGCCCGGCCTTCTTCCGCGGCCAGGTCCTGACGCGCTCGACGCCGGCGCTGGTGGTCGAGGACTAGGCGGGCTGGTCACGGGGCGCGAGGAGTGGTCGCGCAGGCCGTCCTCGCCGTGCGCGCACCAGCGGGAACAGCAGTTGGTCAGGCAGTGGCGCGATTCCCCGACCTCGGCAGCGACGTGCCTGATCGGCCGGCCGGCCGGGTTCACAAGGCTCCCGCGTGAGCGACTGCGCCTGGCGTCACCGCGCGAACTTCTCGATGGCCGTTGCGGTGACGGGGGTGAAGAAGTTGACGAGGTTGCCGTCGGGGTCGCGGAACAGCAGCGACCGGTTGCCCCAGGGCATCGTGGTGGGCTCGGTGACGAACTCGGTGACGAAGCCCGTCAGGTTCTGGTGAACACGGTCCACGTCGTCGACGCGGAACTCGGTGATCACGCTGCGGTTGTCCGCCGGGCGGGCAGAGCCCGGGGCGAACAGCGGGACGGTCCGGGTGCCGGCGATCGCGAGGGTCGCGTGGGGCGTCTTGAGTTCGGCGAAGTCCTCAGTGGCCCACCTCGCCGGCACCCCGGTGACGCGCTCGTAGAACTCGACGAGGCGCGCGACATCGCTGGTGATGATGCGAATCGAGACGAAGTCCATGGTGATCTCCTTGGCTGATGGAGTTGCTCCACGCCGCACGCTAGGAGAAATAGGGGACAGAATCCGTCCTGTATTCGCCATAGGCTGTGCACATGTCCCGCCCCACCGGCCGTGTGCTGACACTCCTGGAGCTGCTGCAGTCGGGCGGCACCCGGACCGTGGCCGAACTCGCCGACCGACTCGGCGTTGATGGGCGCACCGTGCGGCGGTATGTGGACCAGCTGATCGACCTCGACCTGCCCGTGGAGTCGGTGCGCGGCCGCTACGGCGGATACCGGCTCGCCCCTGGGCACCGTCTGCCTCCGCTCATGCTCAGCGACGACGAGGCGCTGGCCGTGCTGCTCGGCCTGGTCGCCGGCCGCCGAGCAGGGCTGATGACGGCGGGTCATACCGCGAGTGAGACGGCATCGGCCAAGATCCGGCGGGTACTTCCCAAGCACCTCGCCCGTCGGCTCGACACACTCCTGGAATCTCTCGCCTTCACGGATCAGCCCGGTGAGTTCGCCACCCCGGACGCCGGGGTCCTGCTCACCATCGCCGACGCGGTACGCCACCGCCGGCCGGTCTCGATCAGATACACCGACCGCGACGGCCGCCGCAGCGAACGCACGCTGCACGCGTACGGGATCGTCGCCCACGCGGGCCGGTGGTACGTCACGGGCAACGACCCGGAGATCGGCGAGGACCGAACCTTCCGGCTCGATCGCATCGCGGACGCGAGGACCCTGCCCGGCTCGTTCGAGGCGCCCGTGGGTCCCGATCCGGCACAGCAACTGTTGTCAGGGTTCGCCACGGCTGAGTACCGGCATGAGGTGACCTTGCGGATCCACGGGACCGTTGAGCAGATCCGCGCCCACCTTCCCGCCGGCGTCGCGCGCCTGGAGGAGCATTCGCCCACGGCGGACGAGGACCGGGCGACCGAGCGCTGGCTGCGCGTCGAACTACGGGCGGAGCGGCTCGACTGGTTGCCTCCGGCACTCGCCTCACTAGACCGGCCGTTCGTCATCGAGCGCCCCGATGAACTGCGCGACCTCGTCATCGCGCACGCCGAACGCCTCGCGTCCCACGCCCGCCAATCCTGACGGTGAGGAGCCGGTGCCATGAGAGGGCACCGCAACCCCAGATCGCCCCGCGTCACCCCGGACTGTCCCCCCCCCGCTGCGCCCCCGCCTCACGCCCCGTCGAGGAAGACCGGGTTGGTCAGGGCCGCCATCGGGCCGGGCAGTCCAGGTGTCGTCGGTGGATGGCGGACCTCCGCGCGGACGTACGCGGCGTTGTCGGGGGTGGTCTGCCAACTGACGGTGCCCGTGCCGGATTCCGGCAGTGGCGCCGTGAACAGGCGGCCCTGGTCGGTGACGAAGGAGGCCGTGCAGCCCGGGGCGCCCCGGACCCGCAGCCGGGCGGTGACCTTCGACGAACGGGGGGCCGCCAGCCGCTCACCGATACCGGCGACCTGGCCGCGCTCCCCGATGACGGTGAACTCCACGTCGACCGCGGACGACTCGGCGATCCATACCCGGCCCGCCCGTATGCCCTCCAGCAGCGCGCGCCGGGACAGATCGTCGGCCAGTACGACGGTCTGGGGGAGGCCGATGACATCCGGGTCGCGGTGGGCGTCGCTGTGGCCGACGGCCGGCAGCCAGGCCCCGCGCCCGCGGGTGTGGGCGACGAGGGTGTTGTCCCACTCGGCGAGGGTGACCTCGTCGTCGGGGGTGTACGGGCCGTTCCACACCTCCACCGCATCGGCGTCGTTGAGGCCGAACTTCCAGTTGCAGCCGATGCACGTGGCGTGCGGGTGCGCCGGGATGACCAGGCCACCGGCCCGCCGGATGGCGCGGGCGTACTTGCCGAAGGCGTTGTCGCGGGCACGGTAGCGCCAGTCGATGAAGACGCCGGGGTCGGTGCCCATCGCCACGACGTGGCCGTTGCGGGTGGTGACCTCCTCGCCGGTCAGGATCAGCAGGTCATCGCCCCACAGTCCCTCCCAGGCGCGGTGCGAGGACGTGGTGTTGTGCTCGGAAGTGGTGAGGAAATCCAGCCCGGCGGCGCGGGCCAGCGCCGCGATCTGCGCGGGAGTGCGCTTGCCGTCGGAGTGGACGGAGTGCAGATGGTTGTCGCCGCGGTACCAGGCGCGGCCCCGCCCCCGGGCGCGCTCGGGTGGGTAGCGGGGAGGCGGGGTGTGCCCCGGCGGGCCGTGCCGCAGCGTGACGGTCACGTCGTAGGACAGCCCCTGCGGGGCTACGGTGTACGGGCCGAGGGCGATATGCCAGGTGCCGGCGTTGACGGGGCCGGGAAGATAGCCGGGGGTGGCGTCGTCGGCGCGCAGGAAGAACTCCGTACGCGCCCCGCCCGACCAGCCGCGGAAGCCCGCCCCACCGAGATCCGTACCGCGTTCGTCGAAGATGCCGATGTCGCAGGCGTTGCCTGCCGTGCCCTCCGGGACGGTGGGCTTGTCGTAGGTGTAGGAGACGGCGATCTCGCGGACACCGCGCGGTACTTCGACCGGGAGGTAGACGAAGTCCGGCGCGCCCGTGGGCAGATGGCCGGTGATCCGGCGGGTCTGCTCGGCCCGGTCGTCCCCGGGCCGGCCGTCTGCGGGTGCCGCGTCGGCGAAGCTCACAGGTCCGAGCGTAAGCGCGCCCGTGGCGCCCGCAACCGCCGAAAGTCTCAGAACATCGCGTCGTTCCATCCCGCCCCCTGGCCGTCGGTTCCCCTGGTGTCACTCTCGTGTCGCTGTCGCCGTCACTTCTGTGGTACGTGTCGGCCGGTGGTGGTGCCGCCGGCGCCGTGCTTGGCGCCATGGGTGCCGCTTCGCCGTGGTGGGTCTGCGGGGGCCGGCACGGGCCCCGTCCGCTTCTCGTCCGTGTGGTGCGGCCTGCGGTTTCGCAGCGCCGGTGGGGCCTCGCGCCGACTCCGTCCTTCGACGCGCCCCGGTTTCTCCGTCTCGCCGTGTGTCGCTTCGTTTCGCCGTGTGAAAACTGTTGTACGCGGCCGTGACACGGAGGGAAAGCCCTGTGGATAACCGCCGGTCGGTACGGCAACATTCGGTCCCCCATACGCCTGACGCGGAGGTGCGCCCATGCGGATCGCGACCACGATCTTCCTGACCGACGAGACGATCCGGCCCGACCGGCTCGCCCGCGAGCTGGAGCAGCGCGGCTTCGCCGGTCTCTATCTGCCCGAGCACACCCACATCCCGGCGAGCCGCGACACCCCCGCGCCGATGGGTGAGCCGCTGCCCCGCGAATACGGCCGCACGCTCGACCCGTTCATCGCCCTCGGCCAGGCGGCCGCCGTCACCGAGCGGCTCGGCCTGGGCACCGGCATCACCCTCGTCACCCAGCACGACCCGGTCGACCTCGCCAAGCAGGTCGCCACCCTCGACTTCCTCTCCGGTGGCCGCTTCACCCTCGGCGTCGGCTACGGCTGGAACGTCGAGGAGGCCGCCGACCACGGTGTGCAGTGGTCGACGCGGCGCGAGCTGACCCGTGACCGGGTGGCGCTGATGCGGGCCCTGTGGGCGGCGGAGCCCACCGCCTACAAGGGGGAATTCGCGTCCGTGCAAGCGTCCCTCGCCTACCCCAAGCCCGCGCACGGCGCGCCGCGCACGCTGCTGGGCGGCGCAGCCGGGCCCAAGCTCTTCGCGCAGATCGCCGAGTACGCGGACGGCTGGCTGCCGATCGGCGGGCGGGGACTGACCGAGACCGTGCCGGTGCTGCGGCAGGCGTGGCAGGACGCGGGGCGCAGCGGCGAGCCGGTCGTCGTGCCGTACGCGGTGCGCCCGTCGGCCGGGAAACTGGCGCACTATCGCGAGCTGGGAGTGTCGGAGGTGGTGCTGCAACTGCCACCGGCCGGGGAGGCGGAGGTGCTGCGGACCCTGGACGACTTCGCCCAGTTCCTGTGACCGGCGGGGCGGGATGGCTGCTGAGCGGCCGAGGCAGGGTGGTGGTTTCGGCCAAGGTTCCGGCGTGGCGTAGGACGACCGCCTAGGACCATCGGCGTACGGACAGCGGGGCGGGTCGGTCCGGAAGACCGATCCACCCCGGCCCCGGGCCGCCCTAGCGTCGAGGGGGACAGCACCCCCAGACCGACGGTCCAAGGAGAATCCCATGCCGCGACTCGACCACACGATCGTGCACAGCACCGACCGCTTCGCCTCCGCACGCTTCCTGGCCGGGCTGCTGGACGCCCCCGAGCCCAAGGCGTTCGGCCCGTTCGCCGTGCTGAAGCTGGACAACGGCGTGGCGCTCGACTACGCGGACAGCCTCGCCGCCGGGCAGCGATTCGTCCCCACGCACTACGCGTTCCTGGTCACGGAGGACGAGTTCGACGCGATTCTGGCCCGCATACAGGCCCGGAGCCTGCCCTACTGGGCCGACCCCCGCCACACGCAGCCGCAGTCCGTCAACCGCCTGGACGGCGGCCGAGGCATCTACATCGACGACCCCGACGGCCACAACCTGGAGTTCTTGACCCGCACCTACTCCGACGAACTCCTGGCCGGCTTCTAGCGTGTGCGCCGCCGCAGCCGGGAAGTGCCCGGTCGCTGCGCGGAGGGAACCTCCGTATGACGTGACCAGTGGCACACCACCCCGCCGGTTTTCACGGCGGCGCTGTCGGCGGGCGCTCGTATGCTCGGAGGATGACTTCCAGCGCGCAGGGACCTGACCAGGGATCCGACCGAGGCATCAACCGGCAGACCACCCCGGTCGCCGACTGTCCCGTGCCGCCGACGGCGAACGCGATGCGCCGTGCGCTCAAGCGGGCCCGCGACGGCGTGGCGCTGGACGTCGGCGAAGCCGCGGTGCTGCTCCAGGCCCGCGGCGACGACCTCAAGGACCTGTGCGCCTCCGCGGCCCGGGTCCGGGACGCCGGCCTGGAGGCCGCGGGCCGCCCCGGCGTCATCACCTACTCCCGAGGGGTCTTCATCCCCCTCACCCGCCTGTGCCGCGACAAGTGCCACTACTGCACCTTCGTCACCGTCCCCGGCAAGCTGCGGCGCGACGGACACGGCATGTTCCTCTCGCCCGACGAGGTCCTCGACATCGCGCGGCGCGGCGCCGAAATGGGCTGCAAGGAAGCCCTCTTCACCCTCGGCGACAAGCCGGAGGACCGCTGGCCCGAGGCCCGCGAGTGGCTGGAGGCCCACGGCTACGACGACACGCTTTCCTACGTCCGCGCCATGGCCATCCGTGTCCTGGAGGAGACCGGGCTGCTGCCCCACCTCAACCCCGGGGTGCTGTCCTGGACGGACTTCCAGCGCCTCAAGCCCGTCGCGCCGTCCCTGGGCATGATGCTGGAGACGACCGCCGAGCGGCTGTGGAGCGAGCCCGGCGGCCCGCACCACGGCTCGCCCGACAAGGAACCCGCCGTCCGACTGCGTGTCCTGGAGGACGCCGGACGGTCCAACGTCCCCTTCACCACCGGACTCCTCATCGGCATCGGCGAGAACTACGAGGAGCGCGCCGAGTCCCTCTTCGCCCTGCGTCGCGTCCAGCGGGCGTACCACGGCATCCAGGAACTCATCATGCAGAACTTCCGCGCCAAGCCGGACACGGCCATGCGCGGAATGCCGGACGCCGAACTGGAGGAGCTGGCCGCGACGATCGCGGTGGCCCGGCACGTCATGGGCCCCTCGACCCGCATCCAGGCGCCGCCCAACCTGGTCGACGGGGAGTTCGCGATGCTCATCGCCGCCGGCATCGACGACTGGGGCGGGGTCTCCCCGCTGACCCGCGACCACGTCAACCCCGAGCGCCCCTGGCCGCAGATCGACGACCTGGCCGCGCACACCGCCGCGGTCGGCTTCGAGCTGCGCGAACGGCTGCCCATCTACCCCGAGTTCATCAAGCGCGGCGAGCCCTGGCTCGACCCCCGGCTGCTGCCGCACGTCCGCGCCCTGGTCGACCCGGAGACCGGGCTGGCCCGCGAGGACGCTGTGGTCGAGGGCCACCCCTGGCAGGAGCCCGACGAAGGCTTCTCGATGAGTTCCTCGGGCCGCACGGACCTGCACCACACGATCGACACCGAAGGCCGCACCGCCGACCGCCGCGACGACTTCGACGAGGTCTACGGCGACTGGGAGGCGCTGCGCGAGGCCGCCGCCCCCGGGATGGTGCCCTCCCGCCTCGACGCCGACGTCCGGCAGGCGCTGACGCAGGCCGCCGACGACCCCACCAAGCTCACCGACGCCGAAGCCCTGGCACTGCTGCACGCCGACGGCCCCGCCCTGGACGCCCTCTGCAAGATCGCCGACGATCTGCGGCGCGCCACCGTCGGTGACGACGTCACCTACATCGTCACCAGGAACATCAACTTCACCAACGTCTGCTACACCGGCTGCCGCTTCTGCGCCTTCGCGCAGCGCCGCACCGACGCCGACGCCTACACCCTCTCCCTCTCCCAGGTCGCCGACCGCGCCGAGCAGGCGTGGGACGTGGGCGCGGTGGAGGTCTGCATGCAGGGCGGCATCCACCCCGACCTGCCCGGCACCGCCTATTTCGACATCGCGCGCGCCGTCAAGGAACGCGTCCCCGGCATGCATGTGCACGCCTTCTCGCCGATGGAGGTCGTCAACGGCGCCACCCGCACGGGGATGTCCATCCGGGAGTGGCTGACCGCCGCCAAGGAGGCCGGTCTCGACACCATCCCCGGGACGGCCGCCGAGATCCTCGACGACGAGGTCCGCTGGATCCTCACCAAGGGCAAGCTGCCGACCGCCACCTGGGTCGAGGTCGTCAAGACCGCCCACGAGCTGGGCATCCGCTCGTCCTCGACGATGATGTACGGCCATGTCGACCAGCCCCGCCACTGGCTCGGCCACCTCCGGCTGCTGGCGCAGATCCAGCAGGAGACCGGCGGCTTCACCGAGTTCGTCACCCTCCCCTTCATCCACACCAACGCCCCCGTCTACCTCGCGGGCATCGCCCGCCCCGGCCCCACCACCCGCGACAACCGGGCGGTAACCGCCATGGCCCGGGTGCTGCTGCATCCGCACATCACCAACATCCAGACCAGCTGGGTCAAGCTCGGTACGGAAGGCGCCGCCGAGATGCTCCGCTCGGGCGCCAACGACCTCGGCGGCACCCTGATGGAGGAGACCATCTCCCGGATGGCCGGATCGAGTTACGGCTCCTACCGCTCCATCCAGGACCTCATCTCCATCGCCGACGCCGCGGGCCGCCCGGCCAGGGCCCGTACGACGACCTACGGCCCGGTCGCCGACGAACGGCACTCCGCCGCGCTCGCCTCGGACGGCCACCTGCCCGAGCTGCTGCCCGTGCTGGAGTAGCCGGTCCGGCGACCGGCCGGTCCGCCGCTCCCGCCCTGCCCGCCGCGTACGCATGCCGTACGAGCAGGCAGGGCGGTGTGCGTACGGCGCCGCGAGGAGTCGGTCCAGGACTCAACGACCTGCCTTTCAGCCATGTCTGCCGCCCGCTGGTTTTGTTCACCGAGCAGATGCCTACATTTCCGCTATGACTGACGGGCCATGTGCGTCCCCTGTGTCCGTACGGGCACCCGATGCCGTCCCGCCGGCCGGACGGCACCCCGAGGTACGGGCCGCATCGGCCGCGCCGGTGGACGTGGCGACGCCCGGACTCGTCCTGGTGGCCGGGGCGTACTCGGTCGATCTGGTCTTCCGGGAGCTGGCAGGCCCGGTCGCCTACGGGACCGAGGTGTGGGCCGAGGGCTTCAGCATGGTGCCCGGAGGGGCGTTCACCCTCGCCATGGGGCTGCGGCGACTGGACCACGACGTCGTGTGGGCCGCCGACTTCGGCAATGACGCCTTCAGCCGGCACGTCCTCGCGACCGCCCGGGACGAGCATCTCGACGAGCGAGCCTTCAGACACCACGACCGCCCCGTACGCAACATCACGGTCGCGCTGTCCCACCCCGGGGACCGCGCCATGGTCACCTACGAGGACCCGGTGCCGCCCCGCCCGCTCGCGGAGCTGATCGCGGCATACCGGCCCGCGGCGCTGATGCTGCCGTATCTCCAGTACGGCCCCGAGGTGTCCGAGGCCCTGGACATCGCCGCGCGGACGGGGACCCAGGTCCTCATGGACTGCCAGGACCGCCCCGGCAGCGTCGACATGCCCGAGGTGCAGAAGGCGCTCGGCAAGGTGGACGTGTTCGCTCCCAACGCCGCCGAGGCGCTGCGGATCACCGGGACGCACACCGTCGACGACGCGCTGGAGGTGCTGGCGGGCCTGGTGCCGACGGTGGTCATCAAGCAGGACCGGGAGGGCGCCGTCGCCGTCGGGAACGGCGAACGCGTCGCACAGCCTTCACCACCGGTCGAGGTGGTCGACACCACCGGCGCCGGCGACTGCTTCAACGTGGGCTTCCTGCACCGCCGCCTGGCGGGCGGCACGCTCGCCGCATGCCTCGCCGCCGGCGTCGCCTGCGGAACGGCGTCCGTCACCGCCGCGGGATCGAGCGCCGCACCGGACACGGCCGGCCTGCGGCGCTGGCTCGCACGCGTCACGGCCTGACGCCGCGAACCCGAACCCGGCCCGGAGCCACTGCCCGGCCGACCAACCGACCCGACGCGAGACCGCACAGCGCCACCTGTCCGACACCGACACCCATCCGACGACAACGGGGGAAGCATGGCGTGGACACCGGGCGAGCAGACCGAGCCGAGGCCGGCACCGACCCTCCTGGACACGAACCCGAAGGTACTGGTGACCGACCTGGACGGCACGCTCCTGGGCGGCGACGACACGGATCGCCGCCTGCTGCGTGCGGCGCTGGACCGGCACCCCGAGGTGACCGTCGTCTTCGCGACCGGCCGCGGACTGCCCTCCGTCGAGCGCATCCTCAGCGACGACCCGCTCGTCCCCCGGCCCCGGTGGATCATCGCGGATGTCGGTGCGAGCGTCATCGACGGCGTCGGCATGAGCCGGGTGGACCTCCTGGAGAGCCGGCTGCGGGCGGGCTGGCCGGGGCAGCGCCGCGTACGCTCCGCCCTCGCCGGGTTCACCGAACTCGTCCACCAGGACGCGGTGGCGCAGGACGGCCGCTGCTCCTTCTACCTCCGCCCCGAGCAGCTCTCCCGGCAGCTCACCGACGCCGTCCGGGAGCTGGACTGCGGCTGGACGTACTCCGCGGACCGCTACTTCGACGTCCTCCCGGCCGCGGCGAGCAAGGGCAACGCCCTGGCCCTGCTGGCCCGTAAGCACCAATGGCCCATGGACTCGGTGCTGGTGGCCGGCGACTCCCTCAACGACCTCTCCCTCTTCCGGCTCGGCGCCCACGGCGTCCTCATGGGGAACGCCGAGCCCGCGCTGGGCGAGCAGTTACCGGACGGCGCCGCCGTCCACCGGCCGGACCGACGGGGAGCGGCGGCGATCCTGTCCGCCCTGGAAGACCTCGGCTGGGTGGAGCGCACCGCGGCCGTCGTTGTCGGCTACCACCGCCCGCCGGTACGACGGGCCGACGGGGGCTGGCGCCGGCCATTGAGCCCGAACGGAATCCTGCCGACCCTGCGCAGCATGTTCGCCACCACGGACATGGACGCCGTCTGGGCGACGTCCCTCGTCGGCGGCGAGGCACTCCACGGCGAGGCGCCCCCCGGCGAACCGCTCGGCGGCGCACCGGTCCACGACGCTTCACGCCACGGCGCTTCACGCCACGGCGCTTCACGCCACGGCGCTTCACGCCACGACGCTTCACTTCACGCCGCGTCACTCCGCTCCGCGTCGCAGGAGACGGGCCTCCCGCTGGCCATCCTGCCCGTGACAGCCGCCCAGTGGACGGGCTACTTCCACCGGGCGTGCAAGGAGACGCTGTGGCCCGTCCTGATGTCGCAACCGGAGCGGATGCGCCACGACCCGGCGGCCTGGACGCACTACGAGACGATGAATAACCGTTTCGCCGACCACATCAGCGCCCACGCGGCCCGCGACGCCACGGTCTGGCTGCACGACTACAACCTCTGGCTCGTCCCCGGAATCCTGCGCGCGACACGGCCAGACCTGCGCCTCGGACTCTTCCACCACACTCCCTTCCCGCCGCCGGAAACCTTCGCCCGCATCCCCGACGCCGCCCGGATCCGCGGCTCCCTCGCCTGCCTGGACTGGGCCGGATTCCACACCGCCGTCTTCGCCGACCACTTCCGGCGGACCCTCGCCGACGGCCCCCGCACGCCCCGTACCGGCATCCACCCTCTGGGCATCGACCGCCCCATGGTCGAAGCGCTCGCCCGGTCCCGCGCCCCGCACCCCCGCACCGACGACGCGGCCGCGCTGGTCCTGTCCGTGGAGCGCCTGGACTACGCCAAGGCCCCGCTCCAGAAGATCCGGGCCCTGTCCACCTTGCTCACCGAGCGGCCGGAACTGCGCGGACGGTTACGCTTCCGCCTCATCTGCCCGCCCCCCGAACCGGGCATCCGTGCCTACGACTCCACCCGCGAAGCCCTCGAACGCGACATCACTGCCCTCAACGACACCTGGCGCACCGACAGCTGGCAACCCGTCGACTACATTCCCCGGGCCCTGCCCTTCGCCGAGGTTGTCGATCACTACCTGGCGGCCGACGTCCTCTGGGTGACCTCGCTCCAGGACGGCATGAACCTCACGGCCAAGGAGTTCATCGCCGCGCAGGCGGCCACCGGCCGGTCCGGAGTGCTCGTCCTGTCCCGCTCCACCGGAGCCGCCGCCCAACTCGCCCCCACCGCGCTGCTCACCGACCCACGCTCACCCCGGGACCTGGTCGACACCTTGCACCGCGCCCTCACCATGCCTCCGCGCCGGCGCCGCACCCGCATGGCCCGCCTCGCCGCCCTCCTCGATGACCCGAGCCCCGCCGTCTGGGCGCACCGGATCATCACCGCCATTCGGCAGGACTGAGCCGGCGCCGGTGGGGGAGCGCGCCATGTCCCGGCCCGCGTGGGGGCGGCGGCGGAGGTCCTCTCACCAGGAGGGGCGCCGTCATTCCCCCTCGTACTCCGCCTCGTGCTGCAGGATGCACTGCTGCCACTGCGACAGTGCCTCCTCGCGGTCGCCTCCACTGTCCTGGGCTGCGGCGATCAGCGCGTCGGCGGCCATGGCGGCCAGCCGTACGGCGATATGGCAGACGTCGCGCTGCGGGAGCGGCCGGAGGAGTTCCACCGCGCCGTCGCTGTCGCCGGAGAGCGCGGAGGCGACGACGGCCATGGTGGTGCGATCCCACTCGTACTCGGACATGGAGGGAGCATGCCCATCAGGCGCCACCGCCAGTATCGAACTTGCGAGCGGGACGAGAGGCGCGAGCGGCGGGCCCCGGCCTGCCCGGCCTACCCCAGGCGCCGTACCGGCGTGCCCGCCAGGTATGCGGTGATGTTCTCGACGGCCTCGGAGAAGTACCCCTCGTAGTTGCGGCGGGTGACGTAACCCAGGTGCGGGAGGGCGAGGACGTTGGGGAGGGTGCGCAGCGGGTCGTCGGCGGGCAGCGGCTCGTGGTCGAAGACGTCCAGGCCGGCGCCGGCGATCCAGCGTTCGCGCAGCGCGCGGAGCAGCGCGTCCCGGTCGACGATGCCGGCCCGGGAGGTGTTGACGAGGTAGCTGGTGGGCCGCATCCGGCGTAGCTCGTCAGCGGCCAGCAGCCCCCGGGTGCGGTCGCTCAGGACGAGGTGCACGGAGACGAAGTCGCTGGATTCGAGGAGTTCTTCCTTGTCGGCGGTGGCGTGCACCCCATACTCCGCGGCACGCTCGGCGGTCAGGTTCTGGCTCCAGGCCGCGACGTCCATGCCGAAGGCCTGACCGATCCGCGCGACGCGGGTGCCGATCTTGCCCAGGCCCAGCAGCCCGAGCCGGCGGCCGTGCAGATCTGCGCCGAGGGTGCTCAGCCAGGGGCCGTTGCCACGCATCGCCGCGCTCTCGGTGGCGACGTTGCGCGCGAGGCCGAGGAGCAGTGCCCAGGTCAGTTCGACGGGCGGTTCGATGTTGCTGCTCGTGCCGCAGACGGTGACGCCGAGCCGGGCGGCGGCTTCGAGGTCGATGGCGGCGTTGCGCATGCCGGAGGTGATCAGGAGCCGGAGGCGGGGCAGCCGGTCGAGAAGCGTGGCGGGGAAGGGGGTGCGCTCGCGCATCGCGACGACGATCTCGCAGTCGCCGATCGCGTCGACCACCTCGTCCTCGGAGCGGAACGGCTGCCGCAGGGTGCGGACGTCCACCACGCCGGCGAGGGGCGACCAGTCGGCCATCGAGAGGGCCACGTCCTGATAGTCGTCGAGCACGGCGCAGCGCGGAGTCATGCGGGTTTCTCCTGAGGCGGTAGGGGGGTACGGCAGGGGCTGATGATTTGTGTGGGGCGGCAGGTGCGTACCGGTCGTGGCCTGGGCCGTTCGATTGGGGCCGTACCGGTCATAAGCCTCCTCGCGGATGACTGTTCACAATACGAACCTGGTCTCAAATTGATCATTCCTGGTCGATTACAGTGCTGCGGCAGGGGGCCCGCAAGGCCCCGGGACGTTGTGAGCTTCAGGAGGGGCGCAGTGAGCGCAGCGGCAGGCAACACCGCTATCTGGGGCCGCGCCGAACAGCAGGACTTCCGCAGCCGGGTCCGCGGCTGTCTGCTCGGCGGTGCCATCGGCGACGCGCTCGGCGCCGGCATCGAATTCGATTCGCTCGATGCGATCCGCAAGGCACACGGCCAGGAAGGTGTGACCGACTTCGTGCCCGCTTACGGGCGGCGCGGCGCGGTCACCGACGACACCCAGATGACCCTCTTCACGGTGGACGGGCTGATCCGCGCCCAGGTGCGCCGGGACACCGGAGCCTGGCATCCGCCCACCGACGTGCACCGCGCCTACCTGCGGTGGGCCGTCACCCAGCGCGACTGGGGGCCCGACGAGCGCAAGACGGACGACGGCTGGCTCGCCCGTGAGGAGTGGCTGTACTCCCGGCGGGCGCCCGGCAGGGCCTGCCTGAGCGGTCTCGGTGACGAGGCGATGGGCACCCTGGACAAGCCCAAGAACCCGGACTCCAAGGGCTGCGGCGCCGTGATGCGCTCCGCGCCGTTCGGGCTGCTGGTCGGCTGGGAGCCGCAGCTGGTCTTCCAGCTCGCCGTCGAGTGCGCGGCCCAGACCCACGGCCACCCCACCGGCTACCTCGCGGCCGGCGCCTTCGCCGTCATCAGCCATTCGCTGGCACGGGGCGAGCACCTCGACGGCGCTGTCCAGAAGGCGATGGCGCATCTGGGCACCCGCCCGGGCCACGAGGAGACCACCGACGCACTCAAGCGCGCGCTCGGCGCCGTACGGCAGGGGATGCCGACACCGGCACGGGTGGAGTCGCTGGGACAGGGCTGGACGGCGGAGGAGGCGCTGAGCATCGGCGTGTACTGCGCGCTGGTGGCCGAGGACGTCCGGCACGGGCTGCTGCTCGCGGTCAACCACGGCGGCGACAGCGACTCGACCGGCGCCATCTGCGGCAACCTCCTGGGCACCCTGCACGGTGAGACGGCGCTGCCGCCCGTGTGGCTGGTCGAGTTGGAGGGCCGGGACACGATGCTCCAGCTCGCCGACGACTTCGCGATGGAGATGACACAGGGCCCCGCACTGCACGGCCCCGCCGGCTCGGCACCGGGCTGGCTCGCCCGATACCCACGGGCATAGCGTCCCCGGGGCGGGCGCGCCCCCACGCGCGCCGGCCCCGAGGACGGCCCCACCCGGCCCGGACCACCCCACGAGGCTCAGAGGGGCTTCGGTGCCTCCCCCGCCGCGTCTCCCGCGACACCACCGGGGACCGCCTCCCGCTCCGCCCCGTCCCCCTGCTCCGGGACGGGCAGCGCGGCCGCGGAACCGTCGTCGTCCTCCCCGGAGTTGATCCGCGCCAGCAGCGCGTCCCGCTCCGGCGTCGCCTCGGGCTTGATGAGGCCGATGAGGACGAACAGGATCAGTGACGTCGCGACCGGCGAGACGATCTGGATCTGGAGCTGGACATCGCTCAGGCCGTAGTTGGTCAGCCAGAAGGCGAACAGCCCGGCCGCCCAGGACGTCAGGGCCGCCGTCGGACCGCACTTGCGGAACGCCGGCAGCAGGCCGAGCAGGAACGGGATGGAGATCGGCCCGACGAGCCCGGCCACCCACTTGATGACGACGGTGATGATGTCCTTGAACGTGGGGGAGTTGACCTGCGTCGCGATGGCCATCGACAGCGCCAGGAAGGACACCGTGGACAGCCGCGCGGCCAGCAGGCCCGCCCGGTGGGACCAGTTGCGCGCCTTCTCGCCCAGCTTCGGCAGTGCGGGGGCGATATCGCGGGTGAAGACCGCGGAGATCGCGTTGGCGTCCGAGGAGCACATGGCCATCGTGTGGGAGAAGAAGCCGACGATGACCAGACCGAGCAGGCCGTGCGGCAGCAGGTGTTCGGTCAGCAGCGCGTAGGAGTCGGAGGCGTCCGGCTTCTGCGCCTTGACCAGCAGCGGTGCGACCCACATCGGGAAGAAGAGGACCAGCGGCCAGATGAACCACAGGGCCGCCGACAGCCACGCGGAACGCTTGGCCTGCCGGGCGTTGCGGGTGGCCATGTAGCGCTGGGCCTGGTTCCACATGCCGCCGCTGTACTCGAAGGTCTTGATGAAGAGATAGGCGAGCAGGAACGTCAGGGTGTACGGGCCGACGGTCGGCTGGGTGTGGGTGTCCGGCAGCTTGTCCCACACGGTCCACAGCGAGCTGATTCCGCCGAGTTCGCCCATGACCGTGACCAGCATGGCGACACCGGCCAGCAACTGGATGACGAACTGACCGAGTTCGGTGAGCGCGTCCGCCCACAGCCCGCCGACCGTGCAGTAGATGCCGGTGATCACGCCGGTGATGAGGATGCCCTGGTTGAGGGACATGCCGGTGAAGACGGACAACAGGGTCGCGATGGCGGCCCACTTGGCCCCCACGTCCACGATCTTCAGCAGCACGCCGGACCAGGCGAGGGCCTGCTGCGTCGGGAGGTTGTAGCGGTTCTTGAGGTACTCCAGCGGCGAGGCGACACCGAGCCGCGAACGCAGCCGGTTCAGCCGCCCCGCGAACAGCTGGGCGCCGATGGCGATGCCGATGGCGATCGGAAAGGACCAGGTGACGTAGGAGGTGACACCGTATTGGTAGGCGATGCCGGCGTACCCGGTGAACATCACCGCGCTGTAGCCGGACATGTGGTGGGAGATGCCGGACAGCCACCACGGCATCTTCCCGCCCGCGGTGAAGAAGTCGCTGACATCGTCCACGCGCTTGTGCGACCACACGCCGATAGCGATCATCACGCCGAAATAGCCGATGAGTACGGCCCAGTCGAGACTGTTCATGCCCCCTCCAGGGGTCCGCCTTGTGAACGAGGAATCACTTCGCCGTGACGTCCTGTAGGGCGGTTCCCCGTGCGGGAGCGGGGACTTCGGGGATTGAACCGTCCAACGCGCAGTCCGGTCAAGAGCGAA
Source organism: Streptomyces sp. NPDC017993 (assembly GCF_044328065.1). Classification (NCBI taxonomy): domain Bacteria; kingdom Bacillati; phylum Actinomycetota; class Actinomycetes; order Kitasatosporales; family Streptomycetaceae; genus Streptomyces; species Streptomyces sp. NPDC017993. Next base: position 357,940 of record NZ_JBIRGO010000001.1, read on the forward strand.
TGCGATCACAGATGTGAACCAGGATCAGCAAAGCGAACGATTTTGCCGTCTCTTGACCTGCTGGGCCGTTGTCCCGCACATGACGCCGAACACACGATGAGCGGACACTTCGCCGGGCGCCATTGCCCGAACGCACGCCATCCACCGAGCAGGGAGGCGCACCGAACGCACCGAACGTGCCCACTGCGCCACCCGAGACGCCGGACGGCGTCATCGCGCGGGAGCGGGATCCCGGGCGGAGGAGAAGGATCGGAAAGGAGGCACGGCCAGGGGCGGCTAGCGCATCAGCTCGCCCGCGTTGACCAGCAGCGACTGGCCCGTGATGGCGCGCGCCCGGTCGGACGCCAGGAAGACGGCGCTTTCGGCGACATCGGCGTCCGTCGCCAGTTCCGGCAAGGCCATGCGCTCCGTGAGTCGGCCCAGCACCTCGGACTCCGGAACGCCCTCGTTGTGTGCCGCGAACCGCACGTAGGACTCGACCGGCGGGCCCCACATCCACCCCGGCTGCACGGTGTTGACGCGTATCCGGCTCGGCCCCAACTCATGCGCCAGCGAGTACATCGCCGACACCAGCCCGCCCTTCGATGCCGCGTACGCGGCCTGCTGCACCTGAGAGGGCGCGGCGAGCGAAGACTGGGTGCCGATCATCACCACCGACCCGCCACCGCGCGCCGTGAGGGCGGGAAGGCAGGCGCGGGTCATCCGCAGGGTGCCGAAGAGGTTGACGTCCGCGACCTCGTGCCAGGCGTCGAAGTCGGCGTCGCGCAGGCCGCCGAAGAGGGAATCCAGTGCGGCGACATGGATCACCGCGTCGATCCCGCCGAAACGCTCCACGGCCAGCGCCGCGAGCGCCTCACATTGGGCCTCGTCGCGGATATCGGTCACCTGCCAGGCCGTACGTTCGCCTGAAGGGTCGATCTGTGCGGCCGACTTGGCGAGGTTGCCCGCGGTGCGGGCGCCCAATGCCACGGTCGCACCGTCCCGCACGCACGCCGCCGCGACCTGATGACCGAGCCCCGCTCCGACGCCTGAGACGACAACCGTCTTGTTCCGCAGCAGCATGTGCGCCTCCCGACCCCGCTCGCGCTGGACTGCGTCGCGACCCTCGGGGGTCATGACGCCCATGGCGTGGTGGCCCGAGGTCGCGTCGCAGAGCATTGCCTGACGAGGCGTCAGATTACGATGCGCGTGCGGGATTGGCCAGAGGAGCGCGGTAGGGGAATGACCGACCGGGAGCGGGCGTCCGCGCGCCGGAACCGACCTGGGGCGGCGCTGGGTGCAGGCCCTGTCCGCCCCAGCGCTCGCGCCCAACCGCCCTTCACGTTTCCTTCTGGGCGCTCCCCAGTGCCGTCGCCAACCGGGCCAGGCCCTCGCGGATCTCGTCCGGGGAGTGCGTCACGAACGACAGGCGGATGGCCGCCGCGTCCGGCGGGCCGGCGAAGAACGGCGCGCCGGGGACGTAGGCGACGTCATGCCGCACGACCTCGGGCAGCAGCGCCGTCGCGTCGTAGCCCTCCGGCAGCGTCGCCCAGACGAACATGCCGCCCGCCGGACGGTTCCACCGCGAGCCCTCGGGGAGCGCGACGGCCAAGCCGTTCACCAGCGCGTTGCGCCGGTCGCGATACGCGCCGCGCACTCGCTCCAGATGCGCGTCCAGGTCCGAGACCGACAGGTACCGTGCCGCGGCGGCCTGGTCGACGGTCGAGGTGTGCAGGTCGGCAGCCTGCTTGGCGATGATGCAGGCGCGCCGCAGCGCGGCCGGCGCGCGCAGCCAGCCCAGGCGCAGGCCGGGCGCCATCACCTTGGAGAACGACCCGAGCAGCGCCGTACGGTCCTCCGCGCCGGGGAAGGCGGCGACCCACGGCACCGGCTCGCCCTCGAAGCGCAGTTCGCCGTACGGGTCGTCCTCGGCGATCCACAGTCCGCGGCGGGCGGCGACCGCCGCGACCGCGGCCCGGCGCTCGGCGGACAGCGTCCGGCCGGTCGGGTTCTGGAAGGTCGGCACGACGTAGAGCAGCTTGGGCCGCTCCCGCGCGGCGATCTCGTCCAGCGCCTCGGGGAGCAGACCCTCGTCATCGGTCGGCACCGGAACCACCCGGGCGCCGGCGAAGGAAAATATCTGAAGTGCCGCGAGGTAGCAGGGATCCTCGACCAGGACCACATCGCCTGGCTCCAGCAGGGCGGTGGCCAGCAGCGAGAGGCCCTGCTGGGAGCCGGTGGTGACGATCAGGTCGTCGGCGGCCGTGGCCAGCCCCCGTGCGGTGGTGCGCGCCGCGACGGCCGCCCGGAGCTCCGGGTTGCCCTCGCTGGTGGAGTACTGCAGTGCCCGCCGAGGCTCCTCCGTCAGCACATGCTGGAACGCGGCCGCGATGCCCGCTGCGTCGAACAGCTCGGGGGCGGGCAGCCCGCCGGCGAACGAGATGACTTCCGGGCGCGCGGTGAGCGCCAGGATGTCGCGTACGGGCGAGCTGCCGGTCTGGACCGCGCGCGCGGCGAGGGCGGGTGTGGGGGTGACGGCGTCGGCGAGGGTCGCGTCCGGCATGGCGGCTCCAATCGGTCATCGTCTGCGTTAACCGGCGTTAGCTGCAGATGCCGCGCAGCTTAAGCGGCGGGTGCCCCGGTGCGCAGCCCTGCCCGCATGATGAACCGGACGGCGAGCGGCGAGCGGCGAGGGTAGAGGCCGACGGGTCATCCGGCGGCGGGCGGCGTGGGGGTGGTCCGGTCGGCGACGCCGGGTGGACGGCGAGCGGCCGGGCGCTCCCCACCCCTCCCCTTCTGACGCCCCGTCAACTACACCTGTCTCATGACCGAGGACATCGCACATCCACCGGAAGGGCCGGGCACCGCGCACCGCGCATCGGCCACGCAGCGCCCAGAGGCCGCAGGCGCCACGGATGCCGCGGACGGCGCGGAAACCCACAGTGCCGCCTACGCCGCCCTCGCCGCCGTCGGCCCCTACGGCGTGCACCCCGGGCACGCGCTGATCACCATGGTCGAACCGCACCCGGGCCACGAGTACGCGTACAACCGCTGGTACGAGGACGACCACTACATCGCGGGCGCCATGGCGATGCCCTGGATGTTCGCCGGACGCCGCTGGGTCGCCACCCGGGACCTGCAACTGCTGCGCCGCCCGGAGAAGTCCGCCGTCGCCCTGCCGGTCACGGCCGGCTGCTACCTCTCCACCTACTGGATCACCGAAGGTCGCTACGACGAGCACATGAAGTGGACCGTCGGCATCAACAAGCGCCTCAACCGGGACGGCCGGGTTCACCAGGACCGTACGCACGTCTTCACGGCCTTCCAGGACCACGTCGCGACGGTCTACCGGGACGGCGCGGCCGGCCCCCGGGACTTCCACGCGCTGGACCACCCGTACGCCGGGCTGGTCCTGGAGGTGATCGACACGGACGGGCCCGAGCAGCGTGCGGCGCTGGCGGAGTGGCTGCGGGACCGGCACCTGCCGGGACGGCTGGCGGGTTCGCCGGCGGCCATGGTCACCGTCTTCCGGCCGACTCCGCTGCCGGGCGACCGCATGGCGTATGTGAAGCAGGTCGAGGGCGTCGACACCCGGCTGACGCTGCTGTGGTTCCTCCAGGAGGACCCGCGCGACCGCTGGGCCACCCACTTCGCCGACCGCGTCACCGCTGTCGCGGACTCCGGGCTCGGGCGGGTGGAGCTGGTGGCGCCGTTCATCCCGACGATTCCCGGGACGGACCGGTACGTCACCGAACTGCGCTGACTTCCGGGGCTGCGGAGGTGTGCGACGGGCGGCGCCGGCGGGGAGGGCGGCGCCGCCCGTCGCATGGCCGAGCCCCCTCGGCCAGGACGGCGATCCAGTCGAGAGGGCTCGTATCTACGGTGTTGCGGTGGTGCGGATGCTGCCCTGTCGGCGGCAGCGGTGGCGCGGACGGCGGCGGTGCCGGTCCTGCCGGGCCCGCCGCCCCGTGGCCGTGCAGCCAGTGACCTGTGGTCCGTGGCCTGCGTCCGGTCAGCTCACGCCAGGTCGTACGAACCGCCTGCGACGTCCGACACGAAGCTGCTCCAAGCGGAGTTGTCGAACGTCAGTCGCGGGCCGTCCGGGTCCTTGGAGTCGCGTACCGCGATGGCTGCGGTGGTCGGCACGGCGATTTCCACGCATGCGCCGTTGCCACCTGAGTACGAGGACTTCGTCCAGGAGAACGCGGAATTGGGCTGAATGGCCATGTTCACTCCGACTCACTCTGAGTTGCCGTGGATTTCGGTAGTGCTGACGCTACGCGCCAACATCACTTGCCACAGAGGCCGTTCACCCGTCCGAATGGCATATTCCTTGATCTCTTTTCAAGGAAGACGGCCCAGGTGTACCGTGCGAACCCAGTAACCGGAATGTCTGATTCCGCAGCTGAAGACCTGCTTTTCCCCTCCCCAGCTCCTCCTCGTCGACCGCTTTCGGATCGCGTCGGGCAACCTGTTCATTGCCCCGCGGCAGCCTTCATCCCACGGCGTCCGCATGCGATTTGGCCGCTGCGGCGATGAACTCCCGACTTTGGTCAGCATTCAACGCTTGGGCGCGCAGATGCTCGTACATGATCGTGTACTTGTGGACATCGTTGGTCTTCTCCAGATACAGATCGCTGGTGACCCCCTCGATGTACACCACGCTGGAATCGGCGGCGTCGTCGAATTCCAGGATCGAGAACGTCCCCGACATTCCGGCATGCGCACCGGTGTCGTACGGCAGCACCTGCACCGTGACATGCGGCAGATGACTCACCTCGACGAGGTGTTCCAGCTGCTCGCGCATGACCAGGTGGCTGCCGACCACCCGTCGCAGGGCGCTCTCGTCCAGCACCACCCACAGGCGCAGCTGCCGCTCCGGGTCGTTGACCCGCTCCTGGCGGCGCATGCGGACCTGGATGCGCTTTTCCAGCTGATCGGGCGCGAGCTCGGGGACCGTGCCGGGAATGACGGCTTCGGCATACCCGGGTGTCTGCAGAAGTCCGGGCACCAGCAGGGACTCGTAGACGCGTAGCGAGGCCGCCTCGGTCTCCAGGCCGATGTAAACGCTGTACGGGATGTCGCCGAAGGCGTGCCACCAGCCCTGCTGCCGCGAATCCTTGGCCATCTGCATCAGCGAATCGACGATGCGGTGATCATCGACTTCGTAGACGCCGCACAGATCGCGGACATCGCGCTGGCTGATGCTGCGGCGGCCGTTCTCCAGCCTGCTGATCTTCGACTGGGAGACGAGCAGACGCTCGGCCACCTCTTCCGCCGTCATGCCCTTGAGCTCCCGGAGCCTTCGCAGCTCCTGGCCCAACCGGCGTCGCCTGACGGTGGGATTGACATTGGACGCCACGGGACGTGCACCTCCGGCTCCGTACTGCTGTCGTTTCCTGCTCAGCAGAGTGCCACCCCAGGTCGACGCCGCGCAGTGGAATGCACACAGAAGGCGATCGCGCATGCGCGCGGGGTGGCGGGGGGGGGGCGCCGCCGCCCCCGGCCGCCCCCCCCCCCCCCCCCCGCGCCGGGGGCCCCCATGTTTGAATAACCCGCCGGGGGGGGCCCTGGGGGGGGCCGAGGCGGAGGCGC
>NZ_JBIRGO010000001.1:363523-649868 GCF_044328065.1 Streptomyces sp. NPDC017993
CGGTTGGGGGGGGGGGGGGGGGGGGGGGGGGGGGCGGGGGGGGGGGGGGGGCGGCCCCCCCCCCCCCCCACCCCGCGCGTTCTTGCTGCGGCTCCCGAAGGGGACGGTGGGGACGGTGGTGCGGGCACGTTCACGCACGCGCGCCCGCACCCGCCGGCGCGCCCCCCTGTTACGGGGTGCGTGCGGCGGGTGGAGCGAGTCGTGCGGCCGTGCTCGGTGGTGCGTGTGTGCCCTGATCGATGGTGCGGCCGTGCTCGGTGGTGCACCGCGCGGGCTTGTGGTGCGCGGCGTCGTGCGCGGTGGCGTACGTCAGCGGGCGCCGACGCGCGCCATGCTGCCGTGGCCGTGCCGAGACGGGCCCGGCATACCGGCCGGTTCCGCCGTGGCCCGGGCCGCCGGCTGCCGGACGGGTCCCGGAGCTGCGCCCGCTACCGCGGCGGCCTGTGCCCGCCGTGGCTGCGCGCCCACTCCGTTCTGCACATCCATGACGGCGTGCGCGACCAGCCCGCCCATCGGGTCGTGCCGGATCAGATCCCGGAGGCGGGAGCGCGATGAACGCCCTTCGTTCCCCGGGTAGAGGTGCTTACCGAGTCCGACCGCATGGGCCAGCGCGGCGAGCGCCGCGGTCCGCGGGTCCGGTGGTACGCCGGTGCGGATCGCGTTGTCCAGCCGGGCCCTGATTTCCCGGCTGATGGCCGTCTCCGTCGCTTGGTAGCGCGTCGTCGGCAGCACCCCGCACATCTGTCCCGCCACGGCATGCACCATGCCGCACCGCTCCAGGTGCGTGAGATACGTCTGGCGCAGCCCCAGTCGGGGCCCGCCGATCCAGTGGACCGCGCGTACCGGACTGCCGCGTCGGCGCAGCAGTTCGAGTGCGGAGTCCAGGGTCGGATCTCCTGTCGGCCGTGGCATCACCACGGCGATACGATCCCCGTCTGGGGCTATCCGTCCTGCCAGAGCCAGCTCTACTAGCTGGGCCCCGGCCAGGCCGAGGTCGAGCGACTGCGGCTGCGCTGTGGTGCCCGTTGTCGGGTCCAAAGCGAGCAGCAGAAGCTCCTCCGGAATTGTTCTGCGGCTCCTGCCCATCCATGCCTCCCCGCGTGGATGAATGACAGGGTGACCCCTCTCACATTCATCTGTCGAGGGTGCGTGGGGGGTTCGATAGGGAACCGGTAGGTATGTCGTTCTCGTCTAGCACGTCGGCGACAACTTCCGTGGGGTGCGGCAGGGACTGGTTTCGCGTGGCGGCGAGGCGGCGCCACGCGTACACAGGACACTTGGGAACACTGGGCCAGGCAGCAGTGCGACGTACGAAGGAGACATCGGTGGCGGGCGAGTCCCCCGACAAGTCGGACAAGAAGCAGTCGTCGGGGGAGACGGCGCGGAGCGCACGCGATCCGCGCCTGACCGTCTTCCGCGGGGAGCCGGACGAACCGGCGGAGCAGGCGGAGGCCGAGCCGGCAGCCGGGGAGTCCGCTGAGCGCTCGAAGGGCGCCGACGATGCGGACAAGAGCGCGTCCTCGGCGAACGGCGTGTCCTCGGACGGCCGGGCGGGCGAGCAGGACGGGGCGGAGAAGGCGTCTGAGCCGTCTCAGGCGGCCGAGGGCGACGAGAGCGGCCCGGGAGGCGGCGACGACCGTCTGCGGGACGCAGTGGCTGCCTGGGTCGCACGCAAGGGTGACGAGGACGCCGAGCCGGCCGGAGAGGCCGGTCGTGCCGACGCGGACGCCGACGCAGACGCAGATGCAGGCGGAGACGTCGACGCCGACGCACGCGCCGATGTTGATGCCGAGCCCGGGTCCGGCGGCTCGGATGATGCCGGCGGTGCCGACGCAAAGGCGGGGGCGAAGTCGGGGGGCAAGGCGGATGCGACGGCGGCTGCCGCTTCGGGCGCGGGTGAGGGCTCGGGCGTGAGCTCGGGTGCGAATGTGCGTGCGAGTGCGAAGTCGGCTGCAAAGCCTGATGCCAAGGGGCAGGTGGAAGGCGGGGCCTCGGTCGCGGCCGAGGCTGAGCCCGTGGTCGAGGCGGGACCCGGGAAGGGAAAGCCGAAGGCTGGGGGCAAGGCGAAGGCGGGCGGTGCGGCGAAGTCCGGCGGTGCGGGGAAGTCCGCTCGCGGGGCGAAGGCCAAGGCCGACCCCAACGCCACCTCCAAGGCTGACCTCAAGGCCGACTCCAAGGCGGACTCCAAGGCTGGGGTCACGGGCGATGCCGATCGTGCGTCCGGGGATGCCTCCCAGTCCGAGCCCAAGGCCGAGCCCAAGGCCGAGCCCAAGGCTGACCCCGAGGCCGAGCCGGAGTCTCGAACCGGTTCTGGGTCCAAGGCTGTGGATCAGCCGACGGCTGTGTTCAAGACCGTCGGGACCCAGAAGAGCAAGAGCAGCAGCGCCGAGGGCAGCACCAAGGACAGCGCCAAGGGTGGCGACGCCAAGGGCGGCCCCAAGGGTGGTGGCACCGGCGGCGCCGACGGTGGCGACGAGGCCGAGGGCGAGGCCGAGGTCGAGGGGTCGGCGGTCGATGAGGCGACGCGTGTGTTCGCGATCGCGAAGTCCAAGGTGGCGTCCGCGGGTGACCGCGCCGTCGACCAGCCCACCACCGCCTTCAAGATCGCCCCGCCCGCTGACGGCCGCACGAGCACCGGCAGCACCAGCAAGAGCGAGGCCGATGCCGCTCTCGAGTCTGAGCCCGAGGCCGAGGCCGAGGCTGGGAGTCAGGCCAAGGGCGCAGGGGACGGCAAGGGCGCGGCCGCTGGGACGGGCGGCAGCAAGCCCGACACCGGCGACAAGAGCAGCGCCAAGGCCGCCGGTGAGACGGGCACCGAGGCCGGCGGTAAGGACAGCGACAAGGGCAGCGAAAAGGCCGGCGACAAGGTCGGCGACGCGAGCGAGGCCGGGAAGGACTCCGAGGACGAGGCCGGGAAGGACTCCGAGGCGAAGGGCGCTCGGCCGGCGGAGCGGGAAGTCGAGCGCACCAGCCAGTTCGTGGCGCTGAAGTCGACGGACGCCGGTGCGGCGGAGAAGTCGCTCGGCAAGACGGCGGACCGGACGCCTGCCCGTGCCCCGGGCAAGAGCCCCGACAAGGCCGCCGACAAGGCCCCCGAGAAAGCCCCCGACAAGGCCGCCGGGGCAGGGGTTCCGCTCCCCGCGGAGGCCGAGCCTGCCAAGCCCGCCCGCCCCAGCTCCCCGCCGACCGCGGGCGCCGCCGCGAGCACCGGAGCCACCGCTGCCCCGCCCCAGGCCGAGCCAGGTGCTCTCCCGGAGTCCGAGAGGACCCGGCAGGAGCCGCTGCCGCCGCTCGATCTGCTGGCGCGGCTGACCAACACCCCGCCGCCGCCGGAGACCCCGCTGCGGACGGTCGTACGCCGGTTCAAGATCTGGACCCCCCTGGTGATCCTGATGGGCATCATCTTCGTGGTCGCCCAGTCGGCGCGCCCGCTGCCCGCACCGGAGCTCGCCGTCGGTTCTTCGACGGCGTTCACCTTCGAGGGCGGCAAGCTGTCGGTGCCGTGGCCCGACCAGGGACAGACCGCGACGGAGGTCGTCGGTGTCGGGAGCCTGGGTACGTCCGGCAAGGCGAAGCCCGTACCGACCGCGAGCGTCGCCAAGGTGATGACCGCCTACGTCATCCTGCGTGATCACCCGCTGAAGAAGGACGAGAAGGGCGAGACGATCCGCATCGACCCCGAGGCCGAGGCCGACTCGAAGAAGAAGGACGAGTCGCGGGTGCCGCTCAGGGCGGGGCAGCAGTTCAACCAGTACCAGATGCTGCAGATGCTCATGATCCCGTCCGGCAACAACGTCGCCCGGCAGCTCGCGCGTTGGGACTCCGACACCGAGGAGGCGTTCGTCAAGAAGATGAACGCCGCCGCCAAGGAACTGGGGATGACCAACACGACCTACACCGACCCCAGCGGCCTGGACCAGGCGACCGTGAGCACCGCCGTCGACCAGCTCAAGCTCGCTGAAGTGGTGATGAAGAACGACGCGTTCCGCGCGGTCGTCGCCACCGAGAACGTCAAGATCGACGGTCTGCCGACGACGCTCTACAACAACAACAGCCTGCTGACGACGATGCCGGGCGTGGTGCGCGGCATCAAGACCGGGTCGAGTTCGCCGGCCGGTGGCGCGTTCATGTGGGCCGCGTACCGGACCGTCGGCGGCAAGGACCAGCTGCTGCTCGGCGTGATGATGGATCAGCGCACCAACAGCCCCGACTCCAACGCCCACCTCAAGCTGGTGCTGCAGAACAGCGCGAAGGTGATCACCGCGACGCGGGACGCGCTGGTGTCGGACAAGGTGGTGAAGAAGGGTCAGGTCGTCGGCTACGTCGATGACGGCCTCGGTGGCCGGACTCCGGTCGTCGCCACCAAGGACCTGTCGGCGGTCGGCTGGCCCGGGATGAAGGCCAAGTTCTCCATGAGCGACGGCGGCAAGGCCGTTCCGCACACGGCGAAGGCCGGGACGCGGGTCGGCGTGCTCACGGTCGGCAACGGCGCGAGCCTGCAGAAGGTGCCGGTGGCGCTCCAGAAGGACCTGACCGAGCCGACGTTCGGGTCGAAGCTGACGCGGATCGGGTGACCGAATGGCTCCGGGCCGCGCCGGCAGGCTCATCCGGCCCGGAGCCCCCCCGACCGCCTCGGCGATCCATTTCTCCAGGGTTCACCGCACCACCGCCCCCACCGCACCACCACCCCCACCGCACGGCAGAAGCAGCAGCCGTGCACGTCGTACCGGCTGTGCCAGTCGTACCAGCGGTGTCGGCTGTACCAGCAGCGCCGGCCGTACCAGCGGAAACCAGCAGAACCAGCAGAACCAGTACGACAGCGCCGGCCGCAGCATCACCGGCACCAGTAACCCCAGCAGCCCCGCGCCACCGGGCAGTACCGGCTGCCGACGCTCCCCGAGGCAGCAGCACTTCCGGCAGTATCTGTGGTTCCAGCGGTCCTGCCGATCCTGGCGGTCCCGCTGTCCCCGCCGTCCCCCAGCAGTGCGTCCCGTACGTGACCGGAGACCGTCATCGACGTAGCGCAGGCCCAGAAGACGTTCGCGCCCCCCGAAACCGCCCCTGGCACATGGGCGGCGCAGGGCGCCGTGGTGCTGATGCCCTCGGGGCTGATGTTTTTCCTGGGATCCTGGGGTGTGCGCCGTCAGGACGCCATATGGCGGGACGAGGTGGTCACCTACGACATGGCGCACCGCAGCCTGGCCGACCTGTGGCCGACGTTGCAGCACGTCGACGTCGTACACGGCCTGTACTACGCGCTGATGCACCTCTGGTTCCTCGGCTACGACGCCACTCTCGGCGGCACCCTCGGCGGGGCGATCGGCCTCCGGCTGCCGTCCGTTGTCGCCATGACGCTGGCCGCCGCGGGCATCGCGCTACTGGGGCAGCGACTGGTCGGACGCCGCGCGGGGCTGTGTGCGGGTCTCGCCTTCGCGCTGATCCCCGTCGTCCAGCAGTACGCGCAGGAGGGGCGCTCGTACGCGACGGTCTGCGCGCTGGTCGTCTGGTCCACCTACCTCTTGGTCCTGGCTGCCGCCCGCCCCCGCCCGCGGCTGTGGATCGGCTACACGGCGCTGATGCTGTTCGCCTGCCTGCTGCACGAGTTCGCTTCGCTGGCGCTGCCCGCCCACGGAGCCGCCCTGGTCCTCGCGCGGATGCCGCGCCGGGTCCTGCGCGCCTGGGCCCTCGCCTCCGTCACCGTACTCGCCGGACCGGCCCCGCTGGTGGTCTTCAGCACCCGGCAGTCGGCGCAGATCAGCTGGCTCATGTGGCCGGACCCCATCCAGCTGCTGACCTTCGCCGTGCTCGCGGTCCTCGGTGTCGCCTGCGCCCGCGTCCCGGTGCGCTCCCGCGGCCCGGTCGGACTGCGCGCCATCGGCATTCCGCTGCTGCTGCTCCCCACTCTGCTCCTGCTGCTCCTCTCCCACGTCGAACCGGCCTACGTCGACCGCTACGTCCTCTACTACGTCGCGGGCTTCGCGTTGCTCGCCGGCGCCGCGCTGGCCCGGTTGCTGCGCCCGATCGGCGAACGGGGCCAGACCCGCCGGCGGCAGGTGCGGTGGGCGACGGTGCTCGTCCTCGTCCTGGCCGCGCTGCTGCCCGTCAACGTCCACCTGCGCAGCCCGGACAGCCGGGTCGACGACGTCACTGCCATCGCGCGGACCGTGGGGGAGGTGGCGCGGCCCGGCGACGGTCTGCTGTTCATGCCCTCACGGCGCCGGATCTGGGCCGCGGCGCACCCGGACGGCTTCCGCGGGCTGCACGATCTCGCCGTGGCCAAGACCCCGTTGGCCTCACACACCCTCTACGGCACCGAGCGGTCCGGTGACGCGATCCGCGACCGGATGCTGGCGGCCCGCCGGATCGTCGTCGCGGGCGACCCGGACGGCCAGCCGGTCGATGCCAACGACCAGGAAATCGCCAAACGCGCCACCCTGCGCGACGCGTTCGCGGTGTGCAGCAGCCGCCAGGTCCACGGCGCGCGGATCACGGTGTACGCGCGGCCGGGGGCGTGCGGGGGATAGCCCCGTTCACACCAGGCCCGCGGCCCCGCCGTCGATGCCGAGGAGGTCGTGCAGGGCGGTCGCGCCCTCCGGGGTGAGGCGGACGGCCCGGCCGCTGCCGATACGCCGGACCCATCGTCGGTCGAGCAGCTGTTCACACAGCCGGGCACCCGCGGTTCCCGCGAGGTGCCGGCGTCGCTCGGTCCAGTCGACACACCCACGGGCCTGCGGGCGGCGGCCGCTGCGCAGTCCCGCCGGTGGAATGCCGAGGCCGTCGGAGAACCAGTCCCGACCGGCGTCCGTGAGGGCGAAGCCGCCGTCCTGGTCGAGCAGCCCGCGCCCGGTCATGGCATCGGTGATCGTGACGCCGATTCGCCCGGCCAGATGGTCGTAACACGTCCGGCCACGGGCCAGCGCCGCGGAGACGTTAGCGGCGCGCAGCCCGCTCGGCCGCGGCGCCGGCGGATCGAGGTGGGCGGTCAGCGATTCCAGCAGCTCCGCGACGCGGGGGCCCGCGAGCTGCACATAGCGGTGACGCCCCTGGCGCCGCTCGACGAGCAGTCCGCCCTCGGTCAGCCGGGTCAGATGTTCGCTCGCCGTCGAGGGCGCGACCTGCGCGTACGCCGCCAGCTCACCGGCGGTCCAGGCCCGGCCGTCCAGCAGCGCGAGGCAGAACGCGGCCCGGGTGCGGTCGGCGAGCAGTGCCGCCAACCGGGCGAGTTCGAGGCTGTAGGGCGGAGTGGTCATGAGTCCATTGTCCGCCGCGACGCTTCGGCGTTCACCGAAGCGACTCGGCTCTACGGTGCGCGCATGATCCTCTCGGAACCCTCTTCCCGTCCTGGCCCCGGCCCTGCCGCCCGGTGTGCGGGCCCTGCCGACCAGGCTGCCGACTCTGCCGGCCCCCGTGCTGCCGGGGACTCGGCGTCCCGGGCGGTCGCGCCTCACGTGGCCGCCTTCCGCGCCCTGCACCACGCCGACGAGCCGCTGCTGCTGCCCAACGCCTGGGACGTCGCCTCGGCCGCCGCGCTCGCCGACGCCGGCTACGCGGCCGTCGGCACGACGAGCCTGGGGATCGCGTCGGCGCACGGGTACCTCGACGGCCAGGGACTCGTCGAGGTACGGGAAGCGACACTGTCGCTGGCGCGACGCCTCGCGCGCCGGTTGCCGTGCCCGTACACGGTCGACATCGAGGGCGGATTCGGCGGCGAAGCCGCGTGGAGTGCCCGGAGCGGGGGGCTCGGTCGGAGCGAGCAAGTCGGTTCGCTGGCAGCCGAGTTGGTGGCTGCCGGGGCCGCGGGGGTCAACCTGGAGGACGGGCTGCCGGGAGGAGCCGGTTTGCAGGACCCTTCCCGGCAGGCGGAGTTGATCGAAGCCGTGAAGGAACGGGCCCCGGACGCGTTCCTCAACGCCCGCATCGACACACACTGGTTGACGGACGATCCGCCGCCCCTGTCGGTGACGCTCGCGCGGGCCGAGCGCTATCTGGCCGCGGGCGCGGGCGGTGTCTTCGTGCCGGGGGTGGTCGCGGACGAGGACGTGGCCGCGCTGGTCGCCGCGATTCCGGCTCCGGTGAACATTCTCTTCGCCCCGGGACGACACACCGTCAGTCGTCTGGCGGACCTCGGGGTACGCCGCATCAGCACCGGCTCGCTGCTCTTCCGTACGGCGCTGCAGGCGACCCTCGCGGCGGCGGAGTCCGTCCGTGCCGGGGCGAGGCCTCACGCGGCGGAGGGGGCGGAGGGGACGGACGAGGTGGAGCGGCCGGGCGAAAGGGCGGGCCGCGGCGTTCCCGGTTACGAGGACGTGCAGCGTCTGGCGGGACTTTGACGACACGGCCCAGGGGAACGCGTGGAGCGAACGCGCCAAGGGCGGCGGCGGGTCGCGCCGTGCGCCGATCGAGGGTTCGTGTCAGGCGCGCTGAGCGCGGCCGCTCCGCGGTGCCCCGGGGGTCGCGGTCGTGCCATCGCCCTGGCGCCGGCGGTGCAGGGCGATGCCCACGCCCGCGGCGCCCAGTACGCCCGCGCCACCGATCAGGCCCGCCTTGGGCAGTTGCCCGGCCTTCTCGGCCAGTCCGGCCAGCCCGTGGTCGGGCAGCATGATCGATGTCCGGTCGTCGGTGGGCGCGGTGGAGTCGGCGGCGAAGGCGGCGCTCGCGGGAAGCAGCAGGACGGCCAGCGCGCCGGTCGCTACGGCGGCGGTACGGATGACGGAGCGGCGCTGGGCCCGCATGGGTACTCCTCGTCGTGGGCGGCTCGGGCCGCCGATGGGGTGGTGTGCGCGACAGCGGAGCCCGAAGAGGCTCGGTCGCCGGCACGCTGAGGGAGGAACGCTACGGAGCATCCTTAACGGCGATCCATCTGTTGTGTAACAGTCAGCGAGATCTCGTGGGTCATTCGTGTGACGGTGGGGCCGCCGGAGACCCGTCGAACGGCTGATAACAGGCACGGGAAAGGCCGCCTCGTGAGTTCCCTCCACCGCCGGGCGGACACTTCGCGCAAACTGTGCAGTGATGTCCTGGTACGTCGGTCCGCGGCTCGGGTGCGTGGGTCCGCGGCTCGCCTTCCGCGGGCCTTGGCGGCGTCGCCTGCTGCGCATTCCTTGACGGAGGCGGGGTGCAGGGCTGGGTGTGGGCGCGGGTTGTGGGCTGACGGGTCGATGAAAGCGGTGGCGGCATGCGGAGGTGGCGGACGCGGACGGCGCTGTCTGCCGTCGTCGCGCTGATTCCGCTCGCCCTGGTCGCGGGGTGCGCGGGCGTGGAAGGTCTCCAGAGCGATGGGCGGGCCAGGGATGTGAAGGCGCCGCTCGCCCTGTGGCCGGAGTACTCGCCCGCGCCGCTCGGGCGGGAGGACAATCCGGCCGCCCTCGAACGCGTACCCGGCCTCGTCCCCGTCCCCAGCGGCGACATGACAGGCGTCAACGAACTCACGGTGCTGGACGCCGACCTGACGGCGGACGGGGGCTCTCCGCCGAAGCCGAGTTCCGTACGCCGCCCGGTGCTTCACGACCTCACCGACGACCGCAAACCGGACCTCATCACCGTCGTCGACATCGACCCCCGCGTCAGCGAACTGCGCGTCTACAGCGTCCAGGACAAGGCCATCACCCGGGTGCTGGCGCTGCGCGGTGTTCTGGCCGGCGTCGAGCTCGCGGCCGGGCACCTCGCCATCCGCGAGCCCACCAAGGACCCGCGCTACGTCAGCGTCACCGACTACGTCTGGGACGGTGACTCGATGGGCCTGTGGGACCTCACCCTCGACGAGGCCCGTAAACCGCAGACGCCCTCGCCCAGCGGCCGGCAGAGCCCGTCACCGGTCGCGGACGGCAAGCCGGTCGCGGAGGGCAAGCCGGTCGCCGGGAACCGGGCCGTCGTCGGAGAGGCGCCGATGGCCGGAGAGGGTCTGGTTCCGGGCGAGCCTCTGGTTGTGGGACGCGCGCCGGTTGTGCGCGATGCTCCGGTCTTCCTGCCGACGGCTGTCGGGGGCAGGGCGTGAGGCGTCCGGCGGTCTCGCTGCGGTGGAAGATCGCGCTGACCGTGACGGCGGTGTGCTGCGCGGTCGCCGCCGTCCTCGGCGTCCTCGTCCACAACGCGGTGGCCCGTCAGACCGTCGGCCAGGTCCGCAAGGAAGCCCGCGCGGACCTCGACACCGCCCTGGACCTCTACGAGTACGGCACCTCCCGCGAGGGCATCAACTCCGTCCTCGATCCACCCGAACTCCCCGGCCCGCTGGACAAGTTGGCCCGCCACGGAGAGCGCGGCAGCATGGTCGGCACCTACCACGGCCGGCCCGTGATGTGGGCGGCGGCGCCCGCGGGCGATCAGGTGATGGCCGTCTGGTCGCCGTACGGCAACACCCGGCGTTCCCTGGAGATGCTGGACACGGCCATCCTCGGTTCGGCCGTGCTCGCCGCCACCGCCGTCGCGCTCGCCGGACTGTTCCTCGCCCACCGCATCAGCCGGCGGTTGAGCACCACCGCGGCCGTCGCCCGCCGCATCACGGCAGGCGATCTCGACGCGCGGGTCGGCGACACCGCAGGTCCCAGGGCACGCGGCGGCCCCGCAGGACAGGACGAGGTGGGGGCGGTCGCCGCGGCGATGGACTCCATGGCCGGCTCCTTGCAGAGCCGCCTCCAGGCCGAACAGCGCTTCACCGCCGATGTCGCCCACGAACTGCGTACCCCGCTCACCGGCATCCTCGCCTCGGCCGATCTGCTCCCGGAGGGCCGGCCCAAGGAGATGATCAACGACCGGCTGCGGGCGCTGCACCGGCTCACCGAGGATCTGCTGGAGATCTCCCGGCTGGACTCGGGCGCCGAACACGCCGATCTCGCCGCGTACGAACTCGGTGCGCTGGTCGAACGCTCCGTACGCGCCACCGGGCTGGACACCGAGGTACGGATCGCCGCCGAGACGGTTGTCGACACCGACCGGCGCCGCCTCGACCGCATCCTGGCCAACCTCGTCATCAACGCGCACCGGCACGGCAGGCCCCCGGTCGTGGTCACCGTGGACGCGCCATCCGGCGGCCCGCCGACCATCGAGGTCCGCGACCACGGGCCGGGCTACCCCGACGACCTGCTGCACCACGGCCCGCAGCGCTTCCGTACCGACGCCCCCGGCCGCGGCAAGGGTCACGGCCTCGGCCTGACGATCGCGGTCGGCCAGGCCGCCGTACTGGGCATCGACCTCAGCTTCACCAACGCCCCCGACGGCGGTGCCCACGCGATCCTCCGCCTACCGACGCACCCACCGTCCGAGCTCCCGGACTTCGAGCGGGACCCTGAGCCCAAGTCGTGAGGCTTGGGGAGACGTCGCGGCGCGGCGGACCGTCTGCGACCCCAGGGTGCCGGATGCCGAACGTGTCGGTCCGTGAGCCTCTGCCGCAGGACGCCGGCGCGCGGACCCGGTGCCGCTTTCCACCGGGTTTCTCCGAGGATGCCCCAGCCTTCAGGCTGGGGTGGGGGTACCTCCCGCTTGTGGGGAGAATCGGATTCCTACGAGCAGGGCAGGGATAGCTGTTTCACCGCCAAGGCGAAACGGCGTCCACCCGGTGACGGGGTCAGCAGCCCACCAAGATTGTTTGGTCTCAACTGTCAGTCCTCCCGGATAGGTTGATGGGCATGACGGTCGCAGCGATGAGGGAGGATGCCGGGCATGCCCGGTGGACCTTCCGGTTGCGCGTGTCGTCGACCGCTTGTGCCGCGCTGAGGGGTGAGTGGGACCGGTGCCGGTGGGTGTGGAACGAGTGCTGCGCGAAGTCGAAACACACCCACACCAGGAACAAGACCCGCCTGGAGGGCGCGGACAAGAAGACGTGCGGTCCGGCGCAGCTCGACAAGATGCTGACCGACGCCCGCAAGGGCATGTCGTGGCTGCGTGAGGGCTCCTCGGTGCCGCAGCAGCAGGTGATCCGGGACTTCGCGAAGTCCCGTGCCAAGGCCCACAAGGACATCAAGGAGGGCCTGCCCGTGCGGCAGCGGGCTGGGATGCCGAAGTACAAGAAGAAGCGTGAGGCCCGGCCGAGCCTGAACTACACCCGGCGCGGCTTCCGCCTCAAAGACGGGCGCCTGCATCTGGCGGGTGGGATCGCGTTGACGGTGGTGTGGTCGCGGGCACTGCCCGCCGATCCGTCGTCCGTGCGGGTGTATCAGGACAGCATCGGGCATTGGTATGCGAGTTTCGTGGTGCCGGCCGAAGTCGAACCGCTGCCGGAGACCGGTCGCGTGATCGGTATCGACTGGGGCGTGAGGGAGACCGCGACCACCACATCCGACACCCACGATCTCACCCACGCCCAGCACGGCCGCACGGCCGCGCAGAAGCTGGCCCGCTACCAGCGGATGATGGCGAGGCGGAAACCCCAGCGCGGGCAGCCCGGATCGAACGGCTACCGGGCCGCGAAGAAGCTGACGGCGAAGCTGCACAAGAAGGTGGCCCGGCAGCGCCAGGACACCGGCCGCAAGTGGGCCAAGCGCGTGGTGCGCGATCATGATGCTTTGGCGGTGGAGGACTTCCGCCCGAAGTTCTTGGCCAAGTCCACCATGGCCCGCAAGGCGGCGGATGCGGCCATCAGCGCGACGAAGTCGGCGCTTGTCGAGATGGGCCGCAAGCATGGGCGGACGGTGCATCTGGTGCACCCCGCGCACACCACGATGGACTGCGCGCAGTGCGGAGCGAGAACCAAGCACGCACTGCCCCTCTCAAAGCGAACCTATGCCTGCACCGTGTGCGGAGCCGTGTCCCCCAGGGATAAGAACTCTGCCCGCGTGATGCTGGTCCGGGCTGGTCTCAACCCGGCTGGTGCTGATCGCACAAGTCCAGGCGGGGCGCTGCCCCGCCTGGCAGCGTGAGCCAGAAATCCCCACACCAGCCCCGGGAGGGTGACGAATCCCCTCCCTCCAGGGGAGGGGAGGATTCAACAATCGATGGCCTCGTCCTCCGGGCCCGGCTCGTACCGGTCGTCCTCGGGCGGCTCCTCCAAGGCCGGCGCACCGGCCGCTCCACCGCGCGCGGACCGGCCGTTTGGCGCCGCCCGGCCACCGGCGCCCGCCGAACGGGCACGCGCCGGGACGGGGGCCTCACCGGCGCCCGCCGCCGGCTCCGACCCCGGTTCACTCCGCCCCTGCGTCTTCGCCGGTCCGGCCTCCGCCTCGCGGCCCGCCAGCACGTCGAGGATCTGCTGCCCATACTTCGCGAGCTTGTTCTCGCCGACCCCGTTGACCGTGCCCAGTTCGGCAGTCGACGTGGGCCCGGCGGTGGCGATCTCCCGCAGCGTCGCGTCATGGAAAATCACATACGCGGGCACGCCCTGCTCCTTGGCCGTACGGCCCCGCCAGGCGCGCAGTTCCTCGAAGACCGGCAGGGCCTCCTCCGGGAGATCCACCGGCGCCGCACGCTTCGTCTTGGCCTTCGCCGCCCGCGCGGCCTTCTCCGGCTCGCGCCGCATCGGGACCTCGCGCCCGCCACGCAGCACCTCACCGCTGGCCTCGGTGAGCACCAGGGTGCCGTAGTCACCCTCGACGGCGAGCAGCCCCTGAGCGAGCAACTGGCGTACCACGCCCCGCCATTCGGCTTCCCGGAGGTCTTCGCCGATCCCGAAGACGCTCAGCCCGTCGTGGTCGAACTGAATGACCTTCGCCGTCTTGCGGCCCATCAGGATGTCGATGATCTGGCCGGCGCCGAACTTCTGCCCGCGTTCGCGATGCAACCGCACGACCGTCGACAGCAGCTTCTGCGCCGGCACGGTGCCGTCCCAGGTCTGCGGCGGCACGAGACAGGTGTCGCAGTTGCCGCACGGCGTGCTCTCCTGCCCGAAATACTCCAGCAGCCGCACCCGCCGGCACTGCACCGTCTCGCAGAGCGCCAGCATCGCGTCGAGGTGCGCCGAGAGCCGCCGCCGATGGGCGTCGTCCCCCTCGGATCCGTCGATCATCTTCCGCTGCTGTACGACATCCTGCAGCCCGTACGCCAGCCAGGCGTTCGAGGGCTGGCCGTCACGCCCGGCGCGGCCCGTCTCCTGGTAGTAGCCCTCCACCGATTTCGGCAGATCCAGGTGCGCCACGAACCGGACGTCCGGCTTGTCGATGCCCATGCCGAAGGCGATCGTGGCGACGACGACCATGCCGTCCTCGCGCAGGAAGCGGGACTGGTGCTCGGCACGCGTCCGCGCGTCCAGCCCGGCGTGGTACGGCAGAGCGTCGATGCCGTTCTGCACCAGGAACTGCGCGGTCTTCTCCACGGACGCGCGGGAGAGGCAGTAGACGATGCCCGCCTCCCCGGGGTGCTCGTTGCGCAGCAGGTCCAGCAGCTGCCGCTTCGGCTCGTTCTTCGGCGCGATGCGGTACTGGATGTTGGGCCGGTCGAAGCTCGCCACGAAATGCCGGGCGTCCTGCATGCGCAGCCGCGAGGTGATCTCGCCGTGCGTCGCCTCGGTGGCGGTGGCGGTCAGCGCGATCCGGGGCACCTCGGGCCAGCGCTCGTGCAGCATCGACAGGGCGAGGTAGTCCGGGCGGAAGTCGTGCCCCCACTGGGCGACGCAGTGCGCCTCGTCGATCGCGAAGAGCGAGATCTTGCCCCGGTCCAGGAGCTGGAGCGTCTGCTCCACCCGCAGTCGCTCCGGCGCGAGATACAGCAGGTCCAGTTCCCCGGAGAGGAACTCGGCCTCCACCAGACGCCGCTCGTCCATGTCCTGTGTGGAGTTCAGGAAGCCGGCCCGCACGCCGAGCGCCCGCAGTGCGTCGACCTGGTCCTGCATCAACGCGATGAGTGGTGACACGACCACTCCGACGCCGCTGCGCACCAGCGAGGGAATCTGATAGCAGAGCGACTTGCCGCCACCGGTCGGCATCAGGACGACCGCGTCCCCGCCCCCTATGACGTGCTCGATGATCTCCTGCTGACTGCCGCGGAACGCGTCATAGCCGAACACCCGGCGCAGCACCTGCACCGCCTCGTTCGTCCCCGCCGCGCCTTCCACATCCATGTCCTCGACCACTTCCACGTCCGCCAGAGCCATTCCCGAAGCCTACGAGCTTTGCGGCGGACCGTGCTGACCCTGTGGATAACTCGGACGGCGCCCGCCCGGACCGAAGCCCGCGGCCGCCACCCCGCACACCGCCCGTGCCCCGCCCGCCTGCCGATATTCGCGATCGGACGGGCGGGCGTAGCGTGGAATCGAGACAGGATCCGGGCGGCCCTCGGGCCGGTCCGGGTCCGGAGCAGACGCGGTCGGCGCCGGGCCGGGAGAAGCAGCGGCGAGCACCGGGGGCCGGAGAAGCGACGGTCAGCAGCGGGGCGGGAGAAGCGGCGGTCGGTAATGGGACTCTCGGCGAGGCGCTCACCCGTACGGTGCCCGCGCGGCCCCCGTCGACCGGGGCGGCCCGACAACGCGGCGAGCCGCCACCGATGACGCCCGGAGGCCGTGAGGAGACCTCGGTCTCGGGCGGCGCGGCGGTTCCGGCGGGCCCCGGGCCGTCGGACGCCCCCGGCGCCGCGCCCGCGCCGCTGCTGGACCTGCTGGACCAGGCCCTGGTGTGGTGCGGGGCGTCCGGGGTGGTGAGCGGCTTCAATCGTCCGGCGGCCCGGCTCTTCCCGCGCCTACAGGTGGGCGAGGAACTGGGGCCGGCCACCGCCGGGCCGATGGCGACCGCCTTCGCCCAGGGCGCGGCGCGTTTCGACGCCTCCTTCGAAGGCCGCAGGCTCGTAGGGCGCCGCGAGAACTGCGAGGGACACATGGTGTGGCTGGTGAGCGACCTCGGCGCCCAGGGGGAGGGCCGGACCGCCACGGGCGGGAACGGGCGGAAGAGCCAGGGCACCCCGGGCGACACCTCGCGGAAGGATGCGGACCCCCTGCGGGAGTGCGCGGCCGCCCTGCGGGAATGCCAGGTCACCCTGAAGACCGAGCGTGAGCACTCGGCCTTCCTGGAGCGCGCGGGAGCGCAGCTGGGCGGCTCGCTGCACCACGGCCGGACGGTCCGCACCCTTGCGCGAAGCGTGCTGCCCCTCCCGGTGGACGCGGCGGTCGCCGTACTGCCCGTACACGGCCGGCGCAGCTCCTGGCACCGAGCCGGGCCGGGCGATACCGAGGCGTCCGGACAGCTGCCGGCGGAGGTCCTGGAGCGCGTGCCCCCGATCGACGACGCGCTGTCCGGCCTGCGCCCCGGCGCGGGCACCTTCCCCGCGGACGAGCTGCGTGACCTCACCGATGTCCTGCCGCCGCACCTGACCCGCGGCGGCCAGGCACTGGTGCTCCAACTCTCCGGCAGCGGCGTCTCGGCCGGGGCACTGCTCCTGGTTCGCGGACCGGAGCGGCCGGGCTTCGCCGGCTCCGACGTCGAGCTGGCACGGCGGTACGCCGCCCGAGCCGGTCTCGCGCTCGCCACCTCCGCGCTCTACTCCCAGCAGGCGCAGACCACCGCCGTCCTCCGGGTGAACCTGGAGCCCCGTCCGCTGCCCGTCGTCCGCGGCGTCAGCCTGGGTGCGGCCTACCGGCCGGCCGCCCAAGAACTCCGCATCAGCGGCGACTTCTACGACGTGGCGCCGCACCCCGACGGGGGCGTGTCGTTCTTCTTCGGCGACGTGTGCGGCAAGGGCGCGGAGGCCGCGGTGCTCGCCGGCCTGGTCCAGCAGAGCCTGCGCACTCTCGCACTGACGGATACCGCCCCCGTACGGGACCTCCACCTGCTCAACGACGTTCTCCTGGGTGACGAGAGCCGCTTCACGACCCTCGTCACGGGCACCGCCCGCCCCGCCCCGGACCACGGCCTGACGGTGGTGACGGCGGGCGGCGGGCACCTTCCCCCACTGATCCTGCGCCACGACGGCCTCGTCGAAGAGGTCACGATCGACGGCACGGTGGTCGGCATCCTGCCCGACCCCTCCTTCGACCTGGCCACCGCCCGGCTCGCCCCGGGGGAGCTGATGCTCCTCTACAGCGACGGCGTCACCGAGGCCCGCGGCGGACCGGCCGGTTACGAGCTGTACGGCGACGAGCGGCTGGCCCGCGCCCTGGCCGAGTGCCGGGGCATGCCGGCCGGTGCGGTCGCCGAACGCGTGGAACTCCTCACCGCCCAGTGGCTGAGCGGCCGCCCCCACGACGACATCGCCGTACTGGCCCTCCAGGCCCCGCCCCGGCCCCACCCGCCACAGGACGTGCCGTGAGCCTCGCGATCACTGCGGACGCACGAGCCGCCTTCGACCGCCACCTCGCGCACGGCGACGAGGCGGCCGCCGCCGGACTGGCCGTACGCCTGGTGGAGGACGGTGTGAGCGCCGAGGACGTGCTGCTCGACCTGGTGGGGCCCGCGCAGGTGACGGTCGGTGCCCGGTGGGCGGCCGGCGAATGGACCGTTGCCCAGGAGCACGCCGCCACCCACGTCAGCGAGCAGGCGATCGCCGCCGTCAGCGCAGTCACCGCCGCCGTGCCCCATGGCCCTCGCGCCGATGGGACGGCAGGCGGCGTGCTGGTCGCCTGCAGCGACGGTGAATGGCACGTCCTGCCGGCCCGGATCCTGTCCGAAGTCCTGCGACTGCGCGGCCACGACGTCCGGTTTCTCGGCGGCCACGTCCCCGAGGCCCGGCTGGTCTCCGAACTCCATCAGACCGGACCCGACCTGGTGGCCCTGTCGTGCACCCTCCCCATGCGCCTCCCGCTCGCGCACCGCCTCATCCAGGCATGCCGACCGGTCGGCGTCCCCGTCCTCGCCGGCGGAACCGGATTTGGCCCCGACGGCATCTGGGCCCGCACCTTGGGCGCGGACCTCTACGCCGCCGACGCTCCCACGGCCGACGAGTTGCTCCGCCGCCAGTGGCCCCCGCCCCTGGCCGGCAGGCCGTCGATCGACCCCGCATGCGCCGAGGCGTACGCCCAGTTCGTCCGCCGCCGCTCCGAACTCCTGCACCGCGTCGTCGCCCGCCTGCACGAGCGCCACCCCGCCCTGCGCGACCCCACCGACCACGAGTACGACACCACCACTGCCAACCTGAGCAACCTGCTGGACTCCCTCGCCGCGGCCGTATTCGTCGACGACACCCAGCTGTTCACCGACTTTCTCTCCTTCGCCACGGCCTTCCTCACCGCCCGCTCCCTCCCGCCCGACCACCTGGGCACGGTCCTTGAGACCCCCGCCGAACTCCTGCGGGACGCACCGCTGTTCATGGGGCAACTCGACACGGGACGGGGCTGGCTGGCGAACAATGCCTGACGTGTCGTCAATCCGCCCCGGCCGGCCGGCGTCCATCCGCCCCGACCGGCGGGCCGGCGGTGCCTGGTCTCTCGTCTTTTCGGTCAAAGCGCTGACACGCTCGCGGCCGCGAGCATTAGAATTCGAGCCGATCGATCCATTGGCAGGGGGCCGGGGTCGTGGGCCGGGAAATGGGGGAATGGACCACGCATGATGCGGGACAGGTCGTACCACCGATACGAAAGAATTCGCATCATCGAGGAGTGGAGCCGCACCGGAGTTTTGGCGGAACGCCGGCGGTTGCCCATCGAGGAACAGTTCCGGGAACGCCTGGACGGCACGGGAGCCCGGCTCTTCATGCCGGTAAGTCTCACCTACTCCGACGACTCCTGGTACAACACCCAGATCTCTTACCTTCTAGAGGCTTACGACGCGCTGCCCAACCGCCCCGACATCGCTTTCGACTCGACCTGGAAAGTGTTCGAGTCAACGGCGACCCGGACGGCCCGGATGCGTTCGGGAAGCGCGCACAAAATCACGCAGTCCCTCACGTACCTGAGTGAGCACGTCGCGCTGGACGGGGCAGTTCTCGACAGTCTCCTCGGCGACCTTCCGAGTCAAACGTGCGAATACCTTTTCAAGAAGATCATCACGCACGCCGCCGACGGCGACGGGCAAAGGGTCAGAGGAAGGCTGACTGGAGTTAATGACCGCAAGGACGCGACCGGCGCGCGGATCAAGGATTTCCTTACCCTCGTCGAAGGGAAGTACCTTGTGCCGGCCGACGTGGACGCCAACCGTAAAGGCGCCATGTTGCTCCGTCGAGCGCTGGCCGGCGAAACGCTGAGCATCGAGGGAGTCGAGGTAACGCTTCCGGAGAAGGCTCGTCTACGTATCCTCATGAGCGGTCTCCTCTACACCGCAAGGAACGAGCGATACCACGGCGAAGCGTTTTCGCCCTTCTACAGCAGCGCCGCGACCCTGCGGACGTATACCCACCCGCACTACCTGTTCCTGTCGACCTATGCGCTGGTCCACCTCATGTGGTCCCGTAGCGGCGAGTCGTTCGGCCCATCGGAAAAGGCCGTGGAGCGGAACGTCATCGACAACTTCGGCGAGGCCAAGAAACTGTACGGCCGGCACTGGACGCGATGAAATGCTTCCCGCCCGGCGGGGCGGCCGAGCCGGGGCGACGCCGCGTCGCTCTCACCGCCGGCCGGGTTCGGGAACGACAGCCTCGCCACCCCGGCGTACGGCGTGCACGACGGCGGCATGCAGGACTTCCAGGCTGCCCGGCTCAACGGGCACCGGGCTGCCGGTGAGCGTGTACCACTCCTCGGCGCCGGTGTACTGGATACGCACCGCCGCTTGCCCGTCGGGCTGGAGGGTCGTGGCGAGGGTGAGGTCGCCCGTGATGACGCCGACCTCATCGGTCATCGCTCCGCCGGGACCGGCGGTCGCCGCGCCGATGCAACGCTGGGGTTCGTCGGGCATCAGGCGCAGGTGTCGAGCATCGTGACGAGCTTGTCCGCCTCGGGCGGCGTCACCGACAAGTGGTAGACGTGCTTGACGTCGGTCCAGGCCCGCGCGTAGGTGCACCAGTAGCCACGGTTCGGAGGGCTCCACTGATCCGGTGACTGATCGCCCTTGCTTCTGTTGGAGCCGGCGGACACGGCGATGAGCTGCGAGTGCTGCAGGTCATTGGCGAACTCCGCGCGCCGTGCCGTCGTCCAGTTGTCGGCCCCGGACCGCCATGCGTTGGCCAGTGGCACCATGTGGTCGATGTCCACCAGCGACGCCGACGTCAGGGTCCTGTCGTCGTAATGGCTGTGCCACGTGCCGGAGACGGCCCGGCACTGGGCGTCCTGCGTGACGTTCTGACCGTCCCGCTTCAGCACGGTCTCGCGGGTGTCGCAGGAGTTGCCCTGCTGGAGCCAGTGCGGGAACTTCGCGCGCGAGTAACCCTCCATCGAGTGTGGCGGCTCAACGGTCAGGTCCGCGAGCTCGGAGCGGGCGACATCCGCCGAAGGCGGCTCCGGCATCTCGACGGGGGCCGTCACGGCCGGAGTGGACGTGACCGGCCCGAGGACAGCGGCCAGAGCGAGGGCGACGACAGCACACAACCGTCGGGCACGTGTTTGGATCATGCGCTAGGAATATCCGACATACTGGCTGGAACGGGGCATCATGCTCCGGACGGCGGCGTGTCACCCCCTCGGGCAGTCAGGCGCCAGCCCTCCAGGCCCTCGGGCCGCGCATTGCCCACCAACTCGGTGACCGGCGCAGCTTTCATGGTCGAGCGGCGGACGTTGGTGGGCCGCGGCCGTTGGCCTGCTGTGCGTGCTCGGCGCGGGCGCGGCGGATGCGATGTCGGGGGCCTGGCAGGCGACAGCGCCCAACAGCTCAGGCGGACAGGGCTCGCCCTCCTCCGCGAGGGCGCGGTAGACCGTCACGCAGCACGAAGGATCAAGCGCGAAGGATCAAGCACGAAAGGCTGCCGACCGGGGTTTCCGCCCGGTCGGCAGCTTTCTTGAGACGGAAAGGACCGGGAGACCGAAACGACCACTCGGCCCCCCTCGAAACGATGCCCGACATCAGGAGTAGAAGTTGCGCTGCCATCGGTGCTTGGCCAGCGCGGCGAGCTGGTCGGCGGTGAGCGGAGTCCCGTCGCTCACGGCCGTGTTGCGCTCGACGTTGCGTACGGTGCGCATTCCGGGGATGACGGTGGAAACCGCAGGAGAACTCAGCACAAACCGCAGGGCGGTCTCTGCGATCTCATCGGGAGCGATGCCGAGGTCGGCGACGATCGCGGCCACGCGCTGTTCGACCTGTGCCGGGCGGTCATCGCGGAAGTAGCGGTTGCGCCAGTCGTCATCGGGGAAGGTCGTGTCGGCGGTGATCCGACCGGTGAGGCCGCCCTCGTCCAGCGCCACCCGCACGATGACACCCACACCGTGCTCCTCACAGGCCGGCAGCAGCGCGTCGGTGGGTGCTTGGTCGAAGATGTTGAAGATGACCTGCACGCTGTCCACGGCGCCACTGCGTACGAGTGCGAGTGCGCTGTCGGGCTGGTGATCATTGAGGGAGACCCCGAACAGGCGGACCTTCCCCTCCTTCTTCAGATCAGCGATCGTCTCGAGCCAGTCACCGCGGCCGACCCAGTCATCGTTCCAGACGTGGAACTGCAGTACGTCGAAGTGGTCCAGGCCGCTGGTGCGCAGGCTGGTCTCCAGACTTCTGCGAATGTGCTCGCCCGGGAACGTCTCGGCCGGGTCCAGGCCGTCGGGCGCCGGCCAAACCCCGTTCTTGGGTGGCACTTTGGTGGCGACACCGACCTCGTCGCCGACTCGCTCGCGGACCACCCGGCCTACGATGCGCTCGCTCTCACCGTAACCGCGGGCCGTATCGATGAAATTCACGCCCAAATCAATGGCGCGATGCAGGGCACGTACGGACTCGTCCTCCGTGGCGCCCACCCAGCTGGACTCACCGATGCCCCAAGCCCCGTAACCGATTTCGGACACCCGCACTCCACTGCGTCCTAGCTCGCGGTAACGCATCATCAACCTCCACGTGGGGTTGCACTCGTCCTGACCGAACCGTTCCACGGCGTGAAATACCGCCGATGGTAGGTGACTTGAGAAGCGATGGCAGGTGAGTTTCGCAGTGGCCGACGTCCCACCAGTGACGCACCGTGTTACCGGCCGGACCGCCTCATCCGTCCGTCCGGTGCCCCGACGGGCATGGCGCGGAGCCTGGCGTCCCCACGCCTTTGAAGTCCACTTCGGACGCCGGCAGCACCCGGATGCTCCGCCCGGGGAAGTCGAGGTGCCGGTAGATCTCATTGTGGTGCGCGATCGACTGCTGCGGTGCGACGTACTCGCCGGCGGCCGGCCGGCAGGACGTGGTGTGTCCGTCCGCGACCAAAACCACGTCGTATCGGTGACTCAGTGCCTGCCGCGCCGTGGTATCCACGCAGATCTCGGTCGCAAAGCCGGTGACCACCACCTCGGTGACCCCCAGCGCCTGGAGAGTCCCGTGGAGATCGGTGTCCAGGAAGCTGTCTGCGCTGGTCTTGTGGACGACCGCCTCGGAGGCGGAGGGGACGAGCTCGGGGGCGATTCGCCAGTCCTCGGTACCGGCCTCAAGCCCGGCACCCCGGTGCTGCACAGTCACGATCGGTACGCCCACGGCCTTGGCTCGCTCGCGGAGGGCGGCGATCGTGGCGACGGTTGCGGATGCTCGGTGCGAGATCGCCACCATGGCGTTCTGCATGTCGATGACGAGGAGCGCGGAGGCATGCGGCATGCGGTCACGGTAGCGCCCTCCTCCGAGCGGGGAGATGCGGGCCGAAGAGGCGGCGTGATCGAGGCGAAGTCCGAGGCCTCCGACCCGAATTGGAATGGGGCCTTCTCGGTTGCCTCTGTGCACGTCGCCCGTGTTTCCACGCCGTCCGGGTTACCGGGCCGGCCCTGCTAGTCGACGACCCGTCAAGTCGCCGTGGTGGGAATGCGGGGTTGCGGAAGGTGCGCCGGGAAAGTGTCGGAGAGTACCGAGGGAGCCGTGGAAGGACCCACGCAAGGCGGTCGCCGCGCCCCTGCCAGTGCGGGAGGCGATGAGTTAGGTGCCCCGTCGTGGAATCCTGCGTGTCGTTGGGGCGGGCGCCCGAACGGAACTACACAGAGCCGAGGTTGACGAGCCCTGAGCTGGCGAAACGGCGATTAAGCTTTTGGGATGGCCATCCGGCCGCACCCCCACACTCAGCCAACAAGGAGCACGACCCCGTGCGCATAACCCGACGCATCGTCGCGTCCCTGGGCGCCGCGGCCCTGGCCGCCAGCGCGCTGACCGCCGCCACTGCCGCCCCGGCCTCCGCCGCCACCAAGGTCTCCTTCGAGCTCGAGCGCTACGACCCCCGCGACGAGATCGTGATTTACATCAATGGGGTCGCCACCTCCAGTGTCGAGTTCCGCCACGATGGCGACAAGGTCTGCGCCTGGGACGGGGCCGCCGACGGTGGTTACATCACCGGCAGCCTCTCAAGCGGCGTCACCGCCTCCACCAAGGGCCACAACTCTCCTTACAAGGCATGCAAGTCCAAGAATGTCACCGAGGGCAAGACCCTCTATCTGCAGGCGTGCTTCAAGAAGGCCGGCTTCAGCTACTGCTCTCCCAGGTACAAGGTCTGGGCGTAAGCACCTGCATCACCGGCAGGCCCTCCCACGCACGGCGGGAGGGCCTGCCCCTCTGCAAAGCCGGCGGACTCGCACCGGGATCACCTTCTGCAAAGGATCCTTCCTGCCGCTTCGCCTTTGCCGCGATCCGTTTGTGGGCATGCGACAGCGCCCGCCTTCTCCGGTGGCCAGTGGGCCGGCTCCTGCGCGCACCTTCGCGGAACCAGTGCGTTCATCGCGACGGAGGTGTGGAGGTGCAGGCGATCCTTATCGTCGGCGATGGTGGACTCACTGCTCACTGCTCACTGCTCTCTGACCGAGGCGTGGGAGCCCTGTTGCATCGCTGTTCGCTCTGCCGCGCAGGCTTAGCCGCGTAGGGGCCATCGAGCCGGCCGGGCTGACCAGAGGCCGGTGTGGTCAACGGTGCTGTCAAAGGCCCCGGACCATGATCGGTCCGGGGCCTTTTGGCTGGTGCCCCCGGCAGGATTCGAACCTGCGACACCCGCTTTAGGAGCGAGGTGGGGCGAGTTGGGGGCGGACCTGGGGGATGGCGCCTTCGGCGACTGTTAGCTGTGGCCCCTGCCGTAGCCGCAGTTCCCCGTGAGGCCCCGCCCCATCTGGCGCGGTTGTGGCACGGGGAACTTCTGATCTCGTAGCTCTGCCAGCCACGCGGCTTCTCAGCGCCGCCAACGCACGCTGACCCGAATCGCGACTTCCATTTTACGGGCGCATGCTGGTACTGCTCGGGGACTTTCTGACCGTGGTGGGCACCATGACAGAGCCACAGACAAAGTTCCTGACGCTCACACTCGAAGTGGAGCTGGGCGACCGAAGAACCCACACAGGACGGGTAGAAGCCGCTCACCAAGCAGCGGTATCTGCTGCAGTTGAGGCTATCAAGACCGAGCTTCTCGAAGACGCTGTCGAACGGGTACAGAGCCGCATCATATGGGGGTACAGGCGGGGCGCCTTTGACCTCGACTATGTCGAAGCGTCCGGCTCCGGCGGTGAGTGGGCGCAGGACGAGACCTAGCTCCAGGTCCTGAGTCAGAGGGCTTGTTAGCGGAGCGCCGATGACGGGCTGAGCCACATCGCGGCAGCAGCTAGCTCCCCCTGAGCCACGTACAGGGTGCGGTCCGCTCGTGCTCTCGCATTCGTGACGGCGGCGGTACGGCGATCGGCCCATGCCGGCCTGTGTGCCCGGAGTGCTCGGCCGCGGCGGCCCCAGCCTCCCGTAGCCAGCCTGCTTTTGGCACCCTCGATCACTGGTTGTCGCCGACGAGTGGCGGCCACGCGTGCCATGTGACCGTAGGCGCCTGACACGCCCGTCGCTTCCATCCCACCTCCACCCCATCCACTTCCTCGCACCTCTTCGCCGCCCTCGGGCTCCGGCCTGGACTCTTGCCTCTGAGCTACCGGATGTCTGCATGACTGCTCGACGTGTCCTGATGGCGGTTGACTGCGTCGGCGCTCGTGGGCGGCGTCGACTGTGGTGTCGGGTGGTGGGATTTCTGCTCGGCCGGCGCTGCTTTGGAGGGGGCAAAGCGTGAGGTATCACCCCGGGGCATCTTCAGGTGGCGCGGGGCCGGGGGCCGGGCGGAGCGGGCCGCAGGCAGGAGCGTCGCCCGAGCCCACGAGCCCGCGCCGGCCCGCTAGGCGGGCCGGTGGGGTGTGATTCGTAGCGGCGGCTGCAAGCCGTTGACCTGCGCGCCGGATGCCGAAGGCAAGAGCACCCGCTGCCCGCTACCACCACCCGAAAGGTGTGCCGCGGAGACCGGGACGTAAGACGCGCTGTTATCGAGGTGCACGGGTTGCTGCTGTCGTGGCTTGGCTCTTCGCGGGTGGCTTCATCAGGCAGATGAGTTCCGAGCGATCGGCACGGGGAGACCGGCAAGGGAACGGCGCCCGGCGGAGCTCCGCAGAGTGCTCCCCTCCCCACCCCTCCTCCCGGCCGAAGGGCGGGAGCTTGATGAGGTAGAGAAACCTGTAACAGCTCTTGGGCTACGCGATCAGCTTGCGGCCGTCGTGGGACCGGACCTTCGGTACGTCATCCCGGAAGGCGTCAAGCACGCGGACTGCATAGACATCGCCCATGCGTGCGCTGACTTCTTCGCCCGTCAGCCACTCGACGGCCGTGGACTCGTCGGACAGCTGCTCATGCCCGCTCTCGGCGTGGCATCGAAAGACCAGCGCGACTACTCCGCGCGTCAGGTTCTTGTACACGCCGGTCAGCCGGTCGACGCGAACCTTGATGCCCGTCTCCTCGTAGACCTCCCGGCGTACGCCGTCCTCGGGAGTCTCGTTCAGCTCCAGCACGCCACCGGGCGGTTCCCACGTACCGTTGTCCGCTCGGCGGATGGTTAGCACCCGGCCGTCTTCACGGACCACCACCCCGGCGACTGAAACCGAGTGGAGCGGCGTTGACCGGGTCTGCGGATGGCTGCTACTCATGTACATGAGCATAGGAGACTAGAAGGACTATGGCGAGAAGTGGCACTGCCGCCTCAGGCAAGCCGAAGTATCTGCAGATCGCGGATGACCTTGCGGATCAAATCCGCGCGGGGACCCTCGCCCCCGGGGCGCCTGTGCCGAGCGAGTCAGATCTGATGGGGCGCTACGGAGTGGCCTCGGGCACGGTCCGCAAGGCCGTAGCCGAATTGCGTACGACGCAGCTGATCGAGACGCATCACGGCCGTGGCTCCTTTGTGAGGTCTCGCCCACCAGTGCAGCGCAAGTCGTCCGACCGCTTCCGTCGTTCCCACCGCAAGGCGGGCAAGGCCGCCTACCTGGCAGAGGCCGAGCAGTCTGGAGGCAAGCCCTCCGTCGCCGTGCTGTTCATCGGCCCCACAGATGCACCGCCCGAGATTGCCGAGCGGCTGGACGTAGCACCTGGGGCGAAGGTACTCGCCCGCCGGCGCCGCTACTTCCGAGACGGGACACCAACTGAGGAAGCAACCTCGTACCTGCCTTGGGACGTCGTGAAGGACATTCCGGAGACGTTCTCCGAGAACCCTGGCGGTGGTGGCATCTACGCCCGCCTGGAGGAGCATGGACACGACCTCGCCGAGTTTTCCGAGACCGTGCGGGCCCGCCTGGCTACCAAGGACGAGACGTCCGCTCTTGCACTGAGCCCCGGGTCGCCGGTCATCCATCTCGTGCGCAACGCCATGACGAAGTCGGGCCGGGTGGTGGAGGTGTGCGACACGGTGATGGCCGCCGACCAGTTCGTTCTCGACTACCGGTTCCCCGCCGACGACTGACGCTGCATCACTCGATTCAACCCGTCCCAAAGTTTTTTGCTGGGGCGGGTTGACTCATGTACATAAGTGCTGCACTCTTCTAGGTATCACTCATGTACATAAGTGCAGGAGTGCATCTCTGCTAGAGGAGCTGCAATGCCTTCGTTCAAGATCGACACTTCGACCGCTGTGGTGTTCGTGGCGACCGCGCCGACACCGAAGCTCGTGAACAAGCAGACCGGTGAGCGGGCTGTGGATCGGGAGTCCGGTGCGGGTCTGTCCACGGTGGGCCTTCTGATCTCTGATGAGGGGGAGGGCAACCTGTACCAGGTGACCGTGCCGGAGACGGGTCTCCCTGAGGGACTGGCGCCGGGTACTCCGGTCTCGGTGGTCGGGCTCAAGGCGCGGGACTGGGAGAACGAGTTCAACGGGCAGAAGCGCCACGGGATCTCGTTCCGCGCGGTCGCCATCACGGCGGGTGCCTGACCATGGCTGACCTGTCCACGGCGCTGGAGGTATCCGGGGCCTTAACCGGCGCTGGTGGCGTCGCCTACATGAAAGTCCGCGCTCCGCGCGCGTACTGGAAGCTGGTCGGCCTGCCTGTCACCTGGTGCCGGTTCGCCTCGCAGTACCGGACCACGATGGATGTCTGCGGGCTGACAGTCCAGCCGTCCGGCCTGCGGGCGTTCATGGCTCGCAACGTCGCCCGCAGCGAGGTTCAGCCCGTGCCGCCCAAGATCCGCCAGGTACGCGGCACGTCGACTGGTCTGCGGGTCACGCTCCGCCTTCCCGCCGGCCTGGAGCCGGCCGATATCGCGGCTGCTTGCGAGCGCCTTCGCCACGCGTGGGGCGTGTATGCGGTGCACGTGATCCCGACCAAGCCCGGCTATGTCGAACTGCGGATGACCGGGTACGACGTACTGCGTCGCGTCCAGATGCCGCGCAAGAGCATGCCCCGTGACCTGGTGGTGCCGGTCGCTCTGCGCGATGACGGCACGGTGTACGAGCGGGATTACCGGAAGGTCCCGCACGCGCTGACCCTGGGCGCGAACCAGTCCGGCAAGTCCATGTATCAGCGCAACCTGATCAAGGGGCTTGCTCAACTGCCGGTCGCGCTGGTCGGGATCGACTGCAAGCGCGGTGTGGAACAAAGCCGGTACGCGGCTCGCCTGTCCGCGCTCGCCGTGAATGCCGACGATGCCGCCTCACTGGTTGAGGTGCTCGTGGCGGAGATGGAAGACCGTTTCGACCTGCTGGCCAAGCATGGCGTCTCGGACCTGTGGGGCCTGCCGGCAGCGCTCCGTCCTGCTCCGGTTGTGGTCCTGGTCGACGAGATCGCGGAACTGTTCCTGATCTCCTCCAAGAAGGATGAGGACCGCCGCGAGCGGATCGTCACCGGCCTGATCCGGCTGTCCCAGCTCTCCCGCGCGATCGGCATCTATCTGGAGATCTGCGGTCAGCGCTTCGGCTCCGAACTCGGCAAGGGCGCCACCATGCTCCGCGCTCAGCTCACCGGCCGGGTCGTGCACCGGGTCAACGACAAGCAGACCGCCGAAATGGGCCTCAATGACGTCGCCCCCGAAGCTGTGCCGGCCGCGTCCTTGATCCCGGCTGATCGCCCTGGGCAGGCCGTTGCGGCGGACTCTTCCGGTGGCTGGGGACGGATCCGCACTCCGCAGACCAGTGAGGCCGAAACCGTGGCCGTCTGCGGCGAGTTCGCCCACCTGATTCCCGACCTTCCGGCCCTGGATCCGTTCCGCCCGACGGTCGCCCCGGTCCCGGCGCAGACCGTTCCGCCGAAGCCGACCACGGCGCCGGCAATCCCCTGACACTCCCCGCATTCCGGTTGGCGTGACCGCTACGCGCCAGGTCCCTACCCCTCCCATGCCTGAAACCAGCCGAGAGGACCACAGCCATGGCCGCATCCAAGGGCACCACTCGACGCAAGGCCCCGAAGAAGTGCACCGACTGCAGCGGCAAAGGCGAGACCAACACCGCCGTCCGCGTCGGCCCACGCGGCAAGAAGGTGACCGACCACCAGCAGGCCGCCCTATGCACCACCTGCTGGGGTACCGGCGAAAGCCCCAACTGACCACCTCCGCCGGGCGGTCACTCCCCGCCCGGTTTGCCTCGCTCGAAAGGAGGTGAACCCATGTTCCGCAACCTGCGCCCCCGCCTGGACGCGGTGCTGATCCAGGCTGTGATCGCTGGCGCCCTGTCCTTCTCCCACCTGCACGACCTTGCCTCTGCGGCTGGCCAGGACGGCTGGAAAGCCTGGGCCTACCCGGTCTCGGTGGACTTGCTGTTCGTCGCCGCCTGGCGCCGCCTGCGCACCCTGCGAGCCGACCACCATGCGGCCCGCGCCGCCTGGACCTGGTTCGTGATCGCACTGGCTGCCTCCCTCGGCGCGAACGTCGCCACCGCCGGACTCCTCGACCTTCACCACGTGCCGGCATGGCTGCGCATCCTCGTCGCCGGATGGCCCGCTCTGGCCTTCCTCGGCGGAACGCTCCTCGCCCACGCCCCCGCTCAGCCCGTGCAAGCCGACACAACCAGCGAGACGGCCCCGGCCTCGGAGCCGGTCACGGTCGAGCGTGCCCCGGATCCGCAGCAGGCAGAACTGCCCGCGCCGGTCTCTGAGGAGGTGCCCGAAGCCGTGGAGGAGCCGGCGCCGGAGCCTGTCGTTTCTTCGCCTCGGCCTGCTACGTCGGCGCTTGCGGTTCCGCCGGCCTTGCTGGATCACGCCCGCAAGATCGCCGACACGCACCACGTCACGACCGGAGCCCCGATGGCATCGGACGCGCTCCGCGCCCGCCTGGGACTGCCCGCTCCGATGGCCGACGCCATCGTCACCGAGCTCCAACTCACCTGATCAGAAAGGACAGCCATGACCGCCTACCGGCAATTCCGCGACGTCCGGCAGTTCGGCCCGGTGAAGGTCGCCAGCTTCCGCGACGGCCGCGGGCGCGACAAGCATGCCGCTGCCTGCACCGCGCCCCGCTGCGACTTCTCCGCTGAGTACGACAACCGCTCCGCCGCTGAACTCGCCGCCCGCACCCACCGCTGCAACGCCTAGGAGGCACCCATGGACGTCCCGCTCTGGCTCGCCCTGATCGTCGTCGGCATCCTCGGCGTCAAGCTCGTCCGCCCGCCCTGGTGGCTCATCACCGTACTGCTGCTCGGCGGATACCTCCTCGCCAGCAGCTTCCTCGGCCCCGCCATCGGCACGGCCCTCAAGTAGCCCGGCACCGAAGGGAGACGACCCGTGCGCTACCCCGACGCCCAGCTCCGCGCCAACCACCGCCCGGCACATCTGATCCCGCCCGGTGTCGATCCGCGCAACGTCGTCATCGTCCAGGCCCCGCCCCGCTCCTACGCGGGCCCGATTGCGCTCACGATCGCGATCGCCCTCGGCGCGTCGGTCGTCCTCATCGTGCTCGCCCACGCGTTCCAGATCGCCGCACCGGCAGCTGCAGCAGCAATGCCGACCATCGGCGGCGCCAGCATCACGCTCAAGCTCGCCCGCAAGCACCACAAGCACTGAAAGGAAGTCCCGCCATGGGCCTGTTCAGCCGCAAGAACGACGACTCCAGCCCCAGTGACCCGGCCATGACCGAACTCGGCCGCGAGTACGCCATCGCCAAGCGCCACGGCGACCGCAAGACCGCCAACCGCCTCACCCGCCAGATCGGCGGCAACGGCAGCACCGACGAGGAACGAGCCGCGTTCTGGAAGGGCGCCGACGCCTACGACGAGATCCCGCCTGCCCACTCCAAGCGCCGCAACCCCCGCCGCTAAAGGGCCCCCGGGGCGGCCTCGGTCGCCAAACTTCCGCCGCCCCGGGCGCCTGCACCCCTTCAGACCTCATCGACCCGAAAGGGACTGCTCATGATGCCCGAAAACGCCACCCGTACCCGCAGCTGCCCCGACTGCGACGACTTCCCGGCCGTCGCCATCACCACCGGCCAGCTCCTCGCCGACGGCACCCGCGAGACCGTCAACGTCTCCTGCCGCACCTGCCACGGCACGGGCACCGTTCCCGTTCGCAGCCGCGCCGCCGCCCGTGAGGTGGCCGCGTGAGTGACGCCGCCACCCTGGCGGGCCTGGACCCGACCACCCTGCGCGACGTGCTCAGGGTGGCCGGGTCCCCGGGCTTCGACCGCATCCAGGACCAGATCCGCCGCACCGGCGGCTGCTCCGACCCCATCCACCTCACCGGTGCCACCAAGACCCTTGACCCGGCCACTGGCGAGGTCCTGCACGCCTACACCACCGATGCCGAGCCGGGCGGTCGCCTCCGCGTCGCCTGCGGAAACCGCCGCGCCTCGCGCTGCCCCTCCTGCGCCTGGACCTACGCCGGCGACACCTACCACCTCATCCGCGCCGGCCTCACCGGCGACCCCAACAAGGGCACCCCACACACCGTCCGCGACCACCCCCGCGTCTTCGCCACCCTCACTGCCCCCAGCTTGGGCCCCGTCCACAACCGCCCCGAGAAACGGCCCTGCCGCTGCGGCACCCACCACCCCGACGACGCACCCGAGTTGGGCACCGCCCTCAACCCCAACACCTACGACTACGCCGGCGCCGTCCTGTGGAACAACCACGCCTCCGACCTGTGGCGCTACTTCACGATCTACCTGCGCCGCGAGATCGCCGCCCGCGCCGGCCTCACCCAGAAAGCCGCCCGCGAACAGTCCCGCATCTCCTTCGGCAAGGTCGCCGAATACCAAAAGCGCGGCGCCGTCCACTTCCACGCCGTCATCCGCTTGGACGGACCCGACGGCCCCCACACCCCGCCCCCGTCCTGGGCCACCCACGACCTGCTCACCGACGCCATCCGGGCCGCCGCTGCTCGCGTCGAAATCACCGTCCCCGCCAACGCAGAACACGGCCACCCCGGGTGGGTGCTGCGCTGGGGCAAGCAGCTCGACGTCCAGCCCATCGGCGCCTTCGGCAATGGAGAAGACCTCACCGAGCAGGCCGTGGCCTCCTACGTCGCCAAGTACGCCACCAAGGCCGCCGAGGTCACCGGAGGCACCGACACCCCGGTCCACTGCCGCGCCTGCGGGGGAACCGGCCGCTCCTCCCGCTACACCCGCCCCGGCTCTCCGCTGAGCCACTGCAGCCGCTGCAACGGCACCCGCACGAGCACAGACCTCACCACCCTGATCCCCGATCACCCCCGCCGCCTCATGGAAGCCTGCTTCGACCTCGCGCCGGCCTACCCCGAGCGCAAGCTCGCCGCCTGGGCACACATGCTCGGCTTCCGCGGCCACTTCTCCACCAAATCCCGCCGCTACTCCACCACCCTTGGCGCCCTCCGCCAGGTCCGCGCCGACTACCGCGCCCAACAACAACGCGTCGCCCTCGGCCTCCCCGACCCCGACGACCACCCCGAAGCCGCCACGCTCACCCTGGCCCACTGGAGCTACGCCGGCCACGGACACACCCCCGGCGAATCCTGGCTCGCTGCCAACATTCACCGCGACATCCAGCACAACCGCGACATGGCCCGAGAGGTGCGCGCCGAACTCAACGACGAAGGGGAGCGGTGACGATGGCCGATCGACTGCTGACCGTGCAGCAAGTGGCGGATTCACTCGGCACTACCGTGCGTTTCCCCCGACGCCTCATCGAGGAACGGAGGATCACCTTCGTCAGGGTCGGCCGCCACGTCCGCATCCCTGAGAGCGCATTGGAGGGCTACATCAACGAGCACACGGTTCAGCCGATCACTGCCCGCCGTGCCGTTCTGCGGAGGGCTGCCTGATGCCCAATGCCAAGGGGAAGCGTCGTCGTTTCGGGGCCGTTCGACAGCTCGCCTCTGGTCGCTGGCAGGCGCGCTACCGGGATCCCGCGACTGGTCAACTGCGCAGTGCTGAACAGACCTACCCGACCAAGAAGGACGCTGAGGTCGCGCTGTCCCACATTGAGGCGGACATCTCGCGTGGGCAGTGGTCAGACCCCGATGCCGGCAAGGTGCTGCTTGCGGACTATGTGGCCGCCTGGCTGCGGGACCGCAAGCTGGCCGACCGTACGCGGGAGCGGAACGAGTCCGTGATCCGGCTGCACATCTTGCCGACCCTCGGTGGTCGTCCGCTGGCTTCGATCACGACGAGTCACGTGCGGGCCTGGCGCTCTGCTCTGCTCGAAGACGTGGGGGAGCCGACCGTGGTCAAGGCCTATCAGGTCCTTCGCGCGGTCATGCACACCGCTGTGGACGATGAGCTGATCCGCCGCAATCCGTGCCGGATCAAGGGGGCCGATAGTTACGACGTGCCGGAGCGTCCGGTGCTCACCGTCGCTGAGGTTTTCGCGGCAGCGGATGCGATGACACCGCGATATCGGCTGCTCGTGCTGCTCGCCGCGTTCACCACGCTGCGATTCGGCGAGTTGGCCTCGCTGCGCCGTCGGGACATCGACCCGGAGAACAGCGTGCTCATGGTCCGACGCTCGCAGGCAGAGATGCAGACCGGAGCGCTCTTCGACAAGGCGCCGAAGTCCAAGGCGGGCATTCGCCCGGTGGCCTTTCCGACCGAACTCCTGCCGGACGTACGTGAGCACCTGGAGCACTTCGCCGGTCCCGGCCGGGATGGGCACGTCTTCGTCGGTCCCCAGGGTGGGAAGCTTCGGCGGAGCAACTTCCGAGATGACTGGATCAAGGCCCGTACCAAGGCGGGCATCACCGCGAACGTGCACTTTCACGACCTGAGGCACACCGGCAACACCCTCGCCGCTGCCGGATCGAGTCTCCGTGAGCTGATGACTCGGATGGGGCACAGCACGCCGCGAGCCGCGCTGATCTATCAGCACATGGTCAACGGCAGGGACC
Organism: Streptomyces sp. NPDC017993; assembly: GCF_044328065.1. NCBI lineage: Bacteria > Bacillati > Actinomycetota > Actinomycetes > Kitasatosporales > Streptomycetaceae > Streptomyces > Streptomyces sp. NPDC017993. The sequence goes on from NZ_JBIRGO010000001.1 coordinate 396,954, forward strand.
GTGAGATCGCCGACCGGTTGGGCGCGATGATCCGTAAGACACGGAGTGATGGGGACTCGTAGCGGGCGTTGTGGCACATGAGTGGCACGGCCGGGTGTAAGACAAAGGGCCAGTTCGAGAGGTTGTTGCCTCTGAGCTGGCCCTTCTTGCTGTGCCCCCGGCAGGATTCGAACCTGCGACACCCGCTTTAGGAGAGCGGTGCTCTATCCCCTGAGCTACGGAGGCGGGGATCTGTCGGAAAGCGTGTCGGAAAATCGGTCGAGGTGGACACGATGATCCAGCCGCCTTGCGGACAGACTGCGGTGGCCTGGCTGCGAGGCCTGGGCCACCCCGGACAGTGTAGCGGGTGGTGCTTGATCCGCATTCGGCTCTATGGCGCCTGGCCCTCCCCGGCGTGGACGGCAGGGGCAGGATCGTCATGCTGCGGGGGTGGAGTCGATCATGGGGCGGGTGACGGAGTTGCTGAGCCAGGCCTAGCCGATGTAAGTGAGCAGTGCGGCGTTCGCGCCGTAGGCCAGGACTCGCTTGTGTGGGTAGCTCTGGTCGAAGCGTGAGTGCTGGGACTCACTGCCCTGGCGGAAGGCTTTCAGGCGGCGGCCGGCGTGGGCGTCAGGGGGGACCTGTCGCAGGTGCTCGGTCCGATTGAAGCGCTGCCGCCCCGTTGACGGGTCGATTTGCCGGTCGTCTTCCGTTTCGTCGATCCGGATATGTTCTGTGTGGATAACTATTCCGGTTCCTCGGCCCCGGCACAGCGGGCACCCTCGACACGACCCTCGCCACCCCGGGCCTTTCCGGCGGGGCCGCCGTGCAGGCCAAGGACGCCTTCGTCACCGGACTGCACGCGGCGATCGGTGTCGCCGCCGCGCTCACCTTCGCGCTCGGCTTCCTCGCGGTGCGCTGGCTGCCGCGCGAGGAGCGGAGCGTGACGACCGAGCTCCCGCGCAGACAGGAGCACGCGGTGTCCTGAGTGCGTCGGTGCGCTTCTGCCGTACCTGCCGCGCTCCTCCCGTACGACGCCAAACCCTTCGCGGGCGTCGTACGGGAGCGCCCGCACGTGGATTCAGTGTTGTCCGGCCGGTGCGGTCGACTCCGGCTCGTCGGCCCGGCCGCTCTGCTGGTTCAGGACGCGCAACGCGTCCGCGGAGGTCGAGTCATTGGGGGTGTAGATCTCGACTCGATGGTCGGGGCTGTCGGGTTGGAGCCACACCTGGTAGTCCACGTTCACTGCACCGACGGTGGGGTGCTGCAGGTGCATGGCCCCGACGGTGCAGTCGGAGACGTCGCCGGTGGCCCACATCGTGGCGAAGTCGTCGCTGTGCATGGTGAGTTCGCCGATCAGTCCCGCTAGCCGGGCGTCGGTGGGGTACCGACCCGCGGTGAGTCGCAGGTAGGCGACGTGGACGCGGGCGAGCTCGGGCCAGTTGCGGTACATGTCGCGGGTGTGGGGATCGAGGAAGAACATCCGTGGGACCGACGGACGCCGCTCCGGGTTCTGTGTCGCCTCGTAGGGGATGTGCTCGGCGACGAGTGCGTGTCCGGTGCGGTTCCATGCGAGTACGTCTCCACGCCTGCCGAGAACCACTGCGGGTGTGGCCTCACCGAGTGACTCCAGGAGTGTGAGGACGCGTGGGTGAGGCTTCTCGCGGGGCGGTTCGCACAGGCCGGGCTGCACGGATTGCCGGGCCAGATTGTGCAGGTGGACGGTCTCCACCTGATCGAGCCGAAGCACCCGGGCGAGCGCGTCGAGCACCTGTTCGGAAGCGGTGTCGGCCTGCCCTTGCTCCAGGCGCGTGTAGTACCCCGCACTCACTCCGGCGAGCTGGGCGAGCTCTTCACGCCTGAGGCCGGGGACTCGGCGAGAGGTGCCGTAGGTACGCAGACCGATCTCGGCCGGGGTGACCCGGTCACGGCGTCGCTTGAGGAACGTTCCCAGGCTCTCCATGAACCCGAGCCTAGGATGCCGGCCGGACCCGTGGGTGTACCTGTCGGGTGTACCCACGGCACAGGGATGGTTGTCGACCGCGCTGTGCCGGACCGTCGACAACATGACTCAACAGCGTGCGCACAACGCACCCGGCCTGCGAGCATGGCTCGGGCTCGCGGTGATCCTCGGCCCGGTCCTCCTCGTCTCCATGGACGGGTCGATCCTCTTCCTGGCGATGCCGAGGATCAGCCAGGCCCTCTCGCCGACCGCCGACCAGGCGTTGTGGATCCTGGACATCTACGGCTTCGCCGTCGGCTCCCTGCTGGTCGCCTTCGGCAGCATCGGTGACCGCTACGGCCGGCTGAAGCTCCTGATGATCGGCGCGACAGTGTTCGGACTGGGGTCCGCCGGGGCGGCGTTCGCGCCCAACCCGGAACTCCTCATCGCGTGCCGGGCGCTCATGGGGGTGGCCGGCGCGACCCTGCTGCCCTCGGCGCTGGCCGTGCTGAGCGAACTGTTCCCCGACGCCCGGCGCCGGGCGCAGGCCATCGGAATCTTCGCCGCCGCCTTCGCAGCCGGGTTCGCCATCGGCCCGATCGTCGGCGGCACCCTCCTCGGGCAGTTCTGGTGGGGCTCGGTCTTCCTCGTCAACCTCCCCGTCATCGTCGTGTTCCTGCTGTTCGCGCCGGTCCTTCTCCGCGAGGTCCGGGCGACCGGGACAGGCCGCATCGACCGGCTCAGCGTCGCGACCTCCGCCGGAGGCATGCTGCTCACGATCTACGGAATCAAGCACCTGGCCGCGGACGGGATGTCGGTCCTGCCGATCGCGACGATGCTCCTCGGCATCGCAGTGCTGACGTTCTTCGCTCGGCGTCAACGGCACCTCGAACACCCGCTGATCGACTTCTCCCTCTTCCGCGACCGCGTCTTCACGATCGCGATCATCACGGGCCTGCTGCCCCTGGCCGCGTGGTCGGCGACGGCTTACCTGGCAGGCATCTACCTCCAATCCGTACTGAACCTGAGCGTCCTGCACTCGGCACTTCTGGCGCTCCCCGGCGCGGCGGTTCTCACGATCGCCTGCATCGTCACGCCGGCCGTCGTCGACCGCATCGGCAAGAGGGCCGCGCTCATCACCTGCCACTTCTCCATCGCCGTGGGCCTGTTGCTGCTGCTTCCCACCACGATCAGCGGCGGGATCGGTTGGTACGTCGCGTCGACTGCGATCGCCGGCCTGGGGTACGGCATCTCCTTCAGCGTCGTCGCGGACACCGCGGTCGGGGCGGTCCCCGCGGAGCGAGCGGGGTCGGCCGGCGCGATCGCCGAGACCAGCAACGAGATCGGCAACGCCCTCGGCATCGCGATCCTCGGCTCGCTCGCCGCGCTGCTCTTCCGCCTCCAGGGCCCGGACCTCGCCCCCACCCTCGATGAGACCCTCCAACTCCCGGCTCTCGTACCGGCAGTGGCCCAGGACGCCAAGACCGCCTTCGTCACCGGCCTGCATGTCGTCGTGGTGGTGGCCATCCTGCTGCACGCCGCACTCGGAACCGTCGCCCTGCGCTGGCTCCCCAGGGCGGCATCCGACGAGCCGGGCGCCGGCATCCACGGCGAGCCCACGAACGACCGGGTGGCGTGCACGTCGTGAGGGTGCCGGGGTGAATGTGGACGGCGCTGTGGCTCGTTCCGAGCGGGCGCTGTCGGACGAGCGCCCCGACCAGGGACGGGGGACGCCTGGTCGGTGCAGTCTGTGGGGTGGGGGAGCAGGGTCGGAGGGCAGTCAGGTCGACGGCGGAGGCCATGGCCAGGTAGCCGGCGTCGCTGGGGTGGAGGCCGTCCTGGGAGATGTAGCCGGGGCGGGGCCTGGTGGGGTGGGCGGGGTCGGTCAGGACGCGGTCGGCGTCGAGGACGGCGTCATAGGTGGGGCTGGTGCGAATCCAGTGATTGAGCTCCCGGCGGATCTTGTCGCCGGCGGGGGTGGTGAACGGGAAGACGGCGCTCGTGATCGGCAGGATCGTCACCCCGATCGCTTTGATGCCGTGGGCGTGGGCTTCGCGTACGAGGGCTCGATGGCCGTCGATGAGTTGCCGGGCGGTCACCGGGGGACGGTTCTTCGTGCAGGGGTCGTCGGGCTGGGCCTGGGCGAGGTCATTGGCGCCGAGGTGGATGAAGACGGTGCGCAGGGCGGCACGGTCAGCGCAGCTCCTTGGCGAGGCGGGCGGCGCCCTTCTCGCCGAAGCAGGGGGAGTCGTGCAGCAGGGGGTCGCCCGCCAGGCCGGCGTTTGCCATGCCCTGGGGGCGGCCGGCGGCGATGAGGCGTTCGGCGAGTTTGTCGGAGAAGCGGTTGTCGGTGTCGGGGCTGGTACCGACGCCGTCCATGAGGGAGTCGCCGAAGACCATGACGGAGCCGTCGGAGGACGGGGGCTCTTCGGTCACATCGACGGCCGTCAGGTAGTACCAGGCGTGCGAGGTACGGCGGTTGAAGTCGTCGGCGGTGGCGCTGCGGAGCCGGTCGCCGGGGGCGCGGTAGGACGTGGCCGTGGTGAAGCGGTGCATGGTGGCCGGGCCGGTGGGGGTGGTGAAGTGCAGGGTGACGGTGAGTTTTTCCAGGTTGGCGGTCGGCATGGCCAATGCGTCGCTGAGGGCGTCACGGCCGGCGGGGATCTTGAGGGTTGGCGCGTTGTGGAAGGTGAGGGCGCGCACGGTGCCGGGGCGCGCCTTGGCCTCGCCGTCGGACCTGGCGACGGTGGCGCCGGCGATCGGTCGGTCAGTCGCGGCCGAAGCGGCGGAGTACGCCGGTCATGAAGACGACGGACATCAGGGCCGCGGAGACCGCGATGGTCACCGACGGCTGTGCGGTGGCCAGCTCGCTGCTGTCGCGCAGCGCGCCCATGAAGTCGAAGATGGGCAGTCCGTTGGCGACGCTGTACCACAGCGGCAGGTAGACCGCCTGGAAGAGACGGTGGGTCCGGCTGAGCGTGCCCAGGGTGAGGGCCAGGGACGGGATGAACAGGGCGCCGCCCACCCAGCCGGCCAGGCCGAGCCAGTCCGCGGCGGCCACCAGCCGGATGAGGGGGCCGATACCGGCCACGACGGTGATGGTCAGGCCCGCAGCCCATTCGGCGAGGATCCGGCGGCGCACCGAGGGGTAGGCACTCAGCATGCCGTCGACGTGGTACTCGTGGCGCTGGGTGCCCAGCCGCGACCAGATCAGCATCGGCCAGATCCAGGCCAGGGGCAGCATGACGCGGACGATGCCATGGATCTCCGGGGAGGCAAGCGCGCAGATCATGAGGAACGCGGCGCCTGTCCACCACCACCAGCGCACACCCTGCAGCAGGATGCGGACCTCGCCGGCCCAGAGGCGCAGGGTCACCGAGCCAGGCTCCGGGCGGGTGCGCAGCACCGTGGCGACGGTGGGCCGGGACGGGCCGGAGTAGGGGCCGACCTCGTCGATGAAGACCGGCTGGACGAGGCCGTCAGCCGGGCCCTGCTCGGGGGCGCGCGCCTTGGACTGGCGGGCCCGTGCGGGGTCGAACCGGCCGAACCACAGGGCGGGGAGCATGCAGATGGCGACGGCGATCAGCAGCAGCGTCACCCGGCCGAGGACATAACCGGCGGTGGGCGTGAAGCCGTCCCAGGTGAACAGTCCGAGGGGCTTGTCGAGGTAGGTCAGGCCGAGGCTGAACGACCCGTCGACCTCGATGTGCTGGGCGACCATGTCGGCGTACATCGACCGCACGACGCTGTTGACGCCGATGCCGTCGAGGGGCAGCCCGGGGCCCTGTCCGGCCGTGGAGACGACCATCCAGATGCAGAACCACAGGATGTTGCCGAGGCCGGAGCGCAGCAGTGGCAGCGATTCGAAGAGCAGGGCGAGGGCGGCGGTCAGCGCGACGAGGGGGAGCGCGATGAGGACGAACGGCTGCCAGAGCGCGATCAGGTCGATGTCGTGCGACTCGCCGCGGGCCAGTTGCATGACCAGGGCGGTGACCGCGAGCACCACGAGCATGGAGGACAGCAGCATGAGGTTGCTGAGGAACTTGCCGACCATGTAGGCGGAGGTGCGCAGCGGGGTCGCGGCGAGCAGCTGGCCGACGCGGGTACTGCGGTCGCGTTCGATGGAGTTGCGGACGATGTAGAAGCCGCCGAGGGTGATCCACAGACCGCTGGCCAGGGCCGTCACCATGCCGACATAGGCGCTGTTGTAGACGCCGCGGTGATCACCGATCTGCATGATCATCCATTTGGCGTCCGAGTCGGGCACCGCCACGTATCCGAGGGCGACGGCAGAGGCCAGGATGACGAAATAGGCCGGGCGGCGTACCCGGTCGCGGAAATCGGCTGCCGCGAGGCCGGTGAGCATGCGCATCATTTCCTCACACCGCCCGGGCCTGGAGCGGCCGTTCGCCGAAGCCCCGGCCGGCCGGGCCGCCGGCCGCTCCGCGGATGATGGCGAGGTAGGCATCTTCCAGGTCGGGGGTCAGCTGCACGGCGCCCTCGTACGGCAGATTCCGCGACAGCAGCCGGATGCGGACGCCCTCGGTCGTACGGACCAGGCGGCTGACGGTGAATTGCGCCTGCACCGCCGGTACGGAGGCGGGGTCGACCAGCACCTCCCACACCTGGCCGTCCACCGAGCGCAACAGTTCCTCGGGGGTACCCCGGCGCTGCAGCCGGCCGCCGGCCATCACCGCGATGTCGGAGGCCACCGATTCGACGTCGGAGACGATGTGGGTGGAGAGCATTACGACCTTGTCAGCTGCCAGATCGCTGAGCAGATTGCGGAACCTGACACGCTCCTCCGGGTCCAGCCCCGCGGTCGGCTCGTCCACGATGATCACCTGGGGGTCGGCGAGCAGCACCTGGGCGATGCCGACCCGGCGCAGCATGCCGCCGGAGTACTTGCCCAGGGGGCGCTTGACCGCTTCGGTGAGATTGACGAGCTCCAGGAGTTCATCGATACGTGCCTTGGCGGTCTTTGCCGAGACGCCCTTGGCGGCCGCCAGGTACCGGAGGAATTCGCGGGAGGTCAGGTTCGGGTAGACGCCGAAGTCCTGGGGGAGGTAACCAAGGGCCCGGCGCAGTGCGTTGGGCTTGGCGACCGCGTCCTCGCCGTGGAAGAGGACCTTTCCTCCGGTGGGGCGGGTGACCGTGGAGGCGATCCGCATCAGGGACGACTTGCCGGCGCCGTTGGGGCCCAGCAGGCCGAGCATTCCGGGCTCCAGACGCAGCGTCAGGTCGTCCACGGCATGCTTGCCGCCCTTGTAGACCTTGGTGAGGTTCAAGAGGTCGAGCACGGTCAGCTCTTTCCGCTCAGGTCGGTCTTCTTGCCGTCCTTGGTCACGGCGATGCCCTTGGGGACCTCGACCTTGAACTTGGCGTCGCAGATGGCGATGCCGCTGCAGCCCGCGTCGATGTCGAGGGTGTCGCCCTTGAGCGTCCACTTCAGGTGCTCGGATCCCGCGGCCGAGTCGAACCAGCGGGTGACCTTGATGTCCTGGCGGTCGGCGGCGACCACCTTGGTGGCGACCTCGTGCGTCGTCAGCTTCAGGGACTTGCCGGCGTACGCGAACGACTTCGACTCGGGCTTGGCCGCCGAGGCGTCCACGGAGCAGCCGCTGAGGCCGAGGGTGGCGGCGACGGCCGCCACCGCGACGACGAGAGTGGCGGGCCGCTTCGAGATGGTGCCTGAGAACATCGGTTCCTCCAGAGTTACGGGGTGGTGCACTCCTCAGAGGATTCCGGGCCCGGGTGGCCGGCACATCTGCCGAACGGCAGATATCCGGTCAGCGGATCGCGGGCGCCGGCAGCAGGCACCTGACCCGCCACCCGTGCTCGGACGGGCCTGCCTCCAGCGTGCCGCCCAGGGCGCTGACCCGTTCGGTGAGGCCCACAAGGCCGGTACCGCCGTGTGAGCGTCCCCCCTGCCCCGCAAGAGACCGGGGGAGGGTCTCCGCGGGCGCCTCGGGGCCGGCGTGGTCGGCGACCGAGACCTCCACGGCCCGGTCGGCGGTCCGGCCGGCGAACACCTGGACACGGCCGGCCCGGGGTGCATGCCGGCGGATGTTGGTCAGCGATTCCAGCACCACGCGGTACGCGGTGTCCTCGGCTTCCCGCGAGAGGGTGCCGGCCACCTCCTCCTCCAGGGACAACGCCACCTCGGCGACGGCCATCGAGGAGAAGCGGCCGACGAGTTCGTGCAGATCGGCCAGGCCGTAGAGCCGGGTGGGCGGCGGCTCGCCCCACTTGCGGCCCTCCGCCTCGCGCAGCGCCGTCACGGTCTGGTCCATGGAGTCCAGCGCCCGTAGCCCGGCCTTCTCGATGCGTTGCAGAAGGGCGCGGTGTTCCTCGGGCGCGGTGTCCTCACTGAGCTGTGCGGCCTGGGCCTCCAGCACGATGCCGGTCACCTCGTGGGCGACGAAGTCATGGAGATCGCGGGCGACTTCGAGGCGCTGTTCGCGCCGCGCCAGCGCCACGGCATGCGCGCGGCGGTTGTCCAGCGACCGCAGATAGAGCCCGACGCCCATGGCGCAGGCGGCCGGGACCAGGGCGAGCGAGGCCGCGAAGACCGATTCCTTGAGCCCGGTGTCGGGGGCGTGCAGCGTGAAGCGCAGCGGCAGCAGGATCGCGGCGGCGCCGGTCAGCGGGCCGACGATGCCCACCTGGCGGCTGGGCACATGGCGTACCACCCGCTCCAGGAGAACGAGCAGTGCGACCGTCTCGAACGGGTACCAGAGAATCACCAGGCCGGGCTGCCCGAAGTAGCCGATGTCCGCGGCGAGGGAGAGCACCGCGACCCCGCCCGCCGCCTGGGCCAGGGAGATCCGGCCGGTCGGCCAGGCGAGAATCGATGCAGCGAGCGTCAGTGCGGCCATGACCGCCAGCAGGCTTGCACTCGGCGGCGCTATGACGGCGGGGGCGAGCATCATTGCCGCGGCAACCCCGCACCACCGGCGGCGCTTTCGCCGGGGAGGAACGTCGCAATCCATGAGGGCGAGGCTACGCAAATAACTCGGGTTGCGCGGGGGAAAGCACAGCGCCGAATCTTCCGCATCTGCCGGACGGCAGATTTCTGTGGAGTGGTATCGGGGGTTTCCGCCGGTTGGCCATCCGCCCGATGTCATCCACGGGGATTTCAGCCCGGGGTCTGCCCGGTGGCATACCCGAGTTCCCATGCCCGCACCGCGACCCCGACTCGATTGCGGACCTGCAACTTTCGCTGAATGCTCGCGACATGGGTTTTGACCGTGCCGGCGGAGATGAACAACTCGCGGGCGATATCCGAATTGGTCTTGCCCTCGGCGACCTTGCCGGCGATCTCCACCTCCCGCCCGGTCAGCACCGAGTCACGGCGCCGGGGGCGGCGGCCTTCCGTGGGGCCGGTGACGTGCTGCAGCAGCCGTACGGTGATCGACGGGCTGATCAGGCTGTCACCGGCCATCGCCGCCCGGACCGCCTCGATCAGCAGCGTCGGCCCCGAGCGCTTGAGCAGGAACCCCGAGGCGCCGAAGCGCAGCGCGGGATAGACGTACTCGTCGAGGTCGAAGGTCGTCACGACGACGACGCGGACCGGATCGACCGCGGTGGGGCCGGCCAGCAGTCGGGTCACCTCCAGGCCGTCCATCCGCGGCATCCGGATGTCCACCAGGGCCACATCCGGGGTGAGCGTGCGCCCCATCTCCACCGCGTCCACGCCGTTCGCCGCCTCGCCGACCACTTCCATGTCGGGCTGGCTCTCCACGATGCGGCGTAATCCGCGGCGGACCATTTCCTGGTCGTCGGCGATCAGTAAGCGAATAGTCACGGGCAGGAATTCTGCCGTATGGCGGGGGTGGGTGAGGCTTCTTCTCCGGGACCGGCTGTGAACTTTGAGAAGGCTCCGCCTGACCCGGAGAAACCGCCGGCGAACAAGCCCGGCCCAAGGCCGGTTTCTAAGCCCCCTCCATCGCCCGGACCAGGCTACGCGGCCGCATGTCGGTCCAGTGCTCGGTGATGAAGTCGAGCGCCACTTGGCGGTCGGTTTCCGCCAGGGCCACCGTCCAGCCCTGGGGCACCTCGGCGAAGGCGGGCCAGAGCGAATGCCCGTCTTCCTCGTTGACCAGCACCGGATAGGTGCCGTCGGGGTCGTCGAAGGGGTTTGTGCCCACTGTTGTGTCCTCCCCTGTCAGGGGTGCCGGAAGTGGTGGCGGCGGCCGTCCGCGGGGGCGGTCAAACCGCCGCTCGGTCGGTGCCGTTGAGCCGTGAGGGCCCCCTACGTTGCGCCGGTACGCGCGCTACCGCCCCGGGGGGCGGTGAGATGAAGAGTTCGCTGCTGCGGAGCAGGGCGGTGCAAAGAGGGGTGAGCGCGTGCAGCGCGGTGTTGCGGTTGCGGGATGTGGCCACCAACCCGGATCTTCGCAGCACGGCGGCATGCTTGCCGGCTCCCGCCGGTGAGATCCCCAGCCGGTCGGCGAGTTCACCGGTGGAGCAGCCTTCGGCGAGCGCTTCGAGGGCGGCCGCCCTGGTGTGGCCGACAAGTTGGGCCCGTGGCGCATCTCGAGAACCGGCGCCCGCCGGCGGACCTTGGGGTGTACGGAGCCATCAGCCGCTCGACGCCGTGGGAGATGGCCACCCGGCCCCAGCCCTCGCGGGCTCCGTCGAGGTGACTGCGGATCAAGCTCCAGTGCGGCAGCACGGCCACCCGACACAGGTCGGCCAGCAGCCTGGCGCCGCGCCGCTCCTCGCCGGGCGAGACCACGTCGGGCACATGCAGCATGGCCGAGCGGCCGAGTGTCTGTCGGCTGCTCGGCCGCTGGGGTACGACTCGCTCACGTGTCACGAGCCTGCCCGAAGGGCGGGGGGTGGGCGGTGTGTCAGCCGCCGATGTGCCAGCTGACGGTGCCGTCCGTGGTGACGAGGGTGAGGAGGATCGCCAGGTCGATGACGCCGAGGGCCATGCCCAGGAAGGCGCGGCCGCGGCGGTTGGTGTGGTGGGCCAGGGCGAGGCCGCCGAAGATCAGGGCGCAGGGGCCCAGGACGACGTTGCCCACCAGGGTGCCGAGCAGGCCGAAGATGAAGGAGGCCACGGCCATGCCGTCGGCGCGCGAGCGGGACGGCTGTGCGGCGGCCGGCCTTGTGGCCTGGTCGTGCGCGGCTTCCGTCGCGGGGGCCTGTTCCGGGTCCTTCGTGGCCGGGGTGGTTGCCGGCTCGTGGGTGCCCGTGGTTCCGGCCGCTCGGGCGCGCTCGGTGTGGGGCTTGGTGAGGGTGTTCATCGGGTGGTCCCTCCAGCCTTGTGGCGGTGTTCGCGGATGGCGAAGATCAGCAGCCAGCCGGCGATGGCGGCGGCCGCGGCGAGGGCTACGGGGACCGGGAGGTGTGCCGCGGTGCCCAGCAGTACCCCCAGTAGGAGCAGGGCTGCGACGAGGAAGAGCATGATCTGCCTTTCCAACTCAGAGGACAGTTGTTCACTCAGTTATCGAGTCTACGGGCACCCAGGGGTGGATGTGGTCGGAGAACGGTTGTTTACTGGATGACATGAGTCACACCCTTGGGGTCCGGCAGGCCCAGAAGCAGAAAACCCGCCAGGCGTTGCTCGACGCGGCGCTCGGCCTGTTGGAGGAACAGAGCCTGAGCAGCCTGGGGTTGCGGGAGGTCACGCGCATGGTGGGCATCGCCCCGACCGCGTTCTACCGGCACTTCCGGGACCTCGGTGAGCTGGGGGTGGCCCTGGTCGAGGAGGCGTTGGGCAGTCTCCATGTCATGGTGCGCGCGATCCTCGCCGAGCAGGCGGCGGCCGAGGAGCGGATAGACCGTACGGTCGCGGTGGTGGAGCGGCATGTGCGTGAACACCCCGCCCATGTGCGGTTCGTGGCGCGCGAGCGGCATGGCGGGGTGCGGGCGGTCCGGCTGGCCATCGCGGCCGAACTGGAGCGGTTCGCGACCGAGGTGGCGGCCGCGCTCAAGACGCAGCCGGTGTCGGAAGGGTGGACCGACGACGACGTCCGGATGCTGGCGGAGCTGTATGTGGACCGGCTGGTGACGACCGCCGCGGAGCTGCTCGACGCCGAGGACACCGCGGCGCTCGCCGCCGCCGCCGAGGCGGCCGAGGGGCCCGAGGGGGGCGGTGCGGACGCCGGTTCGGGCGGCGACGGTGCGCCCGCCACGGTCGAGAGGCAGCGCGAGCGCGTCGTGCGGGTCGCGCGGCAACAGCTGCGGTTGATCAGCATCGGCCGTCGTCACTGGCGGGAGTGACCTACCGGCCTATGTGCGCGCCGGGGTGACGCGTATGCGGTAGGTGCCGTCGGGGTTTTCGGTGAGGACGGAGACGCCGGCGCCGCTCTTGCGGTCGTGGTAGGTGGCGCCGGGGCGGAAAGTGGCGTCGGTCAGCTCGGCGTTGACGTACTTGTCCTTGGCGAAGCAGCCGCCGCTGCGCGGTGTGGCGTCCACGACGCGCAAGGGGCCGTGGCCGGAGGTGACGTGGGTGGCGACGCGGTAGACGAGGACGCCGGGCCGGCAGACCGCCGGATCGAGGGGGCCGCGGGTGCGCGCCTCGACGACGAGGGCGGTGCGCGGGGAGGTCGGTATGACGACGATCTTCGTGCCACCGCGGGCCGGGGTCGGTGTGAGGAGGTGCTCGGTGGGCGTGCCGTGGCGTGGGGCGCAGCGCACCTGACCGGCGGAGAGCCAGCCGAGCTTCCACTTGTGCCAACCGAGGAAGTCGTTGGTCGGGCCCCAGTCCTCGTCCATCGGGTCCCAGTGGCCGACCGCGGGCGTGGAGCTGCGGCGGTCGGTGTAGTAGAGGTCGGGGAGCCCGAAGGAGTGCGCGTTCTCGTGGTTGAGGACGCGGAAGGCGCTGTCACCGGTCTGCCGGCTCCAGATGAAGGACGCGTTCCGGAACGGCACGCCGTCGGCGGTTCGCAGGCCCATGTCGCCGCCGCTGAAGGTGACCGACAGGACGGTACGGGTCGCGGGCGGGCCCGCGTTGGGTGCCGCGAGGACGTTGATGACGTCGTAGTCGCGGAAGTCGACGGCAGGGTCGACGGCGCGGACCACCTCCCGGGACAGGGCGTGATAGCCGGTGTCGGACGCGGGGTCGAAGGTGCCGCCGCGGGCGATGCCGTAGGCCGCGAGGGGGCGTGCCATCCGGATCCACTTCAGCAGCGGCTCGGGCCGGTAGTCGAGCTTCCCGTAGGAGCTGGCGCGGAAGTAGTCGGTCGCGGCCGGGAAGAACTCGGCGAAGCGGGCGGCGGGTGTGATCTCGGCGCGGGCGTCGGGGAAGTCGATGAAGAGGGTGAGGGCCTTCACGGTGCCGCGCGAGCGTGCGTAGCCGGTGGGGGTGGCGGCGGCTTCGGCGACGTTGTTCTCGATGCCGCGCAGTGCGCACGGTCCGGTCGGCTGCCTACCGGCCTCCGGGGGGTTGGCCGCGGCGGTGGGTGGCGAGCCCAGCGCTATGGCGGCGGCCGCAGTGGCCGCGCCGGCGGCCAAGACCGCGGATATCTTCTGCTTCATAGTGATCACCCTGTGTCGCTGGGTGACCGCTCGCGCGCCGGGTTACGTCATCTGGAGTCATGAGGCCGGAGGTCACAGGGGCGGCGGGGGTGCAGGGGGAGAGGGGGCCGGTGGCGATGCCGAGGGGTGGGGGGCCGGTGGGGTGGCCGCGCTCCAGGTGTCGGGCCGGCGGCGGACGAGGGGGTAGCAGGCGAGTCCGATCAGTACGGACGCGAAGTGGCCGATGTCGGTGAAGGAGGGGTGGCCGGTGGCCAGCGGAGCGGCGTAAAGGGCGAGGATGCCGGCGGCGTAGAGGTGGCTCCAGGGGCGGGGGAGTCGGTAGGTGAGGACTGCGATGATCCCTGCGAGGGCGTAACTGACCCCGACGTCCAGGGTGTTGACGGCTGAGCGCGGGGCCGCGCCGGCGTCGATGGCGAGTGCCAGTACGCCCTCGCTGAGGTAGGTCGCGCCGATGTGGGCGGTGCCGAGGACGGCCAGCCAGAGCTTGGTGCCGAGCCAGCGCTCGGCGGGGACGTGGAAGACCTGGTAGAGGACGAGGTAGCGGGGCCAGCCGCCGCCGTCGAGCCAGAGGGCGCTGGTGAGCAGCACCCGGCCGGGTGAGAGCAGCAGGTTGTGGATGTTGGTCGAGCGGTGCTGCAGAAAGCCTTCGAGGAAGTCCGGGGCCTGCTGATGTATCACCGCCGAGGTCGCGAGCAGGATCGCGAGCCAGGCGTGGGTGCCGGGGGCCCGGCGGACGTATGCCACGGTGCCGGACAGCAGGGCGGAGGCCGCGGCGGAGGGCCAGGAGGGTGGCGGGTCGGCGGCTCCGGAGAGGGGCCGGGCGGCGGGGCGGGTGGAGGTCGGAGCCTGAGGTCGGCCGGAGGCCGGAGCCGGGGGTCGGTCGGAGGTCCGGGTGCGGGCTCGGATGGCGGTCCTGAGGGCGGTCCAGGCGGTGCGAGGGGCGGCGAGCCGGGGCCTTCGGCGCATAAGGGATAAATTAGCAACGTCGGTGCGGGAGTGGCGTGAGGGGGTGCCGCTCGGTGGGTGAGAGTCGCTGTGCGCGCCCGGTGTGGCGGATGTGCCGCATGGGGGCATTGAATGTGGCGCAGGTCACATATCCTCGCGAAATATCCGGGGAGGGTCTCCCCGTTTAACGAGACGTTGGCATGAAACGGGGAGCAGGTCCCCGGTTCGTCCCGGCGTCGTGGACGGCCATCCCGCCGGCCGCGGCCGACCGTCCCGGACCGCCCGGTCCGCCGTAAGGCCCAGGACGTCCGAGAAGTGAGAGGAGTGTGCCGCCGTGACCGCCGCCGACAGTCGCACGAAGCCCCCGCAGCCGCGTCTGCGGGCAGATGCCCTGCGCAACCGGGAGCGGATCATCGCGGCCGCCCGCCAGACGATGGTCGAGTTCGGGGCCGAGGTCTCGCTCGATGACATCGCTCGACGGGCCGGCGTCGGCAACGCGACGCTCTACCGTCACTTCCCGGATCGCCTGGAGCTGATCCATTACGTCACGCTCTCCGTCATGTCCCGCACCGCGGACTGCGCGGAGACCGCCCTTGCCGAGGAGCCCGATGCCTTTCAAGCGCTGAGGCGCTTCGTCCACGCCGCGGTGGAGGAGCGCATCGGGGCGCTGTGCCCGCTGCTCTCCGACGGCGTGGATCTTGACCATCCCGAACTCCGCGCGGCCCGGGGACGCCTGGAGACGGCCATCGAGGCCGTCATGCGCGCCGCGCGCGACAGCGGCCAACTGCGCACCGACATCGCCGTCGGTGACCTGATGGTCGCGCTCACCCAGCTCACCCGCCCGCTGCCGGGCAGTGGCTGTATCGACTTCGACAAGTTCGTGCACCGGCATCTGCAGCTGTTCCTGGACGGCCTGCTGGCGCCCGCGCGCTCCGAACTTCCCGGCGCCGCGGCCACCCTGGAAGACCTCAGGCACCGGCCGTGAGCTGAACCCCAGCTTTTCCGGCCGCATGTTCAACAGGTAGCTCCTCGCGGGCCTTCGGCCGTCCAGCCGTCCCGCTCGCCGGCCGTTCGCTCCTGCGGTCGAACCCGACCTCACCAGATCCGACCGTTCCGTCTCTCCGTCGCCCACGTCCCGTTATTCGCTCACCGCACCAATAGGTGGACTTCGCCATGCCTGAAACAGCCCCGTACGTCGATCCCCGGCGCTGGAAAGCGCTCATATTCATCGCCCTCGCGCAGCTGATGGTCGTCCTCGACGCGACCATCGTGAACATCGCGCTGCCCTCCGCCCAGGCCGACCTCGGCATCACCGACGCCAACCGGCAGTGGGTCATCACCGCCTACGCCCTCGCCTTCGGCGGTCTGCTGCTCTTCGGCGGACGCATCGCCGACCTGTGGGGGCGCAAGCGCACCTTCATCATCGGCCTGGTCGGGTTCGCCCTCGCCTCGGCGATAGGTGGCGCCGCGGCCAACCAGGGAATGCTGCTGGGCGCGCGTGCGCTGCAGGGCGTCTTCGGGGCGCTGCTGGCGCCGGCCGCGCTGTCCCTGCTGGCGGTGACCTTCACCGAGGCCAGGGAGCGAGCCAAGGCGTTCGGGATCTTCGGCGCGATCGCCGGTGGTGGCGGCGCCGTGGGCCTGATCCTCGGTGGCGTGCTGACCGAGTACATGAACTGGCGCTGGACCTTCTTCGTCAACATCCCGTTCGCCGTGGTCGCCGCGACCGGCGCGGTCCTGGTCATCCGCGAGCCCTCGGAGAGCCGTAACCCCTCCCGGCTGGACGTCCCCGGCGTCATCCTGGCCACGCTCGGCCTGGTCTCGCTGGTGTACGGGTTCACCCGCGCCGAGTCCGACGGCTGGCTGGCCGTCCCGACCCTGGGCCTGTTCGTCGCGGCCGCCGTGCTGCTGCTGACCTTCGTGCTCGTCGAGTCCAAGGTGAAGGCGCCGCTGCTGCCGCTGCGGGTGGTCGCCGAGCGCAACCGCGCCGGTGTCTACGCGTCGCTGGGCCTGGCCATCATCGGCATGTTCGGTCTGTTCCTGTTCCTGACCTACTACCTGCAGATCGTGAAGGGCTACACCCCGGTCGTCACCGGCCTGGCCTTCCTCCCGATGATCGTGGGCATGATCGTCGGCTCGACGCAGATCGGCGCCCGGCTGATGACCCGCGTCCGGCCTCGGCTGCTGATGGCGCCCGGCTTCCTGACCGCCGCGCTCGGCATGCTGGTGCTGACCCGGATCGACCTGGACACGTCCTACCCGGCGCTGATCCTGCCCGGCTTCCTGCTGCTGGGCCTCGGCATGGGTACGGCGTTCATGCCGGCCATGTCACTGGCCACGCACGGCGTCCAGCCGCGTGACGCCGGTGTCGCGTCCGCGATGGTCAACACCTCGCAGCAGGTGGGCGGTGCGATCGGTACGGCCCTGCTGAACACCATCGCGGCGAGTGCCACCACGGCGTACGCCACGTCGCACGCCGCTGGTGCGCGCTCCCTGGATCTGCTCAAGCTCCAGTCGATGGTGCACGGCTACGCCACCGCCATCTGGTGGGCGGTCGGCATCCTCGTCCTGGCGGCGGTCATCGCCTTCACGTTCATCAACACCGGCCACCAGGGCGGCAGTTCTGCGGTCGGTTCCTCGGGTGACGGCGAGTCCGCGGCCGAGGGCGACGAGGTGCGGATGCCGGTCATGGCGCACTGAGGCGGCGGCGGGGCGGCGGCGCGGTAAGCGCTCCCGTGCCGCCCGGCACGTTGAAGACCTCGAACGCGGCAGGCGTCGGCCTCCCCGCTCCCCTGGTGCCTCCGATGCGTCGGAGGTGTCAGCGGAGCCAGGGGAGGTCGGCGCCTTTCGGCTGCAGTCCCGCGGCCATCACCCGGCAGATCTCGGCGAGTTGGCCGATCTGCTCGGGGGAGAGGCGGTCGAACATGGCGGCCCGGACGGCGGCGACATGGCCCGGTGCGGTCTTCTTCAGAACCCGCAGTCCCTCGTCCGTGAGGTGGGCGTTCTGGCCCCGCTTGTCCGACGGGCAGTCCTCGCGGCGCACCCAGCCGTTCTTCTCCAGGCGGGCGACGGCGTGGGAGAGCCGGGAGCGGGTGATCTTGGCGTTCTGGGCCAGCTCGGTCATCCGCATGCGGCGCCGCGGGGCGCGGGAGAGCTGGACGAGCAGGCCGTAGTAGACGTGCGGCATCCCGGCGTCGCGTTGCAGCTGGCGGTCGAGGTGGTCCTCCAGGAGCGTGGTGGCGTGGAGGTAGGACTGCCAGGCGTACTGCTCCTCGTCGCTGAGCCAGCGGGGCTCGGCTGCGGGTTCGTTGCTCATAGCACCCATTCTCTCACCGTTCCCCCAGTTATTGAAGTTTTAACAAAAGGTGAGCTATGGTGGAGTTAGCTTGAACTTTCAAGCAACTGTCTCGCACGTGTGACGATGTGGAGCTGCCATGTCCGTGATGCCGGCCCTCTACCTCAGCCACGGCGCACCGCCGCTCGCCGACGACCCGTTGTGGCCAGGACAGCTCGCCGCCTGGGCCGCGGACCTGCCCCGGCCCAAGGCCGTGCTCATCGTCTCCGCCCACTGGGAGGAGGCCCCGCTCGCGCTCGGTGCCACCGAGACGGTGCCGCTGGTGTACGACTTCTGGGGCTTTCCCGAGCACTACTACACGGTGCGGTACGCCGCCCCGGGCGCTCCCCGGCTCGCCGACCGCATCCGGCGGACGCTGCGCACCGCCGGTACGCCCGTGCAGGACATCCCCGACCGCGGGCTCGACCACGGCGCGTACGTGCCGCTCGTCGAGATGTTCCCGGCCGCCGACATCCCCGTGCTCCAGATCTCGATGCCCACCCTCGACCCGCGCCGGCTGTACGAGATCGGCCGCAAGCTCGCCCCTCTGCGCGAGGAGGGTGTGCTGATCGTCGGCAGCGGCTTCTTCACCCACAACCTGGCGGCGCTGCGGCACCGCGGGGACGGCCCGCCCGCCTGGTCGGCGGAGTTCGACGACTGGGGGCGGCGGGCGCTGGCGGCCCAGGACCTCGACGTGCTGTTCGACTTTCGCCACAAGGCCCCCGCCGGGCAGCTGGCCCATCCGCGCACCGAGCACTTCGCGCCGCTCTTCGTGACGCTGGGAGCCGCCGACGCCCAGGGACAGCTGGACAGCGGGCGCAGCGTCGTCGACGGATTCTGGATGGGGCTGGCGAAGCGGTCCGTGCAGTTCGGGTGAGGCGGGTTCGGCCGGGGGCCGGTGCCCTCGGCCGCGTCCGTCTCACACGTCCTGGCGGATCAACTCCAGGGAGCGCAGGGCGGCCGCCAGGGCGCGGTCGTCGCCGTCCGGTGTCCAGGAGGCGACGTCCAGCGCCGTGTCGGTCAGCTTGATCGCGTGCTCGTCGCCGTGTGCGGCGGCCCGCGCGAAGACCTCTTCGGGTTCGAGCGCCCCGGTCCGCAGTGCCGGCAGCGGCTCGTCAGGGGTGTAGACGGCGGTGAGCGCGGCACTCGCCGCCCAGGCCGCGCCCAGCGAGGGTGCCCACAGCTCGCGGGGGAGCGCCGGAAGCGTGCGCAGCACGGCGTTGGGGGCGGTGGCGGCGTGCACGAGCAGCACCTCGTCACCGTGTCCGTAGTCGAGATAGCGGTGGGTGGCGGCCCGTACCAGCGCGGCCAGTTGCGCGCGGGCGGCGTCCGGCTCCTGCGGGGCGTCGACGGCTTCCGCGGCGGTCTGCCAGCCGTCGGTTCCGGGCAGCTGGGCCAGGCCCTTGAGGACGCCGACCCGCTGGTCGGCGACGTGCGGGAGGGCGGCCAGCGCGTCGGCGGGGGAGGCGGTGCCGGTCGGCCGCACGGTCACCGGCAGCGGCGTGTGGCGCGCGGCCCAATAGCCGAGGGCATGCGCCAACTCGGCGATCCGCGGCGCCTCCTCGCCCTCGTCCAGCAGTGTGCGGACGGCGTGCCCGACGCGGATGACGGGATGCGTCGCGGCGCCCGCGATGCCGGGCAGCAGCTGCGGCCACCACTCGGCCAGCACCTCGCGCCAGGGACGTTCCTCGACCTGGCGCGCCATGTAGAGGGTCCAGTCGGTGACCCGGCGCGGATCCCCCATCGCCTGCTGCCAGTTGGCGTCGGTCAGGGGGGACTGTGGGCTGGGGACGTTCTCCAGCTTGGTGGCGTAGTGGTCGACCCAACGGTGGACGGAGCCGGCCTGACCGTGCCGGACCAGGGCCTCGACGGCCATCGGACCGTGATTGCTCAGGAAGCCGCGGAACTCGGGGCCGGTGGTGTGCAGGCGCTCCAGGGCTTCGTCGAGGGTGCCGCTCGTCGTATCCATGATTCGAGGCTAGGACGGCGGGCCGTCGCGGCGGAACGGTCGGCGGCCCTACGCCGTAGGTCGCACGCGTCGTAGGTCGGCGGGGTCGGGCGCCCGCGGGCACGGCCCTGCTCGCGACGGGGTCGGTGCCGGTCCGGTGGGCGAGCGGCGGGCGGTATCGGGTGCCCTGTGTGAGCGTGGGAGGGCGGCCCCGGACGCCGAGACCTCACGAGGAGTGTGCGATGTCGCTGACTGTGGAAGAACGTGCGCAGTTCTTTGCCGAGCCGCTGGTCGCCGTGCTGTCGGTCGCGGCGGGCAGCGAGCGTGGGCCCGTGACCGCGCCGGTCTGGTACGCCTACCGGCCGGATGGCGACGTCATGCTGTTCACCGGCCGTGCGTCCCGCAAGGCCCGGCTGATCGAGCAGGCCGGTCGCTTCACCCTGACGGTGCAGCGCACGTCGCCGTCCTACCGCTATGCCGCGGTCGAGGGGCCCACCGCCTTCGTCGCCGTCACACCCGAGCTGGTCGAGAGGGTGGCGAGCCGCTACCTGCCGGCCGACGAGGTGCCGCGGTACGCGCGCGACGTGCTCAGCCGTGGCGAGGAGCTGATCGCCATCCGCCTGCGGCCCGAGCGGTGGAACGCCGCGGATCTGGGGCCGTCGCACTGAAGCCGGCCGGGCGCCTGCGGAACTGCCGGGAAACCGGACAGCAGGCGTCAGGTATGGGCGGCAGGGTGGAGCCATGACGAGTGGTGGAGCCATGACGAGTGAGAAGACCGGCGGGCCCGAGGGGCGCGGGAGCGGCGGCGAGGGGGACAGGCGTGGCGGGGCGGCGTGGTCGGAGATCGTGTCGGCGGAACCGGATTTCGCGGCACAGGTGCAGGAGCGCTTCGGGGCGTTCACGCACCACGTCCTGGGCACCCTTCGCAAGGACGGCTCACCGCGACTGACCGGCCTGGAGGCCGACTTCCGCTTCGGTGAACTGTGGCTCGGGATGATGCCGGGCTCACGCAAGGCGCTCGACCTGCGCCGCGACCCCCGCTTCTCGCTGCACGCCAACCCCGGACCGGGCACGGACATGGCGGGTGGTGACGTCCGGGTGTCGGGGCGGGCGGTCGAGGTGACCGACCCCGAGACGGTCGCGCGCTACGCCGCCGCGGTGCAGCCCCCGGAACCGTTCCACCTGTTCCGGGCGGAGCTGGCGGAGGTGGTGCGTACGTCGATCGACGATCCGTACATGGTGCTGGAGACCTGGCGGCCGGGCCGGGGGCTGCGCGCCGTGCGGCGGAAGAGCGATGACTCGCCGGCAGAGGTGATGTGAGACGCACTGCGGATCAGCCCGGAGCGCCTATTCGTGGGGGCGTTGCCAATCGGCTTCCTTCCTTGAAAGTACGGCGACCATCGCCGCGGCGATCAAGAGCAAAGCGATGGCGAGGAGCAACGGAGCGCGCACATCGCCAACCCGAAGGAGAAGGCCACCGCAGAACGCGCCGAATACCACTGTCAGTACCGACACCACCCCGCTGGTCACACCCCGGCCCCTGCCACCGGCCAGTTTCGAGTCGGCGGCGACAGCGGTGAAGGTGAGCGTGGCCACGATCGTTCTCATGTCCTTCAAGTTGACCTGCCGGGTGAGCGCCGCTTGAAAGCCCATCCCGCACGCCAGGGCGGCGATCGCGGCCCAGCGTCGGGCCGACGGCACTGTCCCTCCCTCGTCCACTCCCCACAGCAGGGCGACTGCCACAACGACCGGTACCACCACGACTGTTGCGCTTCCGCACAACAACCACCCCCGGTGGTGGGCCAACGATTGAACGGCCCTGCCACCGGCGACACAGCCGACGAGAAATGCCCCGATCGCGACAGCGGACGGGGTCACCGCTGTCCCCACTGCCGACAGGCCGAATCCGACGAAGATGAGATTGCCGGCCATGTTGGCGACGAAGACTTTGCCCAGCACGAGATAGCTGACCGAATCCACCAACCCGGTCACCGTCGTCAGCAACAACAAGAGGGCGGGAAGGGGGCCGTCGGAGCCGCGAAAGAGAGTCCGCAGGGGATCGACCCTCTCGGGAGGGCCGTCATCGCTGTGAACCGCTGCCACGGCCTGTCTCCCACCAGCTACTTTCGCAGGGAGGCACACCGTATCGTCGCGACCCGACGAGAGCCTGATGACACGCTATCCACCGGCGGCTGCTATCCGCCGGTGGATTCCGTGACTGCCGCGCACGCGGCAGGAGTAGCGCACAAGAACTCGCCGAAAATGCAACCAGAGGTCAATTCTCATGAAGCCGCCGGAATTCGCGGCGAGTTCTGCGGAGAGTGCATTGCTGCTTGGGGGGCCCGCCGTCAGTGGGCTCCGTGCGGACGGTGGGTCTTGCGCGGCCGGTGCAGGCCGTGCGGCTCCCGCACCCGGTGGGAGCGGAAGACGTACAGCGAGACGACGAACATCACGCCGCCCATGATCAGGCCCCATCCCACCGACTTCAGTACCGAGGGCCCGCTGAGGCTGTAGAGCCAGCCCATCGCGCAGCCGAAGAGCGCGGCGTACGCCAGTGCCCGGGTGTCCGTGATCATCGACGACTGGAAGTGCACCAGCACCAGGCCCAGCGCCCCGGAGACCACCGCCGCGATCAGTCCGAGCAGCGCGGCCTGGGCGCCCTTGGCGCCGCTGGTGTGGTCGATCCAGATCGTGTAGCAGCCGAAGCCGAGGGCCGCGAGGACGGGCAGCACCACCGTGGCCGGCAGGCGGCGCCCGGCGGGGGGTCCGGCAGGCGTCCGGGAATCGTTGGCAGTCGCGCCGTGTTCGGCTTCGACGGCGCCGTGGGAGCGGGCCGCACCCGTGTCGCGTCGGCGAGCGTGCTTCTCCATGGCGGGCTCCTCTCGATTGCCCTCCTGTCCAGGCGACACCCGGTCGCCGTTCGCGGCAACCGGAGTCAGCTCAGATCCTTCTGGTACCAGGCGACGTCCCAGTAGCGGCCGAATTTGCGGCCGACCTCCGTGTACGTACCGATGTGCCGGAAGCCGAAGCGGGTGTGCAGGCCGACGGACGCCTCGTTCGGCAGGGCGATGCCGGCGTATGCGCGGTGGACGTCCTCGTCGGCCAGGGCTTCGAAGAGGGCCTCGTAGAGCAGGGTGCCGATGCCGCGGCCGGCGGCGCCCGGTGCGCAGTAGACGGTGACCTCCACGGAGGTGGCATAGGCCGCCTTCGGCCGGAACGAGCTGCTGGTCGCGTAACCGAGCAGGGCGCTGCCGTCCCCGTTGCCGTTGTCGCCCCGGGGTCCGGGGCGCGGGCCTGTGGGTTTGCCGTCCGCCTCCTGGGCAACCAGAAGTCGATGAGGGCCGTCTTGTGGGTGGGAGGCCAACCACGGACGGCGCTGCTCGGAAGTGAAGGGCTCGGTGTCGAATGTGACGGACGTCTCACGGATGTAGTGGTTGTAGAGCTCCGTGAGGGCCCCGAGGTCCGCTGCAGTGCCCGCCCTGACCTGCACGTCCCTGCGCTCCGGCAGCATGCGACCCCCCTCGGTGAGGGGGCAGGGTACTGCATGATCACAAAAAAGGACGACGGTGGGGGAATTCTGTCCGGATTCCAGCCGTTGTTTCCTTCGGACGGGTCACTCGGTCACCCATCGGGTTTCCCGCGCCACTGTCCCGCGACCGACTCATCGCAAAGGGAGCACACGCATGGCAACCCGTGCCGTCGCCCGTCGTCAGGCCACCAGCAGCGGTTCTGAGGGGGCCAGCAGCGTTCGCGCCGTAGGCGGGGAGATCGCCGACCGCGACCTGGTGGGCATGTATCTCGACGAGATCGCGCGCACCCCCCTGCTGGATGCCGCGAAGGAGGTCGAGCTTTCGCAGACCATCGAGGCGGGCGTCTACGCCCAGCAGATCCTGGACGGCGAGGTCACCGACGGCAATGCCGCAGGTGCCGGCCATGAGGAGCTGGAGGCGCTGGTCACCGAGAGCGCCAAGGCCAAGGACGTTTTCATCCGTTCCAACCTGCGGCTGGTCGTCGCGGTCGCCCGCCGCTACCCGCGCGCCGGTCTGCCCCTGCTGGACCTGATCCAGGAGGGCAACGCCGGTCTGGTGCGCGCGGTGGAGAAGTTCGACTACGCCAAGGGCTTCAAGTTCTCGACGTATGCCACGTGGTGGATCCGTCAGGCCATCACCCGCTCCATCGCCGACCAGTCCCGCACGATCCGGCTGCCCGTGCACCTCGTCGAGGAGCTGGGCCGGATCCGCCGGGTGCAGCGTGAGTTCAACCGGGAGAACGGCCGCGACCCGGAGCCGGCGGAGGTCGCCGGTGAGCTGGGCTCCACGCCCGCCCGCGTCACCGATGTCCTGGACTGGGCCCGCGACCCGGTCAGCCTCAACATGTCGGTGGACGACGACGGCGACACCCAGTTCGGCGATCTGCTGGAGGACACCTCCGCGGCCTCGCCCGAGCAGTCCGTGCTCACGCTGCTGCGCAGCGAGGAGCTGGAGGACCTGATCGACCGCCTCGACCACCGCACCGCCTCGATCATCAAGGCGCGTTACGGCATCGAGGACGGCCGCGAGCGCACGCTGACCGAGGTCGGCAAGCAGCACGGCCTCACCCGTGAGCGGATCCGCCAGATAGAGAAGCACGCGCTCCTCGAACTGAAGCGGATGGCCGGTGACACGGGGTTCGACGCCGCCGCATAGGCAGCGCGCGTCCGTTCGCGCCCCCGTATGCCCCATAGCGAGATTCTCCGTAGCGAGCCCCGGTGCCGGTTCCGGCGTCGGGGCTCCTTTGTGTGCGCGGGGTCTGCGGGCTGCTGAGGCCGCCGGAAGGCGGTTCGCCGGCCGCCGACGGTTGCCCGCCCGAAAGTGATGTCTGTTTGAGTCTGCTGGATGCCCGCTTGTGTTTACTTCGCGGAAATGCACGCGTAGCATCCCGCTGAAACCACAGTTTCGGGCATCGAACGGACGCGAACGCTGATGTATGCACCTGAGCGCCAGCAGGAGATTCTGCGGCTCGCCCGTGAGGGCGGGCGGGTGGATGTGCTGTCCCTCGCGGAAGAGTTCCAGGTCACCGCCGAGACCGTACGGCGCGACCTGAAAGCCCTCGATCGCGCGGGGCTGGTGCGCCGCGTGCACGGCGGCGCCATCCCGGCCGGCCGGCTGGACTTCGAGCCGGACCTGGCCCAGCGGGACGTCGTCGCCGCCGACGAGAAGCTGCGCATCGTACGCGCCGCGCTCGCCGAACTCCCCTGGAGCGCTGACGGCGGCCCCGGCGAGAGCGCGGCGAACTGTGGTTCCCGGGTGTCCCCGGCGTCCTCGGCTTCCGCTCCTTCCCGCTCCGGGGGACTCTCCGGCACCGTGATCATGGACGCGGGGACCACCGCGGCCCGGCTCGCCGCCGAGATTCCGCTGGAGGCCGAGCTGACCGTCGTCACCCACGGCCTGCCGGTCGCCGCCCGGCTGGCCGACCACCCGGGGCTCACCCTGCACCTGGTGGGCGGCCGTATCCGGCACCGCACGCGGGCCGCGGTCGACGACTGGGCGCTGCGCGCCTACCGCGAGATCAACGCCGATGTGCTGTTCCTCGCCACCAACGGTTTCTCCCTCGACGGCGGCCTGACCACCCCCGACCTCGCCGAGGCCGCGGTCAAGCGGGCGCTGATCGCCGCCGCCCGAAGGGTCGTCCTGCTCGCCGACTCCGCCAAGTTCGGGCAGCAGCACTTCGCCCGCTTCGGCGAGCTGTCGGACGTGGACCTGCTCATCACCGACACCGGGCTGAGCCCCGACGACGCCCTCGCCATCGAGCGCGCGGGCACGGAAGTAGTGCGCGCATGATCCTCACCGTCACCCCCAACCCCAGCCTGGACCGTACGTACGAGATCCCGGCTCTGGAACGTGGTGCCGTGCTCCGGGCCACCGCCGACCGGATCGACCCGGGCGGCAAGGGCGTCAACCTCTCGCGGGCGGTCGCAGCGGCCGGCCACCGCACCCTCGCGGTGCTGCCGCTGGGCGGCCCCGCGGGCGCGGCGCTCGCCGGGCTGCTGAGTGCGGAGGGCATCGAGGTGGCCGGTGTGCCGGTGGCCGGCCAGACCCGCTCCAACATCTCCGTCGCCGAGCCGGACGGCACCCTCACGAAGATCAACGCGACCGGCCCCGAGCTGACCGCCGACGAGTCGGAGGCCCTGCTGGCGACGGTCGGTGAGCGTTCCGCGGGCGCCGACTGGATCGCCTGCTGCGGCAGCCTGCCGCGCGGACTGGCACCCGAGTGGTACGCCGAGCTGGTCGCGCGGGCCCACCGCGCCGGTGCCCGCATCGCCCTGGACACCTCAGGACCGTCGCTGACCGCCGCGCTGCGCGAGCGCCCCGACATCGTCAAGCCGAACGCCGAGGAGCTCTCCGAGGCCGTCGGCCGTCCGCTCGCCACCATCGGGGACGCGGTCAAGGCCGCGGAGGAGCTGCGGACCTCCGGCGCGCGCGCCGTACTCGCCTCGCTGGGCGCCGACGGCCAGCTGCTGGTCGACGAGGACGGCGCCCACTTCGGCAGCGCCCGCGTCACCGCGGTGCGCAGCAACGTCGGCGCGGGCGACGCCTCGCTCGCCGGCTTCCTCGCCGCGGGCGGCACCGGCGTCCGCGCCCTGGCCGCCGCGGTGGCGCACGGCGCGGCCGCCGTCCAGCTCCCCGGCAGTCTGATGCCGACGCCGGACGACCTGGATCCGGCGGCGGTCACGACGACCGACGACGTCCCCCTCGACCGCCCGCTCACGGAGCCGGTGTCATGACCCGGCACGCCGCCGTCGTCGAGAGGCGCGGGCCGCGGAACGCCCGGCGCGGCGTTCCGGCGCCGGTCCTCGATACGCCGCGCGTCCTGCCGCCATCGCCCTCCGCACGGCCCGGCTTCCGGCCGGCCGTCGACGGACCCGCCCTAGTGGCGACAACAGACCGGCCGACACTCCGGGCCACCCCCGCCCGGCCGTCGGCTGCGACCCGGTGTTCGGCCGCTACCCGGCCGATCGGGCACCCCGGCGCCGCCCCCGCGGCCGCCGAGCGAGCGACCGGCACCGCTGCCGGCCTCGCTGCCGGGACCTCCGCTCCACCCCGCCCGTCCCCCTACCACCGCACCGCGTACCACCCCACTGCGTACCCACCCCCTTACGTACTCGCGGCGCACCCCCGTCCCCATGTGCACGACCCCTCCCATTCCCCGTCCCGTCCCCACCGCCCCCTCGGCGGATACGCGCAAGGGAGCCCGCGATGAGTGAGCTGATCACCGCGGAACTGGTCGATCTCGACCTGTCCGCCGAAACGAAGGACGCCGCAGCCCGATCGTTGGCCGAGCGGATGGTCGCATCCGGTCGCGTCACCGACCTGGAGGGCTTCCTCGCGGATGTGGCGGCCCGCGAGGCCCAGATGCCGACCGGTCTCGACGGAGGCATCGGCATTCCGCACTGCCGCAGTGAGCACGTCTCGGCGCCGACGCTGGCCTTCGGCCGCTGTCCCGCCGGCATCGACTTCGGTGCGCCGGACGGCCCGGCGGACCTGATCTTCCTGATCGCGGCCCCCGCGGGCGGCGACGCGGATCATCTGTCGATCCTCTCCACCCTCGCCCGTCACCTGATGGACGAGGAGTTCACCGGCGCGCTGCGGTCCGTCACGGATCCGGCGCGAGCGGCCGCTCTCATCCGCGGAGAGGAGCCGGCAGCGGAGCCGGCGGCGGAGCCCGAGAAGGCCGAGCCCGCGGCCGCCCCGGCGGCCGAAGCGGAAGCTGACGATCCGGCGGCAGCGGAGCCCACCGCCGTCTCCACCGACGCCCCCGCGGGAGCCTCGGCCGAGACGGCGACCCCGCAGCGGTCCGGCGAGCAATCCGCCCCGGCCCCCGACGCCCCGGCCCCCGAGGCCCCCTTCCGCATCGTCGCCGTCACCTCCTGCCCCACCGGCATCGCCCACACGTACATGGCGGCCGAGTCGCTGGAGAAGGCCGGCAAGGCCGCCGGCGTCGAGGTGGTCGTCGAGACGCAGGGCTCTGCCGGCTTCGAGCGGCTCGACCCGCAGCTCGTCGCGGCCGCGGACGGCGTGATCTTCGCGCATGACGTCGAGGTCCGGGACAAGGACCGGTTCGCCGGGAAGCCGACCGTCGACGTCGGGGTGAAGGCGGGCATCAACCGCCCCGCCGAACTCATCGCCGAGGTGCGCGGGAAGGCCGAGCGCGGCGACGCGAGCGCCCCGGCCCGGGATGCCGCGCCCATGGACAAGGGCGGCGACGAGGCCGACGGCTTCGGCACCCGGCTGCGCAAGTGGCTGATGACCGGCGTCAGTTACATGGTGCCGTTCGTCGCGGCCGGCGGCCTGCTCATCGCCCTCGCCTTCGCCATCGGCGGCTACACGATCGACAAGGCGCCGTCCGTCGCCGACCACTTCATCTGGACCGAGACCACCAGCTGGGCGGCGCTGCTCTTCCAGATCGGCGGGGTCGCCTTCGGCTTCCTCGTCCCGATCCTGGCGGGCTACATCGCCTACGGCATGGCCGACCGGCCGGGCCTCGTCCCGGGCTTCGTCGGCGGTGCCATCGCCCTCACCATCAACGCGGGCTTCCTCGGCGGTCTGATCGCCGGTCTGCTCGCGGGCGGGGTGGTGATGGCGATCCAGCGGGTCAGGATTCCCCCGGTCCTGCGCGGCATCATGCCGGTCGTGGTGATCCCGCTGATCTCCTCGGCGGTCGTCGGGTTCCTGATGTTCCTGGTGATCGGCAAGCCGATCGCCGCCCTGCAGAAGGCACTCACCGACTGGCTGTCCGGCCTCTCCGGCGCCAACGCGATCATCCTCGGCGTCATCCTGGGCCTGATGATGTGCTTCGACCTCGGCGGCCCGCTGAACAAGGTCGCGTACGCTTTCGCGGTCGGCGGCCTCGCCAACCCCAACGAGGGCAGCCTGAAGGTCATGGCCGCGGTGATGGCGGCCGGTATGGTCCCGCCGCTGGCGATGGCGCTGGCCACGACCGTCCGCGGCCGGCTCTTCACCAAGACCGAACGCGACAACGGCAAGGCGGCCTGGGTGCTCGGCGCCTCCTTCATCACCGAGGGCGCCATCCCCTTCGCGGCCGCCGACCCGCTGCGGGTCATCCCCTCCGCGATGGCCGGCGGTGCGGTCACCGGGGCCCTGTCGATGGCGTTCGGCTGCACCCTCCGCGCCCCGCACGGCGGCATCTTCGTCGTCCCGCTGATCGGCCAGCCGCTCCTCTACCTGGTCGCCATCGCCGCCGGTACGTGCGTCACCACGGGCCTGGTGATCCTCCTCAAGGGGATGCGCAGCTCGCGCGACGCGCGGCAGGAGGCGATGGCGGACACCGCAGAGGAAGGCAAGGTGACGGTCGCCGCCTGACCTATCGGCGTACCGACAGCAGCTCCTGCACGCCGGGGCCCCCACCGAGCACCGTGGTGGGGGCCCCGGCATGTGCGCGGCGGCAGTCGGCCGGGTGCCGCGCCGTGGTGAGGTGCCGTCAGTCGGCCGTGATGTAGGCGATGAAGAGGGACCAGGCAGGCGCGGCGAAGGTGAGCTGCGAGCCGCCGCCGGCCCGTGTGGAGTCCCGGACATACACCAGGGCGTCGGGCCCGGCCCCGGCGGCCAGTTCGAGGCAGGCCCGGTCGAAGTCGTCGCTGTGGCCGGACTTCCGCCAGGTCAGGGCGTCTTCGGGACGGCTGCCCTCGCCGGCCGCGCCGCGTCCGGACGTGTCGCGGGCCGATATCGCCTCTTCGCTCATCACTCATCCCCCATCCGTTCGGGCCCCCTGACCCGTACGGGGTGCATTCCCCTCGCCGGGGGCGCGTTACCGTCCCCGGCCCGGTCGGATGGACTCGCTCCCGGCGCGGCGGCTGCCGGGGAAGCTGCCGCAGGTGGCACGAAAACGGTGGCCGGCGCCCTCAGGGGGCCGGCCACCGTCGTGTCCGTCAGCAGCCGCCGGTCAGGACGCGCTGCCCGCCTGCCAGTCGGACCAGGAGAGGTTCCAGCCGTTGAGGCCGTTGTCCGGCTTGATGGTCTTGTCCTTCGAGTTCTTCACGATGACGACATCGCCCACCAGCGAGTTGTCGAAGAACCACTTGCCCGGGGTGTTGCCGCCGCCGCCCTTGGAGTCGCGCAGGCCGACGCAGCCGTGGCTGGTGCCGGAGCGTCCGAAGATCGACGGGTCGCCCCAGTAGTTGCCGTGGATGAAGGTGCCGGAGGACGAGAGGCGCATGGCGTGCGGGACATCCTTGATGTCGTACTCGCCCTTTCCGTTGCCCTTCGTGAACCCGACGGTGGAGCCGTCCATCCGGGTCTGCTTGAACATCTCCGAGATGACCATCTGGCCGTTGTAGGTGGGGTTCTCGGGGCTGCCGCCGGAGATCGGGATGGACTTGAGGGTCTTGCCGTCCCTCTTGACCGTCATGTTCTGGGTGTTCATGTCGACGGTGGAGACCTGCGAGCGTCCGATGGTGAAGGACACCGTCTTGGACTGCACACCGGTGATGCCCTCGCCGCCCTGGACACCGTCCAGGTCGATCTTCATGGTGACCTTGGAGCCGGCCTTCCAGTACTCCTCCGGCCGGAAGTCCAGGCGCTGCGTACCGAACCAGTGGCCGACGACCGGCTGGCCGCTGCTGGACGTCACCTTGATGTGGGACTGGACGTCCTTCTTGTTGGTGATGACCTTGTCGAAGTTGAACGACACCGGCATGCCGACGCCGACGGTCTTGCCGTCGTCGGGGGTGTAGGAGCCGATGAAGCTGTTGGCCGACGAGACGGTGGTGAACGTCGCGTTCTCGGTGGCGGAACGGCCCTTGGCGTCCTTGGCGTTCGCCACCAGCTGGTACTTGGTCCCGCGCTCCAGCTGGACCGAGGGCTTCCAGGAGGAGCCGTCGGACGATATGGCGCCTTCCACGACGGTGCCGGAGTCGGCCGCGGTGAGCTTCACATCCGTCAACTTGCCGCCGGTGACCTTCACCCGGGTGTCGTTGATGCTGGCGTCCGTGGCGCCGTCCTTCGACGAGACCTTGATCTTCGCGTCGGAGGCGTCCTTGGCGGCCGCGGCATCCGCACCCGCCTGGCCGTTCTTGCCGTCGTCATGACCACCGGCCTCGGCGTTGCCTCCACAGGCGGACAGGGCCAGCGCTCCGGCCGCCAACAGCGCGGTCACGGCGAGCGTGCGTCGCGTCCGGCGGGTGCGCGGCGTGCCCGTCCCCTGCTGCTCGGCAGGCTGGAGCAGCTGGTGCGGGGTGCGGGACCGAGCGGGCACAGGGTTGTCCGGCGATGTCACGAGCTGCTCCATACGAGGGTGTGGTGTTTTCCGTGCTGGTAAACAGCACCTACGGACGATTTTGGTTGCGGGTCGGGTCGCGTTGTGACCAACATCACACCCGCGGGGGGAGAGGGTGATCGCGCGGCCCGGACAGCCAGGTTCGCAGCGGTGCCCCGTGTTCGTCCAGGCGGGGTGGGGCGGCAGGTTGGGCGACCGGGGTCCCCGAGAGGCGCAGTGGGCTGGTGACTTGGGGGATCCGGCCGTCGCCCACAGGGGTGACCGGGTCGAGTCCGAGCCGCTCCGCCAACTCCAGGGCCTCGGAGAGAGTGTTGACCGGGCCGCACGGCACGGACACCGCGGCAAGCCGCTCGGTCCACCCCTGAGGGGTGTCGGCCACCAGTCGGTCCTCCAACGCATTGATGAGATCTGTGCGGTGTTGTACGCGGTCCTGATTGCGGGCGAACCGGAGGTCGTCGGCCAACTCGGGGCTGCCCAGGGCCGTCACGAGCGCCCGGAACTGCCGGTCGTTGCCGGCCGCCACCGCGAGCAGTCCGCCACGGCAGGCCAGCGTCTCGTACGGAGCGATGCTCGGGTGCCGGTTGCCCATCGGCCCCGGGTCGCGTCCGGTGGCCAGATAGCCGGAGGTCTGGTTGACCAGCGAGCCGAGGAGGGAGGAGAGCAGGTTGACCTCCACCAGCTGCCCCTCGCCGGTGCGGTCGCGGTGCCGCAGCGCCGCCAGGATGCCGGTCGTGGCGTCCTTGGCGGTCAGCACGTCCACCAGCGCGACGCCTGCTTTCAGGGGCGTGCCGCCGGGCTCGCCGGTGATGCTCATGAGGCCGCCGACGGCCTGCACGACGAAGTCGTAGCCGGGCAGGTGGGCGCCCTCGCCGGAGCCGAAACCGGTGATCGTGCAGTGCACCAGGCCCGGGTTCGCGGCGCGGGTGCGGGCATGGTCCAGGCCGTACTTGGCGAGCGACCCGGGGCGGAAGTTCTCGATCAGCACGTCGGCCCGGCGCGCCAACTCGCGGGCCGCGGCCGCGTCGTCCGGGTCGCCGAGGTCCAGGGTGAGGCCCCGTTTGGAGCGGTTGGCGGCGTCGAAGTACGCGGCGGTGCCGTCCGCCGCGAACGGCGGGCCCCACGCGCGGGTGTCGTCGCCGGTGCCGGGCCGCTCCACCTTGATCACCTCGGCGCCGAGGTCGGCGAGCGTCGCGGCGGCCAGCGGCCCGGCCAGGACCCGGCTGAAGTCGGCCACGAGGATGCCCTCCAGCGCGCGGGCGGGCGGCGCGGCAGGGGCGGCGTGCCCGGTGCCGGCGTCGGCCGGTGGCAGGGGCTGCGGCTGGGGCGGCTGCGGCACGTGCGTACTCCTCACGTCGCGGACGATGTGCGGCCATCGTCGGGGGTGATCTTCGCTCGGGGAAGCCTCCGGCGTGTCCAACGGCGTGGCCGGGACCCTGCCGCGCCGGAGGGGTGAGGGGCGGGTGGGGGTGCGGGGGAGTGCGGCGAACAGGGGACGGGAGGGGGGTTGCGCTCCGGTGCACTTCGGGGCGTGCGCCGTGCGGCATGCCGGGAAAGCGATGAAATGTCATAGGACGTGCGTCACTTCGGGACGTAAGTCCCCTAATCCCCCTGTCGAAAGGCCCGATGTGTGGTGTCTACTGGGATCTGATCCGCGCCCCGCCCGTCCTGGAGGCCCGTATGCACCCCTCCGTTGCGCTTCTGCAGCAGATCGGCTTCGCCGTCCTGCTCATCGCCATCGTCGTCTGGGTCGCCGGCCTGCTCAGACTGATGCGGCGGGAGCGGGACGAGACGCCGGCCCGGGGTGGCGGCAAGGAACTGCTTGACTCGGTGCCGCGCCAGACCGGCCCGGCCGGGCCGCCGTCGGAGAGTGTGCAGCTGAGCGAGGCCGAGCGGGAGGCGTTCGCCGGTCTCGTACGGCAGTTGACGAGCCGCAGCTGACGCGCGGCAGGTGAGCGCGCGAGGGCCGGCCGCCCGGTGCCTCGCCGTCCCGGACCTCGACGGGCCGGGTTCAGCGCACCGGCCCGAGCTTCAGCAGGGCCAGCGCGGCCAGCATCTGCACCGACACCGCGGCCGCCGACTTCCTGGTCGACAGATGGTGCTGCCCCCGGATGAGGAGCACCGCGAGGACGTAACCGAAGCCCCAGGTCGTCCAGGTCGCGGCCTGCACGAACGTGGTGCCGGTCGGCAACAGGGCGGCGAGCGCCAGCCGCGGCAGGTCCGTGACCCAGAAGAGCACGATGAACAGGCTCGCGGTCGGCGCGAAGCGGCCGTTGCCGCCGAGGGTGCGGGCGATGGCGTGGGTCACCGCGCCCAGGGAGAAGCTCGCCGCCAGCACGCCCGCCTCGGCCAGCCCGGCGAGCTGCCACGCCATCGTGCGGTTGGCGGACCACTGTTGACGGAACGCCTCCACCGTCAACACCCCTATCCCGCCGCTGATCAGGCACATCAGCACCGCCGCGCCCCACGCGCTGCGGTCCCGCGCCTCGTCCATGACCTCCACCGGCCGGTACCAGAGCCCGAGGATCAGCCGGTGCCACCACAGGCGGCGTCGCGGAGCGGGCTCGCGGGGGGCGGGCTGGACAAGCGTGGGCGGAGGTGGTGGTACGGACATACGGCCGTTCTACCACCGGTGAATTCAGGACGATGCGGGGGCGTCGGGGCAGGGCACGAGGGCGTGGGTGAGACGCTCGCCCGGTGACTGTTGAGACACCGGAGCATGACGAGGCGCACGGCGGCGGGCTCGGCAGCCGCCTCAACTGGCTGCGTGCGGCGGTACTCGGCGCCAACGACGGTGTGGTCTCCACGGCCGGCCTCGTCGTCGGTGTCGCCGGCGCCACCGACGCGCGCAGCACCCTGCTGACGGCGGGGCTGGCCGGACTGCTGGCCGGATCGATGTCCATGGCCGCGGGCGAGTATGTGTCCGTCTCCACCCAGCGCGACTCCGAGAAGGCGGCGCTGGCCCAGGAGAAGCGCGAACTGGCCAGCGAACCCCAGGCCGAACTCATGGAGTTGACCGAACTCCTGGAGGGCAAGGGGCTGAGTCCGGAGCTGGCCGGCGAGGTCGCACAGCAGCTCACCGAGAAGGACGCGCTGCGCGCGCACGCCGAGGTCGAGTTGGGCATCGACCCCGACCAACTCACCAACCCGTGGCAGGCGGCCGGCGCCAGCTTCCTCGCGTTCACCGCCGGCGCCCTGCTACCGCTGCTCGCCATCGTGCTGCCGCCCGTGGCGCTGCGGCTGCCGGTCACCGTCGCCGCGGTGCTCGCCGCGCTCGCCCTGTGCGGCTGGACCAGCGCCCGGCTGGGCGCGGCGCCGGTGGGCCGGGCCGTGGTGCGCAACGTGGCCGGGGGTGCGCTGGCGATGGCGGTGACGTACGCGGCGGGTGCGCTGCTCGGGGCGGCGGGAGTCTGACGGCGGCAGCCAGGAGCCGGGGGGCCACCTCCGGCACGGGTTCGCCCGGACGAGACGTCAGCTAGCCCGCCCACGGCGGTGCCTGTGGGTCAGCCGCCGTAGAGCTCACGGTAGGACGGGAACAGCCCGCCCGGACCGTCCACAGTCTCTGCCGCCAGGGCGGCCTTGACCACCGCGCGGGTCACCGCGTCCGCGCCCGCGGCCAGGATGTCGTTCAGCGCGCCGGCCTGTGCGTGTACCCCGAATGCCGGGTCGGCGAGGACCTCGTCGGGGGCGAGCGGGCGGGTGCCGGTGGACAGGGCGAAGACCGTGTCGCCGTCGGAGAGCAGGTGGACCGGGCGGATGGCGCGGGCCAGGCCGTCGTGCGCGGTGCCGGCGAGCTTGTGGGCCTGGGCGCGGGTGAGGACGGCGTCGGTGGCGACGACCGCGAGCGTGGTGTTGAGCGGCGGCCGGACCGAGGCGGCGGAGCGAGCCTCCGAGACCTGTCGGGCCTCGGCCAGCCGGCGCCGGGCGGTGGCGTGCACCGGGGCCGCCGGGAAGGCCGCGGGGCCTTCGGTCAGCCGGCCGTAGAGGGCGCCGGTCCGCGGATCGGCGACCGAGCCCGCCGCGTTGACGGCGGCCAGTGCGGCGACGGTGGCACCCGAAGGCAGCACCACACTCGCCGTCCCGATACCGCCCTTGAGCCCACCGGCCACCGCGCCCGTACCGGCGCCCGTGTTGCCCTGTGCCACCGGTGCGTCCGGGGCGCTCGCCGCCGCGGCCTCCGCCGCCGCCCGGCCCAGCGCGGCGTCCGGGCGGGCCCGCCAGTCGCCGCCGCGGCCCAGGTCGAACAGGGCGGCGGCCGGGACCACCGGTACCACCTGAGCGGGATCGGGCCCGACGCGGAAGCCGCGGCCCTGCTCCTCCAGCCAGCAGGCCACCCCCGAAGCGGCATCCAGTCCGAAGGCGCTGCCGCCGGTCAGGACGAGCGCCTCGACGCGCTGGACGAGATTGCGCGGGTCCAGCGCATCGGTCTCGCGGGTGCCGGGGCCGCCCCCGCGGACATCGACGGCCGCGATCGCACCGCCTTCGGGGGCGAGGACGACGGTGGTCCCGGTCAGGTATCCGTCGCCGGCCAGCTGGGCGTGGCCCACGCGGAGGCCGGCGATATCGGTCAAGGCGTCGAGCGGGCCCGGAGGGCGGGGCGCGTCCGCCGTCCGGTCTCCCCCCTCGTCCCGCCGGTCGTGTGCTGTCCGTCCGTCCGGTCCCCGCTCCGCGTCCGCCATGACCCATGCGTACCACGCGGCCGGGCGGCCCGGTGGGCGGTCAGTGGCCGGCCGGTCCCATGACGATGACGGGGTGCCGGGCCGGGTCGAGGAGGCGCAGGAGTTCCCGCATCGCGTCCGGCTTGAGGGACACACATCCCTGGGTGGGGCCGTCGTGGTCGACGTGCAGCCAGACGCCGCCGCCCTTCCCCGGGCCCTGGGGGCGGCGCGGGTCCAGCGGGGAGGCGCCGGCGACACGGTTGTAGTTGATGGCGATGACGTAATCGAACGCGCCGGCCAGCGGCTCGCCCTCCACGCCGGTGCCGCTGGCGACGAAGCTGCCGCTGCGGTCGTAGGGCAGCTTGGTGCCCGTGGGCGGGGCCAGCCGGCCGCCCGCGTCGGTGAGGGTGAAGACGCCCTCCGGGGAGCGCAGGTCGCCGTAGCGGTGGTCGTCGGTCCAGCCGCGGGCGGCGTTGTGCGCAGGCCAGGAGGGGCCCGGCCGCCAGTCGCCGGAACGCTGCGCGCGGGTGTAGAGGACGACACGGGAGTCGTGGGAGTCGGTGCCCTTGCCCGTGACGATCAGTGCCTGATGGGAGTTGGCCGGTATCTGCTTCCGGGTGGCGTCGCTCAGGCCGGGGATCGGCCGGGCGGCCGGGGCGGCGTTCGGCGCGGCCCCCGGGGAGGCGGGGGTCTCCGGGCCGGCGGCGCTCTTGGGGGTGCCGTTCCTGGCGTCCGTCAGGCTGTCGTGGTCGTCGCCCGAGGCCGGCCAGGCCCACAGGGCGGTACCGACCAGTGTCGTGAGGGCGAATGAACTGACGGCTTTGCTGCGCCGGGACAGCCTTCTGCGCGCGCGGGACTGAGCGTGGCGGGCGGCCATGGCGGGCGTCTCCTCAGGTGCGGACGGGTGGGCGGTTCGTGTTCCCGTGCGGGACACGCCGGGCATAAAAAGGGCAATATGCACCCTACCGCGTCTCCGTGAAGGCGCACGCGGTGCACTGAGTGAAGGGTGAGGGGCGAGGGGCCGCAGTCCCCGGAAGTGTGGCTTTTTGACAGGCAATTGAGGGGCGGGCGGGAAGCGGGGGGAGGGCGAGGGGCGCGTTTTCCCGGTCGGAAAGATGACCGAGAAGGTGAACAACCCCGTCTGAAAACACGGGAGTTGGGGAATCCTCGGCGCCCGGTCGGCCGGTGGCCTGGGGTGAGGTGTGAAGCGGACGGGGGACCTGTCCGGCGGACGGGTGTATGGCCCCCGCCGGGGGTCGCGGACGGCCGTTCGGCACGCTAACGGGGGAACTCCGGTCGGAGGCCGTGACCGGTACCGGTGGCCCGGACGGAGTCGCTACTGCTCCACCAGGGCGGTGCCCTGCCGGGCCGTCAGAGTGACGCCGACGGCGACCGTGGCGGAGGCCACCAGACCGGCCGCCAGGACCGCCCAGTGCCCGGCGAAGGTGCAGGCCAGGATCAGCACCGAGGACACCGGCAGGACCAGCTGCTGGGCCATGCCCCGCTTCTGGTGCCGGGAGTGGATCAGCCACACCGTGAACAGGAACACGGCGGCGGGCACCGTGACGCACGCGGACGCGGCGAGGACCGACAGATGCGCCGCCCCGCTCGACTCCTCGACCGCGATCTCGATCCCCGCGCCGACCGCGGCCACCGAGCCGTACACGGCGTAGTGGCCGTAGCCCCACACGAACGCCTGGCGGTTGGAGCGCAGGTGGAGGTGGATGGGCACCGCGAAATAGATCCAGTACGCGGCGAAGACCACCAGCAGGCCGCCGCCCGCGATGGGCAGCAGGGTGCCCAGTTCGTCGTTCTCGTCCAGCGCGGTCTGCACGGCGACGGTGGCCGCCGCGACCGTCTCGCCGAGCACGATGATGGTGAACAGGCCGTAGCGCTCGGAGATGTGATGCGGATGCCAGGTCGTCTGGAGTTCCCGCTCGGCGAGGGTTGGCACCGACAGCTCCAGCACAGCCATCACCAGAAAGGTCCAGGGCGCGGCGGCGGAAGGCAGGAGCAGCAGCGCCAGCCAGCCGACCTGGCAGAGCGACACGCCCAGCGCGTAGCGCAGCGCGGTGCGCCGCTCGGCCCCCTCCGCGCCGTGCGCGGCCCGCAGCCACTGGGTGACCAGCGCCAGCCGCATCACCAGGTAGCCGAGCCAGATCACCAGGAAGTCGCTGTCGTTGAAGGCGCGGGGCACCCCCGCGGCCAGGATCAGCACGCCCGCCATCTGTACGAGGGTCACCACGCGGTAGAGCGCGTCGTCGGTGTCGTACGCCGAGGAGAACCAGGAGAAGTTCATCCAGGCCCACCAGATGGCGAAGAAGAGCATCAGGTAGCCGGTGACGCCGTGCCCCGGGTGCCCTTCGGCCACGCCGTGCACCAGCTGCCGGCCGGCCTGGGCGATCGCGACGACGAAGCACAGGTCGAAGAAGAGCTCCAGCGGGGTGGCGGAGCGGTGCGCCTCGTGGCGGCTGCGCGCCCGCATGGGGGCCGGCATGTCAGCTCCTGTCGTCCGGTGTCGCGAGGCCGCCGCTGCCCGTCAGCCCGTGATCCTCATCAGCGCGATCCGGTCGCCCTCGACGGTGAAGGCGAAGTCGGACGGGCCGTTGAAGCCGTTCCCGCCGACCTGGGTGCTGACCGTGGTGGTGGCTCCCTGCGACCGTGCGCCGGTCACCTCCAGGGACACCTGCTTGCCGATGAACTCGCTGTCGCTCCAGCCGCGGATCGCGGTCGGACCGCGGAACTCCCGGCCCCAGTCGTCCACCGCGCCGTCCTCGGCGAACGCGGCGAGGAACCCGTCGGTGTCGCCGTCGTTGGCGGCCCGCAGGGCGCGCTCGACGGGGGTGGGGAGGGGCGGGCCCGCGCTGGTCATGGCGGCTCCTTGCGCTGCTCGTGGTCCTCGGAAGGACCGGGGCCCTCAGTACAACGCGGGTGGGCGACGCCGCCTACGAGGGGCGTGGGGACGGCGGCGTGTCGTGTCGTGGACAGGGGCCCGGCCGGGTGACGCCGGGTGCGCGAACCCGCGCCTGGGGGCGGCCCGCTCCGTGGTCGAATGCGTGTATGAGCGACAGCGACCACTCCCTTCCCGCTTCCGTCCTGGCCCCGCTCGACGCCCGCCTCGCGGACCTCGTCGCGCTCTACGAAGACCTGCACCGCCACCCCGAACTCGGCTTTCAGGAGACCCGCACCGCCGCCGAGGCCGCCCGCCGGCTGACCGCGTGCGGCTACGAGGTCACCACCGGCATCGGCGGCACCGGTGTCACCGGCGTGCTGCGCAACGGCCCGGGGCCCGTGGTCCTGCTGCGCGCCGACATGGACGCGCTGCCGGTCGGCGAGCAAACCGGCGTGCCGTACGCCTCGACGGTGGAGGGCCGGATGCACGCCTGCGGGCACGACGTCCATGTCACCTGCCTGCTCGGTGCCGCCGATCTGCTGGCGGCCGGGCGGGAGCAGTGGTCCGGAACGCTGATCGCGCTCTTCCAACCCGCCGAGGAGGTCGGCAACGGGGCCCGCGCCATGCTCGACGACGGCCTCTACAGCAAGGAGCTGGTCCCCGTCCCCGACGTGGTGCTCGCCCAGCACGTCGCCCCGTTCGGCGCCGGGCTGATCGCGTACTGCCCCGGCGCCTGCATGGCCGCAGCGGACAGTCTGGAGATCACCTTCCACGGGAGCGGCGGGCACGGCTCGCGGCCGGAGACCACCGTCGACCCGATCGTGATGGCGGCGTCGTTCGTGCAGCGGGTGCAGTCGGTCGTGGCCCGGGAGGTCGCGCCCAAGGACCAGGCCGTGGTCACCGTCGGCTCGTTCCACGCCGGGGACAGCGCGAACGTCATCCCCGACCGGGCCGTGGTCCGCCTCAGCGTGCGCAGCTTCGACGAGACGGTGCGGGCGGGGGTCCTGGCCGCCATCGACCGCATCGCGCGTGCCGAGGCCGCCGCATCCGGCGCCGAGCGGGCACCGGAGACGGAGCTCCTGGACTCCTTCCCCGTCACCGTCAACGACTCCGTCACCCTGCGGAAGGTCAACGAGACCTTCACCGGGCTCTTCGGGGAGCAGCGGCTGTTCGCCTACGACCCGGCGTCCGGCAGCGAGGACGCGGGACTGCTGGCGACGGCCGCCGAGGCGCCCCTCTACTACTGGTGGCTCGGTGGCTGGGACCCGGAGGAGTTCCGCACGGCGCTGGCCGCCGGCCGGCTGGCCCAGGACATCCCCTCCAACCACTCGCCGCGCTTCGCGCCGGTCGTCCGGCCGACCCTGACCATGGGCGTGCAGGCGCTGACGGCGGCGGCGCTCAGCCGGTTGGACCCGGCGCGGGACTGACGGGCAGACACTCCCGAGCGGGCGCCGCGCGGGACGGCTTGACCTTGTCCTTGGGGGAAGCCCCAGCATCGGCCGGGCCGGGCGAGGCGCCCGGCACGAGGAGGACGGACAGGTGGACGGCAACGGGCAGGGCGGCAGCGAGCGGCGAGGCGGGCACGAGCGACTGCTGACGATCGGAGCCTTCGCACGCGCGTCCCGGCTCTCGCCGAAGGCCCTGCGGCTCTACGACGAGCTCGGCCTGCTGACACCGGCCCGCGTCGACCCGCTCACCGGCTACCGCCACTACGCCCCGGCCCAGCTGGAGCGCGCCCGGCTGGTCGCCTGGCTGCGCCGGCTGGGCATGCCGCTGGCCCGCATCCGCGAGGTGTGCGAGCAGGCACCGGGACCGGCGGCCGGGCTGGTCGCCGCGTACTGGGCGCAGGTCGAGGCCGACACCGCGGCCCGCCGGGACCTGGCCGCCTTCCTCGTCGACCAGCTGTCCAGGAAGGACACCGCCATGACCGAACCCCACACCCCCGTGACGATGCGCAGCGCCGCACTGACCGACCGGGGCCTGGTCCGTCCGGCCAACCAGGACGCGGCCTACGCGGGACCGCGGCTGCTCGCCGTGGCCGACGGCTACGGCGAGGGCGGCGGGCCGGCCGCGGCCGCCGCCCTCCAGGAACTCCGGCCCCTGGAAGGACGGGATCTGACGGCCGTGGACCTGCTCACCGCCCTGGAGGAAGCGGCCCACCGGGCGCACCGGGCCGCCCCCTCGGGGGACGCGGCGACGGGCAGCACCCTGACGGCGCTGCTGCGCTCCGGCTCCCAACTGGCGCTGTTGCACGTCGGGGACTCCCGCGCGTACGTCCTGCGGGATTCCGGGCTGGTGCGGATCAGCCACGACCACAGCCTGGTGCAGTCGCTGATCGACGAGGGCCGGCTCACGCCCGAGGAGGCGCCGTCGCATCCGCAGCGCGCCCTGCTGCTGCGCTCGCTCGACGGCGGCGCGGAGTTCGCCCCCGACCTGGAGCTGCTGGACGCCCGGCCGGGTGAGC
This sequence comes from Streptomyces sp. NPDC017993, assembly GCF_044328065.1. Lineage (NCBI taxonomy): Bacteria > Bacillati > Actinomycetota > Actinomycetes > Kitasatosporales > Streptomycetaceae > Streptomyces > Streptomyces sp. NPDC017993. The sequence goes on from NZ_JBIRGO010000001.1 coordinate 437,872, forward strand.
GCTATCTGCTGTGCACCGACGGGCTGTCCGCGGTGGTGCCGGCCGAGGAGATCCGGCGGACGCTGAGCGCGGCCGCCGGCCCCGAGGAGGCTGTCCGGGACCTCGTCGCGCTCGCCCACGCGGCCGGGGCGCCGGACAACATCGGGTGCGTCGTGGCGGACATCGTCGCGGTGGACTGAGAAGGGCGACCGAGACCGCCTGGGGGCGGAGCCGGGCGGCGGCCCGGCCCCGCCCCCGCGGCCCCGGCGGGCTCAGGCGCGGCCCTTGAGCATGCCGTTGAAGTAGAGCTGCGGAAGCCCGTAGCGCTTGAGGAACCACATGTCGGTGCGTTCGCGGGTGGTGTCGAGGAAGGGGATCGACGGGGTGGGCCGCAGGTCGTAGTCGAACTCGGCGAGCAGCATCTTGTGCCGGGCGGTGACCAGGGGGCAGGAGGTGTAGCCGTCGTAGCGGGCGGTGGCCGGGCGCCCGCGAAGCCCGGCGAGCAGGTTGGCGACGACGACCGGGGCCTGCTTGCGGATCGCCGCCCCGGTCTTGGAGGTGGGCAGGTTCGCGACATCGCCGAGCACGAACACCTGCGGGAAGTCAGGGTGTTGCAGGGTTTCCCGGTCGGCCTTGACGTATCCGTAGGGGGACTCGGGGTCGGCGAGCGGGCCTTCGGCGAGCCATTCGGGGGCACGCTGCGGCGGCACGGCGTGCAGCAGGTCGTAGTGGACGGTCTCGGCCGTGCCGTCGGTGTGATCGGTGATCACCGCCTCGCGGGCCGCGCCGTCGAGGTGGGTCAGCTCCGACCGCAGCCGCACCTCGATGCCGTACCGCCGGGCGGTCTCCTCCAGCGCCCGGGAGAAGACCGGCACCTTGAACAGGGCGGGCTCCGGGATCACCAGGACGGTGCGGATGGCGTCCAGAACGCCGCGCTTGCGCCAGTAGTCGGCTGCCAGATAGGCGATCTTCTGCGGGGCGCCACCGCATTTCACCGGGCCGGACGGCATGGTGAACACCGCCGTGCCGCGCCGCATCCGCCGGATCATCTCCCAGGTGAGCGGGGCGAGATCGGCCCGGTAGTTGCTGGTCACGCCGCCGTGCCCGAGCGCTTTTGCCAGGCCCGGCACGCCGTCCCAGTCGAGCTGGAGGCCGGGCGCGAGGACGAGACGCCCGTAGGACAGGACCCGGCCGGACGAGGTGGTGACCGTGCGGGCGACCGGGTCGACGGCGGCGGCACGCTCGCGCAGCCAGCGCACGCCGGACGGTATGACGTCGGCCTCGGTGCGCAACGCGGCCCGCAGCGGGGCCTGGCCGCCGCCGACGAGGGTCCACAGCGGCTGGTACCAGTGCGTCTCGGACGGCTCCAGCAGCGTGATCTCCCGGACGCCGGCCCGGCGTAACCGGGCGGCGACCGTGATGCCCGCGGTGCCACCTCCGACGATGAGGACCTGGTGGTGGGACGGGGTGGTGGCGGGCGTCATGTGGATCCTCCTGGGCGGATGGCGGATGGCGGATGGCGGATGGGCGGATCGGGGGCGGAAGGGGAACAGGGCCGGTGTGCCCGGCGTCAGAGACGCGGTACGGCGGTGGCCGCCATGGCGACGGCGAGGACGGCGACCAGCGAGGCGAAGGCGGTGCTCAGGACCTGCGGTGGCAGACGGGTGGCGAGCCGGTTGCCGGCGTAGCTGCCGAGCGCCGTGCAGGCGGCGACGCCGACCAGCAGGGGCCAGTCCAGGACGCCGGTGCCCGCCCGAGTGGCCAGCGCGGTCGTGGAGTTGATGACGATGACGAGCAGGGACGTGCCGACGGCCACGGGCATCTCCATGCCCAGCACCAGTGTCAGGGCCGGCACGACGACAAAACCGCCCCCGACGCCGAAGAAGCCGGTGAGCAGGCCGACGGCGGAGGCGGTCGCGGTGACGCGCGCGGGACGGGAGCGGAGGGAGGCGGTGCCCTCGGAGAGCGGGGGGAGGGGCGCGATACCCACGCCCCCGCGCGCCGCTTTCGCGGCCCGCCGCTCCCGCAGGCTCCGTAACAGCAGCGCCGCCGCCACCACGCACATCAATCCCGCGAACGCCGCTATCAGGACGGCCGGGTCCACGGCCGCGCTCCAGCGCGAGCCGAGGTAGGTGCCGGCGGTGCCCAGGGTGCCGAAGGCCGCGCCGGCCGCCCAGCGGACCCGGCCCGCCGCCGCGTGGCAGGCCAGACCGGTGACGGCACCGACCGCGACCACCATCAGGGCGCCGGCGGTCGCCGTGTGCGGCGACTGGCCCGCCACATACACCAGGGCGGGCACGGCGAGGATCGAACCGCCGCCGCCGAGCGCCCCCAGCAGCAGACCGATCAACAGCCCGCACGGGAGCGCCGTTGCGGCTATGAGGACGGACACGAGGCCCGCGGCGCGAGGGCGACGGACCGGCTGTCGCCCGACCACTCGGCGACGAACGTGAACCGGTCGCCGCGCACCACCGTCTCGCGCCACTCCACCGGCCGTTCACCGGCCCGGCCCAGCCGTTCGATGGCGAACGCCGCCTCCCGGTCGGCCAGCCCCAGCAGCCACGCCTGCCGGATGTCGGGCAGGAACGGCTGGATGCGCTCCTGGCCGCCGCTGACCTTCACCCCGCACCGCCGCGACAGTTCGCCGTAGAGCGAGGTGTGCCCGAAGTCGGCGTCCAGCAGCGGCTCGGCGAGGGAGGCGGGCAGGTAGGCGGTGTCGTGCGCGAGCGGCTCGCCGTCCGCCAGCCGCAAGCGTTCCAGCACGATCAGCGGTGCGTCGGGCACGAGTCCGAGCTGCCCTGCGATCGTCCCGTCGGCCGTCCGCTCCAGTCGCAGCACCTCGCTGTGCTGGTCCACGCCCTGGCCCTCCAGCTCCCGGAAGAGGCTGTAGAGCGAGCCGAGGGGCTGCTGGATGCGCCGGGTGTCCAGCCGACTGGCGCGGCCGCGCTCGGCGATGACCAGGCCGTCGGCCCGCAGTTTGCGCAGCGCCTCGCGGACGGTGTGCCTGCTGACCTCGTACTCGTCCGTCAGCCGGTGCTCGGCAGGGAACTCCATGGTGAACGCGCCGGCCTCCATGCGGCGGCGCAGGTCGGCGAAGAGCTGGGCCCACAGGGGCAGCGGTGAGCGGCGGTCCAGTGGCCGGGGGCCGTGGGTGCCCTCCGGCGGCTCGGTCGTCATGTCGGTCCTCCGGGAGCAGGCGGCGCTGCTGTGCTGAGCTGGCGAGGCGTCAAGCCGCCATGAGCATCGTTGGGTTGACGCGGAGCGGGCTTGTCGTCGCCCACCCGCCTCCTTAATGTACGTACATCCGTGCATCCGCACAACGCACCGTTTCCGTCGGCGCCCGCACCACCCGCGCGGGTGCCGCGCCCTGGAGGCCGACCGTGTATTTCGCGCAGTACTACCTCGACTGCCTCTCCCAGGCGTCGTATCTGATCGGGGACGAGAGCACCGGACGCGCCGTCCTCGTCGATCCGCGCCGCGACATCGACGACTACCTGAGCGACGCGGAAGCGGCCGGCCTGCGCATCGAACTCGTCATCGAGACACACATTCACGCCGACTTCCTCTCCGGTCATCTCGAACTGGCCCGCGCGACGGGCGCCACCATCGCCTTCGGGGAGGCCGCCGCGACCGGCTTCCCGATACGGCGGTTACGCGACGGTGAATGCCTCGACCTCGGAGCAGGCGGGGCCGGTGTCACCCTCACCGTGCTGGCGACCCCCGGGCACACCCCCGAGTCCATCTGCCTGGTCGTCCGCGAACACGCCGCGGACGACGTGCCGTTCGGGGTGCTCACCGGCGACACCCTCTTCGTCGGTGATGTCGGACGCCCCGACCTGCTCTCGGCCGCCGGGCACAGCCCGCACGACATGGCCGCCCGGCTCCGACGCTCCCTGCACACCAAACTCCTCACCCTCCCGGACGCGACCCGGGTCTTTCCCGCGCACGGCTCCGGCTCGGCCTGCGGCCGCAACCTCTCCACCGAGACCAGCTCCACCATCGGCGACCAGCGCCGCCTCAACTACGCGCTGCAGCCCATGTCCGAGGGCGACTTCGTCCGCCTGGTCACCGCGGGCCAGCCCGCCACACCGGGCTACTTCGCCCATGACTCGGCCCTCAACCGGGACGGCCACCCGCTGCTGGAGCCCACGCCGTTGGCCGCCCTCACGCTGGAGGAGGCGCTGACGGCCCGGGACGAGCACGGCGCCGCGCTGCTCGACTGCCGCCCCCTGGACGTCTACACCCGGGCCCATCTCACCGGCTCCCTGCACACCAGCCTGGACACCCGCTTCGCGGAGTACGCCGGCAGCGTCGTGGCGCCGGGGACGCCGATCGTGCTGCTCGCCGACCCGGGTAAGGAGGACGAGGCGCGCCTGCGCCTCGCCCGGATCGGCTACGACCGGGTCCTCGGGCACATCCCCGACCCGGCCGCGGCGCTGGCCCGCGAGCTCGCCCTGACCTCCGTGAGCCACCGCATCGGCGTGGACGAGCTACCTGACGAACTCCCCGATGCACACGTCCAGTTGATCGACGTCCGCAACCCCGCCGAGTTCGCCGCGGGAGCCCTCCCCGGTGCGCGCAACATCCCCCTGGCCGCCCTCTGCGATCACCTCACGCAGCTGGACAGGCGGCGTCCTGTCGTCCTGTACTGCCGCAGCGGAAACCGGTCCGTGATCGCGGCGGCGCTGCTGGAGGCGCGTGGGTTCGCCGACGTGTGTGATGTGGCAGGGGGCTACGAGGCGGTGGGGGCGCGCGTGGGCTGACGGGCAAGAGGCGGCAAAAAGGTGCGGGCCGGGGGAGTGGGCGGGCAGGAAAGCGGGCAGGAAGGCGCGGGGCACCCCGGCGTGCGGCTCGGGCCCGTACAGCGGACGTTCACCGATCGTTGATCGCCGCTCTCCATGCTGAGCGCATGTTGCGCAGTGTGATCTCAGAGCATGCAGGAAACGGCCGGGAAGCTCACGACCCCCAGGCGTCGCGGATCGCCCTCACCTGGTCCGGGGAGCCGGGCCGTATGGAGGAGCTGACGCACGGCATGCTCCTCGATCAGGCCGAGCGGGCCGCCGCGGTGCTCACCCGGCTCGGGGTGCGGGCCGGCGACCGGGTCGCGGTGCATCTGCCGCTGGTGCCCGAATCGGTGATCGCCACGCTCGCCTGCGGCCGGCTGGACGCGATACGCACCACGCTCCCGGTCTCGCTGACCGTGACCGAACTGGCCGCGCGCACCCGCGAGTGCGACGCCCGGGTGGTGATCACCGCGGACGCGGCGTTCTGGGACGGCGCGATCCGGCCGGTGAAGCCGCTGCTCGACCATGCGCTGGCCCGTGGCGGGTCCGGCCGGGGCAGGGGGCGGACGGTGCTGGTGGTGAACCGGTGTGCGCGGCCGGTGTCCTGGACGCCCGGCCGCGACCAGTGGTGGCACGAGGCGCTCGCCGCGGAGTGAGCGCTGGGGGCGCCTCTCAGGAGAGCGCCGCCGCGGTCCGCCACCGGGCCGCCGCGACCAGCGAGGCGGTGAACGGATGCGCGGGCGCCGTCAGCACCCGCGCGGCGGGACCGGCCTCGACCACCTCGCCGCCGTCGAGCACCGCGATCCGGTTCGCCAACGCCGCCGCCGTGTCCAGATCGTGCGTGATCAGCACCAGGCTCGTCCCGGCCCGCTCCCGCAGCAGCTCGCCGAGCAGCTCGACGATGCCCCGGCGACTCGCCGCGTCCAGCCCCGACGTGATCTCGTCGCACACCAGCACCCGCGGGCGCGCCAGCAACGCCCGTGCCAGCGCGGCCCGTTGCAGCTCGCCGCCGGACAGCCGACCGGGCGGCCGCTCGACCAGCTCCGCCGGCAGCCCGACCCTCGCGAACACCGCCCGCGCCTCCTCCCGTGCCGTCGCCGCGGGCACGCCCCGCAGCCGCACCGCCGTCCGTGCGGTCTGCGCCAGCACCGTCCGGTGCTCGTCGAAGGCGGCCCGTGCGTCCTGGAAGACGTACTGCACCGCGGCGATCCGGTCCGTCGAGCGGTCCCGCACACTGCGGGGCAGGGCCTCCCCGCCCAGGGTGACCGCGCCGTCCCAGTCGCGGTGCAGCCCGGCCACACACCGCCCGAGCGTGGTCTTGCCACTGCCGGACCGCCCGACGACCGCCAGAGCGGAGCCCGGCGCGAGGTCGAGCGATACGTCGCGCACCGCCACCACGGAGCCGCGACGTGCCGACCGGTCCGCCGACGGCGCGTCCGAGCTGCCCGAGCGGCCCCGGTAGCGGGCGGCGGCGATGCGCAGTTGGAGCCCGGGGGCGGGCGCGTCGCCGTCCGGGGTGCGCCGCCCGTCCGGCGTCCGCTCCGAGACGTTCCGCCCGGGGGCGGGCTGCCCGGGTACGTCTGGATCGGGTACGTCCCACCCGGGTACCTCTGGCCCGGGTATCTCCCGCCCGGTGGCGAGGAGTTCGCGGGTCCATGGGTGTTCCGGCGCCAGGAGGACCCGGCCCGCAGGCCCCGACTCCACCACGCGGCCCTCGCGCAGCACCACCACCTCATCGGCCAAGGTGCGGACCACGTCCAGGTCGTGGCTGAGCAGCGCCAGGGCGATGCCCTGGCGCACCACCCGCTCCAGCTCCGCCACGATGCGGCGTTTGGTCAGCGCGTCCTGGCCGGTCGTCGGCTCGTCCGCGACGATCACCCCGGCGCCCAGCAGCAGCGCCTGTGCGAGCACCACCCGCTGCTGCTGGCCACCGGAGAGCTGGTGCGGATAGCGGCGCAACAGGGCAGCTCCGACGTCCCCTTCGGGCAGCTGGGCCAGGGCCAGAGCCTCCAGCACGCGCACCCTGGCGGCGGAGCGCCGCTGCCGGAGCGGGAGGCCGGAGACTCCCTTCCGCGCGATGTCGTACAGCAGCGCGCCGACCCGGCGGGCCGGATTGAGGACCGCGGCCGGATGCTGGGGCACGTACCCGACCGGCCCGCCGTCCGCCACCCGCACCAGGCCCTCGACCCGCGCGCCGGGCGGGTACTCGCCCAGCAGGGCGAGGCCCGTGGTGGTCTTGCCGCTGCCGGAGGCGCCGACCAGCGCGGTGACCGTGCCGGCCCTCGCGGTCAGCGACACTCCGTCGACGATCCGCCGTCCGGCGACATCGACCCGTAGCCCCGCCACGGCTGCCGCCGGGGCGTTCGCGCTGTCGTCGGGGTCCGTGGGGTCCGTGTGCAGGGTCACCGGGCCGGTCCCTTCGTCGTACGGGGAGAGGAGGCGGCGCCGGAGCGGGCGCCGGTGCCTGGGCCGCCTCCGGGGCGCCGCGCCGGCGTGGAACGGCCTGCGAGCGCGGTGTCGCCGAGGAGGTTGGTACCCATCGACAGGGCCACGATCAGCAGGGCGGGCACCACCACCGCCCACGGCTGGATGAACAGGCCGGTGCGGTTGCGGTCGACCATCACGGCCCAGTTCGCGGCGTCCGGATCGACGCCGACGCCCAGGAAAGCGGCGGTGGCGACGAGATAGAGGACGCCCGTCATCCGTACGCCCGCGTCGGCGGCCAGGGTCCGCAGACACGAGCGGGCCACATAGCCGATGGCGATCCGCCACCAGCTCTCGCCCTGCAACCGCAGGGCCTCCACCGCCGGGCGGGCGGCGGCCTCCGCCGCCGCGGCCCGCATCAGCCGGGCCGCGTCCGGCACATTGAGCAGGGCCACCAGCAACGCGAGTCCCGCCGCGCCCGGTGCGAACACCGTCGCCACCAGCAGCACCATCAGCAGCGACGGCACCGCCAGCAGCACATCCAGCGGCCGCATCAGCAGCTCCTCCAGCCACGCCCGATGGGTGAGCGCGGCGGCGAAGGCGAGGGGGAGCGCGATCACATACGCCGCCACGGTCGCCGCGAGCGCGATGACCACCACCGACCGGCCCCCGAGCAGCAGTTGACGCCAGACGTCCTGCCCGGCGAAGTCGGTGCCCAGCGGATGCTCGCCACCGGCGGTGAACGACGCCCCGCGAGGGCCGGGCAGCCCGGCCACCGCCGGGCCCAGCAGCGCGAGGAGCAGCGGAACCGCCGGCAGGACCGCCCCGAGAGCGAACCGGGCGGGAGAGCGGGCCGGCAGCCGGGCGGGCCGCGCGGCACGGAGAGGACGGCGGCTCACGCGGCCACCCCCGTCCGCGGTGCCAGGCGGTGCGTGACCAGATCGGCACCGAGGTTGAGGACGACGGTGACCAGTCCGAACACCACCGCGAGGCCCTGCACCACCGGCAGGTCCCGGGCCGACACCGCGTCCAGCAGGACCGTGCCGAGGCCGGGGATGACGAACAGCGCCTCGACGACGATGACGCCGCTCAGCAGCCAGTCGACGGTCCGCGCCAGATGCTGGGTCGCGGGGGCGACGGCGTTCGGCAGTGCGTGCGCCCAGCGGATTCGGCCGGGAGCGATGCCGTACCGGCGGGCCTGGGCCGCGTACGGCGAGGCGAGCGCGTCGACCATGCCGGCCCGGACCAGCCGGCTGATCGAGCACACCGGGCGGGCCAGGAGCACCGCGACCGGCAGCACCAGCGCCGCCGGGTGGGCGAGCAGATCGTCGCCGTAGCCGACGGCCGTCGGCGGCAGCCAGTCGAGCCGCAGGGCGAAGACGAACACCAGCAGCACGCCGAAGGCGAACTCGGGGACGGCGTAGACGCCGAGCGTCACCGCGCTGATCAGGCGGTCGGCGGGCCCGCCCTCGCGCCGCGCGGCCAGCACGCCGAGGCCCACGCCGGCCGGCACCAGCAGGACCACCGTGAGCGCCGCGAGCAGCAGGGTCGGGCCCAGGCCCTCGGCCAGATAGCCGGTCACTGGCCGGCCGGTGACCAGAGAACGCCCGAAGTCGCCGTGCAGCAGCGCCCCGGCCCAGTGCGCCAGCCGCTCGGGCGCCGGCCGGTCCAACTGCATCGTCGCGCGGATCGCGGCGATACGCTCCGGGTCCGGCTGGTCCCCGGCGAGCGCGACCGCGGCGTCGCCCGGCAGCGCCTCGGTCAGCGCGAAGACCAGCAGGACGACGGCCGCCGTCTGGCCGGCGCCCAGCAGCAGCCGCCGCGCCACGAAGGACCGCAGGCCGCTCATGCCAGCCAGACCTTGTCGAAGCGGGCCCAGTCGAGGGAGTTGGCGGGCGCCTGCCGGGCCACGCCCCGCACGTTCGTGGCCGTCCCGACGAGCCAGTCCGCGAAGCCCCACACCAGGAAGCCGCCCTCGGCGTGCAGCCGGCGCTGCATCCGCCCGTAGAGAGCGGTCCGCTCCGCGCGGTCGGCGGTGGACTGGGCCTGCCGGTAGAGCGCGTCGAAGTCCTTGTGGTGCCACCGGGTGGCGTTGGTGGTGGAGCCGGTCAGCAGCCGCTGGGAGATGTGCATTTCGATGGGCATGGCTCCGGACCGGTAGGAGCAGAGCGTGCCGGAGTCGAGGATGTCGCTCCAGTAGCTGTCGGCGTTGCGGTTGCGTACCGTCACCCGCACCCCGGCCTTCGCCGCCTGGTCGCGGAAGATGCCGGCCGCCTCGGTGAACCCGGCCGCGACGTCCGACGTGTCGAGCGTGACCCGCAGGTTCTCCGCGCCGGCCGCTTTGAGCAGGTGGCGGGCGCGGTCCAGGTCCTGGACGCGCTGCGGCAGCCCGTCTTCGTAGGAGGCGTAGCCCTTGCCGAACAGGTCGTTGCCGATCTCACCGGCGCCGGACAGCGCACCGCGCACCAGCTCCGCGCGGTCCGCTATCAGGAAGAACGCCGCACGCACCCGCTTGTCGTCGAACGGCGGCCGGTCGGTCTTCATCGCGAATGCCTGCATCGCACTGTTCTTCAGCCGGATGATCCGCACCTGGCCGCCGCGTTCGTGGGCGCGCGCCGTGGCCGGGCTCAGCTCGTGCGCGTACTCGATCTGCCCGCCGAGCAGCGCGTTGATCCGCGCGGACTCCTCGCCCGCGGCCACGAACTCCAGCTCGTCGAGGTAGGGGGCGCCGTCCCAGTAGTCCTCGAAGCGGCGCAGCACGGTGCGCCTGCCGGGTGCGAAGGAGACGAAGCGGAACGGCCCGGAGCCGACCGGCTCGGTGAAGGAGTCGCTGCCCTCCGGCACGATGTACGCGCCGAACGCGGCCAGGATGTCCGGGAACTCGGCGGTGGGGCGCTTCAGCCGGAACTCCACGGTGGTCCTGTCGACGGCCCGGCTCGCCGCGAGGTCGAGCGGCTCCAGGTCGGCCTTGGAGCGGAATGCCTTCTTCGGGTCGGCGATGCGGCGGTAGCTGAACAGCACATCGGCGGCGGTGACCGGCCGGCCGTCGTGGAACGTGGCCTTGCGCAGCGTCACCGTCCAGCGGTCCAGCGTCTTGTTGGCCTCCCAGTTCGCGGCGAGTCGGGGCCGCGGCGCCAGGTCCGCGCCGAAGTCGGCCAGCTTGTCGAAGAGGGCTTTGGCGCGGGCCGCGTCGGAGAACAGGTTCGCCAGATGGGGATCGAGGGTCTCGTTCGCGCCACCACCGGCGAACGCCGCCCGCAGCCGCCCACCGCGCCGCGGCGGCCCGTCGTCGCCTCCGGAGCCGTCGCCGCCGGGCGCCCCGCCCGAGCCGCAGCCGGCGAGTGCCAGCGCGCCGAAGGCGGCGGCGCCCGACGCCCCGGCCAGGAATCCGCGGCGGCGCAGGGCGGCCCAGGAGTGCGCGGCGGGGGGCGCGGCGGGGCCGGTGGTGTCGGGTCGGGCACCGGCGTCGGACATGCGGGACGGCGGATCGTGTCTCATGGCGGCAACTCCTCGGAGCGGAACGGAAGCTGGGGCCGTGCGCCGTGTGTGTGCGGGGCGCTCGGTGAGTGGGGTCGGGGCGCGTGCGTCGGTCGGCGGTCGTCGGTGGGCGGTCGTCAGGGTGTGGTCGTCAGACGCGCGACGACGTGCAGGCGGTCGGCGTCGGTCCGGTCGCCCGGGACGTCGTTCTCCTGCCAGCAGGGCTCGGTGCGCGGCCCCGGGCCGTCGTGGAGCGACAACACCGTGAAGCCGTGCGCGGTCAGGAATCGCCGCAGCTCCAGCGGGAACAGCAGCCGCCAGGCGGAGCGCTGCTCCACCGGCGGCGCCCCGTCGTCGGTGGACCAGACCCGGCTGCGGCGCAGCAGCTGCGCGGTCCGGTCGATCCGCAGGGTGGTGCGCGCCCGGTACGCCGTGCCGCGCCAGGTGAACGAGTGCTCCGCGGGCGCGTCAAGCAGGTCGGTACGGCCCAGGAAGTACGCGCCGTTGCGCAGCTCGGCGACCAGCAGGCCGCCCGGCTCCAAGGCCCGGCGGCAGGAGTCCAGCAGGCCGTCGAGTTCGTCGTTGGTGTGGCAGTACAGCAGCGCGCTGTCGAGGCAGACGACGGCGTCGAAGGCGCGCGCGCCGAGGTCGAAGCGGCGCAGGTCGGCGTGGGTGTAGGCCGGTCCGGGATGGTGCCTGCGGGCGTGCGCCAGCATCGCCTCGGAGAGGTCGGCGCCGACCACCTGGCGGCCCGCCGCCTGGAGCCGCGCCGCGTCCCGGCCGGTCCCGCACCCCAGGTCGAGCACCCGTCTGCCGGCGCCGTGGCGGCGCAGCGTGGCCTCCACCCAGCGGGCGGCCAGCCCCTCCGGATCGGGGAACCGGGCCTCGTACAGCTCGGGATGGTCGGTGAGCAGGTTCTGGCCGGGGCCGCTGCCGGAGAGCCAGGCGTCACCAACCGGCTCGGTGTCCGGGCGAGTTGTTTCGCCGTGCGTCATTTTCTGCATGCTCCTGTTTCACGTGGCGGTGACGGTGGCGGTGAGGCCGGCCCACTGGTCGCGGTCGACGTACGGGCGCCCGGCGCAACCGCTCCCGGCGCAGGCCCTGGCTGGGGCTCCGGCAGCGACTGCCGCCGCCGCAGCCGATCGACACCGGCCGCCGACGCCAGGCCGAAGAGCAGGCAGCAGGCCCAGGGCAGCCACTGCGCCCCGTGGTCCGCGCCGGTGTCCATCGCCCAGCCGACCAAGGCGTTGCCGCCCGCCGCGGCCACCCCCGACACGACGTAGAAGACGCCGAAGAAGGTCCCCGTCAGCGTCGATCGCCCGAAGCCCGGTATCAGCTCCATGACGAACGGCTGGGCGATCATCACTCCGAGCGAGAGCAGCAACGCCCCCGCCAGCACCGGCAGCAGACCGAGGACCGCCTGCGCCGTGCCGTCCGGGCGGCCCGCGCCCGCCACCGTCATCGGGGGCACGAACGCCAGCGCCATCAGCACCAGCCCGAGGCTGATCCACCGGCCCCTGCTGCCGCGTTGTCGCAGCGCCCGCGTCAGGCGCAGTTGCAGCGTCAGGCCGGCGAGAGTCCCGGTCAGGAAGACCAGCGAGGCCGCCCCCGCCCAGCCCGTCGCGTGCCGCGCGCCTTGGGGCAGCAGCAGATACAGCTGGTTCTCCAGGGTGAACATGCCGACCATGCCCAGCGCGAACGCCACGAACGCACGGTTGCCCACCACTTCACGCCAGTCGCCGAGCACCCCGGACGTGGCCGGCGGCACCTCGCGGGCCGGCAGCACGAGTGCTTGCGCGAGCGTCAGCAGCGCGAAGATCGCGGCGGCGGTGAGCGCCGACGCCCGGAAGTCGACGAGCAGCAGCGCGCTGCCCAGCAGCGGCCCGATCAGCGCCCCCGTCGTCGCGAAGACATTGAACAGCGCGAACGCCTCCGCCGTACGGCCACCCGCCTCCTGGGCCAGGTAGGCGCGGACCGCCGGGTTGAACAGCGCCCCGGCGAGCCCGCTGAGCACGGACGCGGCGAGCAGCACCGGAAGTCCGTCGCCGAGCGCGAACAGGGCGAAGCCCACGGCCCGCAGCCCGCACCCGGCGATGATCACGCCGCGTGCGCCCAGCCGGTCGGCGGCCGACCCGCCGATGAGGAACAGCCCCTGCTGGCTCAGATTGCGCACGCCCAGCACGATCCCGACGACCGCGGCCGACATCCCCAGGTCGTCGCCCAGATGGGTGGCGAGATAGGGGATCAGCAGGTAGAAGCCGGTGTTCACACCGAGCTGATTGACGAGCAGCAGACGTATCGCGAGTGGGAACTCCCGTATCTCATGCCAGGTCCGCACGCCGCCGCCCTTCTCCCTGGCCGGACACCACGGCGTGCCCCGGTGTCCGGGGCCTGATGCCGAGGCCGACCCCTTCGCCGGCGCCCACGGTGCCGTCCCCGCCGCCGATGCCGCTCCACGGGTCGCGGGCGAGCAGCAGATGCCCGTCCAGGTCGACCCAGCGGGCCCGGTCGGCGAGATGGACGCCGGGGGCGATGCCGAGAGTGCTCGCGGTCAGACAGCCCAGCATCAGCTCCGTACCGCTGCCGGCCAGCAACTCCGCGATGCGGAGCGCCGCGTGGACCCCGCCGCACTTGGCGAGCTTGACGTTGACGCCCTGGACGCGGCCGACCAGCCGTCGTACGTCCTCGTAGCAGACGGCGTCCTCGTCGGCGATGAGCGGCAGCGGCGAGCGGGCCGCGAGACGGGCAAGCGCCTCCGGATCGCCGGGCGCGATCGGCTGCTCGACCGCCTCGACGCCGAGCGCGGCGTAGCGCGGCAGCAGTTCCTCCGCCTGCGGGACGCTCCAGGCGCCGTTCGGGTCCAGCAACAGGCGGGCGTGCGGGGCGTGTTCGCGGATGGTGCGGATGCGTGCCAGGTCCTCCTCGGGATCGGCGGACCCCGCCTTCGCCTTCAGGAGGGTGAAGCCGCTCGCGGCGAGGCAGCCGGCCAGCGCCGCGGCCCGTTCGGTGGTGGTGATCCCGATGGTGCGGGCGGTCGCGGCGGTCGGCGGGGTGAGCGACCCCAGCAGCTGGTGGACGGGGGCGCCGGCGCGCTTGCCGACGAGATCGAGCAGCGCGGACTCCACCGCGGCGGTCACCGCGGGCGGCGTACCGGGGCCCGGCAGCTCACCGCTGCGCACGGCGCCCAGCGCGGTCTCCGGGTCGCCGCAGCGCTCGATGCCGGCGGCCGCGTCGCGCAGCAGCCGCACCAGGGTCCGGGCGTCGAGCCCGAAGTAGGCGCTGGCCACCACCTCGCCGTGGCCACGCAGCCCACCCCGCTCGACGGCGAGCCAGACGGCGTCGCGGGCCGCCATGGTGCCGCGCGAGATGCGCAGCGGCTCGGCGAGTTCGAGGCGTGTGACGCGCACGGTGGTCTTCATGCGGGGGCCTCCTGCGGGGGATACGGCCGACCTGGGGCGGCCGGCGAGGGCACGGGTGCGGGTTGCGTGGCTTGAGGGACCGGGGCGGTCGGAGCAACCGGGGTGGCGGGGGTCGCTTCGACGGCCGGAGGCGGGTCACCGGCCCCGGCCCGGCGGGCCTCGCACGGGTCGATCACCGTCGTGCACCGCGTCCAGCCGGTGGCCTCCGCGGCGGCCGGGTGAGCGATCTCGACGGGGCGGCCGCGCGCCGTCGCGCAGTCCACGCCGTGTGCCGTGGTGAAGTCGTCGTCGTAGACCGTGGACAGGTAGCGGTGCGGCCCGTCGGGGAAGACGGTGGCGACGACCGTGCCCGGGTGCATCCGCGCGGCCCAGGCGGCCACCAGCGCGGCGGCGCCGGTGCTCCAGCCGCCGCTGACGAAGCACGTCCGGGCCAGCCGCCGGCAGGCGTCCGCGGATTCCGCGGGACCGACCCAGTGCACCTCGTCGAACGCCTCGTAGGCCACATTGCGCGGATGAATGCTGCTACCAAGACCCCGCATCAGCCGGGGCCTGGCGGGCTGGCCGAAGATCGTCGAACCGGTGGCGTCCACGCCGATCAGCCGCAGCGCGGGCCAGCGGCGGCGCAGCGGCGCGACGAGTCCCGCACTGTGCCCGCCGGTGCCGACGCTGCACACCAGGACGTCCAGATGCGGCAGCTCGGCGACCAGCTCCGCGGCGAGAGAGCCGTAACCGGCGGTGTTGTCAGGGTTGTTGTACTGATCGGGCCAGTACGCGCCCGGCAGCTCGGCGAGCAGAGCGCGCAACCTGGCCAGCCGGGCGGCCTGCCAGCCACCGGGCTCGGCAGGCCGGTCGACGAGCTCCAGGCGCGCCCCGTACGCCCGCAACAGCCGGCGCATCGACGGCTCCAGCTCCGTGTCGCCGACCAGCACGACGGGATGGCCCAGGGCCTGCCCGGCGAAGGCCAGACCGATGCCGAGGGTGCCGGACGTGGACTCCACCACCGGCGCGCCGGGCCGCAGCTCACCGCGCTCGCGGGCACCCCGCAGCATGGACACCGCGGCGCGGGCCTTCATCCCGCCGACGCCGTGCCCTTCGAGCTTCGCCCAGAACCCCGGCTGCGGGGACGGCAGATCGCCACTGATCCTGGCCAGCGGCGTACGGCCGAGCAGCGCCAGCAGCCCGGGGTCACCGGGTCCGCGAGTGCTGCCGGGCGACACCCCCGTACACAGGACGGACTCCAGGTCGAGTGCGGACGTGGTCATGGCATTCCCCCATAGCGATGGATGACTCCGGGGCCGCCGTCGAGCCAGAAGAACGGATAGGGCTCGGCGCACACGGCGTGCACGCCCGCACCCACGAACCGGGGCAGCACGGCGCTGCCGGTCTGGGCGAAGAGGGCCAGCGGCAGCCCGTGCGCGGCGGCCCGGGCACGCAGCGGCTCGAACGTCCCGTTGCCGAGCGTCATCCCGGAGGCCAGCACCGCGTCACAGCGGCCGACCGCGTCGAGCGCGTCGGTCACCACCGGCTCGCCCCACTCCGTCGTACCGCCCTTGAGATCACACGGCAGATACCGCAGACCCCGAGAACGCAGCGCCTCCAGGAGGGAGTTGACGACGCCGACGACGAGCACCCGGCCCCCGGGTGGCAGCGCCCCGGCGTCCAGCAGTTCCACCACGGCCCGCGCCCTGGCCCGCGACTTTCCCAGCGACGACCCGGCGGGCAGGGCGACGGGGCGGGCGCCGTTCTCCGGTGTGTGCGGGGCGATATGCATCAGATACGCGTCCAGGGCGGCGGTCCGCACCACCAGGAGCGGATGCGCCAGCAGCGACGCCACATCGGCGCCGACCGCGTCCTCCACAGCAGCGGCAGGCAACGCACCCGGCTCCGCCGCACAGGACCCGACGGCGGCCCCGAGCCGCAGGCTGAGCACCTCGTTGCGGTATCCGCTGCCGCGCCCCTCGTGGCGTACGGCTTGACTGGTGGCGAAGGCGGTGGAGACCCGCAGCCCCCGCGGGGCCGGCCCCAACCGGCCGGCCAGGACCGCCTCTTGCAGAGCATCAAGGCTTTCCCAGCCGCTGTAGCCGACGCGGCCGCCGTAGCCGCGGCCGCCGTGCGGTCCTGCACCACGCCACGTATCCGTGGGTGCGCTCCGCCCCGTGGACGGGCCGCTGCCGTCATGTGTGTCCAGGGCCGCCCCCGGCCCGTCCGCGCGCACGCTCATCGGGCAGCCACCCGCGGCCGCACCGTGGCCAGCAGCTCGGCGACACGGTCGCGCGCCCCGCCGCCCTCGGTGTCGGCAGCCATGATGTGGCCCAGGTAGCCGTTGTTGTCCCCGGCCGCCCGCACCCGCACACCGGGCTCGGCGAGCCGCACCTCCAGCACCCCCGGCAACGCCTCCAGGCCCGCCACCCCGGACTGCTCTTCCGTGGCAGCCTCACCAGCCGGCGTCACCGGGCCCGCGTACCCGAGCCCGCGCCCGCGCACGTCCCCGGACACACCGTCCGGCGCGACCCCGTGAGCATCGTCCAGCGCCTCGCCGTGCCCGCCCTCACTCGCCCCGCCCGGCACGGCGACACGCTTGTCCTCACTGTCCTCAACGACCTCAACGACCTCAACGACCTCACTCAGCCCGTCCGGACGGCGCTGCCCCACCTCGTAGCCCTCAAGGACGCCGTCCTCGCCGGGGAGCAGGAAGCCGATCGCCGCGCTGCGTACGCCCGTCGCGCGGGTGGCCAGGTCCGGTTCGCGCCCCAGGGCCAGGTCCACGCAGGCGCCGGCGAGGTCGATGCCGGTGACGTGGCGGACGAGTTCGGTGATCCGATTGCCCGCCGGACGCGGATTGACCTCGACGACCCGGGGGCCGGCTGTGGTGAGCTTGATCTCCGTATGGGCGACGACCTGGTCCAGGCCCAGCCCGGCGACGGCCGCGAGCGCCGTGTCCACGGCGGCCGCCGTCTCCTGGGAGCCCAGCCCGGCGGGAAACATATGGCCCGTCTCGAT
Source organism: Streptomyces sp. NPDC017993 (assembly GCF_044328065.1). Lineage (NCBI taxonomy): Bacteria > Bacillati > Actinomycetota > Actinomycetes > Kitasatosporales > Streptomycetaceae > Streptomyces > Streptomyces sp. NPDC017993. The sequence continues at coordinate 454,955 of NZ_JBIRGO010000001.1, forward strand.
GAACGCGGGCGCACCGCCCACACTCTTGTCGGTCACGCCGACCGCCCGCGTCACACCCCCGAACGACACCGTCTCCACACTGACTTCGGGCCCGTCGAGCAGCTCCTCCAACAGCACGGCGGGGGAGCGCAGCTGGCCCCGCGCATTGACCGGGAAGGCGTCCACGGCACGGTGGGCCTCGGCCAGCTGGGCCTCGTCGTCGATCCGGCGGACGAACATCCCGGCGCACAGGTCCACCGGCTTGAACACCAGGGGGTAGCCGACCTCCTGCGCCGCTACCGCCGCGGCGGGGAAACCGTCGCAGACCGCGAAGCGGGGGCCTGGCAGGCCGGCCGCCTCCAGGGCGCGGCGGGTGCGGTCCTTGCGGCAGGCGGTGGTCACCGAACGCGCGCTCGGGCCCGGCAGCCCGAGGTGCTCGGCGATCCCGGCCACCGCGGGCAGGTAGTAGTCACACGAGCTGAGCACCCCGTCGAAGCGCAACACGGCGTGCAGGTCGGCGACATGAGGCAACAGCGCGGGCACGTCGTTGGTGTCCGCGGTAAGGACATGCCGGGCGCCGAGCAGCGGGTGCTCCGCCCCCTCGGGCGCGGAGCGCAGGTAGTGCTGGAGGTCGCGGGTCAGGAACGTGAAGGTGTGACCGGCCTCGGTGATCGCACGTGGCAGCAGTCGGCTCATCGCCCCGACCCAGCTCTCGACCATCAACAGATGCCCCATGAATCTCCGTCCGCGCTGAGGGATCCGGGCAGGCCGGGCGAGCCCCGGGCCGTGGATCCGGTTGACCGAACCCACACGATATCGATAATCATTTTCATTGTCATGTCTGATCCTGCCCCGATGGAGCGCCGCATGCCCTCCCCACTCCTCCTGCCACGACTTCTCCCACGCCTCCGGCCCCCGCTGCGGCCGATATCCCGACGCCGCCACGCGGCGCCCACAACCGCCGTGCTCTCCCTGGCGGTTACCGTCACCCTCACCGCGGTCTCACCCCTCCCCGCGACCCCACGCGACGCCCCCGCCCCACCGCCGGCCCTCACCTTCGGGCCATGCCCCAGCTCGGTCCCTGACCCCGCCCCACCCGCCCGGGTCACCTGCGGACGGCTCGCCGTACCCCTCGACCATCACGACCCGCACGGCCGACAGATACACATCGCCGTCTCCCGGGTCCGAGCCACCGGCACCCCGGCCGAACGCCGCGGCGTCCTCCTGGTCAACCCCGGCGGACCCGGCGGCTCCGGCCTCCCGTACGCCGTCACCAAACGCGCCAAACTCCCGCCGTCCGTACAGCGCGCCTACGACGTCATCGGCTTCGACCCCCGCGGCACCGGCCTCAGCGCCCCCGCCGACTGCGGCCCCATGGGCAGCCTCTTCGACGCTCCCGGCGCCGACCCCGTCCCCCGGGACGGCCACGAGGAACAGGCCCACCTCGACAGGCTCCGGCGCCTGGCCGCCGACTGCGCCCACACCGTCGGCGCCGCACTGCCGCACCTGTCCACCGAGCAGACCGCCCACGACATGGACGCGCTGCGCGCCGCCCTCGGCGAACCCACCATCGGCTTCCTCGGCGTCAGCTACGGCAGCTACCTCGGCGCCGCCTACGCCGCGGCCCACCCCCACCGCGTCGGCCGGATGGTCCTCGACAGCGTCGTCGGCCCCTGGTCGTGGCACGACTTCGACGTCCGCCAGGCCCGCGCACTGCTCCGCCAACGCGCCGTCCTCTTCCGCCGGCTGGCACGCGACCCCGACCGCTACGGCCTCGGCAGCACCTCCCATGCCGTTCGCACCTCCTACACCCGCGTACGCGCCGGCCTCGCACGTCACCCCGTCGACGGCTTCGGCCCCGCCGCCTTCGACCGCACCGTCTACCGCGCTCTCGCCCGCACCGAGCGCTGGGCGGCCCTCGGCGACGGCCTGCACCGCTATCTGCGCGACGGCACCGTCACCGGGCTACGCCCCGCCGAGGACTTCGCCGGGCCGGCGTCCCGTACGTACGAAGCCGCCAACCGCACCGTGAAATGCGCAGACGGACCCGGACCCGCCCCCGCCGAAGTGCTCGCCGACATCCGCGGGCTGCGCCGACTCGACCCCCTGCCGATCCTCACCGGACTCGAAGCCTCCGCCTGCGCCTACTGGGACCGCCGGCCCGCCCCGCGCACCCCGCTCGGCAGCCCCCACGCACCTCCCGCCCTCCTCGTCGCCTCGGCCCACGACCCGGTCACGCCCCTCGAAGGCGCCCACGCCCTGCGCCGCACGCTCCCCGGCTCGCGGCTGATCACCCTGGACAACGACTACTCCCACGGCGTCTTCGCCAGCCGCGGCAACGCCTGCGTCGACGACACGGTCGCGAACTACCTCCTCAACGGCACATCACCGCCAACCGACATGCACTGCGCAGGCCCGGGCCTGCCCTGACCGACGCTCACTGCGCGGGCCTGGGCTTTTGCCCTGACCCATGCACTGCGCGGGCCTGGGCATACCCCAGCGGGCTGCCGCGGGGACGTACTCCGCGAGCGCTTTCCGGCCCGCACGCGGCTCACCCTCCGCGCCGCGCGCGGCCGTTCTCACCCCGCCGGGGCGGCATAACAGGCCGCTCACCCGCGAGGTCCTTGGCGTGGAGGCGCAGACGGCTGGCGGTTAACGTCTATTGGCCGGCTGCCGGCAGCTATCGGCCATCGGCTCTTGGCGGCCGGCTGCTGTCTGCCGGCTGCCGGTCCTCTCGCAGGCGGCAGCCCCACCTCCAGGGCGGACGCTCGCCGGGTCGGCACCCCCGACGGACGAGGGCCGCCCGGGGGGCGGTCGTGCGGGCATAGAGGCCCGCGGCAATGGCGGGGCAAGGTGCCTCGGGGGCCACCGGCGGCTGCCCTGGCGGGCACCCCGAGGCACGGGTGACGGCTTGCCGGTCGGCGTATCGACGAGGCAGATGTGCCGGTGACTCGGTCGATGCGAGGCCGTCGAGGTTGCGGCCGGGCCCGCACGCGGGCCGTACGCCCGTACCCTGAAGAGGTGAGCACCACCCCCGAACCCGAACCGGCCGAGTCCTCCCCGGCCCCCGAGGCACAGCAGCCCGTCACGGAGCAGCCCGCCGCGGAGACCTCCGCTGAGACCGGCGAGCCGGCAACGCCTTCCGCGCCCGCCTCGGCCCCCGCGCGCCCGGCCTCCCGGCCCGCGGCCCTGATCTTCGACGATCCGCTGAGCCGGCAGTCCTCGGACGACACCGACCGCGGCTGGGGAGAGCGGCCCGCGGGCGGCTCCGACAGCGCCGCCGATCTGGCCCGTTTCCTCGACGAAAAGCCGCCCCACCACCTCTGAGCGAGGCGATGGGGCGGCGTGTGCCGGTCCGGGGTGCCTGCTAATGAGGTCGCTTCTGCGCGATGACGGTGGCCGAGGTGGAGGAGCGCGGAGCGAAGGAATCGTCGCGCTGCGCGACCAGCGCGTCGCGGATCTCGGCGAGCAGCTCGATCTCGGTCGGGTCCGCCGGGGCGATCTGCTTCTTGGCGTCCTGGCGGGCCTTCCACTTGGTCATCGGCAGGATCATGAGGAAGTAGACGACCGCGGCGGTGATCAGGAACGTCAGGGCGGCGCTGAGCACCGAGCCCCACAGGATGTAGATCCCGTCGGTGTACTCGTGGGTCTTCGCGTCGATGTGGCAGGTGGTGAGGCACGCCTTGTAGTTGTCGAGGTTCTGCGAACCGAGCGCGCCGATGATCGGGTTGATGACGCCCTTGACCACGGCGTTGACGATGTTCGTGAACGCCGCACCGACAACGACCGCGACAGCGAGCTCGATGACGTTGCCGCGCATCAGGAATTCCTTGAACCCCTGAATGACGCCCTGGTTCTCGCTCACCTTGCGGCCTCTTTCCATGCTCACTACGGACGGTGCACAAACGGTCAGCACCGCAACTTACGGCAGGGCAGGGCGGAGGTGTCCAATCGCGCGACACGAACCAGCGATCGGCCGGCGCGTCGGTGCGGCTCCGGCGGATGTCGGGTAATGGGTGGACCCGGACGTCGATACCGGCCCTGCGGGCGTGCCCCCAGGGGCATGCGGCAGGTGCCCCGCCACTCGGAGAAGTTTTCCGTGCGATCCGGACAGATGCCACTCGATCTTGGCGCACGGTTACCGCCCTCCGTCGGCCGCGGGAAGCGGGCAGAGCGGGCCGGATGACGTGCCCGCCGCACCGTGCGCAAGCCCGCAGGCCAGTGCTGCGGCTGCCATCGCCAGGCCGGCGGCCATCACCCGCAGCCGGGTCGTGGGCCGCCACCGGCGCCTCCCGCCGCCCGCCCGCACCGGAGGAAAGTGCGGCACTTCACACAAGGGGGGCGCGGGGAGCGGGGGCGGGAAGAGCTGTGGGTCGGTGGAGGAACGGAGCATGGTGATCACCGCCTGCGGTGGGGGATGGGGACCCGGCGATCACCACCGTGCCGGAATCCGCCGCGGCCCGCGCAGCGCTGTGGACAGCCAAGCTCCTGTGGACAACTCGGCCACCCGTCAGGGGAGGCCGGGGGCCTTCAGGGCGAGGCCGGGCCCGGGCCCACGAGGGGCGAGGTCGCGGCCATCAGAGCAAGGCCCCTGCCCTCAAGGCAGCTCGATGCCCAGGTCCCAGCCGTCGTGGGCGCCCACGCACAGGCAGTCGCGTTCCAGGTTCTCGGGGAGGGCGGCCACCGCGTCGAAGAGCACCTCGCGCAGGCGGCCGACGTTCTGGCCGAACACCTTGAGCACCTCGCCGTGGGAGACGCCCTCGCCCGCCTCGGCGCCCGCGTCCAGGTCGGTGACCAGCGTCAATGACGTGTAGCAAAGGCCCAGTTCGCGGGCCAGGACGGCCTCGGGGTGGCCCGTCATGCCGACCACGGACCAGCCCTGCGCGGCATGCCAGCGGGACTCCGCGCGGGTCGAGAAGCGGGGGCCCTCGATGACGACGAGGGTGCCGCCGTCGACCGGCTCCCAGTCGCGGCCGCGTGCGGCGGCCACCGCGGCCAGGCGCCCGGCGGAGCAGTAGGGGTCGGCGAAGGTCAGGTGAACGACGTTGGGGACGCTGCCGTCGGGCAGCGGTTGGCCGTCGAAGTAGGTCTGCGTGCGGGCCTTCGTGCGGTCGACGAGCTGGTCCGGTACGAGGAGCGTGCCGGGGCCGTATTCGGGGCGCAGGCCGCCCACGGCGCACGGGCCGAGTACCTGTCGGACGCCGACCGAGCGCAGCGCCCACAGGTTGGCGCGGTAGTTGATGCGGTGCGGCGGGAGGTGGTGCTCGCGGCCGTGCCGCGGCAGGAACGCGACCTGGCGGCCCGCCACCTCGCCCAGGAACAGCGAATCGCTGGGGCTCCCGTAGGGAGTGTCCACCGTGATCTCGGTCACGTCGTCGAGGAAGGAGTAGAACCCCGAGCCGCCGATAACGCCAATCTCCGCGTCAGCCATGCCGGTCACACTATCGGGGCAGGTCGGCTGCCGGACAGCGGATGCGTGCGTCGGACACCGGAACGCGACGCGCCCCGCCGTCGGCGACGGCGGGGCGCGGGAGGAAGCGTGTCAGGCGGCCGAGCTGCTGCTCGTGGAGCCCGCCTTGCTGCCGGATGACGACGAGGACGACGTGCTCGAAGAGGACGACGAAGACGACGAAGAAGTCGAGGACGGCTTGCTGTCGGAGCTGCTGGACGAGGAGCTCGACGCGTCCGAGGAGGCGGTCTTCGCGGGGCTGCTGCTGGACGACGAGCCGCGGCTGTCGTTGCGGTAGAACCCGGAGCCCTTGAAGACGATGCCGACCGCGGAGAACACCTTCTTGAGGCGTCCGTTGCAGCCCGGGCACTCGGTGAGCGCGTCGTCGGTGAACTTCTGCACCGCCTCGAGGCCCTCGCCGCACTCGGTGCACTGATACTGGTAGGTCGGCACTGTGACTTCCTCCTGGCACTCTCAGACATTGAGTGCTAACGACGATCCATAGTGCAGTATTCCCGCCCGTCAGTCCACTGTGACCGGCGTACGGTGACCGACTCCACGTCCGTTGTCGCCCTCCCGCGACCCCTGCGCCAAGGCGTCGGCGGCCGGTTCGCAGGCGTCGAGAGGGCCGGTTTCGGTGTCGCGGGAGGCCCGGCCGCCGGCGGTCGCGGAGCTGGCGGGGGCAGAGCCGACGATCAAGGTCGAGGAGCGTGGCAGCAGGTGCGCGCGGAGCGCCAGCAGCACCGTCAGGGCCAGCGCCGTACCGGCCAGCGGCACCAGGAATCCGGCGCTCGGGCCGAAGCCGTCCGCCAGTTGACCTGCCGCGGTGGCGGCGGCTGCCTGGCCCAGCGCGACCGCACCGGTCAGCCAGGTGAAGGCCTCCGTGCGGGCGGTGGCCGGGACCAGCGACTCGACGAGCGTGTAGCCGGTGATCAGGGCCGGGGCGATGCACAGACCGACGACCAGGCCGACGGCGCCGAGCAGCGGAACCGCGGTCACCGCCCACAGCGGGGTGGTGGCCAGCGCCAGCAGCCCGTAGGCGACCAGCAGGCGCCGTCGCGGGCCGACCTTCCACGCGATCGCGCCGCAGGCGATGCCGGCCAGCATGTTGCCGCCCGCGAAGATCCCGTAGAGCACGCCGTTGATGCCGGGCTGCCCGATGTTCTGGGTGAAGGCGGTCAGCGAGACCTGCATGCCGCCGAAGACGGCGCCGATGCCGAGGAAGGCCACGATCAGGACGCGTACGCCGGGGATCGAGAGCGCCGAGACGCGCGGCCCGTCGCCGGCGGCGGCCCGGTGCACGGGCGGCTGGCTGCGCCGCTGGGAGGCGAACAGCAGCCCGCCGGCCAGGGTCAGCGCGGCCTCGGCGATCAGGCCGGCCGCCGGGTGGATGCCGGTGCACAGCGCGGTGGCCAGCACCGGGCCCACGACGAAGGTGAACTCGTCGGTCACCGATTCGAAGGCGGCCGCCGTCGGCATCAGCGGTGAACCGCCCAGCCGGGAAGCCCAGCGGGCCCGCACCATCGGGCCGACCTGCGGGGTGGAGGCGCCGGTGGGCACGGCCACCGCGAGCAGCGCCCACAGGGGGGCATGGGAGAGGGCCAGGGTGATCAGCGCGGCGACGCCCGCGACGTGCACCAGCACACCGGGGAGCAGTACCGCGCGCTGGCCGAAGCGGTCAGCGAGCTTGCCGCCCTGGGGGGCGAACAGGGCCATCGCGACACCGGTCGCGGCGGACACCGTGCCGGCGGTGCCGTACGAGCCGGTGGTGCTCTCCACCAGCAGCACGATGCCGATGGTGAGCATCGCGAAGGGCTGCCGGGCCAGAAAGCCGGGCAGCAGGAACGTCCATGCACCGGGGGTGCGTAGCAGTTGTCCGTATCCGGGACGGGATTCCTTGACCGCGGATGCCACGGCCGGGCCTTTCTGCTGCCTGGTAGCACGCAGCCGCGAGGTCGTCACGGGAACGCGCCGAGAGCTGTCCTCTCGCGCAGGACCGAGTGATACCGCGTGGTCCGCACCGGTGAGGTGGTGGCTGCGTGTGGCAGGGGACCGCGGCCGCCGAGCGGTCGCGCCAGCTCTGCGTCAGGCAGAGGTGGTTCGTTGATTTGCCTCTTCATACTACAGGCCGAAGCGCGTGAAGCCCTGGGATTAACCAGGGCTTCACGTGGATTTCCTTGGGATCCGTGGAGATCTACGGCACATTCGGGCGGGCAGTGGCGGGCAGCGGCAGGCAGCGGCGGGCAGCGGCAGTCGACGGCGCCCGGCGGCGGTCAGCGGTGATCGTGGCCCTTGGGGTGCCGGTCCCGTGGGGCCCCCGGGCGACGGGCGACGGTGCCACCGTGCCGCTTGGGCCCTTGGCCACCGGCGGACGGGGAGGGGCGGCCGCCCCCGGTGCCCAGCCAGCCGGCCAGCTTGCCGCCCTGGGAGACGGCCTGCAGCCGGTTCTCGGCCGCGTCGCGCACCGGGTCCGTGGCCACCACCAGCAGTTCATCCCCGTGGCGCAGCACCGTCGTGGGCGCCGGCACGAAGCTGGTGCCGTCCCGTACGACCAGGGTGACCGCCGCACCCGCGGGCATCCGCAGCTCGCCGACCTCGACGCCGTGCATCCGGGAGGTGGGTCCGATGGACGTGGACAGCAGATGGCCGCGCAGCCGCTCCAGCGGAGCCGACTCGATGCCGAGGTCGGCCGTCTCGCCCGCGGTACCGGACGCACCGATCCGCAGCCGCCTGGCGAGCCACGGCAGGGTCGGCCCCTGGATGAGGGTGAAGACGACGACGAGAACGAAGACGATGTTGAAGACCCGCTCGCTGTCGGGGACGTCGCTCACCATCGGAATGGTGGCCAGCACAATCGGCACCGCACCCCGCAGCCCCGCCCAGGACAGCAGGGCCTTCTCCCGCCAGGGCATCCGGAACGGAAGCAGGCTCGCGAACACCGACGTCGGCCTGGCGACGATCGTCAGGATCAGGCCGATGACGAGCGCGGGCGCGATGTCGTCGAGCATCTTGTGCGGGGTGACCAGCAGACCGAGCAGGACGAACATGCCGATCTGGCCGATCCAGCCGAGCCCTTCGGCGAAACCGCGGGTGGCCGGGGCGTGCGGCAGCTTGGCGTTGCCGAGGATCACCGCGGCCAGATAGACGGCGAGGAAGCCGGAGCCGTGCGCGAGGGCGCCGGCCGCGTAGGCGGAGACGGCGATGGCCATGACCGCGATCGGGTAGAGGCCGGACGCGGGCAGCGCCACGTGCCGCATGCAGTACGCGCCGACCCAGCCGATGGCGATGCCGATGGCGGCGCCGATCGCCAGCTCCAGGGCGATGTGCCAGAGCAGGACGTACCAGTGCTCGAAGGGTCCCGCCGCGGAGAAGGCCACGACGAGGATGACCACGGGGGCGTCGTTGAAGCCGGATTCGGCTTCCAAAATGCCCGTCAGGCGTGCGGGCAGCGGGACGCTGCGCAGCACGGAGAAGACCGCGGCGGCGTCCGTCGAGGACACCACCGCGCCGATCAGCAGCGCCTGACGCCATTCCAGACCGGCCAAGTAGTGCGCTCCGGCCGCGGTGACCCCTACGCTCACCGCGACACCGAGGGTCGAGAGCAGCGCCGCCCGTGGCAGCGCCGGCTTGATCTCTTTCCACTTCGTGCCCAGGCCGCCCTCGGCGAGGATGACGACCAGGGCCGCATAGCCGAGGAGTTGGGTCAGCTCCGCATTGTCGAAGACGACGCCGCCGAGACCGTCCTGCCCTATGGCGATGCCGATCCCCAGGTAAATGAGCAGGCTGGGGAGCCCGCTGCGCGAGGAGAGCCGTACCGCAGCAACCGCGATGAGCAGTACGACCGAGCAGATCAGCAGGAGTTCGTTGAGGTGGTCGACAGTCAGGAGCTGGTCCCTCCTTGCACGGGTAGCGGGCGCGGGGCGTTTCCTTACCGTATCTAGTTACTGAGACTAACAATTTACCATTACTTGAAAGTTGGACGTGCTGGTGGTGACTCCGCGTAGGGGTCGCCGAACCCGTGCGCCTATGGTTGCTCCAGCACTCCCACCCTGCCCCTCGAAGGACAGAGATGCCCGCCAACAAGTCCGGCCCAGCCCCCAAGAAGAAGAAAGGGCGGCGCGGCCGCCTCGTACTGATCACGGTCGTGCTTCTGCTCGTGGCGGGCATCGGTTTCGGTGCGTTCTGGGGCGTCAGCACGGTGCGCGCCTCGTTCCCCGAGACCACCGGCTCGCTCAAACTCCCGGGCCTGACCAACCCGGTCGACGTCTCGCGCGATGCACGCGGCGTTCCGCAGATCTACGCCGACACCGACGAGGACCTCTTCCGCGCCCAGGGGTTCGTCCAGGCCCAGGACCGCTTCTGGGAGATGGACGTACGCCGCCACATGACGTCGGGCCGGCTGTCGGAGATGTTCGGCAAGGACCAGGTCGAGACCGACTCCTTCCTGCGCACCCTCGGATGGCGTGACGTGGCGCAGAAGGAGTACGACACCAAGCTGTCGCCCAGCACCAAGAAGTACCTCCAGGCGTACTCCGACGGCGTCAACGCCTACCTCAAGGACCACGAGGGCTCGGAGCTGTCCCTGGAGTACGCGGCGCTGGACTTCCAGAACGACTACAAGCCCCAGAAGTGGACGCCCGTCGACTCGGTGGCCTGGCTCAAGGCGATGGCCTGGGACCTGCGCGGCAACATGCAGGAAGAGATCGACCGGTCCTTGATGACCAGTCGCTTCAGCGCCGCGCAGATCGAGCAGCTCTACCCGAAGTACCCGTACAAGCGGAACAAGCCGATCGTCGAAGGCGGCACGGTCGACCCGGCCACCAAGGAATTCCGGCCCAAGACCACGGCCAACGCCACCCCGTCGGGCACCGGCGCGGGAGCGACCGTCGGACTGCAGTCGCAGCTCTCCTCGCTGTCCAAGACCCTCGACGAGATCCCGGCGCTGCTCGGCCCGAACGGCAACGGCATCGGCTCCAACTCCTGGGTCGTCTCCGGTGACCACACCACCACCGGCAAGCCGCTGCTCGCCAACGATCCGCACCTCGCGCCGCAGATGCCCTCACTCTGGTACCAAATGGGCCTGCACTGTCGCACCACCGGCCCCCGCTGCAACTACGACGCCTCCGGCTTCACCTTCGCCGGAATGCCCGGCGTCGTCATAGGACACAACCAGGACATCTCCTGGGGCATGACCAACCTCGGCGCGGACGTCTCCGACCTGTACCTGGAGAAGATCAACTCCGAGGGCTACCTCTACGACAACAAGCAGCAGCCGTTCACGACCCGCAAGGAGACCATCAAGGTCGCCGGCGGAACCAGCCGCGAGATCACCGTCCGGTCCACCAACAACGGCCCGATCGTCTCCGACCGCGACGACGAGCTGTCCACCGTCGGCAAGGCCGCCCCCGTCGGCAACGCCGCACCGGACCGCGGCGACGGCTACGCCGTATCGCTGCGCTGGACGGCGCTGAACCCCGGCAAGTCCATGGACGCCGTCTTCGAACTGAACCGGGCCAAGGACTTCAACGGCTTCCGCAAGGCCGCCGCGCACTTCGAGGTGCCCTCGCAGAACCTGATCTACGCCGACACCAAGGGCAACATCGGCTACCAGGCCCCGGGCACCATCCCGGTCCGCGGCAAGGGCGACGGAACCCTCCCGGCACCCGGCTGGGACCCGAAGTACCGCTGGACCGGCTACATCCCGCAGAAGGCCCTGCCCTACGAGTACAACCCCCAGCGCGGCTACATCGTTACCGCGAACCAGGCCGTCGTCGACGAGGACAAGTACCCCTACCTCCTCACCAAGGACTGGGGTTACGGCGCCCGCAGCCAGCGGATCAACGACCTCATCGAGTCGAAGATCAAGGACGGCGGCAAGGTCTCCACGGACGACATGCAGACCTTCCAGATGGACAACAGCAGCGAGATCGCCCGGCTGCTGACGCCCTACCTGACGAAGATCGACATCAAGGACCCGTACGTCCGCGAGGCCCAGCAGCTGCTGGAGGGCTGGGACTTCACCCAGGAGCCCGACTCCGCCGCGGCCGCCTACTTCAACGCCGTCTGGCGCAACACCCTCAAGCTCGCCTTCGGCAACAAGATGCCCAAGGAACTGCGGGTCGACGGCCAGTGCCTCAACGTCCGCCCCGCCAACGAGACCGGCCCCGCCGACGACCTCGACAAGCTGGTCCGCGAATGCGGCGAGCGGGCCGCCGACTCCGCGCAGCCCGACGGCGGTGACCGCTGGTACGAGGTGGTCCGCCCGCTCCTCGACGACCCGGGCAACGAGTGGTGGAAGACCGAGGACCGGGCCGGCCGGCCCGGCGACGCCAACCGCGACCAGCTCCTCGCGCACGCCATGCAGGAAGCCCGCTTCGAGCTGACCAGCAAGCTCGGCAAGAACATCGACAACTGGAGCTGGGGACGGCTGCACCAGATGTTCCTGAAGAACCAGACCCTGGGCACCGATGGGCCCGGCTTCCTGCAGGGCCTGTTCAACCGCGGACCGTGGAACCTCGGCGGCGGCGAGGCCGCGGTCGACGCCACCGGCTGGAACGCCGCGGGCGGCTACAAGGTCACCTGGGTCCCGTCGATGCGCATGGTCGTCAACCTCGCCGACCTCGACAAGTCCCGCTGGATCAACCTCACCGGCGCCTCCGGCCACGCCTACAGCGCCCACTACTACGACCAGACCGACAAGTGGGCCAAGGGCGAGCTGCTCCCCTGGGCATTCAGCGAGCAGGCCGTCAAGAAGGCCGCCAAGGACACGCTGACGCTGTCACCGTAGGGGCGCGGCGGCACCGCCGCCGTACCGAACGCCGTGGGGCGGGCCGGAACCTTCCGGCCCGCCCCACGGCGTACAGGGGAGCATCCGGGCGCGCAGGGCTCGCGCCACGCCCGGCCTCAGGGCCCCAGGCCCTCCGCCCGCGCGAAGCGGTGCACCGCCGACGGGGTCACCGCGGCATGCACGTGCCGGTCATGCGGCTCGACCGGCACCGACGACAGCACCTCCGCGTCGTAGAGCAGCACCACCAGCGCCGGATCGGCCCCGGCCCGCTCCAGGCGCGCCAGCACCCGGTCGTACGAGCCGCCACCGCGCCCCAGCCGCAGCCCCTGGCCGTCCACCGCCAGACCGGGCAGCAGCACCACATCGGCCCCCGTCACGGCCTCGGGGCCCAGCCGCGGCCCGTCCGGCTCCAGCAGCCCACGGGCGGCCGGCAGCAGACGCGCGGCGCCCTCGTACGCCGCCCAGTCCAGATCGTTGTCCGGGAGCAGCACCGGCAGCAGCACCCGCACCCCGGCCGCCCGCAGCCGGTCCAACAGTTCATGGGTGGACGGCTCGTAGCCGATCGAGACATACGCGGCGACGGTCAGGGCGGCAATCGGGAGCGGCGCCTCGGGGGCCTTTTCCGTATCGCGCGGACCGGACGTCCCGCCCACCGCCCGCAATTCGTCCAATTCCAGCGTCCGCCGGGCCAGCGCAATACCCGTATCCGAGACGACACCCGGCGGCAATGACCTCCTAACCTCCAGGAGATCCCGCCGCAACCTGCGCTTTCTATCGTTGTCCACGCTCACAGTGCGCCCTTGCTCCCCTTCTCATGCTGTATTCACCAGACCCTCATCATCCTTCCGATAGGGCCGGTTATGGTGGCGCGCATGACTCCATCGCACACGCGGATCAGCAAGGCTGTCATTCCCGCAGCCGGCCTCGGCACCCGGTTTCTCCCTGCCACGAAGGCCACCCCCAAGGAGATGCTCCCGGTCGTCGACAAGCCCGCCATCCAATACGTGGTGGAGGAGGCGGCCACCGCCGGACTCTCCGACGTCCTGATGGTGACCGGCCGCAACAAGCGCCCGCTCGAGGACCACTTCGACCGCAACTACGAACTCGAAGAGGCACTGCACCGCAAGGGCGACGAATCCCGGCTCTCCAAGGTCCAGGAATCCAGCGACCTGGCAACCATGCACTACGTACGCCAGGGCAACCCCAAGGGCCTCGGCCACGCCGTCCTGTGCGCCGCGCCGCACGTCGGCGACCAGCCCTTCGCGGTGCTCCTCGGCGACGACCTCATCGACCCCCGCGACCCGCTGCTGCAGCGCATGATCGAGGTGCAGGAGCAGCACGGCGGATCCGTCATCGCCCTGATGGAGGTCGACCCGGCACAGATCCACCTCTACGGCTGCGCGGCCGCCATCCCCACCGACGACCCCGACGTGGTCGGGGTGTCCGATCTGGTGGAGAAGCCCGCGGTGTCCGAGGCCCCCAGCAACCTCGCCATCATCGGCCGCTACGTCCTCGACCCGGCCGTCTTCGAGGTCCTGCGCAAGACCGAGCCCGGCCGCGGCGGCGAGATCCAGCTGACCGACGCCCTCCAGGCACTGGCCTCCGACCCGTCCCTGGGCGGCCCGGTGCACGGCGTCGTCTTCAAGGGCCGCCGCTATGACACCGGCGACCGTGGTGATTACCTCCGTGCCATTGTCAGACTGGCATGCGAACGTGAGGATCTGGGTCCGGACTTCAGGACCTGGCTGCGCAGTTTCGTCACCGAGGAGATGTAACACGTTGAACGGCACCACCGGCCAGACCAGCCACCAGGACCGCGTCTGGTCGGTGGCCGAGCATCTCGACGACGTCCTGTCGAAGATCCACCCGCTGGAGCCGATCGAGCTGCAACTCCTCGACGCCCAGGGCTGTGTCCTGGTGGAGGACATCACCGTCCCGGTCGCCCTGCCGCCGTTCGACAACAGCTCCATGGACGGCTATGCCGTCCGTGTCGCGGATGTCGCGGGCGCCACCGAGGAGTTCCCCGCCGCCCTCATCGTCATCGGCGATGTCGCGGCGGGCAACGGCGAACTACCGCCCGTCGGCCCCGGCGAGGCCGCCCGCATCATGACCGGCGCCCCGGTGCCGCCCGGCGCCGAGGCCGTCGTCCCGGTCGAGTGGACCGACGGCGGCACCGGCGAGGGACCGGCCGCCACGATGCGCGCCCACAGCGCCGCCCCCGAGGGCGCCGCGGGCGAGGTCCGCGTCCACCGCCCGGTCGCCGAGCGCGCCCATATCCGGGCCCGCGGCAGCGATGTCCGGGCAGGGGAGAGCGCCCTGCGGGCCGGCACGGTCCTCGGGCCCTCGCAGATCGGCCTGCTCGCCGCCATCGGCCGCGGCTCGGTCAAGGTCCGCCCCCGCCCCCGGGTCGTCGTCATGTCGACCGGCAGCGAACTCGTCCAGCCCGGCGAGGCGTTGGGTCCCGGCCAGATCCACGACTCCAACAGCTTCCAGCTCACCGCCGCGGCCCGCGACGCCGGAGCCATCCCCTACCGCGTCGGGGCCGTCGCCGACGACGCCGAGACGCTGCGCGCCACCCTGGAGGACCAGCTCATCCGGGCCGACATCCTCGTCACCAGCGGCGGCGTCAGCGTCGGCGCGTACGACGTGGTCAAGGAGACCCTGGCCGGCCTGTCCGCCGAGGAGGGCCGGGTGGAGTTCCGCAAGCTCGCCATGCAGCCCGGCAAACCGCAGGGCTTCGGCCTCATCGGCCCCGACCGCACCCCGCTGCTGGCCCTGCCCGGCAACCCCGTCAGCTCCTACGTCTCCTTCGAGCTGTTCGTACGCCCCGCCATCCGCGCCCTGATGGGCCTTCGCGAGGTGCACCGCCCCACCGCACGCGCCGAGTGCACCGAAGCCATCGCCTCCTCACCCCGGGGCAAACGGCAGTTCCTGCGCGGCTCCTACGACCCCGCGGCCGACCAGGTCACCCCCGTAGGCGGCGCCGGCTCCCACCTGATCAAGGCACTCGCGCACGCCAACGCCCTGATCATCGTTCCGGAGGACGTCACCGAGGTCGCCCAGGGGGACACCGTGGACGTCGTACTGCTCGGGTAGCCCGCGGCCACTGCGGGTACGGTGTCGTCGCACAGGCGGCAGTCCGGACCGGGAGAACGATGAGCAGCGGCCAGCAACACCTCACCCATCTCGACGCGGCGGGCGCGGCCCGGATGGTCGACGTCTCCGACAAGGACGTCACCGCCCGCACCGCCCGCGCCCGCGGCCGCGTCCTGGTCTCGCCGCGTGTCATCGAACTGCTCCGTGGCGAGGGCGTGCCCAAGGGCGACGCCCTGGCCACCGCCCGGATCGCCGGGATCATGGGCGCCAAGCGCACCCCCGACCTCATCCCGCTGTGCCACCCCCTCGCCGTCTCCGGTGTGAAGCTGGACCTCTCGGTCGCCGACGACGCGGTGGAGATCACCGCCACGGTCAAGACCACCGACCGCACCGGCGTCGAGATGGAGGCGCTGACCGCCGTCTCGGTGGCCGCCCTCACCGTCGTCGACATGGTCAAGGCCGTCGACAAGGCCGCGGTCATCTCCGACATCCGGGTCGAGGAGAAGACCGGCGGCAAGTCCGGCGACTGGAGCCGGCCGTGACCGCGCCCCGCGCCCTGGTGGTGACCGCCTCCAACCGCGCCGCCGCCGGCGTCTACCCGGACAAGGGCGGCCCGCTGCTCGTCGACGGACTGACCGCCATGGGCTTCGAGGTCGAAGGCCCGCAGGTCGTCCCGGACGGCGACCCGGTCGAGGCGGCCCTGCGCGCCGCCGTCGCCGCCGCGTACGACGTGGTCCTGACCACCGGCGGCACGGGCATCTCGCCCACCGACCACACCCCCGAGGCCACCCGCCGCGTCCTGGACCACGAGATCCCCGGCATCCCCGAGGCGATCCGCGCCGCCGGGCGGGCGAAGGTCCCGACCGCGGCGCTCTCCCGCGGGCTGGCCGGCGTCGCCGGCCGCACCGTGATCGTCAACCTGCCCGGCTCGACGGGCGGCGTCCGCGACGGTCTCGCCGTCCTCGCCGACCTCCTGCCGCACGCCGTCGACCAGGTCCGCGGCGGCGACCACCCCAGACCGTCCGGGAGTCCGAGCTGAACGCGTCCTGGCCGGTGGTCCTGACGGACGGAGATGTCTCCCTCCGCCCGATAAAGCTGCGCGACCACCGGCCCTGGCGTGAGGTCAACCGCCGCAACCGCGACTGGCTGCGGCCCTGGGAGGCGACCATCCCGCCGCCTCCGCCCGGCGCTCCACTGCCGCACCGCCCGACGTACCGCCAGATGGTCCGTCATCTTCGCGCCGAGGCACAGGCCGGCCGGATGCTGCCGTTCGTGGTCGAGTACCGCGGCCGGCTCGTCGGCCAGCTGACCGTCGCCGGCATCACCTGGGGGTCGATGTGCTCGGGCCATATCGGGTACTGGGTGGACCGGGAGGTCGCCGGCCGCGGTGTCATCCCGACCGCCGTGGCGCTCGCCGTCGACCACTGCTTCCGCTCGGTCGGCCTGCATCGCATCGAGGTCTGCATTCGGCCGGAGAACGCACCCAGCCGCCGCGTGGTGGAGAAACTCGGCTTTCGCGATGAGGGCCTCCGCCCGCGCTACCTCCACATCGACGGCGGCTGGCGTGACCACGCGGTATTCGCCCTGACCGCCGAAGAGGTGCCCGAGGGGCTGCTGCACCGCTGGCGGCACGAGAAGCCCGGCACACCCCACAAATAAAATATGTGTTCGAAATTGTTCACCGAATGACCGGGTTCGCGAGCTGCTGATCTCAACAATCACAAAAAAAGTTCGAGATATCAGCCAGATCGTGCGACACACCGGCTCAATTGGCGGATGGCCCCACGCAAACCCCTCTACCGTGTGAGTTGTGAGAAGCAGCGGCCTCATCTACGCAGTCATCGTCGGGGCCTGGGCCGCCTACTTGGTGCCGATGTGGCTCCGTAGGCAGGACGAGCTCAACGAGGCCCGTCCGACCGAGCGCTTCAGCACTGCCATCCGGCTCCTGTCGGGACGTGCGGCCATGCAGCGCCGCTACGCCAAGGGGCTGGAGGAGTGCCCCGCCGACGATGCGGGCGACGAGCGGGACCCGGACGCCGCGGCCGACGCGGCCGACGTCCGGCCCTTCGGCGACCCCGCGCCTTCCGAGGCCGCCACCCACACCCGCATCAAGCCCAACCCCTCGCGCCCCACTGCCGCCGAGCGGACCAAGCGCGCCAAGGTCCTCGCCCGCCGCCGGCGCACCATCACGATCCTCTTCCTCACCTTCACCATCGGCGCCATCGTCGCCGCGGTCGGCGGCATCGCCTTCCTCTGGGCGCCGGGCCTCCCGGCCCTCCTCCTGAGCGCGTACATCATTTACCTGCGCAGCCAGGAACGGCGCCGCTTTACCTTCACCATGGACCAGCGCCAGGCGGAGGCGGCGGCGCGACGGCTGCGGGAGGGCAGGCCCCGCCCTCAGCCGGCGGCCGACGAGCCGCCCGCCGACGACCACCCGGGCGACGCCCGCACTGACCTCGCCGCCCCTGCCGCCCCCGAACCGCCGCGCGCCGCCACACCCGCGCACACCGCGGGCCGCCGCGCCCTGGTCGAGGAGACCGACCACGCCGAGTGGGTCGACCAGCAGCGCGAACGCGAGCGCCCGCGCCCCGCGTCCGGCAGCTGGGAGCCCGTTCCGGTCCCCCTTCCGACGTATGTCACCGCGCCGGTCGCGCCGCGCGCCACCAGCCACGTCGACCTCGAAGCCGACGACGCCTGGAGCTCCGCCCGCTCCAGCGCCGCCCCCGATCACCCCCAGCCGGACACCTCGCAGCAGGACCGCCCCGCCACCCCCGGCCGCCGCACCCGCGGCCGTACCCCGCTCTTCGACCAGTACGAGGACGACGAGCGCCCGCGCGCCGCGAACGAGTGACGGCCCTTCGCTGACCAGCACCGGAAGCGATTTCCGAGCACCGCGATCGAGATGCTAGAGTTTCACTCGTCGCAAGGGCCTGTGGCGCAGCTGGTAGCGCACCTCGTTCGCAACGAGGGGGTCAGGGGTTCGAGTCCCCTCAGGTCCACCGCGCAACTGTTCTTGAGTCAGCTCGGGAGTGGTTGACGAGATCCCGACCGATCTACATGATCGGTCGGGATCTTTGTCGTTTCCGGGGGCTGTTCGATCCCGTCCGGGGTGATGCTTGGCAGCGGTCCTTGGTGGGCCGAGCTGTCGGCTGAGGAAGCACGCCGATCCCGGAGGGGCGGAGCCCCGGCCGCTGCCTCGCCCGGGACGCCGACGGGCGCGGATGGTGTCGGCATGCGCGGCGAGGGCCTGGGGCCTGTCGTGTGGATCACGCCGCAGACGCGGGGCCTTGGCACGCGCATCTGCGGCGCTGAGGAGATGCGGTCGATTCCCCGCGACCTGATCCGACCCTCAGCCTCGGTGGGCCACAGTGCGACCACCTTCTCCTTCATCGCTGTCGTCCGTGTCGCGCGGCCAGATGGCGATGGCGATCAGCACGGCCGCCCACACCCCCAGCGGCGTGACCGGCCAGTAGGAGGTCAGCTCTCCTTTCTGCGCGCAGCCTGCGCCCCAGATCCCGGACATGATCACCGCACCACCGAGCCAATAGCGCCATTCGGCCAGCCACTCCCTGAGGTCTTTGCGGTCCTGCTCCGAGCGGGTCGGCGCCGGTGCGGGTAAGTCGGCCGACAGTGCGGCGAGTTCGGCGGCCGTACGCGCCTGCAGGGCGCGCTTGGAACGGATCTCGTGCTCGTGCTGATCGAGTCGCCCCTCGGTCAGTGCCGCCGCCAGCACACCGAGCGCCTCGTCGCGGTCGCGGTCCGAGACCCGCACAGCGGGCACGGCAGGCTCACGTCGGTCCTCCACCGCTGTCTCCTTTCGGCTCCGCGCAGTACCTCACCTGACGGGAGGTTAGAATACGACTGTATCTCAAAGATGGGAGCGCAACCGATGCCCAAGATCGTCGACAGGGAGGAGCAGCGCCGGCAGATCGGTGCGGCCCTCCTCCAGTTGGTCGCCGAACGCGGCCTCGACGAGGTCAGCGTGCGCACCGTGGCCGCCGCAACGGGCCGCTCCCCCGGCGCCGTTCAGAAGTACTTCCGCACGAAGGACGAGATGCTCACGTTCGCCGCCGAGCTGGCCGGTGAGCGCATCGAGCGCCGGATGGCCGAGGTGAACACCGCATTGCCGCTGCGCCAGGCGCTGCGTGACCTGATCCTGACCACGCTCCCCGTGGACGCCGAGCGACGCGCCGAGGCCACCGCGCAACTCGCCTTCGCCGTCCACGCGGCGCACCACCCCCGCCTTGCCGCGATCCGGCAGCAGGTCGACCTAGACACCCGTCAGGCACTGGCCACCTGGCTGGAGTCGGCCGGGCACGAAACCCACGCGGCGGTCGTCGCTGATGCCGTCATCGCACTGTCCGACGGCCTGGCACTGCGCATGCTGTACGCCCCGCACGAGCGGGAGCACCTGCTCACAGTCCTGGACCAGGCGCTGGACAGCCTGATCCCGGGCCATGGGACAGCCCGGCATCTCCGCGAGTAGGCAGGGGAGACCGGGGCGTGCCGGAGCGGCCGTCGATCCGGACCCGCGGCGCGTCCACCTCAGGCGGGGCTTTCGTTGGATCACCGGACCACAGGAAGACGCCAGGGATGTGGAGTCCGGCCGGGTAGATGGTCGCCGTCCTCTCGTAGCGGGTGGCGATGCCGCGCCACTAAGGCTGGTGGCCTGCCGCCCCGGCCGTCCCGCCGCAGCCGGTGGCCACGCTGATCTGCCGGGACCAGGAACACCGCCCGTATGCCACGCCGGCGCTGGTGCTTGTGGATCGCGCGTGAGGAAAGGCATGGCCGGGAGGACTGGCCGGGAGGGCTGGCCTGGGCGAGAAGGTCGGCGCCACGCCTCTTGAAACAGTGGATCGGATCGGCCGTCTCCACCTTCAACAGCGCCCGCAGCCCCGGGATGTCGCCCAGCTGACCGGCCCAAAACCGCCGTGTGTCGCGGAAGACGGGGTTCACCTGGGAGGCGGCCTTCTCGATCTGGCCAACATCGAAGCGACGCTCTCGAAGGCTCGGCCGCGAAGTCTTATGATTCCGGGGCAAGTGAGGTGTTCTGCAGTGTCGTCGGCACTCCTGCCCGTCCGCCGGTGGTGTCCCCCGGGCTCTTCCCTGAACACTGGGAAAGGGCGAGGATCTTGCTGAGACGACGCCCGGAGCTGGGGGCTCTACCTGACTGAGGGGGCGCGGTGACGGGGGTCGACTCGGACCGTCTTCGTTTCAACATCCTTGGCACGCTGGAGGGCTGGGCCGGGGGAGCGCGGCTGCGGTTCGGGGGATCGATCCAGGAACGCGTGCTCGCCACCCTGCTCTTCGAGCCCGGCAGGATCGTCCCCGTCACCCGCCTGGTCGAGGCGGCCTGGGACGAGGATCCACCCACGAGCGCCGAACACCAGGTGCGCAAGGCGGTTTCTGAGCTGCGTCGGCGGATACCGCGCGGCGCCGAAGTCGTCGTCACCGACGACCCCGGCTACCGCATCGAACTGGGTGACGGTCAGCTCGACCTCAACGAGTTCGCTGACCTGCTGCGCGTTGCGCGGGCGGACGTCGGCGCGGACCGTACGGCCAAAGCGGAGGCGGCGCTGCGCCAGGCGCTCGCGCTGTGGCGCGGTCCGGTCATGTCCGGCCGTGGCGGCAGGGTCATCGAGGCGGCGGCGACGGCGTGGGAGGAACGCCGACTGGCCGCGGCCGAGCAGCACTTCGAACTGCGCCTGGCGCATGGCGAGGCCGCCGAACTTATCGGTGATTTGAGGGACTTGATCTCCTGTCACCCGCTACGCGAGACCCTGCGCGGGCATCTCATGCTCGCCCTGTACCGCTCCGGGCGCGGCGCCGAGGCTCTGGAGGAGTACGCGGCCGTGCGCTCCTTCCTCGTCGAGGAACTCGGCATCGAGCCGGGCGCCCAGCTCACCCGCCTGCATGAGGGCATCCTGCGCGAGGAGCTGGAACTGGCTCCGCCGTCCGCCGAATCGCAGCGTGCTCCGGCGAGCCCCGTTTCCGAGCCGGGTCAGGCGGACCGGGGCGTGTGCACGCTGCCGTACGACCTGACCGACTTCACCGGCCGGGACGAGAAGCTGCGCCTGCTGCTGGAGAAGGCCTGCGAGCCCGGCAGTGAGGGTACCCGGATCATCGCCGTCGACGGCATGGGTGGCTCCGGGAAGACCGCCCTCGCGGTGCGGGCCGCGCACCGGCTTGCCGACCACTACCCCGACGGTCAGCTCTTCATCGACCTGCGCGGCTTCACCCCCGGCGAGCGGCCCCTGCAGCCCGCGGTGGCGCTGGAGAGCCTACTGCGGTCACTCGGTGTACCGGACGAGCAGTTGCCGGAGGACACCGCGGAGCGGACGGCCTTGTGGCGGGTCACGGTCGCGCGCAAACGCGTGCTGATCCTGCTGGACAATGCTGTCGACCCGAGCCAGGTGATCCCGTTGCTGCCCGCCTCCTCCGGCTGCCTGGTGCTGATAACCAGCCGGGGCCAACTGGTCGACCTCGACGGCGCCGAGTGGATCGGGCTCGGCATGCTCGCCCCGGAGGAGAGCGCCATGCTGCTCGCGGAGACGCTGGGCGTCGAGCGGACCGCGGCCGAGCCCGAGGCGGTGGCCGAACTCGCCGAACTCTGCGGCCGACTGCCGCTCGCCCTGCGCATCGCGGCGGGCCGGCTGCGCAACCGGCCCCGCTGGACCGTGGCCCACCTGGTGGAGCGGCTCAGCCACGAGACGCGCCGCCTCGACGAGCTGAGCACCGGTCGGCGCAGCGTCACGGCCACGCTGGAACTGTCGTACCAGGCGCTGAGCGCGGGCGGACGCGCCGGGTTCCGGCTGCTCGGGCAGCACCCCGGCACCGAGATCGACGTCTGGTCGGCTGCCGCCCTGATGGGCACCTCCGCGCAGGAGGCCGAGGATCTGCTCGAAGAGCTCCTGGACGCGCACATGGTGCAGCAGTACGCGCTGGGCCTCTACAGCTTCCACGACCTGGTGCGCAGCTTCGCCCGCTCCCTGCCGGGCGACGACGCCGGAGGCGCGGTGCTGGCCGGGCGGCTGGTCCCGTACTACCTCGGCGCGACGGAGGCGGCCTGCGAGGTGCTGTTCCCGGACCGGTTGCGCATGGACGTCGACGTCGTGGTGAGGTCGGCCACCGAGCTGCCCCCGTTGCGGACGGCGGCGCAGGCGATGGACTGGTTCGACCGGGAGTACCGCACCATCCAGCTCGCCATGGACCGCGAGGGCGACCTCGCCGACCCGGCCTGCGTGGTGCGCCTCTCCCGCAATCTGGCCTTCTACCTGTACACGCGCAGCAAACCGGATGAACAGGTTTCCCAGGGCGTCACGGCCGTACGTGCCGCGCGGCGGCTGGGGGACCAGCGCCTGTTGTGCCTCAGCCTCAACAACCTCGGCGTGGCGCAGTGGCGGGTGGGCCGCTTCCGCGACGGTATCGACAACGTCTCCGAGGCCCGTCGGATCGCCCGCGCGCTGGGTGACGAGGTGGGCGAGGCGATGAGCGTCGGGCGGCTCGGGCTGCTCCACCTCGACAACGGCGAACTGGCCGAAGCGGTCCGCTGCCTGGAGCAGGCCGTCGTGCTGCGACGCGAGAGCGGGTACGCGACGGGCGAGGCGGACAGCTGGGCGAACCTCTCCTCCGCCTACCGCCGTCTCGGTCGGTATCAGGAGGCCGTTGCCGCAGCGGAGGAGGCCATGCGTGTCAACCGTCGCCTCGGCGTACCCGACAGGGAGAAACTCGTCCTGAACGACCTGGCCGCCGGGCTGCTGGGCATGGACGAACCCGAACGGGCGCTGGCGGTCCTCGACGAGGTTCTCACGCCGGGCGACGAGACCCGGCAGACGGAGAACCACGCGCTCACCCTCGCCCTGTCGGCGGAGGCACGACAGCTTCTCGGTGACACCGAGCGCGCCTTGCGCGACGCCGGCCGTGCCCGCGAGATCGTCGGCCGCTCCGGTGTAAGACTGCGCGCCTCGGAGGTCGAGAACATCGCCGGCCGGGTACACCGCAGGGCCGGCGACCCCGCCCAGGCCCTACGCCTGCACCGACTCGCCCTCGACCACGCGACGGCCCTCGGCTACCGCGCCGAGGTCCTCGACGCCCTGGCCGGACTGGCCCATGCCGCCGAGGAGTTGGGGGAGACGGAGGAGGCGGCGGCGTACCGGGGGAGGGCGCGGGTGATGGAGGCGGAACTGGGGATCGGGGAGGGCGGAGCAGAGAAAACGATTCTGTGCGCGCCCGTTTCCGGCCCGGAGGACTCGCACGGGAACTGAACGGGAAGAGGTGCACCGAGACTCACGGCAGGCGACGTCCAGACTGCCGAGGAGTCTCACCATGCAGACCCGACCCGACCGCATGCTCATGGTTCTGCCGCGCGCCCGGCTGGTCCGCAAGGCCGTCGACGCGGGGTACCGGGTCTGGTCCGTGTGGGACCCGGTGCGACGCGACGCGGCCGAGCACGGTGACGTGGCCCGGTACTCCGAGGAAGTGCTGACCGCCGACCTCACCGACGAGTCCGCCCTGCGCGCACTCGTCGTGCGGGCCGCCCGGGAGCATCGCATAGCCCATGTGATGTACCTCGGCGGCGGGGCGGGCCTGCGGCCCGTGCTGGAAGAGGCCCACAAGCTGGGTATCAGCGCCAACCCTCCGCAGGCCCACCGGCTGTTGGGAGACCGAGCGGCTCTGCGTGAACTGCTGCACAGCCACGGCAGGCTGAGCGTGCGCTTCCGGCGGGTCGAGCGACGGGCGGAACTTCCCGGCGCGGTTGCGGAGTCGGGTGGCCACCCGGTCGTCGTCGGTTCCCTGGCCCGGGACGTCGACCGCCGCCCCGTCCTCGTGCCCGGGCCGGGCGCGCTGGAGGCATGGGCCGGGCGCACCCCGGGGCCGTACCTCGTTGAGGAGTTCCTGGCCGGGCCGCAGTACACCGTCAGCACCCTCAGCGTCGACGGCATGCACCAAGTCGTGGGCATCACGGCCACCACGACCGGGGGCCCGCCGCACTTCGTGGCCATGGAGCATGTGCACCCGGCCCCGCTCGGCGAGCGGGAGAGCGCCGAGATCCGGTCCGCGGTGTGCGCGCTGTTGGACCTCGCGGGATTCGAGCAGGGACCGGCCGACACCACCGTCGTACTGACCGGGACCGGTCCCCGCATCCTCTCTTCCCGTCCCGGATTCTCCCGGGGCGGAATACCCCTCCTGCTGAGGCTCGCCCGGGGGATCGACCTGGAGGCGGCGTTCTTCCGGACCCTCACGCCCGGCGGACGCCTGCCGCACACCGACGCCGTACGCACCGCCGCCGTCGGCTTCTTCCCCTTGCCCTCCGGCCGGCTGACCGCCGTGACCGGCCTCGACGAAATTCGCGCCCTGGCCCATGTGCACGCGGTGTACTTCCCGTTCCGCCCCGGGGACTTCGTGCCCGGCGCGACGGACGGCGCGAGCGTGCACGGCTTCGTCGTCGTCGACGGCGCGGACGCCGGCGAGACCGCCGAACGCCTCGCCGCCGTACGACGGTTGCTGCGCGCAGAGGTCGAGCCCGCACCCTGAACTCCGGACCCCGACCGCCGCGCCCGGCTGCGAGCAGCGCCGTCGCCCATGCCGCACCCACTCGTGCCAAGCCCGCCCGTGCCACCGCACGGCTCACGCACTCGCACCCGTCGCCAGTGCCCCCCTATCTCCCCATACCCGGAGGACAGGACACGTGGACATGCGTCAGCTCAGGACATTTCACAGGGCCGCCGCCCTGCTCAGCTTCAGCCGCGCGGCTGCCGAGCTCAATTACGCGCAGTCCAGTGTGACCGGGCAGATCAAGGGGCTGGAGAACGCCCTGGGCGTGGCGCTGTTCGAGCGGCTGTCCGGACGCAAGGTCCGGCTCACACCGGCCGGCCGACGGCTGCTGCCGTACGCGGAACGGCTGCTTCTGCTCGCCGACGAGGCCCGCACAGCCGCCTCCGGCTCCCCCGAGCCGTCGGGGCGACTGGTGATCGGGACGATGGAGAGCATTGCCACGTACCGCATGCCGCCGCTTCTGGAGTTCTTCCACCACCGCTGCCCACAGCTGGAGTTGGTACTGCGACCCGGCAGCGGGGCCGAGATCCTCGACGGCCTGCGTCAGGGAGCCCTGGATCTGGCCCTGCTGATCGACACCGAGACGCTCCATCCCGGCCTGGAGAGCACGGTATTCGGGCCCGAGCCGCTCGTCGCCGTCGTGGCATCCGATCACGAGCTGGCCGGACGGCGATCAGTCGTCGGTGATCGGCTGCGGGAGGTTCCGATCCTCGCGCCGGAGTCCGGACGAGGCTACCGACGGCTGCTGGAGGGCGAGTTGGACAGCCAGACCGCGCCGATCCTGGAGTCCGGCACGGTCGAGTCGACCAAGCGGTGGGCCGCGGCCGGCCTGGGCGTGGGCCTGCTCCCCGCGGTGGCCGTCGCCGACGACATCGCGGCGGGTGTGCTCGTCCCGCTCGACTGGCGTCCGCCGTCTGCCGTGTACGCACAGCTCGTACGGCGCCGGCGCACCCCGGTCAGCCGGGAGATGAGGCTGTTCATCGACCAGGTCAGCAATCTGATGGCCGAGGAGAACGACCAGCTCGCGGCCTGAAGAAAGCCGACCCATCGGCTTGTCCGAATTCTCACTCCGGCTAAGCCGATCAGGAATTGATTGACCGTGCTGGCCGCAGTTGATGAAATTACATCAACAACAGGGAAGCCCCCCGAAAAAGAGCAAGAAAAGGGGGGCGAAATCAGAAGGAGTCCGCCATGAGCAACGTCTCCACCGCCCAGCAGATGATGACCGGCCTGTACGCCGACGGCGCCCAGTTCGACGCCGACTGGAGCAAGGTCGACGACGCCACTCTCGCCAAGCTGCGCGAGGCTGCGGCCTCCGGTGACGAGGCGCTGCAGTCGCTCCTCACCAGCCTGGCGTTCAGCAAGTTCGAGGGCGCCGACCAGGCCACGCGCCTCTCCGCCTCGCTGGCCGGCATCAAGCAGGCGGCCGTCGCGGAGATCTTCGAGGAGCTGCCGACCACCTCGATCGAGGACCTGCGCGTCGCCGCCGAGGCCGCCGGCTACGAGGTCGAGATCCTCGCCTGACCTCGGCGCGGGACGGTGCGGCCCGCCCCCGGACCCCGTGTCCGGGTGCGGGCCGCCCCCCTCGGAGGAAAATTCCGTCCCGTTTCCACCCAAGCGGAAAAAGAAAGGGAACGTCGTGAGTGAGTCGTTTTCCATCGAAGGACTCGGCTGGAGTGAGAACTGGCGGATCGAGAACGGGAACGATTCCTACGTCGTACCCTTCCCGACGTTGCGGCCGGCGACTCTGGTTTTCCACGGGGAATCGAAATTCAGCTACGGTCACTACGGAATCCACCTGGGCCAGGCGGACGTCCTGACCTTCATGGGGCCGAGCAGCGGCACGGTGACCGGCTGGTTCATCGACTGCCGCGATGGCTCTCCCACCGCCGGTGTGCGTGAGAAGCACACCTGGTCGCCCACCTCGGCCCGCGCCCTGTACATCCCGCCGGGGGTGGCCCACACCTTCGACGGCCTGGAGTCTGTCAACACCATCAACTCCTACGAGCTGTTCCTGCCGGACCCGGCCGAATGGGTCCACGGCAGCCTCGACTGGCAGCCCGACGCGGACATCATCAACATCCCCCTCGGCGTCGCCGACGAGGACGTCCCCCGCTACAAGCCCAACTCCCACCCGGCCAGCGAACTCTGGTACGACATGGTCGCCGCCCAGCAGCGCGCCATGATCCCGAAGGTGGCCTACGAGTACCCGGTCACGCGGGACGTGAAGCTTGCCGACGGCACGGTCCGCCGGGTCGAACTGCGCCGCCCGCTGCCCAAGGACGACCGGAAGCACTGGGAGCCGCTGGCCGACGTCTTCGGCGTGGGCTGGGTGCGCCACCCGGTGATCCGCAGCGGCGCCGAGTCCGGCTTCTCCGCCCTCCTGGACCGCCACCCGCTCTACTTCATCGACCACGGCGAGACGGGCTACACCCACGACGCCTACGGCATCCACCTCGGCCAGGAGGACAGGCTCACCTTCGCGGGACCGCGCAAGCAGAAGGTCACCCTCCACCTCATCGACACCCGGGTGGACTCGCCGACCTACGGCGCGGACGTGACGTACAGCTTCTACCCGGACCCCGAGCGGTACCTGCTCATCCCGCCGGGCGTGGGCCACGCCTTCGAGCACCTGGAGAACGTCTACACCGTCAACCGGCCGCGCACCCTGCTGCCCGACGACGGCAGCGAGTACCAGCCGGGCAACGACGTCATCGACTGGCCGGTCGAGAAGCGGCCGATCCCGGCGCTCAGGCCCAACACCGTCCCGGCGAGCCGGGAGTACTACGAGGCACAGGTCGCCGACCAGAAGGCCCTGCGGGCGCTGCCCGTGACCCACTCCACCCCCTCGGTGATGATGATCAAGGGCAAGGACGGCAAGGAGATCAGGGTCGCGCTGCGGAAAAAGGTGACGATGACCGGCTCCTGAGAATCAGCCGGTAGTGCGGCGGCCGACATGGCCGCCGCACTGCTGTCGTGTCCCCGCACCTTCCCCTGCCGTCCACGGAGTTGGAACCCATGCCGAAGCCCCGTTCCCTGTACCGTTCCCTGGCGCCCCTGCGGCACCGCGACTACCGCCTGTTCTTCATCTCGTACCTCATCAGCATGCTCGGCGACGGGGTCTGGCTGGTCGCGCTGCCGTGGGTGGCCATGGAGCTGGGCGGTGACAGCTCCGAACTCGCCATGGTGGTGGGCGCCGAGGCGGTGGGTCTGATCTCCTGCGTCCTGGTGGGCGGCGTGCTCGCGGACCGCTTCCCGCGCAAGCGGGTCATCGGCTGGTCGTTCGTGGCGAGCTTCGCCGCCCTGGGCATGCTCACCGTCGTCCACATCATCGGGGACCTGATGGTGTGGCAGCTGGTCGGTGCCGCCTTCGTGCTCGGTGCGTCCGCCGCGATCAGCGGTCCCGCTTCCGACGCCTTCACTCCCGACCTCGTGCCCGAAGAGGACCTGCACTCCGCGAACGCCCTTGAGTCCACCGTGCGTTCGCTCACCATGCGGATGGTCGGCCCGGCGCTCGGCGGTGTGCTGATCTCGCTGCTCGACTCCATGAGCGTCATCGCGCTCAACGGGGTGAGCTTCGGGGTGGCGGCACTGTGCGTGGCCGTGATCCGGCCGGGCACGTCCGCCGGTTCCGTGTCCGAGAAGGAGGCGGAGGCCGAGCCGACCGAACCCGTCCCCTACCGGCAGGCCCTGAGCTACCTGTTCGGCGAGCGGTGGCTGTGGGTGCTCATCGTGTGGTCCGGCGTGGTGCTGCTGCTCCAGTCCGGTCCCCGGCAGGTGCTCCTGCCCTTCCTCATCAGCGACCGGCTCGGCGGCGACGCCCGCGACTACGGCCTGCTCATCGCGGTGACCGGGATCGCGGCCGTGGTGGCCTCCGTCGTACTGGGCGCGCGCAAACCCCCCAAGGACTACGCCCGTTGGATGCTGCTCGCCTGGACGGCGGGCGCCGCGCCGCTGGCGCTGATGGTCTTCGTACCGTCGTTCTGGCTGCTGCTTCCCATGGCCGCGGTGTACGGCTTCTGCTCGACCGTCGGCAACGTGTACTGGTCAACGCTGATCCAGACCGTGCCGAGCAGGGTGCGCGGTCGCGTCATCAGCATCGACTGGCTGGGCTCGCTGGCGCTCGTACCGCTGTCGGCGGTGATCGCGGGTGTGGGCACGGGCCGGGCGTTCATGGTGACCCTCTTCGTGCTCGGCGGGACGCTGCCGGTGCTGTTCACGTTGGCGACGCTGCGGTGGGTGGACCTGAGTTTGCTGCGGCCGCCGGGGGAGGCCGTGGAGAAGTCCGAGGAGCCGGCGCCGGCGGAGCGGGAGCCCCAGGTCGCGGCACCCCCTGCGGCGTGAGACCAACGGCCTCATCCTCTGCCTGATGTGCGGTTCCTTGTTCGTTCCCGTCCGGAGGGAGAGCGAGAGGAGAGCGGCGGGAACGGCGGCGAGCAGTATCCGGGACGTCGAGAGCGATCGGCGTAACCGCGACAAAGGGGTGGGGCATGCTCAGCAAGGCGATCAAGCTGGCCGGGGTTCTTGCGACGACGCTCGTGCTGGCGCTCGGGGGAAGCGCCGTGGTGGCCGGGACCGAGGATGCGGCGTACAGCGTGGCCCAGGGAGAGGGTCCGGGGAGCTCGGGGTCCTGACCGCCCCGCGAGCCCGGGCCGCTCCGTACGCCACATCGGTGTACGGAGCGGTCGGTGTCTGCGGAGGACACCGGGGTCCGGCCCGTCTCAGCCGTTCGGGATCGGCGCGGCCACATCCGCGGCGTAACGGGCGAGTGAGAGGTTGAAGCACGGCAGATGGCCGGCGAGCGCGCCGAGCGCGAGCGCCGCGGCCTCCCGTTCGCGTCCGAGGTCGACGAACGCCAGGGCGAGGAATGCGGTGACCGCGTCGTCGAGGTGGTCCGAGGTTTTCCCGCGCTCCGCGAGCAACAGGTCGGCGCTGGTCTCCGGGTGGCCGAGGGCGCGCCACGTACTCGCCAGCTGGATGACCGCCTGGCGTCGACGGTCGCCGTCCAGGCCGCCGTCCAGAGCCCTTTGGTAGAGGGGAACGGCCCGCTCGCCCAGGTCGGTCGCGTCATAGGCGGAGGCGAGCTCGAACGCGGCGACGGTGTGCCCCTCCGGCAGTTCGTCGGCCAACGTCTGCATCCTCGAGCGGAACTCCGCCGCATCGCAGTCCTCGAATGCGGCCCACAGGGCGGCGCACCGTCGTTCCCACTCCGCCGTGATCTTCATGGTCATCGTCACAGCTTTGCAGATGGAGCCGGCCGCCGGAGCAGCCCTCGTCGGCCCGACAGCCAGGTGAGGGAACGTCGGTGTCCGACGCCGAGCGGGAGCCGTCGGCTGTGGCGGCTCCCGCTCGGGTCCGGCCGGTCCGGACCGTGGGCAGGTGGGCTCAGCTGTCCGGGTACCGGTCCTGCAGTACGGAGTTCAGCAGCGCCTGGACGTCCTCGCGGTCCAGGCCCTCGGCGCGGGCCCGGTCCATCCAGGAGCGCAGTTCCTCGCGCAGCAGGGCGTCGGCGGCGGATTCGGGGCGGGCGAGGGTGCGGCTGACGAAGGTGCCGAGGCCGGGGCGGGGCTCGACCAGGCCCTCGCGTTCCAGCTCGCGATACGCCTTGAGCGTCGTATTCGGATTGACCTTCGTGGTGGTGGCGACCTGCGCGGCCGTCGGCAGGCGGTCGCCCTCCACCAGGATGCCCAACCGCAGTGCCTGCTGGACCTGCTGGACGATCTGGAGGTAGGTGGCGACGCCGCTGCGGCGGTCGATGCGGAACTCGACGACGCTCACCACCTCTCTGTGTCTTGCGCCTCGGGCGGTGCGGGGGCCCACCGCGACCGCTTGATCATCGGGGCGGCCGAGCCGGGTGTCAAAGCGCCACCCGGCTCCCGGCGAGGCTCGCGGTTCAGAGCGGCCGCCTACGGGCGCGCCACACGACCAGCGTGAGGACCGCCGCGGTCAGGGCCAGCAGGATCCCCGCGCCGAGCCACTGCATCCCGGCCATCTGATCGGGAGCGAAGTACTGCGTCACCCGGTTGACGATGCCGAGCTCGGCCCGGCATGCCTCGGTGTCGTCGCCGGCGCAGGTGCCGAAGCCGTACAGCTTGCCGTCGGCGGTGGACACCCAGTCGTCCATCTGTACGGCGCCCGCCGGCAGGTCCGGGCTCTCGCCGTTGTACGGCCAGACCATGCTGCGCAGCGTGCCGAGCTGTGCGCGCAGGCGCTCGTCCCAGGCCACGGACGTCACCGCGGCGAAGAGGGCGGTGAGCACCATGGCCGGTACGACCCGCTTGACCAGCATGCCGATGGCGATGCCGCAGGAGGTCATGAAGAGCGTCATGGCGATCAGGACCGGGCCGGTGCTCTCGAAGGCGCCGCCCTGCAGCCAGTCGCCGAACAGTGCCACCTTGCGGGCCGGCGACCAGAGCCAGGTGAACGCGGCCGTCAGCGCGGCGGTGCACAGCACCGCGACGGTCAGCGGCAGCCCGATGCTCGCGGCGATCCACTTGCCGCGGCCGGTGGACTGGGTGGTGAGCAGCTTGATGGTGCCCCGTTCCTGCTCGCCGGCGATCAGCGGTGCGCCGAAGAAGATGCCGACGATGGCGGGCACGAACTGGAGGAACTGGGTGTCCATGCTGAACTGCGAGCTGAACTTCTCCTGGAACTCCATCAGCAGAGCGTCGTCGGGGGTGGGGTCGCCGCCCTTGGCCTGCAGGAATTCCATCACCTCGAAACGCTGGTAGGCGAAGAACGCGCAGGCCAGGACGGTGACCAGGACGCCGGCGCGCAGTGCGTTGCGGTGCCGGTGCCAGACCACCCAGAGCAGGCCGCGCAGCAGCGGGTGCCGCGAGGTGTCGGAGGGTGCCGGGGTGCCGGCCGGGGCGGCGCTCGTCATGTTCCTACCGTCCGTGCCGGTGTTGGTGGTGTGGGTGCCGGAGCTGCTCATGCGGCGGCCTCCGGCTGTCCTTCGACGCGTGCCTCGTCCGCGATCAGAGTGGGGGCGTCGGGTGAGCGGAGGTAGGCCAGCAGGACCTCTTCCATGCTGGGTTCCGCGGTCTCCCAGCTGTCGCCGAGCGGGCCGCCGGGGCGGACCATGGCGGTGAACTGCCGCCCGGTGACGCGCGATTCGATGACGGTGTGCCGGCTGCGCAGTTCCTCCGGTACGCCGTCGCCGGTGGCGAGTCCGGTCACCAGGGCGTGCGCGGGCACCAGTTCCTCCGTCGGTCCGGCCATCCGGATCCGGCCCTCGGCGAGGACGACGAGGTAGTCGCACATGTCCTCCATCTCGGAGAGCATGTGGGACGACATCAGCACCGTGGTGCCGTTCTCGGCGGCCTCGGCGAGCAGCAGCCCGGACATCTCGTGCCGCGCGAGCGGGTCCAGGTCGGACATCGGCTCGTCGAGAAGCAGCAGCTCGGGCCGTTTTCCGAAGGCCAGGGCGAAGGCGACGCGGGTGCGCTGGCCGCCGGAGAGGGTGCCGACCCGGGCGGTGAGGGGCACGTCCCCGGCCCGGACGATGCGCTCGGCGAGGGCCTGGTCCCAGCGCGGATTCAGCTCGCGTCCCAGGCGCAGGGTCTCGGCGACGGTGAAGCGGGGGTAGAGCGGCTTGTCCTGGGCGAGGAAGGCGACCCGCTCCAGGACGGCCGGGTCGGAGACCGGCACGCCGAACAGTTTCAGGCTCCCGGCCGTGGGGTGCACGAGCCGGGTCGCGGTACTCAGGAAGGTGCTCTTGCCCGCGCCGTTGGGCCCGACGAGGGCGCAGACATGTCCGGCCGGGAGCCGGAAGGAGCAGTCCCGCAGTGCCCAGCCGCGGCGGTATTTCTTCCCCAGGCCGGCGGCTTCTATCGCCCATGGGCTCGTGTCGCTCACGGGATCCCCCCTTTAACTAGTTCATTAGTGGAATGAGTATGGAGAGACGCCCGGGGGCTGTCAACAAAGGACGGGAACGGGCGCGGGAAGGGGGGGGCGGGACGGGCGCGGGGGGTGGGGGCGATCTCCCCGTCGTCAGTCGGTCAGCAGCGACTTCGCCATGCAGCGGCTCTGCTCGTAGGTGCGGTAGTACCCGAATTTGGTCACCATGCGGTAGCCGCTGGAGGTGTACAGCGCGATCGCCTCCGGCTGCTCGGTGCCGGTCTCCAGCACCATGCGGCTGCGGCCGGCACCCCGTGCGTCCGCTTCGAGGGCGGCCAGGATCCGCCGGGCGAGGCCGCGTCCACGGGCCTCCGGCACCACGAACATCCGCTTGATCTCGGCGTCGCCCGCCGCGTACCCCTCCGCCACGTCTTCCTGCCGCCGCCAGCCACCGGTGGCCAGCGGGCGCCCGGCGTCGTAGGCGAGCAGGTAGGTGCCGTGGGGCGGCGTGAACATCTCCGGGTCCAGAGGAGTCATGTCGCCGTCGCCGTAGCGGCGGACGTACTCCTGCTGGACCAGTTCGTCGAGCGCGACCGCGTCGGGGTGGTCGTAGCGCACAGGGCGGATCTCCATTGTCGGAATCGTACGGGTGTCCGGGTGGGTGGCGCGACGGTCCCCGCGGGGTGGGTATCGTGCCGGGATGCTCACCGTGACCTCTGTGAATGTGAACGGGCTGCGCGCCGCCGCCAAGAAGGGCTTCGTGCCGTGGCTGGCGCAGACCGACGCCGATGTGCTGTGCCTTCAGGAGGTACGGGCCGAGACCGGCCAGCTGCCCGACGAGGTGCGGGCGCCCGAGGGCTGGCACACCGTGCACGCGCCGGCCGCCGCCAAGGGCCGGGCCGGGGTCTCCCTCTACACCCGGCGCGAGCCGGACCGCGTCCAGGTGGGATTCGGGTCGGCGGAGTTCGACGGCAGCGGGCGGTACGTCGAGGCGGACCTGCCCGGCGTGACCGTCGCCAGCCTCTATCTGCCCTCCGGTGAGGTCGGCACGGAGCGGCAGACGGAGAAGGAACGGTTCATGGCGGAGTTCCTGCCGTACCTCGTCGCGCTGCGCGAGCGGGCCGCGGCGGACGGCCGTGAGGTGGTGGTGTGCGGTGACTGGAACATCGCGCACCAGGAGGCCGACCTGAAGAACTGGAAGGCCAACCGGAAGAAGTCCGGCTTCCTCCCGGAGGAGCGCGGCTGGCTCACGGAGGTCCTCGACGCGGACCGAGGCGGCTACGTGGACGTCGTACGCGCCCTGCACCCGGACACCGAGGGCCCGTACTCCTGGTGGTCCTACCGCGGCCGCGCCTTCGACAACGACGCCGGCTGGCGCATCGACTACGAGATGTCCACGCCGGGCCTGGCCGAGCGTGCGGTGAAGGCGTACGTGGAGCGCGCGGCCAGCTACGACCAGCGGTGGAGCGATCACGCGCCGGTGACGGTGGTCTACGACCTGTAGCCCGCGCGCGGCCTCCCCGGGTGGCGCCCGTCAGTCCCTGTCGCGGGGCGCCGGCGCCCCGCCCGCCGCTCCGTCCTCGCTCTGGGTGCCGGGCTCCGCGGCCGCCCCGCCGGCCTCCCGCGCGCCCAGCCAGTGGTCCAGTTCGCGGCGGGTGCGGCGGTCCATGGCCATGGACAGTTCCGCTTCGAGGACGCCCTTGGAGAGCGGGCGCAGCTTCTCCATCGTCTCGGCGATGCGGTCGGCCTCCCGCGGGCCGGGGGGCCGGCCGGCCGCGGCGCGTTCCAGCACGTCGGACAGGACGTGGGTGCGGATGAGGGTGGTGAAGATGTCGGCGAGGGCGTCGGCGTGGACGCGTACCTGGCGGCCCGCGTCGAGGACGGCGGCGAGCGGGACGCCCGCGGCGACGAGCTCGGTGGAGGCGTCCAGCAGGCGGCGGCTGATGTGGACGAACTCGTCGCCGTCGACGGCGAGATAGCCGATGTCCAGGGAGGTGGCGAGGTTCTCGACGGTGACGTCGCCGCTGAAGTGGTCGGCCAGCTCCTCGGGGGTGAGGCGGACCGGGGTCTCCTCGGACCAGGGCGCGACGATGGTGTCCTCCAGGCCCAGGAGTTCACCGACGTCCCGGCCGCTCTCGAACGCGGCGAGGAGTTCGGCGATGCCGCCGAGGGTGTGGCCGCGTTCCAGCAGGGCGGCGATGGTGTGCAGCCGGGCGAGGTGGTGCTCGTTGTACCAGGCGACACGGCCCTCGCGGCGCGGCGGTGGGATGAGCTTGCGCTCGCGGTAGAAGCGCAGCGTACGGACCGTGATGCCGGCTTCCGCCGCCAGCTCGGCCATGCGGAATTCGCGCTGCTCGCGCTCCTCGTTCGCGTTCTTGTTCGCTGCCACCTGCTCACCCTATGCCGGTGATGTGCCCCCGGGCCGAGGTGCAACCCGCGGTAACTTCCCTGCGCCTGACCCCTACCGCTCAGTACGGAGCTGGCCTACTCTCCAATCGTGCCAGTGATTGCTGGCGGGATCGATGCGGACTCGGGAGGCGGCGGCATGGCCGAGCGCGAGCACGAGCATGTGCGGGTGGCGGTGATCGGATCGGGATTCGGTGGTCTGGGGGCGGCCGTGCGCCTGCGCCGAGCGGGAATCACCGATTTCGTGGTCCTGGAGCGGGCCGACTCGGTGGGCGGTACCTGGCGGGACAACAGCTATCCGGGATGTGCGTGCGATGTGCCCTCGCACCTGTACTCCTTCTCCTTCGCGCCCAACCCGCAGTGGCCGCGGAACTTCTCCGGGCAGCCGCACATCCGGGCGTATCTGGAGCAGGTCACCGACACCTTCGGGCTGCGCCCCCACATCCGCTTCCGCTCCGAGGTGCAGAGCCTGCGGTGGAGCAACGACGAGCTGCACTGGGAGATCGAGACGGCGAGCGGGGCGCTGACCGCCGACGTGGTCGTCTCGGCGACCGGGCCGCTGTCCGACCCCAAGGTTCCGGACATCCCGGGCCTGGACACCTTCCCGGGCAAGGTCTTCCACTCCGCCCGCTGGGACCACGACTACGACCTGCGCGGCAAGCGTGTCGCCATGATCGGCACCGGCGCCTCGTCCATCCAGATCGTGCCGGCCGTCCAGCCGACGGTGGACCGGCTGACCCTCTTCCAGCGCACCCCGGCCTGGGTGCTGCCGCGCGCCGACCGCAAGATCTCCGCCCCGGAGCGGTGGCTGCACGACAAGATCCCCGCGACCCGCGCCGCGCGCCGCGGACTGCTCTGGGGCATCAGGGAGCTTCAGGTCAGCGCCTTCACCAAGCGCCCCAACGAGCTGGGCCTCATCGAGGTCCTGGCCAAGGCGCATATGAAGAAGGCGGTCAAGGATCCGGCGCTGCGCGCCACCCTCACCCCCGACTACCGCATCGGCTGCAAGCGCATCCTGCTCTCCAACACCTACTACCCGGCGCTTGCCCAGCCCAATGTGGACGTGGTGGCGTCCGGGCTGAAGGAAGTGCGGGGGAACGTCCTGGTCGGTGCGGACGGCAGTGAGACCGAGGTCGACGCGGTCGTCTTCGGCACCGGGTTCCACGTCACGGACATGCCGATCGCCCAGCGCGTCACCGGCGCCAACGGCACGACGCTGGCCGAGGAGTGGAAGGACGGCATGGAGTCGCTGCGCGGCGCCAGCGCGGCCGGCTTCCCCAACTTCCTGACCATCATCGGTCCCAACACCGGCCTCGGGAACAGCTCGATGATCCTGATGATCGAGGCCCAGCTGAACTATCTGGTCGACTACATGCGCCAACTGGACACCCTCGGCGGGAAGATCGCACTCAGCGCCCGTCCGTCCGCGGTACAGGAGTGGACCCGGACGATCCAGAAGCGCATGGAGCGCACGGTGTGGACCACCGGCGGCTGCGACAGCTGGTACCTCGACTCCAACGGGCGCAACACCACGGCCTGGCCGGGTACGACGTCGGAGTTCAAGAAGGTGACCCGGCAGGTCGACCTCGCCGAGTACGAAGTGCTGCGGGTGCCCGCGGCACGGCCCGCCGGCCCGGCCGGCGACAAACCCGCGGAGGTGGCGGCATGAGCAGGCCAGGACATGTGACGACAGGCCCGTACGCGCCGCCCGCGCCGCGCAAGGAGCTGACCGTCACCTCGCCCGACGGATCCCGGCTGCACGCCGAGGTCCACGGCCCCGAAGGTGCCCCCGCCGTCGTCCTGGCGCACGGCTGGACCTGCTCGACCGCCTTCTGGGCCCCGGTCGTGCGGGATCTCGCCGAGGACCACAAGGTCGTGGTCTACGACCAGCGCGGGCACGGCCACAGCCCGGCCGCCGGGCCGGGCGGCTACAGCACCGACGCGCTCGCCGACGACCTGGCCGCGGTGCTCGACGCCACCCTGGAGGCGGGCGAACGGGCGGTGCTGACCGGGCATTCCATGGGCGGTATGACGGCGATGGCCGCCGCCGAGCGGCCCCAGCTGACCGAACGCGCCGCGGCGATCCTGCTGTGCAGCACCGGCAGCGCGGACCTCGCCGCGGAATCCCGGGTCATCCCGCTGCGCACCCCCGGAGGCCGCCGCCGGGC
This sequence comes from Streptomyces sp. NPDC017993, assembly GCF_044328065.1. Classification (NCBI taxonomy): domain Bacteria; kingdom Bacillati; phylum Actinomycetota; class Actinomycetes; order Kitasatosporales; family Streptomycetaceae; genus Streptomyces; species Streptomyces sp. NPDC017993. Next base: position 492,234 of record NZ_JBIRGO010000001.1, read on the forward strand.
GCACCGGCTGATGCTGACCTCGCGGGCGCCGCTCGGCCCGGTCACGCCGGTCGGCAAGCGGGCCCTGAAGTACGCCACGATGGGCCCCGGAGCCACGGCCGAGCAGATCGAGGCCTGCGCCCGGATCGTGCACGCGTGCCGGCCTGGCGTGCGGTCCCGCTGGGGCAAGGTGCTGGCCGGGCTCGAACTGACCGGCTCCCTGGCCCGGTTGCAGGTGCCGACCGCCATCATCGCGGGCACCGCCGACCGGCTCACCCCGATCGTGCACGCCCGTCGGCTGGCCTCGGTCCTGCCCGACTTCCGCGGGCTGACCGAGCTGCCCGACGTCGGGCACATGACCCCCATCGAGGCGCCGGACGTGGTCATCGGCCGCATCCGTGAACTCGTACGGGACCATCTGGACACCACGCAGACCGCCCGCGCCGCGGTACCGCCGCCCCGGGGCGGCACGCGGCAGAAGAAGGAGAAGCCGGCATGAGCGCGAGCAGGAAGCTGGAGGGGCAGGTCGTCGTCGTCACCGGCGCCGCCCGAGGGGTGGGCGCGCTGTTGGCCCGCAAGCTGTCGGCGCGCGGCGCCACCCTCGCGCTGGTCGGCCTGGAGCCGGACGAACTGCGGGGCGCCGCGGCGTCGCTGCTCGGCCCCGCGCACCACTGGCACGCCGATGTCACCGACCACGAGGCGATGGCGCAGGTCGCGGGGGAGGTCAAGGACCGCTTCGGGAAGGTCGACGCCGTCGTCGCCAACGCCGGTGTGGCGACCGGCGGTCCGTTCGTCGACTCCGACCCGGTCGCCTGGAAGCGGGTCATCGAGGTCAACCTCATCGGCGGTGCGGTCACCGGCCGCGCCTTCCTGCCGGTACTGATGGAGTCGCGCGGCTACTTCCTCCAGATCGCCTCGCTGGCCGCGATCACCCCGGCGCCGATGATGACCGCGTACTGCGCGTCCAAGTCGGGCGTGGAGGCGTTCGCGCACAGCCTGCGGGCCGAGGTCGGTTACAAGGGCGTACGGGTCGGCGTCGGCTATCTGAGCTGGACCGACACCGACATGGTGCGCGGCGCCGACCAGGACGACGTCATGCGCGAGCTGCGGTCCCGGCTGCCCTGGCCGTCCAACAAGACCTATCCGCTGGGCCCGGCGGTCGACCGGATCGTGGCGGGCATCGAGCGGCGCGCCCCGCACGTCTACGGTCAGTGGTGGCTGCGCGGTATGCAGTCGATCCGCGGCTATCTGCCGTCGGTCATCGGGTCGGTGGGGCAGCGCGAGATGCGGCGGTTCGGCAACCGGCTCGACGGGATGCGGGTCGGTCTGGTCGGTGCGGGCGGCGAGGCGGACGAGAAGGCGCGAACGAACAGGTAGGGCGGCCGGGAGGGCCGCCCGCTGGGCGGGCGGCTACGGACGGTAGCGTCTGGTGATCGAAATGCGACGAATGTCCGTTTATGTGAGGCTGATTGGGTCCGATCCCCGACACCCCTCACAGGAGTGGACAGCATGGGTCTCGCAGACCAGTTCAGGGACAAGGCCGAGCGGCTCAAGAACGAGGCGCAGCGTCAGATGGGCAACGCCGAGGACCGCGCTCGGACCGAGCCCGAGGAGGCTGACCAGCAGCCCGGCGAGCGCGGACAGCAGGGCCGTGAGCCCGGCCGGCCGGGCCGCGAGCCGGGCCAGGGCGCCCGCGACGAGATGCAGGACGGCCTCCGGAGCTGACCGGCGCGGGTGTCCTGAACGCCCCGCGTGACGCGCAGCAGAGGGGCGCACCCGATCACCGGGTGCGCCCCTCTGCGCGTCCCGCCCGCTCAGTCGCTCAGCCGTTGCGCGGCGGGAGCGGCGGCCGGCGCAGGTCGGGAACGTCCGAGAGGTCCGGCGGCATGGCCGCGGGGTGGCGGTCCAGCAGCTCCAGCGCCGTACGCACCGCCACGCCGAGCTGCGGATGGCGGCCCTCGGCCCAGTGCAGCGGCGAGCGCAGCGCCTCGATGTCGACGTCCACACCGTGGTTCTCCACGCCCCAGCCGTACAGCCGGAACCAGGCGGCGTTCATCGGCACGGTGATGGCGGTGCCGTCGCCCAGCCGGTGCCGTCCGGTCATCCCGACCACCCCGCCCCAGGTGCGCATGCCCACCACCGGGCCGATGCCCTGGAGTTTGAAGGCGGCGGTGATCATGTCGCCGTCGGAGGAGGTCATCTCGTCGGCGACCGCCACCACAGGCCCGCGCGGTGCGTTGCTCGTGTATGACACCGGCTCGGCGTCGCGGGTGAGGTCCCAGCCCAGGATGGTGCGGGTCAGCTTCTCGATCACCAGCTCGGAGATGTTGCCGCCCGCGTTGCCGCGTACGTCCACGATCAGTGCGGCCCGGGAGACCTCCATCCGCAGGTCGCGGTTGAACTGGGCCCAGCCGGAGCCGCCCATGTCGGGGATGTGCAGGTAGCCGCACTTGCCGCCGCTCAACTGCCGCACGACCTCACGGCGTTTGGCCACCCAGTCCTGGTAGCGCAGGGGCCGTTCGTCGATGAGCGGGACCACCGCGACCCGGCGCGCCGGCCCCGCGCCGTCGGCGGGGGAGAAGGTCAGCTCGACGGTGGTGCCGCCGGCCGCGGCCAGTAGCGGGAACGGGCCGGCCACCGGGTCGACCCGGCGCCCGTCGACATGGGTGAGCGCGGATCCCTCGCGGATGCCCGTACCGGCCAGCGGGGAGCGGGCCTTGGAGTCCGAGGACTCGCCGGGCAGGATGCGCTGGAGGACCCAACGGCCTTCGCGACAGGTGAAGTTGGCGCCCAGCAGGCCGATCGCGCGCTGGTAGTGCGGCGGGCCCTCGTTGCGGCGGGAGCCGACGACGTAGGCGTGCGAGGTGCCCAGTTCGCCCAGCACCTCGCGCAGCAGGTCCGCGAACTCGTCGGGGGAGGCGACCCGGTCGAGCAGCGGGCGGTACTGCTCCAGCACCGCGTCCCAGTCGATACCGCACATCCCCGGCTCCCAGAAGTACGCCCGGACGATCCGGCCGGCCTCCTTGTACGCCTGGGACCACTCCGCGGGGGGATCCACGTCGTGCAGGATGCGCCGCAGATCCAGGAAGACCGTCGAGTCGCTGTCCGGCAGTTCGTTCGCCGGCACCGCGCGCAGGTCCCCCTCGTCGTTGACGACGACGCGGGTGCCGTCCCCGCTCAGCGCGAACTGGTCGAGGGAGCTGGTGAGTTCGGTGCGCCGGGCCTTGGTCAGGTCGAAGTGCTCCAGGGTGGGCTGGCCCGAGGTGTTGTCGGGGTTGGCGAAGGTCTCGCCCAGCGCACCGGAGATGGGCCAGCGCAGCCAGACCAGTCCGCCGCCGCTGACCGGCGCGAGCGAGGAGTATTTGGACGCGGCGACCGGGAACGGTGTGACCCGCTCGGACAGCCCCTCCACCTCCACCAGCACCGGACCCTCGCCCCCCGGCGGGTTCTCCGCCGGATCGAGCCCGCCGGCCGCGGGCCGTCCCTCCGGCGACAGGGCGAAGGGGGACGGGGTGGCGGAGGACAGTGGTACGAGATACGGCCGGCAGCCCAGCGGGAAGGACAGGTCGCCGGTGTGCACGTCGTAGACCGGATCGAAGCCCCGCCAGGACAGGAACGCCAGATAGCGGCCGTCGCGGGTGAACACCGGCTGCTCGTCCTCGAACCGGTTGTTGGTGACGTCCACGAGGGTGCGGTCGGAGAGCTTGGCCATCTTGATCTGCCGCAGCGTGCGGCCGATGCCCGGGTGCGACCAGGTCAGCCAGCGCGAATCGGGGGAGAAGGCGAGGTCGCGTACGGGGCCGTTGGTGGAGCGGATCAGCTCGGCGACCTCGCCTGGCCCGGGGTCGCGGTAGGCGCCGGGGCCGCCGTCCGCGGCGTCCGCGGCGCCCCCGCCCTCGGGTTGGGCCGGCACGGGGGTCTCCGGTGCGCCTTCGTCCGGCCGCGCGACGTTCACCAGCAGCAGCCGGCCGTCGTGGGAGGCCACGGCCAGCCGTTCGCCGTCCGGTGAGGACACCATCTCCTGGACCAGGCCGAGCTCACCGGTGGCCAGCCGGCGCGGCTCCCCGGGGCCACTGGCGCGGGGCAGATTGGCGATCTCGATGGCGTCGTCGCCCTCGGCGTCGGTGATGTACGCGATCCGGCCGGTGGAGCCGAGCATTTCGGGCAGCCGGACCCGGACGCCGGGGATGTCGTGGATGGTGCGGGCGGGCCCGTCGCGGTGGGTGAGCCAGTACAGGCTCCCGCGGACGCCGACCGCGCTGGCCCGGCCGGTGGAGTCCACCGCGAGCGAGGTGACGTGCGAGGCGGCAGGGACCTGGTGGGTGCGCCGCCCGGCCCGCGGCCCGCCCAGGCGCACCGCCAGCTTGCGCGGCACGGCGTCCGGGCTCAGGTCGTCGATCAGCCAGATGTCGCCGGCGCACTGATAGACGATGCGGGAGCCGTCGGTCGAGGCGTGCCGGGCGTAGAAGTCGGCGTGGTCGGAGTGGCGCCGCAGGTCGGTGCTGTCCGGCAGACAGGAGTAGACGTTGGCGATGCCCTCGTGGTCGGAGAGGAAGGCGATCCGGCCGCCGACGAACATCACCGCGTCGAGATGCCCCCGCAGATCCGGCATCAGCCGGGTGCCGTGCAGCCACATCCGGCCCATGGCGCCGCCGCGGTAGCGCTTCCACGCGGCGGGCTCGTGCGGTGGCTTGCCGGTCAGCAGCAGGGTGCGGCGCTCGCCGTCGAACTCGGCGACGGCGAGGTCCGACACCGGCCCCCAGGGCAGCTGGCCACCGGGGCTGCCGTCGGTGGGGAGGGTGTAGGCCCAGGAGTAGTAGGAGAACGGCTGCCCGTGCGAGGAGACCGCGAGGATCTGCGCGTTGCCCTCCTTGTCGGGCGGCGTCCAGCCGCAGACCCGTGCGTCGGTGCTGCCCCAGTACGTCAGCCGCCGGGCCGGGCCGCCCTCGACCGGCGCGAGGTGCACCTCGGGATCGAGGCTGCGCCAGGTCGTGAAGGCGATGTGCCGGCCGTCGGGGGAGAAGCGGGGGTGGCTGACGCGGGTGCGGTCGACGGTCAGCCGCCAGGCACGGCCGGGCTCCTCGCCCTCCGGGGCGATCGGAGCCACCCACAGGTCGTCCTCGGCGGCGAAGCAGAGGGTGTCGCCGCTCAGGTGCGGGAAGCGCAGATACGAGGGGGGTGGGGGGCCCGGCGGGGCGGGCATCCGGCGCAGCCGGCCGGGCGGTGTGGCGGGGCTCGGCTCCAGGTGCGGTGCGCTGGTCTCGCGTGCGTCGCTCACGCCCCCATCGTTTCGGGCCGTGCACCCCGCGGCAACTCGGCCTGGTGACGCGGGCCACGTGAGAAACGGTCCCGATTCGCCGGGCGCGCGAGTAACGTCGTGGTGTACGAAACCGTTTCGTTCGCCTCGGGGGTGCCGGAACGGTCCGACCAGGAGGTGCGCCATGGGACGCAGCCGGCTGACTCCCGAGCGGGAGGCCGAGCTCTACACCGCCGTGCTCGACCTGCTCCGCGAGGTCGGCTACGACGCGCTCACCATGGACGCCGTCGCGGCGCGTACGCACTCCAGCAAGGCCACTCTCTACCGTCAGTGGCAGGGCAAGCCCGAGCTGGTCGCCAGGGCTCTGCGGCACCGCAGGACGGTCAGCACCGAGGACATCGACACCGGCAGTGTGCGCGGCGACCTCGCCGAGCTGGCGCGCCGCGCGGACGACGGGCAGCTGGCCAAGGACGCCGCCCTGATGCGCGGTCTGGGGCAGGCGGTCCACGGCAACCCCGATCTGCACCAGGCGCTCCGCGAGGTGCTCCTCGACCCCGAGGTGACCGGCCTCGACGCGATGCTGCAGCGCGGCATCGACCGCGGCGAGATCGCCGCCGACCGCCCCGCGCTGCAGTTCGCCGCGCACATGCTGATCGGCGCGCTCGTCACCCGGCAGCTCATCGAGGACCGCAGCGCCGATGCCGCGTTCCTCTCCGCCTATGTCGACGCCGTGGTCCTCCCCGCCCTCGGCGTCTGACCGAGAGGCCGGCGGCGGACCGCCGACGGCCTCACAGAACTCCGGGACCGCTGTGTGAGCGGAGCGGCTCCCGGGGCCTGCGCCCGCCCGTGGGGACGGGAGCGGCGCGCAAAGGGCCCGGTGGCGGCCGCCCGTGAGGGCGGGCCGCCCCCGGGCCCGTTCGCCTTCATCGGCCCCGGGCGCCGGTCTCGGTGCATCCGGGAGTGGCCGGCCCGCACGTGAGTGTTCTCATGCGGACGGAGAGACGACCGGAGGGCTGGATTCCCCGCTCAGGTGCCTGCGGTAGGCGTTATTCGCCCGCTCGTCACCGTTTGCCCGGCCATGGCGCACGAGACCACCGGACGGGGCGCCCGCCTCCCCGGCCGCCGTGGCCGTCTCGCATCGCAGGCGCTCTTGCGACCTCTTTGCAGGAGGCCCGAACATAGGGGGGTTGTACAGCTGAAGCGGAGACCCTGAGATGCACGTACCCGATGGATTCATCAACGCGCCGGTGTCGGCCGCGGCCGGTGTGGTCGCCGCGGCCGCCGTCGCGGTCAGCCTGCGCGGCGCCCGGCGCGAACTGGCGGGTGCGGGCCAGGGCACGGGCAGCGCCGCGGAGCGCACCGCACCGCTCGCCGGCCTCGTCGCCGCGTTCATCTTCGCCGTCCAGATGCTCAACTTCCCGGTCGGCGCCGGCACCAGCGGGCACCTGCTGGGCGGCGCCCTCGCGGCGATCCTCGTCGGGCCGTACACCGGCGTGCTGTGCGTCTCGGTGGTGCTGCTCATGCAGGGCGTGCTGTTCGCCGACGGCGGGCTGACCGCGCTCGGCGTCAACATCACCGACATGGCGATCGTGACCACCGTCGTCGCCTATCTGCTCTTCCGCGGCCTGGTGAAGATCCTCCCGCGCCGCCGCGGTTCGGTCACCGTCGCCGCCTTCGTCGCCGCCCTGGTCTCGGTGCCCGCCGCCGCGATCGCCTTCACCGCCCTGTACGCCCTGGGCGGCACCGCCGACGTCCCGATCGGCAAGGTCTTCACCGCCATGGTCGGCGTCCACGTCCTGATCGGTATCGGCGAGGCCGCGATCACCGCGCTGACCGTCGGCGCCGTCATCGCGGTACGCCCCGACCTGGTCCACGGAGCACGCGGCCTGGCCAAGCCCCTGGAGCTGCGCACCGCGCCGGTCTCGGCGCCCGCCGCGCCGGCGCCTGCCGCGGGAGACCTCGGCACCGCCGCCCGCGAGACGGCGCCCGCCGCCCCGGCCCCGGCCGAGCCCGCGGTGGCCACTGCCGACGCACCTGCCCCCGCCGACAGCACTCCTGCGCCCGTCGCCGCCCCCCGCCGCTCCGCCCGCGGCGTCTGGCTGGCCGGCCTCGCCGCCGCCCTGCTGTGCGCGGGCGGCGTCAGCTACTACGCCTCCGCCAGCCCCGACGGCCTGGAGAAGGTCGCCCACGACCAGGGCATCGACGCGAAGGCCGAGGACCACGCGGCCAAGGACTCCCCGCTCGCCGACTACGGCGTCAAGAACCTCGCCGATCCGCGGCTGTCCGGCGGCCTGGCCGGGGTGATCGGGGTGGGCGCGACCCTGGCCGTCGGCACCGGCGTCTTCGTGGTGCTGCGCCGCCGCAGGGCCGCGAGTCCCGGTGGGCGGCCGGCCGCGGCCCGCCCGCACGAGGACGCCTGACATGGGCGCGGGCCACGCCCACAAGCTCTACCGGCACGGGCACTCGCCGGTGCACGCCCTGCCGCCGCACTGCAAGATCGCGGCCGTCTTCTGCTTCGTCCTGATCGTCGTCTCCACCCCGCGCGAGGAGATCTGGGCGTTCGGGCTGTACGCCGTGCTGCTCGCCGCGGTGGCCGGCGCCGCCCGCGTCCCGGCCGGCTTCCTCCTCAAGCGGCTGCTCATCGAGGTGCCGTTCGTGGCGTTCGCGGTCCTGATGCCGTTCGTCGCCGAGGGTCCACGGGTGAGCGTCCTCGGACTGAGCCTGAGCGAGTCCGGACTCTGGGGCGCCTGGAACATCCTGGCCAAGGGGACGCTGGGCGTCGCCGCCTCGGTCCTCCTGGCCTCCACCACCGAACTGCGCGAACTCCTCCTCGGCCTGCAACGCCTGAAGATGCCGCCGCTGCTCGTGCAGATCGCGTCCTTCATGATCCGCTACGGCGATGTGATCACCGACGAGATGCGGCGGATGCGCATCGCCCGGCTCTCCCGGGGCTTCGAAGCGCGCGGAGTACGCCACTGGGGCGTGCTCGCCAAGTCCGCCGGCGCCCTCTTCATCCGCTCCTACGAACGCGGCGAGCGCGTACACCTCGCCATGGTCAGCCGCGGCTACACCGGCACCATGCCGATCCTCGCCGAGACGACCGCGAGCCGCGCACAATGGACCCGCGCGGCCGCCCTCCCCGCCACCGCTCTCGCCGTATGCCTCCTGGGATGGACCCTTTGAGTACCGCAACGCCCGCCCCGTCCCTCGACGTCGCGGGGCTCGCCTACGCCTACCCCGACGGCCACCAGGCGCTCTTCGGCGTCGACCTCACCGTCGGCCGCGGCGAGCGGGTCGCGCTGCTCGGGCCCAACGGCGCCGGCAAGACCACCCTCGTGCTGCACCTCAACGGCATCCTCGAAGCGGGCGCCGGCACGGTCACCGTCGCCGGGCTGCCGGTCGAGCGGAGCAACCTCGCCGAGATCCGCCGCCGCGTCGGCATCGTCTTCCAGGACCCCGACGACCAGCTGTTCATGCCCACCGTCCGGGAGGACGTCGCCTTCGGGCCCGCCGCCTCGGGGCTGCGCGGCGCCGAACTCGACGCCCGCGTCACCGAAGCGCTCACCCGCGTCGGCATGGCGGAGTACGCCGACCGGCCCCCGCACCACCTCTCCTTCGGCCAGCGCCGCCGGGTCGCGGTCGCCACGGTGCTGGCGATGCGCCCGGAGATCCTCGTGCTGGACGAGCCGTCCTCCAACCTCGACCCGGCGTCCCGCCGTGAACTGGCCGACGTCCTGCGGTCCTTGGACGTGACGGTGCTCATGGTCACGCACGACCTGCCGTACGCGCTGGAGCTGTGCCCGCGCTCCGTCGTCCTCTCCGGCGGCGTCATCACCGCCGACGGCACCACCCAGGACCTGCTGTGCGACACGGAACTGATGCGCACCCACCGCCTCGAACTGCCCTTCGGATTCGATCCGCGCTCGGTGACGCTTCCCCTGTGACGAACCCCACCCACCGAGGCCCTGGTCAACAGCACTGATCCGCACGTTGCACCATTGATGGGTCACCGACGCGACGGATGAGTGGGAAGCAGGAATCAGTGGTGGACGTCCAGGGCACGGTCGAGGACGGCTTCGAGCCGGTCCGGGACGCCTTCGCGGCAAACTTCGCACAGCGCGGTGAGCGGGGCGCGGCCGTCGCCGTGTACCGGCACGGGCGCAAGGTCGTCGACCTGTGGGGCGGCACCAAGCACGGGGACGGCGGACCGGACGCCCCCGCCGACGGGGCGGCCGCCGACGGCCCGCAGGACGGGCCCGCCGCGCCCTGGGAGGCGGACACCGCGATGCTGGTGCGCTCCGCGAGCAAGGGCATCGCCGCCGTCGTCCCGCTCCTGCTGCACCAGCGCGGACAGCTCGACCTGGACGCGCCCGTCGGCACGTACTGGCCCGAGTTCAAGGCAGCGGGCAAGGACCGCGTACTGGTCCGGCACCTCCTCTCCCACCGCGCCGGACTGCCCGTCCTGGACACCCCGCTCACCCCCGAGCAGGCCATCGACGGCGTCAGCGGCCCGGCCGCGGTCGCCGCCCAGGCCCCCGCCTGGACCCCCGGCGAGGACCACGGCTACCACGCACAGACCTACAGCTGGCTGATCGGCGAACTCGTCGCGCGCATCACCGGTCGCAGCATCGGCAACTGGATCGCCGAGGAGATATCCGGCCCGCTCGGCCTGGACCTCTGGATCGGGCTCCCGCGCGAGCTGCACTCCCGCGTCGGCCGGCTCGCCGAGATCGAGACGCCGGCCCCGGCCGCCTCGGCCGGCCTGCGGGTACGCCCCAAGCAGTCCGTCACCGACGCCTACCTCGACCCCGCCTCGCTCACCCGCCGCGCCTTCGCCGCGATCTCCCCGGCGCCCGACGAGAACGCCGCGTCCTACCGCGCCGCCGAACTCCCCGCCTCCGCCGGCATCGCCACGGCACGCTCCCTGGCCCGCTGCTACGCCGCCCTCATCGGTGCCGTCGACGGCCACCCCCGCCTCTTCGCCCCCGCGACGCTGACCCTGGCACGCACCGAGGAGTCCGCGGGCCCCGACCGCACCCTCGTCGTCAACACCCGCATCGGCCTCGGCTTCATGCTCCACGGGGCGGCCGCCCCGCTCCTGGCGCGGGGCTCCTTCGGCCACCCCGGCCGCGGCGGCGCCCTCGCCTTCGCCGACCCCGAGAGCGGTCTCTCCTTCGGCTACACCACCAACGGGATGCAGCAGAACGTGACGGCCGACCCGCGCGCCCAGGCGCTGGTGCGGGGGCTGGCCGCGGCGGTCCGCGCCGCGGGATGAGCCCCGGCACCCGCACTGGGTAGAGAGCACACAGGCCGGGGACACCCGGCCGGACGGTGCGGCGGTGAAGGGCGGAGCCATGACGCGGCGATTCGACGGGTACGGGGTGCTGATCACCGGCGCGGGCCGGGGCATCGGGGAGGCCACCGCGCGGCGGCTGGCCCACGAGGGCGCCCGGGTACTGATCACCGACCTCGACGGAGCACGCGCCGACCGCGCGGCGGAGGGCATCCGCGCGGCAGGTGGCGACGCCGAGGCGATGGCGTGCGACGTGGCCGACCGGGCCGCGGTGGAAGCCGCCGTGGCCTACGCGGCCGAGCGGTTCGGCGGGCTCGACGTGCTGGTCAACAACGCCTCCTCCTGCCACCCCGACACCCCGGCGTTCGAGGACCAGCCGGACGAGGACTGGGCGGCGGATCTCGACATCACACTCGGCGGGGCGTTCCGCTGCGCACGGGCCGCGCTGCCGCACCTGGCCGCCGCCGGCGGCCGTGGCGCGATCGTCAACATCGGGTCCGTCAACGGCATCCAGGACTTCGGCAACCACGCCTACAGTGCCGCGAAGGCCGGCCTGGCCGGCCTGACCCGCACCCTCGCCGGCCGCGCCGCGCCCCAAGGCGTGCGGGTCAACCTCGTCGCCCCGGGGACGGTCGACACCCCCAACTGGGACGGGCACGAGGACGCGCTGCGGCGCGCCGCGCGGGCCTATCCGCTGGGCAGGGTGGGGCGCCCGGAGGACATCGCCGCCGCGGTCGCCTACCTGGCCTCCGCCGACGCCGCCTGGGTCACCGGCATCACCCTGCCCGTCGACGGCGGGGTGCTGAACGCCAACACCGAGCTCCGCAAGGCGCTGCTGGGCGGCTGAGCCGGGCGGCGGCGAGGCCGCCGGCGTCCGCGGGCTACCCCGCGTGCAGCATCAGGCCGATGCCGACCACCATCAGACCCGCCGCGGCGATACGCGGAGCGCCGAAGCGTTCCTTGAAGAACACCGCGCCGATGGCGGCGCCGACGATGATGGAGGACTCCCGCAGGGCCGCGACCGGGGCGAGCGGTGCCTTGGTCTGCGCCCACAGGACCAGGCCGTACGCGAAGACCGACAGGACTCCGCCGAGCAGCCCGCGCAGAGCGATCGGGCGCAGCTGGGTGAGCAGCGCGCGACGGCGGGTGGCGAGAGCGTAGGCGGGGATGGCCACCCCTTCGAGGACCATCAGCCAGGCGATGTAGCCGAGTGAGGTCCCCGAGGCGCGGACGCCGAGGCCGTCGACGGTGGTGTACGCGGCGATGGCGAGCCCGGTGGCGAGCGCGGCGGTGATCGCCGGCCAGTGGACGGACGACCCTGCGGTGGCCTCGGAGCCCTTCGGGCGGGCACCGCGGATGCCCCACAGGGCGACGCCGACCAGGCCCGCCGAGGCCAGGACGACACCGGCCAGCGCCCAGGTGTCCGGGATCTCGTGCACGAAGACGGCGGCGAGGACCGTGACGACCAGCGGCGCGGTGCCCCGGGCGATCGGGTACATCTGGCCGAACTCGCCCAGCCGGAACGACTGCATCAGCAGCGCCTGGTAGACGACGTGCAGGACGGCGGAGCCCAGCAGGAAGGGCCAGGCGTCGGCGGCCGGCAGCGGCGTGAAGGCGGCCAGGACGGCACCGCAGAGCGCGCCTCCGCCGCCGACGAGGGTGAAGGCGAGGAGCTGGTCGCGTATCCCGTGGGCGATGGCGTTCCACCCGGCGTGGGTGACGGCCGCTATCAGGACCGCCACGACGACGAGCGGGGTCACGCGGTGCGCTCGCGCACGTCGTTCGCGGGGCGGGCCTCGACGGCCGTGCCCGGGGCGGCAAGCGCTGCGGCGCCTCCCGGGGGAGCCGGGGAGATGCTGGTGGTCGCGGCGGTGGGCGTGGGGGACGCGGAATCGCTCATGGCCCGCACGCTAGCGAAAGCTGTACGGGCCATGCGAACCGATTCCACCGGGGCGCCGGGCGGGCGCCCCGGCGGGGTCAGCCTGCGTTGAGGATGGCGCGGACCACCGGGCCCGCGTTGGAGCCGCCGTGGCCGCTCGCCGGGACGACGGCCGACGCGGCCAGGTCGTCGCGGTAGGCGGTGAACCAGGCGTTGGGCTTCTTCTGCCCGTCGACCTCGGCGGAGCCGGTCTTGGCGCCGATGTCGCCGCCGATGCCGGACATCGCCTCGGCGGCGGTGCCGGAGGTCGCCGTCAGCCGCATCAGCGACTTCAGTCCGGCCGCGGTGCCGGGCTTCATGGCGCGCGGCGCCTTGGCGAGCGTCCGGTTGTCGAGCGAGGGCGACACGATGTACGGCTGGTGGAAGGAGCCGGCGCGGACCGTCGCGGCGAGCGTGGCGACGTTGAGCGGGTTCATCCGCACACCGCCCTGGCCGATCAGCGAGGCCGCCATCTGCGCGTCGCTCTGCACCGGCACATTGCCGTCGAAGCTGGGGATGCCGGTCTGCCAGTTCAGGCCGATGCCGAAGACGTCCCGCGCTTCCTTCGTCAGGTCGTCGTCGCTGAGCTTCTCCGCCTGCGAGATGAAGGCGTTGTTGCAGGACGCCGCGAAGCTCTGGGCGAAGGTGCCCTTGGGGATCTCGGACTTGTCGAGGTTCTGGAACTTCCAGCCGCCGACGGTCACGTACTTGGGGCACGGGTGCGCCTTGCCGGGCGACGTCAGCCCCTTGTCCATCAGCATCGCCGCCGTCACGATCTTCATCGTCGAACCGGGGGCGAGCGAGCCCTGGGTGGCGACGTTGAAGCCCTTCGCCGGGGAGTTGGCGATCGCCAGGATCTCTCCGGTGCTGGGCTTGATCGCGGTCGTGGACGCCGCCTTCTTGCCCTTGACCGCGTTCTCCGCGGCTGTCTGGAGCTTGGCGTCCAGGGTGGTCTTCAGCGTGCCGGGCGTGCCCTTGGAGAGCACCTTCAGCGTCTTGTCGGGCTGCTGCTCGGCGGCCTTCGCGGCCTTGGCGCGGTGGATGAACAGCTCCACGCCGGGCTTGCCGTCGGTCTTGTCGCCGTACTTGTCCCGCAGGCTCTCCAGCACGCCGGTCAGCGCCGGGTGCGACGCGGGCGTCAGCTCGGTGCCGTTGCGGTCCACGGCCTTGATCGGCGGCGCCTCGGCCTCGCCGGTGCGCAGCTCGTCGCCCTTGGCCAGGTCGGGGTGCAGCACCGAGGCCTTCCACGCGATGCGCGGCTTGCCGGTGCCGGTGTCGCGCTGCACGTCCATCGAGGTGCGGTACGAGAACGGTGCCGTGGTCCCCTTGAAGCCGATCTGCGCGGCGACCGTGTAGGGCACGGTGTCACCGGTGGCCTTGCCAGGAGTGAGCGTCACCTTCGAGAACTTCGCCTGCTTGCTGAAGGTCTCCAGCGCGCTCTTCGCGGTGTCCGGGCTGTCGGTCAGCGCGGCGGCCTTGGCGGCGTCGCCGGACTGCCAGGCGGTCAGGAACGCCTGCGTGGTGGTGTGGACCTCCTTGGCGGTCAGCGGACCGGTCTGCACCTTGGGCGAGTTGTCGCCCGGTGCCGAGTCCGCCGACCTGACCTCCTGCGGGGACGACTCGTCCGAGCCGCCGAACAGCGTGAAACCGCCGACGACTCCCGCCACCAGGGCCACCGATCCGCCGATCAGCCCGTACTTCACCTCACGGCGCATGCCACCTATTCCCTCCCGAGTGCCTCGTCCTTGAATACGCACACAAGAACGTGCGTCGCACTCTAAGGGACACGGGGAAACCGTGAGTCTCGATCAGAGCACGGTCCGGTGACGCGGTATCCACAATCTGTGACGCGCACGCGTCATACGCCTGTTCGCGGCCCGGCGAGCGTGCCCAACGCCGTCTCCGACGCCCGGTCGTCGGGCAGGTAGGCCAGGAAGTGATGGCCCGGTTCCTCGACGGCGGCGAGCTTGACGTACCGCAGCCGCAGATCACCCCCCACCGGGTGGCGGAAGTGCCGCACGGCGGGATGGAAGGCCGAGGTCTCCCGGCCCTCGTACCACCGGGCCGCGTCCGGATCGGCCAGCAGCTCCTCGGTGATCTCGGCGTACCGGCCGTCCTGCGGATGGCGGGCCGCCTTCGCCCGGAACTGGCCGAGCAGACTCCGCGCCTCGCCCTCCCACTCGGCCAGCAGCGAGCGGGCCGGCGGCCAGCGGAAGACCAGCCACAGCAGATTGCGCTGCTTGGGCGCCAGCCGCGCCGGGTCGGTCAGCAGCGCCGCGTAGCCGCTGTTCCAGGCCAGCAGGTCCCAGTGCGGGTCGAGTACCACGGCCGGGTGGGGCGCCAGCGCCTCCACCAGCGACAGCAGGTTCCGCGACACCCAGCCCGGCGGCTGCCCGGCCGGCTCGGTGCGCTCCACGAACGACATGACGTGTGCGGTCTCGTCCGCGTCCAGCCGCAGGGCGCGCGCCACCGACCGCAGCACCTGCTCCGACGTACGGACCCGGCCCTGCTCCAGCCACGCGTACCAGGAGCTGCTGATCCCGGCCAGCTCGGCGACCTCGCCGCGCCGCAGACCCGGGGTGCGGCGCCGCGGCGAGCCGGGCAGCCCCACCTCGTCCGGAGCGAGCCGCTCGCGGCGCGAGCGCAGAAAGGCACCCAGCTCACGGCGCGGGCCGCTCGCCGGTCCGCGCCCGGTGGGGGTGCCCGCCCGTGCGTTCTCCGCCGGTCCGGCGCCGCGCATGCCGGCCGCTCCTCCCCGTGAATCGCTGCCTGTCACTGCTGTCTCTGCCCTTGGTCCCGGCGCCGCGCAGTGCCCGGCAGGGTGTGACAAAGGGTAATCGGCTGGGGCCCGGTGAGGGGCCGCCACGGTGATGGTCTGGAGCTGCCGGCCCGAACGGACCGGCACGGAACGGAGAGGAGCTTTTCGTTGGGCACCACCGACACCCCCGCCCCCAACACCCCCGCCCCCGGCACGCCCGGCACCGGGACCCGAGCCACCGACGCCACGGGCCCCGCCGGCGCCCCCGACAACCCAGACCACCCAGATAACCCAGGCAACCCAGACAACCGCGACACCGCCCACCCGGCCCCCGGATTACCCGCCGCCGCACTGCGGCTGCTGCGCGCCGCCGGCTTCGTCAGCAACTTCGACCGCTTCTGCATCACGCCGATGCTGCTGCTGATCGGCACCCAACTCGGCGTCCCGCTGTCGGCCGTGATGCCGGCGGTCGGCGGCTACTTCCTCTGCTACGGCCTGATGCAGCCGGTCTGGGGACTGGCCGGCGACCGGCTGGGCCGAGTGCGGGTGATGCGCCTCTCCCTCGCCGGGGCCGCCGTCGCCTCGCTCGCCTCGGCGCTCGCGCCGGACGCGCCCGTCCTGATCGTGGCCCGCGCCGCGGCCGGCGCCTTCTTCGCCGCCTCCATCGGCGCGTCCCTCACCTACGTCGGTGACACCGTGCCCGCCGCGGTCCGGCAACGGCCGCTCAGCGAACTGATGACCGCGTTCGCGCTGGGCACGGCGGTGGCCACGGTCGTCGCCGGAGCCCTGGCGCACTACGTGAGCTGGCGACCGGTCTTCGCGCTCCCCGGCCTGATCGCCGTCTGTCTGACCGTCGCCCTGCGCCGCCTGCCGGAGCCCGCCCGCCCACCGGCGGGCTCCCTGTTCGCCCCGATCAGGGTGGTGCTGCGCTCCGGCCGGCAGTGGTACGTGATGGCCGTGGCGATGCTCGAAGGCGCCGTCCTGCTCGGCTTCTTGACGTACGTCGCCCCCGCACTGGAGTCCCAGGGCGCCTCGGCGACGCTGGCCGGCGCGGTCTCCGCGCTGTACGGCGTGGGCTCGATGGCGGCGGCCCGGATGGTCAAGCGGCTGGTCGGGAGGTGGACGCCGGTGCGGCTGATCGTGGCCGGCGGGGTGCAGATGGGCCTGGGCTTCGGCGTCGCCGCCGGCAGCCGTTCCGTACCCGCGCTGGCACTGACGGCGCTGCTGCTCGGCGGCGGCTGGTCGTTCATGCACTCCACGATCCAGTCCTGGGCCACCGCCCTCTCCCCGACGGCCCGTGCCACCGGCGTCGCCATGTTCGGACTCGCCCTCTACGTCGGCAGTGCCCTGGCCGGCACCCTCGCCGCCGCACCCGCCGAACACCACGCCTACCAGGGGCTCTTCCTGACGGCCGCCGTGCTGACCGTCCCCCTGACCCTCGCCGCGGCAGTGGGCCGAGCGCGTTACCGAGGCTGAGCCCGCGGCGGGATTTCCAGGTGCCGACGCCGCACCGCACCGCGCCCCGCCGGCGTCACCCGCCGGCGTTGAGACGGGCGGCCTGGCGCGTCAGGTGGTCGCGCTCGGCGAGGTTGGATGCCTTTCGGGCCGCCTCCGCGTACAGCCGTGCCGCCGTCGTCAGGTCGCCGTCGCGCTCGTGGAGGTACGCCGCCACCGCGGTGTGGCGGGGGATGGGGTCTCCCCCGCTCGAGCGAAGCCGAGAACTTGCGGAAGAGTCGTCCAGCGCCGCGAGGGCCGCCAGGCCGGCGCGTGGTCCGTCGGCCTCGCCGACGGCGACCGCGCGGTTGAGCCGGACGACCGGGCTGTCGGTCAGGCGCACCAGCTCGTCGTACCACTCGACGATCTGCACCCAGTCGGTCTCCTCGACGGTGGGCGCGTCGGCGTGGAGTGCCGCGATGGCGGCCTGGGCCTGGAACTCGCCCAGCCGGTCGCGGACGAGCGCCGCCTGCAGGATCTCGACGCCCTCGGCGATCGACTCGGTGTCCCACCGGCCGCGGTCCTGCTCGGCGAGCGGCACCAGGCTGCCGTCGGGCGCGGTCCTGGCGGGACGCCGGGCGTGGTGGAGCAGCATGAGGGCGAGCAGCCCCGCCACCTCGGGGTGGTCGATCGCGGCCGCGAGCTGCCGGGTGAGCCGGATGGCCTCGGCGGCGAGGTCGACGTCGCCGGAGTAGCCCTCGTTGAAGACCAGGTAGAGGACACGCAGCACGGTGGCGACGTCGCCGGGCCGGTCGAACGGCACGCCGGAGACGGTGCGCTTGGCCCGGCTGATGCGCTGCGCCATGGTCGCCTCGGGCACCAGGTAGGCGCGGGCGATCTGGCGGGTGGTCAGCCCGCCGACTGCGCGCAGCGTGAGCGCGACCGCCGACGACGGCGTCAGCGAGGGGTGGGCGCACAGGAAGTAGAGCTGGAGCGTGTCGTCCACCGCCGACGCGGGCCCGGGCGCCGGCTCCTCGTCGACGAGGTCCTCACGCCGGCGGCGGGCGGCGTCCGCCCGGGTCGCGTCGAGGAACCGGCGCCAGGCCACGGTGACCAGCCAGCCCTTCGCATCGCGCGGAGGGTCGGCCGGCCAGACGCGGACCGCCTCGACGAGCGCGTCCTGCACGGCGTCCTCGGCCGCCGCGAAGTCGGCTCCGCGGCGGACGAGGATGCCGAGCACGCTCGGCGTGAGGCTCCGGAGCAGGATCTCGTTCACCTCAGAGGTCACTCGGTCACTCCGTGATGGTGGGTGCCTCGGTCAGGAACGGGCGCAGTTCGAGCCACTCGTGGATCGGCTCCCCGCCCTTGCCCGGGGCGGCCGACAGTTCCCCGGCCAGCTCGACGGCGCGCTCGTGGGTGTCGACGTCGATGATCATCCAGCCGGCGATGAGGTCCTTGGTCTCCGCGAACGGACCGTCGGTGACCGGCGGGCGCCCCTCACCGTCGTAGCGGACCCACGTCCCCTCGGGGGCGAGCGCCTGGCCGTCGACGAACTCGCCGGTCTTCTCCAGCCGGGCCGCGAAGTCGTTCATGTACTGCACGTGGTCCGAGATCTCCTGGGGCGTCCACTGGTCCATGGGCACGTCGTTGTTCGCAGCCGGGGCGCCGCGGTAGTGCTTCAGCAGCAGGTACTTGGCCATCGTGGGTCTCCTCGGTACTGGTGCGGCCCATTGTGGCCGCGTTCACTACAGGGACGGAGCCAGTCACGGATTCTCGACATCGCCGCGCCGATCCATCGGACAGGCCCTACCCGCACGAGCCGGTGCCGTCTGTGGGCCGTCCGAGGGACGGCCCACATGCGGTCGCCAACGACCGTTGGCGACGGGTCGGTACTGCCGGACGGGCCAACGCCCCCGCTACACCCAGGTGTCGAACCACATCCGGTTGTGCCAGGCCGACTTGGGGATCGGCATCCCCGTATAGAGCGGATAGAAGTAGATGAAGTTCCAGATGATGAGGAGGACCAGGACGCCCGCGCCCACCGCGCCGATGGTGCGGCGGCGTTCCGACGAGCCCGGAGGCCCGATGATCGCGCCGATCATCATGGCCAGCGCCAGGCACAGGAACGGGACGAACACCACGGCGTAGAAGAGGAAGATGGTCCGCTCCTGGTAGAGGAACCAGGGCAGGTAGCCGGCCGCTATACCGCAGGCGATCGCACCGGCCCGCCAGTCCCGCAGGAACAGCCAGCGGTAGAGGACGTACAGCAGCGCGAAGCACGCCGCCCACCACAGCAGCGGGGTGCCCAGGGCCAGCACCTCGCGGGCGCAGCCCTCGGCCGCCGTACAGCCGTCCTGGCCGGCCTTGGGGTCCTCGTAGAAGTACGACACCGGCCGGCCGAGCACCGGCCAGCTCCACGGGTTGGACTGGTAGGTGTGCGGCGTGGTCAGTCCGGTGTGGAAGGAGTAGACCTCGGTCTGGTAGTGCCACAGGCTGCGCAGCCAGTCCGGCAGCCAGGTCCACGAGCCGGTCCGCCCGTCGGGGCTCGTCGCCCAGTCGCGGTAGTAGCCGCCCTTGGTGGCGAGCCAGCCGGACCAGGACGCGAGGTAGGTGGCGAGCGCGACGATGACGGTGGCGCCGAAGGCCGGCAGCACATCGCGGCGCAACACCGCGCGGAAGGGGTGCCGGGCGCCGGCCGTACGCCGTGCCGCCATGTCCCACACCACCGCCATGAGGGCGAACGCCGCGAGGTAGTACAGGCCGTTCCACTTCGTGGCGGCGGACAGGCCGAGGCACAGTCCGGCGGCGATCCGCCACGGCCGCCACCCCAGCCGCAGCCGGTCGCCGACGTCCGCGTCCGGCCGCGCCACACCTTCCCCGTCGACCGGCAGCGCCGCCGCGAGCCGGGCCCTGGTGCGGTCCCGGTCCACCAGCAGAGCGCCGAAGGCGGCCACCACCCAGAACATCACGATCAGGTCGAGCAGCGCGGTGCGGCTCATCACGAAGTGCAGGCCGTCGACCGCCAGCAGACCGCCCGCCAGGCAGCCCAGCGCCGTCGAACGCAGCAGCCGGCGGCCGATACGGCAGACGAGCAGCACCGACAGCGTGCCGAGCAGCGCGACGGAGAACCGCCAGCCGAAGGGGTTCATGCCGAACGCCCACTCACCCGCCGCGATCAGCCACTTGCCCATCGGCGGATGCACGACATAGGAGTGCTCGGGCGTGAGCAGGATCTTCGCCGGGTGCCCGATCAGCGCGTCGTTGGCGGTCTTCGCCCAGGTGCCTTCGTAGCCGTACTGCAGCAGCGACCAGGCGTCCTTGGGGTAGTACGTCTCGTCGAATATCACCTTGCGCGGACTGCCGAGATTCCAGAACCGCAGGATCCCCGCGAACAGCGCCACCAGCAGCGGCCCGCCCCAGCCCGACCAGCGCGCGAGCCGGTCGGTGGCGGACGGGCCCGCCCCGAGCACTCCCCACACCCGCTTGCCCGGCGCGGGGAAGGGGGGCACCAGCCGCTCACGGACATCGGCCGGCCCTCGGCGGACGTACCCGAAGCGGCGCAGCCGCCGCTGCCACCCCGGGGGCTGCTGGGCCGGCTCCCCGGCGCGGTGGGCGTCGGCGTCGGCCGCGGTGTCACTCGTCACCCGGCCCATCGTAGGGAAACCGCCTGTGGACCGGTGCGCCGCGCCGCCGGACGGGTTCCGGCGTCTCGCGGCGCGGCGTCGTCCGAACGGGCTGGGAGGATGGGGGCGTGACTGGAACGCTGGTACTTGCAGGGACGCCCATCGGCGACGTCGCGGACGCCCCGCCGCGGCTCGCCACCGAACTCGCGGCCGCCGATGTGATCGCAGCCGAGGACACCCGCCGGCTGCGCCGCCTGACGCAGGCGCTCGAGGTCGCGCCGACCGGGCGGGTGGTGTCGTACTTCGAGGGCAACGAAGCGGCCAGGACGCCGGAGCTGGCCGATGCGCTGGCCGGCGGCGCGCGGGTCCTGCTGGTCACCGACGCCGGGATGCCGTCGGTGTCCGACCCGGGCTATCGCCTGGTCGCCGCCGCCGTCGAGCGCGGCATCAAGGTCACCGCGGTGCCGGGCCCCAGCGCGGTGCTCACCGCCCTCGCCGTGTCCGGCCTGCCGGTGGACCGCTTCTGCTTCGAGGGCTTCCCGCCCCGCAAGCCGGGCGAGCGGCGCTCCCGGCTGCGGGAGGTCGCCGACGAGCGCCGCACCCTGGTCTACTTCGAGGCCCCGCACCGCCTGGACGACACGCTCGCCGCGATGGCGGAGGTCTTCGGCGCGGACCGGCGGGCCGCGGTCTGCCGCGAGCTGACCAAGACGTACGAGGAGGTCAAGCGCGGGCCGCTGAGCGAGCTCGCCCCGTGGGCGGCGGAGGGCGTACGCGGTGAGATCACCATCGTCGTCGAGGGCGCCCCGGACACCGGGCCGCAGGACCTCGACCCGGAGGAGCTGGTGCGCCGGGTCCAGGTGCGCGAGGACGCGGGGGAGCGGCGCAAGGAGGCCATCGCCGCGGTCGCGGCGGACGCCGGACTGCCCAAGCGCGAGGTCTTCGACGCGGTGGTCGCCGCGAAGAACGCCGCGAAGGCCGCTGACAAGGGCGCTGAGAAGGGTGCCGGGAGGGGCCCCGCGTAGGGCGTGGCGCGAACCGACCCGTCAGAAGGTAAATGACGGGCCTGGAAGGTAAAGCGAAGGCCCCCACAGCGGGGCCTTTTCCCTACAGCCCGCCAAATCTGGGCCAATACGGAAGAAGGACTGCTGCGCCGCGGCCGGGAAAGGCGTCCACTGAGGACGGGACGTTCGACGTTCGGTCCCCAAAGACCTTGTCCAGCGGACAAGAGGAGCGGCACATGAGCGAGATCGCACAAACCGGCCCGGCCACCGGCAGCACCGCCGGCCCCGCCTCCCACACAGATTCCATGGCGCACGAGGCGTACGCCTTCGCCTGTATGCAATGCGGCCACGGCTGGGAGCAGGCCTACGAGATAGCCCACCCCGTCGACGCCAATGGCGAGCTGCACGTCGTCTACTACGCGGACGGCGAGCGCGTGCCGTCCCCACTGACCCAGCCCGTCTGCCGGAACTGCGGTGGCAACGTGGTGCGCATCATGCGTGCCGGCCAGGTCTCGATGGTCTCCGATGCGATCGCCGGCCTGCACCAACGCCGTGGGCCCGGGCGCGTGCAGGCTGCGGAATCCGCGGCCGGCGAGGGCACCGGCAGCACCCCGGAGCCCGCCGGACGCCACCACTGGCACCTCTCCGACCTGCTGCGTCCCTTCCAGCACCACCACAAGTGAGCCGCGGGCCGCGGTCCTCGTAGGATCGCGGCCATGGCACAGCAAGCCCAGACCCCCGCACCCGGCAAGCCCGCCGAGCCGGCCAAGCCCGCGAAGGACGCGCCGCCGCCGCTGCCCGAACCGCTTCGGGTGCCGGTCGCGGACTCGCACACCCACCTGGACATGCAGGAGGGCACCGTCGAGGAGGCGCTCGCCAAGGCCGCCTCGGTGGGCGTCACCACCGTGGTGCAGGTGGGCTGCGACCTCGCAGGTTCGCAGTGGGCCGCGGACACGGCCGCCGCCCACGACAGCGTGCAGGCCACCGTCGCACTGCATCCCAACGAAGCGCCCCGGATCGTCCTCGGCGACCCGGACGGATGGTCGCGGCAGGGTGCCAGGGAGCCCGGCGGCGACAGTGCCCTGGACGCCGCACTCGACCGCATCGACGCGCTGGCCGCCCTGCCGCACGTACGCGGCGTCGGCGAGACCGGCCTGGACCACTTCCGCACCGGGCCCGACGGCATGGCCGCCCAGGAGCGGTCCTTCCGCGCCCATATCGAGATCGCCAAGCGGCACGGCAAGGCCCTGGTCATCCACGACCGGGAGGCGCACGAGGACGTGCTGCGGATCCTGCGGGAGGAGGGCGCGCCCGAGCGGGTCGTCTTCCACTGCTTCTCCGGTGACGCGGAGATGGCGAAGATCTGCGCGGCGGCCGGCTACTTCCTGTCCTTCGCCGGCAACGTCACCTTCAAGAACGCCCAACCGCTGCGCGATGCGCTCGCCGTTGCCCCTCCCGAACTGGTGCTCGTGGAGACCGACGCGCCGTTCCTGACCCCCGCGCCCTACCGCGGCCGGCCCAACGCGCCGTATCTCATTCCGGTCACCCTCCGGGCGATGGCCGAGGTCAAGGGGATGACGGAGGACGCGCTGGCGTCGGCCGTCGCGGCGAACACGGCACGCGCCTTCGACTGCTGACCGCCTCCCGAGGCAGGCCCACGCCGCCCGCTGGTCACACTCCGTAGCGGGTCGACTTTGGAGAGTTACCTCCCCTCCGCTACATTCGGCCGTCCACCGCATCTGTGGCATGTGGAGGCATCTGTGGCATGTGGAGCGTCGTGAGTCATTCGCAGAGCAGCCACCGCGCCGCGCGCGGCCGCCGCGGCCGGAACCCGGGCGCCGCCGGATCGTCGTACGAGGCGAAGGCACCGTACGAGGCGAAGGCACCGTACGACGCGAAGGCGTCGTTCGAGGTGAAGTCGCCGTACGTGCAGAGGGCGCCGTACCAGCGCCACGACCTCCGTACCCCGTCCGGTCCACCCGGCCCGTCCGGCCTGACGCCCCGCCAGACGGGGACCTCGCCCGCGCCGGCCCCGGGGAGCCTCCGGCCCGCTCCGGTCCTCCCGGCCCCCGGCGGCCGGGCCGCCGCCCGCCGGGCCGTCCGCCAGACCGGCCGCCGCAGGCGCCACGGCACCTCCCCCGAGGCACTGCGCCGGCTGCTGCCGCGGGCCCTCGTCGTCGCCTTCCTCGCCGGCGGCACCACCGCCTTCATCGCCCACGACAAGGCCGTCCGCCTCACCGTCGACGGCACCCCGCGCACCCTGCACACCTTCGCCGACGACGTCGACGACCTGCTGGCCGACGAACACCTCGACATCGGCCGGCACGACATCGTCGCGCCCGCCCGCGGAACCGTGCTCAGCAGCGGCGACGACGTCGTCGTCCGGCACGGCCGGCCGGTGGTGCTGACCATCGACGGAGAGCGCCGCCAGGTGTGGACCACCGCGGACACGGTGGACGCCGCCCTGCGCCAGCTGGGCGTCCGCGCCGAGGGCGCCTTCCTCTCCCTCTCCCGCTCCCGGCGCATCGATCGGCACGGCCTGGAGCTGGCCGTACGCACCGAGCGCTCGGTGGTCTTCGTCGCCGACGGCCGCGAGTACCGCGTCCGCACGAACGCCGCCACCGTCCGGGAGGCCCTGGCCGAAACCGGGCTCGCCCTGCGCGACGAGGACACCACCTCGGTGCCGCAGGACAGCTTCCCCCGGGAGGGCCAGACCGTCTCGGTGCTGCGCATCACCGGCTCCAGGGAGGTCCGCGAGGAGTCCGTCCCGTTCCGCACGATCAAGCGGATCGACCCGCAGCTCACCCGCGGCACGGAGGCCGTCGTCCAGCAGGGCCGCCCCGGCGTGCGGCGGGTCACCTACCGGCTGCGCACCGTCAACGGCGTCGCGGAGAAGCCGAAGCGGCTGGGCACCCACGTCGTCCGCAAGCCCCGCCCGCAGATCGTGCACATCGGCACCAAGATCCTGCCGACCTCGGTGCAGGGCGCCGACCACCTCGCCTGGGACGCGCTCGCCCGGTGCGAGGCCGGCGGCCGGCCCAACGCCGTCGACGCCTCGGGCACGTACGGCGGCCTCTACCAGTTCGACGTCGCGACCTGGCAGCGCCTCGGCGGCACCGGCCGCCCGCAGGACGCACCGGCCCTGGAACAGACCTTCCGCGCCAAGAAGCTCTACATCACCCGGGGGGCGAGCCCGTGGCCGGTCTGCGGCCGTAAGCTTCACCGGTGAACGAGCGCAGCGAGCGAACAACGGAAAGGCGCGCACGGCGGGCGACCGCGACGGCGCGCAGCGAGGCTTCGGCATGACTGAGAGCAGCACCACCGACGAGTCCGGGCCTCTGCTGGGACCCGCCGATGTGCGCGAGCTGGCCGCCGCGCTCGGCGTGCGCCCCACCAAGCAGCGCGGGCAGAACTTCGTCATCGACGCCAACACCGTCCGCCGGATCGTGCGGACCGCCGGTGTCCGTCCCGACGATGTCGTCGTCGAGGTCGGCCCCGGCCTCGGTTCGCTGACCCTGGCGCTGCTGGAGGCGGCCGACCGGGTCACCGCCGTCGAGATCGACGAGGTGCTCGCCGCCGCGCTGCCGGCCACCGTCGCGGCCAGGATGCCCGAGCGCGCCGACCGCTTCGCGCTGGTCCACCGGGACGCCATGCAGGTCACCGAGCTGCCCGGTGCGGCGCCGACCGCGCTGGTCGCCAATCTGCCCTACAACGTCGCGGTGCCGGTGCTGCTGCACATGCTCGCCACGTTCCCGACCATCGACCGCACCCTGGTCATGGTGCAGGCCGAGGTAGCCGACCGGCTGGCGGCCCGCCCCGGCAACAAGGTCTACGGCGTGCCGTCGGTCAAGGCGAACTGGTACGCCGAGGTCAAGCGGGCCGGCTCCATCGGCCGCAACGTCTTCTGGCCCGCGCCCAACGTCGACTCCGGGCTGGTCTCGCTCGTACGCCGCGACAAGCCGATCGAGACGTCGGCGAGCCGCAACGAGGTCTTCGCCGTCGTCGACGCGGCGTTCGCCCAGCGCCGCAAGACGCTGCGGGCCGCGCTGTCCGGCTGGGCCGGGTCGGCCGCGGCGGCCGAGACCGCGCTGGTCGCGGCGGGCGTCTCGCCGCAGGCCCGCGGCGAGGCACTGACCGTCGAGGAGTTCGCACGGATCGCGGAGCACAAGGGACCGGGCGGCGCCCCGGGCATCAGGGAGGCATCGGCATGAGCGGCTCGATCACCGTACGGGTGCCGGCCAAGGTCAACGTCCAGCTGGCGGTCGGCGCGGCCCGCCCCGACGGCTTCCACGACCTGGCCAACGTCTTCCTCGCCGTCGGCCTCCACGACACGGTCACCGCCACCCCGGCGGACGCCCTGACGATCACCGCCGAGGGCCACGACGTCGACCGGATCCCGCTGGACCGCACGAACCTCGCGGCCCGCGCCGCCGAACTGCTCGCGGCCCGGCACGGCATCTCGCCGGACGTCCACCTGCACATCACCAAGGACATCCCCGTCGCGGGCGGCATGGCCGGCGGCAGTGCGGACGCCGCGGCAGCCCTGCTGGCCTGCGACGCCCTGTGGTCGACCGGCTCCTCCCGCGAGGAACTGCTCGACATCTGCGCCGAGTTGGGCAGCGATGTGCCGTTCAGCCTGGTCGGCGGCGCGGCGCTGGGCCGTGGCCGGGGCGAGCTGCTGACGCCGCTCAGCGTCGGCGGCACCTTCCACTGGGTCTTCGCGGTCGCCGAAGGCGGGCTGTCCACCCCGGCCGTCTACGGCGAGTTCGACCGGCTGACGGCGGACACGGACGTACCCGAGCCCGAGGCGGCCCCCGAACTACTGGCCGCACTGCGGGACGGTGACGCCACCGCGCTCGCCGCGACGCTGGCCAACGACCTCCAGCCCGCGGCGCTCTCCCTGTGCCCCGAGCTCACCGCGACCCTGAAGGCCGGTACGGAGGCCGGCGCCCTGGCGGCGCTGGTCTCCGGCTCCGGGCCGACGACCGCCTACCTGGTCGAGGACGCCCAGGCGGCGGAGAAGGTGGCCCAGGCGCTGCTCGCCTCCGGCACCTGCCGCGCGGTACGGGTGGCGAACTCCCCGGCGCCGGGCGCGACGGTGCTCTAGGGCGATGTTCCGGGCGGTCGCCGCGACATCGGGGCGACCGCCGTCCGGGCGGTGACTGACCTCGGCGTCGGGCGCGCGGGTGTGCTCGGGTGCGCGGGTGCGTTACGCGGCCGCCGCTGCCAGCACCTCGGCCACCAACCGGCCCGCCTCCACGGCGTGTTCGGCGGTCGTCGCCAGGCAGCGGTTCGTCGCGGGGTCGTACTCGGTCATGATCGCGCCCGCATGGTCGGTCCCCGTCTCCCGCAGCGTCACCGACCGGCCCGCGGCGCGCAGCGCCTCGGCCAGGTCGCGGGAGTGCTGGGCGTCCACGAGGGTGTCGCGGCTGCCGTGGACGAGGTGGACCGGCACGGCCGGGTCCCGGCCCGCGGCGAGATCGGCCAGCGGAACCGCGCCGGTGGTGAACGCCGGAAGGTCGTAGCGGCCCGCGACACCGACCACCGCCGCCGGCCGCCAACCGTCCGCCACCTCGGGCCGCAGCGCGACACCCAGCGCCGCCGGCGCCCCGGCCGACCAGCCGGCCAGCACGAACGACTCCCCGTCGCCGCCCAGCCCGCCCGCCTCCTTGCGGACGAACGCCAGCGACTCCAGCAGCTGCGACCGGCCGCCGTCCGCGGCGTCCGAGCGCCAGTCCGGTACGAGCACCAGCAGGCCGTGCGCCGCCGCCGTGCGCGCCAGTGGTTCCAGGACATCCCGCTCGTCGGGCCCGATGCCGTGCCAGATCAGCACGGTCGGCGCCGGCCGGGGCGCCCCCGCCGGACGGTGGACGTCCAGCCGCTTGCCGCTCGGCCCGTAGACCAGCCCGCGTTCCGTCTCCACCGTCGCACCCGTGTCCGAAGTCATGGCGAGCACGCTATCCAACGGTCGTCACAGCCCGACAGTGACCGCGGCCCAACAGCCGTCACGGCCCGACGTCGATCACGACGCAACAGCGGAAGGTGACGGCCGCCTGCTGTCGCCGACGACAAGCCTGCGCGCCGGGCGCCGGAGCCATCGGCTGGATACATACGCCCGGGCCGAGCCGTTCCGCCCGCCGACTAGGCTGGGAACGTCGATTCATGTGAACCACCGCAGGAGTGAGATGGCCGTCAACCTCGTCAATCTGGAAGCCGTCGGCAAGGTGTACGGAACCCGTGCCCTGCTCGACGGTGTCTCCCTCGGCGTCAACGAGGGGGACCGGATCGGCGTCGTCGGACGCAACGGGGACGGCAAGACCACCCTGATCCGGATCCTCGCCAAGCTGGAGACCACGGACAACGGCCGGGTCACCCACAACGGCGGCCTGCGCCTCGGCGTCCTCACCCAGCACGACTCGCTCGATCCGGCCGCCACCATCCGGCACGAGGTCATCGGCGACCTCGCCGACCACGAGTGGGCCGGCAACGCCAAGATCCGCGACGTCCTGACCGGCCTGTTCGGCGATCTGCACATGCCGGGCTTCACTCATGGCCTGGACACCGTCATCGGCCCCCTCTCCGGAGGCGAACGCCGCCGCATCGCCCTCGCCAAACTGCTCATCGCCGAGCAGGACCTGATCGTCCTCGACGAGCCCACCAACCACCTCGACGTCGAGGGCATCTCCTGGCTGGCCGGACATCTGCGGGCCCGCCGCTCCGCCCTCGTCGTCGTCACCCACGACCGGTGGTTCCTGGACCAGGTCTGTACCCGCATGTGGGACGTCCAGCGCGGCGACGTCCACGAGTACGAGGGCGGCTACAGCGACTACGTCTTCGCGCGCGCCGAGCGCGAGCGGATCGCCGCCACCGAAGAGACCAAGCGGCAGAACCTGATGCGCAAGGAGCTGGCATGGCTGCGGCGCGGCGCCCCCGCCCGTACGAGCAAGCCGCGCTTCCGCATCGAGGCCGCCAACGAGCTGATCGCGGACGTACCGCCGCCGCGTGACACCACCGAGCTGATGAAGTTCGCCAACTCCCGCCTGGGCAAGACCGTCTTCGAGCTGGAGGACGTCAGCGTCCAGGCAGGTCCCAAGGTGCTGCTCAAGCACCTCACCTGGCAGCTGGGCCCCGGTGACCGGATCGGCCTCGTCGGCGTCAACGGTGCCGGCAAGACCTCTCTGCTCCGGGCGCTCGCCGAGGCGGCCCGCACCGAGGGCGAAGCGCAGCCGGCAGGCGGCCGCATCACCGTCGGCAAGACCGTCAAGCTCGCCTACCTCTCCCAGGAGGTCGGCGAACTCGCCCCGACACTGCGGGTGCTGGAGGCCGTCCAGCAGGTGCGCGAGCGCGTCGACCTCGGCAAGGGCCGGGAGATGACCGCAGGCCAGCTCTGCGAGAAGTTCGGCTTCACCAAGGAGAAGCAGTGGACGCCGGTCGGCGACCTCTCAGGCGGTGAGCGCCGCCGCCTGCAGATCCTGCGCCTCCTCATGGACGAGCCCAACGTCCTCTTCCTCGACGAGCCCACCAACGACCTCGACATCGAGACCCTGACCCAGCTGGAGGACCTCCTCGACGGCTGGCCCGGCTCGATGATCGTCATCAGCCACGACCGCTACTTCATCGAGCGCACCACCGACCGCGTCCACGCCCTCCTCGGCGACGCCACCCTCCGCATGCTCCCGCGCGGCCTCGACGAGTACCTGGAGCGCCGCAAGCAGGTGATCGACGCCGCCGTGCCGGCCCCCGCGCAGCAGACCTCGGCCCCCAAGAAGGCCGCCGCCGTCAACCGCGCCGCCCAGAAGGAACTCCAGAAGATCGAACGCCAACTGGACAAGATCGTCGACAAGGAAACCAAGCTCCACACCCAAATCGCCGAAAACGCGACGGACTTCGAGAAGGTAGCCGGCCTCGACGCCCAGCTGCGGGAACTGACAGCGGAGAAGGATGAGTTGGAGATGCGGTGGCTGGAGTTGGCGGAGGAGGCGTAGGGGCTGGGTGGCTCTTGCGGAGGGCCGATATCGGGGAGGTCCGGTATCGGGCGAGGCGAATGCATTGGGAGCGGTCGCCGGTCCGTCCCGGATTTGTTTGTTATCTCCCAGAGTTCGAAGCGCATGAACGCGACGGCCACGCAGCCGTGAGTTCCGTGTGCGGACGACTCACGCAGGGGGGCTTATCCTGAGTCGGCGGCGTGACCGGCCCCCGCGGCGTCTGTGTAGAGCTTACCGTGACGTCTTTTGAACGTTGAGTTCACTGAGGAAGCTGCAGACGGTAGTGCTGAATTCGGCATTCGGAATCTCTCCTGGAATGTGATTCGCGGAAGGCTTTAATCTTCGAGGTGGAGGTCGACCCACTCCCACTCTGGGAACTTTTCTTTCACCGAGTGCAGACCTTTTTTGAGGCATTCATCGAGGGTTATATCTTCCCGGTGTACATACCCGGCATCCGTGAAAGGGCCCCCTGCGATGACGAACGTCCAGGGCCTGCCGCCTGCGAGAGCCCTCTCGCCATCACATTTGATCAACGGGGACGCTCCCGTCTCTGCTAGTTCCTGCATTATCATCTCTACGTCCATTGGGTGGAATCTCCTTATTGAGTCAGAATCCGCGCAACATTTTTACGATTTCTGGTATCTCATGGATTTCACCCTTCCCGGTTGCCCCGATAGCTCGCCAGATCTCCTGATGGTCTGGGGCTGGGATGATATTGTTCCGCTCGATGAGATGATTCACGATGTCGAACGTTGTGCGTTTGTTGCCATTATTGAACATATGGTTTCCTGCGATGTCTCGAACGTGCACGGCGACTTTATCCCAGAACCCATTATAGCGACTTGCGTTCATCATGGTGTTTTCGGGACTGCCATATTGAAGGTGAGTTCCCTCGTATCTCTTGTTTATTTCATAAATCTCCTCGGGTGTTGCAGGGTTCTCAATTCCGCTGCCTTCGCAATTGAATAGACCGAGGGGATCGACGGAGTGGTGTGGGTTTTTTACGTAGGTCAACTGGTTGTCTGCAGGTAGCAAACCCAGCGGGTCCGTCGAGCAATACCGTCCTGTGTCGGGCTCGTAGTATCGGAAGTGGTTGTAGTGGAGCTGAGTCTCTGGGTCGAAGTATTGGCCGGGGAAACGGAGTGGGGTGTAGGCGCTGGCGGTGCGGTTCCAGGTTGTGGTGCCCCAGAGGGTGGTGCGGCTGTGCCAGGCGATAGCGCCGGTCTCGTTGATGAGTTCGGTAGGGACGCCGACAAGGTCGGTGACTATGACGAAGAAGCGTTCGTCTATGACGGATTGGGGGGCCTGGGAAAGGTCGGGTGACCTGCGCCCAGGTACGCCTTCCGGGGCGCGCAGTTTGCGTTCTGTCTGGGCGATCGGGGTGAGGCCTCGATGGTCCCAGGTGAGGGAGAGGGGCATGGTGGGACCGGGGGTGTGGGTGACCTGCTCCACGAGGGTGGTGCCGTCCCACGTGAAGTCGATGCGTTCCAGAACGGTGGCGCCGTCGGAGGCGCGATGTTCCTTGGTGGTGCGTCGGCCCAGCGGGTCGTACGCGTAGAGCCACATCGAGCCGTCGGGAGGGGAAGCGAAGGCGAGGTTGCCCTCGGGGCCCCAGGTGTAGCGCCAGGTGTCAGGCTTGCGGGAGATTCGGGCCCTTTGGCGGAGGGTTACGCGACCGAGCTCGTCGTGCTCGTACCGGACGGCGCCGGCTGTGGTGATGCTGCTGCCGGTGTAGGTGCGGTCGCCTCGGGCTGACGGGTTGGCGTGGTGGTCGGGCCAGGTGGCGTGGGTTTGGTTGCCGGCGTCGTCGTAGGCGTAGGTCTCGGTCCAGTCGGTGGCGTGGACGGCGGTGACGCGGCCGGCGCGGTCGAGGTCGAAGGTGCGGCGGCCGGTGTGGGAGTCGTCGATCGCCGTGAGGTTGCCGTCTGGGCGGTAGGTGTAGCCGCGTTGGAGCATCCGTTGGGCTTCGGCAGCGGCAGAGTTCTGTGCGCGGTCCGCCCCGGTGGGGGATTGTCGAGTGCCGGTGGCTTCTGTGGTGAGCGATTGGCTGGTGAGGCGGCCGGTGGGGTCCCAGGTGTGGGTGAGGGCGAGGTTGTCACCGATGGTGCGGGTGAGTTCTTGGCCGGCGGCGTCGTGGTCGAAGGTGAGGACGTGGCCGGCGATGTCCATAGCGGTGCGGTTGCCGGCACGGTCGTAGGTGTAGGTGGTGGTGTGGCCGGTAGGGGTGGTGCGGGAGGTGCGGCGGCCCAGGGCGTCGTAGGTGAACGCCATGGTGCGGCCGTTGACGGACTCGCTGGTCACGCGGCCGAGGATGTCGCGGGTGTAGGTGACGGTGGCGTCAGCGTTGGCGGCCTGGCGGAGCTGGCCACTGGAGTCGTGGGTGTATGTGGTCAGCAGCCCTGCGGCGTTCTTCTCGGTGATGCGGCCGAGGGTGTCACGGGTGTAGGCCGTCACCTCGCCCAACGCGTTGGTGCGGCTGGTCAGTTGCCCGGCAGCATCGTGCGCGTAGGTCAGCACACGGTCGTCGAAGTCGGCTTCGGATATCAGACGCCCGGCGGCGTCGTAGGAGTAGTTCCAGGTCAGCCCCTGGGGGTTAGTGACCTGGGTGAGGCGCAGTTCGGTGTCGTGGGTGAAGGCGTGGCGGACGCCGTCGGGGTCGGTGCGGGCCGTCAGCAGGTCGAAGTGGGTGTATTCGAAGTGGGTGGTCTGACCGATGGCGTCGGTGTGGGAGGTGCGGTTGCCCTCGCCGTCGTAGGTCCACTCCTCGGTGGCGCCGGTGGCGTCGATACGGGCTGCCAGCTTGCCTTCGACGGTCCACACCATGTGGGTGGTCTCGCCGAGTGGGTCGGTGACGGAGGCGGTGCGGCCGAAGGCGTCGCGCCGGTAGTGAGTGGTGGCGCCCAGGGGATCGGTGACGGTCAGCGGTAGGCCGGCCTCGTTGCAGTAGAGGCGGGTGGTGTTGCCGAGAGCGTCGGTGACCGAGGAAACGTGGCCGCGGGTGTCGTGGGTGTAGCTGGTGGCGGCGCCGGTGGGGTCGGTGGTGGCCGTGCGGTTTCCGTCGGCGTCGTAGGTGTGGGTCCAGGTGGTGCCCTCCGGACCGGTGGTGGTCAGGGGCAGGCCCAGGTCGCTGTAGCTGGTGGTGGCGGTGGAACCGTCGGGGAGGGCGACGATGGTGGGGCGGCCCTCGTCGTCGTACGTGAAGTGGGTGGTGCGGCCCAAGGGGTCGCTGGTGGAGAGGATGCGGTGCTTGGCATCGCGGACCGTACGGGTGGTGGCGCCAGTGGGGTCGGTCTCCGCGACGATCTGGTGGCGGTCGTTGACCTCATAGCGGGTAACGCCGCCCTGGGAGTTGTGGAAGAGGTTGGTGCGCAGGCCCGTTACGGGATCCGGGTCGCCCCAGGTGAAGTGGGCGCGGAGGTGGCCTTCGATGCCGCCTTGTGAGGTGCAGCGGTCATCGTCGTCGTAGACGTAGGTGTAGCTGCTGTCGTTGGTGTCCGTCCAGGACGTGATGCGGCCGTCGTCGTCGTAGGTGAAGCGGAGCGGGAGGCCGGAGGAGTTGGTGGTGGTGATGAGGTTGCCGGCGTCGTCGTAGCCGTACGTCATCAGGAGCTGGTCGCTGCCGTCGGGGGCTGCGCCGGCGAGGTGGAGGGCGGTGATGCGGCCCTCGTCGGTGGTGAGCAGGAGGCGGTAGCCGGCGCTGTGGGTGATGGCCGTGGGGGTGCCGTCTTCGGTGTAGTCGAAGGTGTGATGGTTGCCGCGGCGGTCGGATATCTCGTCGAGGACGGCGAGACCGTCGGTGTAGGTGGTGAAGTACCAGCGCATGCCGGTGGCCGGGTCCGTGAGGACGTAGTCGCCGTCCGGGGTGCGTTCGAGCGGGCGGCCCTCGCCCTCGACGGGCACGGTGGGCACGCCTACAGCCGGGTGCGGGTAGAGGAGGAAGTTGCCTTCCTCGCCAATGAGGATGACTCCTTCGGCGTCGATCTCCAGGCGCTGGTCGACGGTGGACATCCACGTCGGGCCGAACCAACGGCCCGTTCGGTGGGACGACTCGAAGGTGCGGGTGAAGGTGAGGGGGAGGCTGCCGGGGAGGGCGATGTCGGTCTGCGGCAGGACCATGCGGCCGGTGGCCATGTCGATGGGGTCGTTGCCGAAGGTCTTGCACCACCGCGTGCGGGCCCGGTCCATGACGGTCCGCTTGCCGCCCTCTTTGGCGGCGTCGCGGGCCGCGCTTTTGCCGAGGTCCTTTGCTCCCGCTCGTGCCGCCCCTCTCCCCAGCCCGCCGATGCCCTTGCCGCCGAGCAGGTTGGGGGCCAGGGCTCCGATGGAGTCGAAGGGGTCGCTTCCCCAGCCGCCGCCGACCAGGCCCTTGGCGGTGTCGATGGGGTGGAGCGGTATGGAGGCCAGACCCAGCAGCGTGGTGGAGACGTTTGCGCTGAACTGCCAGGGGTGGCTCAGGTTGTAAGGGTCGAGGGGGTTCATGGTGCGGGCGAATTTCAGGGTCTCCGAGGCACCTCGGAGCGCGCCGCCGGCCAGGTGTGTGCTCTCGACCACGAAGGCCGTGGCGCCGTCCTTGAGGGCCGCCCCCGCCAGGTCGGTGAATTCCGGCTTCTGCGGGGCGTGGGCCTGGGCGCTGACGAGCGCGCGATGGGCGCGCTCGGCAGCTTCGTTGCGCTGGCTGCGGGCGCTTTTGAGGATGTCCTGCGCGGCCTCGCGGCCGTCTGAGCCCGGATCTACGAAATCGGCGGGTTTTTGCGGCTTCGGGCCCGCGTCGCCTCCGAGTTTCGCGGCCGCATTCCAGCCGCTGGCCCGCGAATTGTACGTATCGACCGCGTTCGCATAGGCATCCGCTGCTCTCTGGCTGGCCTCCGTCGCCTTGCGGTACTTCTCGATGGCGTCGGAAGCCTTGCCCTGAGCCCAGGTAACCGTTTCTGCATAGGACTTCAGGGCCTTTGATGCGTCGTCGCAGGCATCTGCCGCGTGCATCCACTGCTTGGGGTGCATCTCGAACTTTTCACGGAAGTTGTCCGCTGCCTTGCCGCCCCAGGCGTCACCGGTGCCGATCTTGCGCATCCCGTCAGCCACCCGGTCGAAGGCCTGGGAGAAGTCCTTCAGGTGCGAGGCCGTTTCGTGGATCTTGGTCGCGTCGCCGTGAATGAGCTGCTTGGGGTCGTCAGTCTCGTCCAGCTGGCGCTCGTTGACGTGGGCGCCCAGGGCTCCGGCCAGCTTGTCGCCGCCGGACCGTACGGACTGCGCCGCGTCATCCGCCCCCAGCAGTTCCAGGCCGTCGCCCACGAAGTCGGCACCGTGCTCGGCAACCTCGCCGGCACCGCGGCCGATCGCCTCGCCCAAGCCCTCAACGCCCTTGCCGAACTTGTTGAAGGCGGAGGAGAACATGTTCACTTCTCGTCGCCTCCGTCCGTGTGGCGGGGCTTCAACGACCCGAGTGTGACCTTTTTGTCGGCTGGATCCTCGCCTCCGTTGGCGAGCCTGTCCGGAATTGACGTGAAGTCATGGCCGACTTGACGCCCGGCCTCGGCGACCTCCATGCCGGACTTGATCGATTCCTTGGAGTTCGGGTCCCAATCCCCGTCCCGGAACTGGGTGTACGGATTGTCGCTGCCTATCTGGCTCCAGGTCTTGTCCTTGACTTTTTCAGCGGACAGTGAAGGGTCGCCCATCGCGGCGTTCACCGTCTGCTTGAGAGTGCTGGAGAGGTACTGTTCCTCCTCGAAATAGAGACCGGCGGACAGGCCCAGCTTCCGGGAGAACTCGTTGGCGTCCTGCATCATCGTGCGAACGCCCCAGCCCCAGCGGTCGCAGAACGATTCGAGTGCGGAAGCGACGCCGTCATCGCCGCATTCCACGTTGTCCAAGGCTAATTCGTCGAAGCCGCGACCAGTTTGGGCTTCTATATCGAAGCCGAGCTCCTTAAGTTCGGCCGTCGCGGCCTTGATGCCCTTGGTGATCTGCTCGAATGCCTCGGGGTCGAGCTTGTACCCCGCGTTGTCGATCAGTCCCACTATCGGTTCCCCCCGAGTGCATTGTTCGATGTGTCCAGGGCTGCGGCCTCTACGTCAAGAGCCACGGAGTCCGGCACGATCCCCGCCACCGGCGGGAAGAGCATCCCCTGCTCACTGCCCGCGTCCAGTGCGACACCCGTCGGCCCCTCGATGGCCGGAATCAGCACGTCAAGGACTCGCGCGCCGGATGCGGTGAGGTAGTGCCACTCGGTGTCCGGCTCGCTGCCCCGCGACGTGGCGAAGCGCGCGAGGGCTTCCTCGTCGGTGAATGCGTACAGCCAGCGGATGCCGTCCAAGTCGGCCGACATCAAAGAGTCGTTGGCGACGGGTATCAAGATGTGTGTGCGTCGGAATTCCCCCACCAGGGCGGCTGGATCAGCCTGCCCTTCGTGGACTGCTGCTACCTCGTCGGCCAAAGACATGACGGCCCTTCCCCCGATTCCCCTCGATCTGACACCACCATGACACATGGCACTGACACCGCGCCTTTGGGTTCCGGGTCGCGAAAACCGGCCCAATTGTCTTTTTGAGTTCAAGTATTCGGGGTGGAAGGGAGGGAGTGGTCGTTCGCAACGCTGATTGGGCAGGGGTGCCGGACCTGTGGGCCTTTGTGGCGGCGCACCGCGACACGTCAGCAATCCTCACGAAGTCGCCATGCTGCCGACTCGGTTGGCCGCGCCCGGCGCCAACCAGCCCCGATTGGCCGGGAGTCCCGCATTCCGGGGGCTTCTGCCCGGTAGGGGGCGCGCGCGGCCGGTCGAGCGTGTAGCTTCCCGGGGACAAGGGGCCCGGCGGGGGCCGGGGGCGGGGTCCGCCGGGGATGGAGGGGGTTGCTCGATGGGCGTGCGGCTCATGGTGGTCGATGACCACCGTCTGCTCGCCGAGGCGCTCGCCTCGGCCCTGAAGCTGCGCGGGCACCGCGTGCTGGCCGCGGCCGCGCCGTGTGCGGGGGCTGCGGATCTGGTGGTGAGCCGGGCGCCGGAGGTGTGCCTGCTGGGGACTGCCGCGCCCGCCGAGCCGGGTGCCTTCGACCCGATCGTGCGGATCAAGAAGGAGCGGCCGCAGGTCGCGGTGGTGGTGCTGGGGCCGGTGCCCAGTCCGCGCGGTATCGCTGCCGCCTTCGCGGCCGGGGCGTCGGGGTATGTGCGTAACGACGAGCGGATCGAAGGTGTGGAGCGCGCCATGATGAAGGCGCGGGCGGGGGAGGCGGCGATCTCGCCGCAGCTGCTGCAGCAGGCTTTCGAGGAGCTGCTGCACCCCGTCGCACAGCCGGACGACGAGGGCGCGCGGCTGCTGCAACTGCTCACCCCGCGCGAGGTCGAGGTGCTGATGCGGGTCGCGGACGGCGAGGACACCCGGCTGATCGCGGCGGGGATGGCGATCGCGCCGAGTACCGCGCGCACCCATGTGCAGCGGGTGTTGATGAAGCTTGAGGTGGGCTCGCGGCTGGAGGCCGCCGCGCTGGCGGCGCGTACCGGGCTGCTGGAGCGGGCGGCGGCAGGCGGGGCGGTGGCCGCCGCGGCGGCGGGGACGGACGAGCCGGATGAACCGGAGGGTGGCGCCCCGCCGCCGTAGCGGACGGCCGGTCAGGCCGGGGGGCCGTCCCCCGTCTCCTCCTGGAGTTCCGCGACCGTCGGCGGTATTGCGGGCCGCAGCTTCATCCAGATCAGGAAGAAGAGCCCGAGGGCGAGCATGCCCAGCCCCGTCCACAGGTTGATGTTGATGTCCTGGGCCTTCTTGAGGTCCGCGTCGGAGGCAGTGATTCCGGCGATGGTGACGATCACGCCGTAGACGACGAACAGGCCGCCGATGATGCGCCGTACGTCGAAGAGTCGCGCGGCGGTCGCGGACTCGCGTTCCAGTTCCTCGACTTCGTGCTGGTAGTCGCTCATGGTGCGTTCCTCGGCAGGCTCAGAAGGAGAAGGGGATGTAGCAGATGGCGGCGAGGACGACCGCGCCCCAGCCCAGCAGGGCCGGCTTGCGGTACCACGCGTCGTCGCCCTCGGCAGGCGGCTCTTCCATGCCGGGGGACCTGGAGCCGTAGACCAGGCCGGCGAGGGACGCGGCCGGCTTCGGCTTGGTGACCAGGGTGACGAGCAGCATCACCACGGCGCCGACGACGAAGGCGACGATCGAGGAGACGAAGTTGGCGCCCTGCTCGGAGGGGATCGCGGTGATGCCCTGCTTGTAGAGCCAGAAGTAGTTCACCATCGCGGCGACGGTGCCCGACAGCAGCCCCCAGAAGCCGGCCGCGGCGGTGGTCCGCTTCCAGAACATGCCGATGATGAAGACGACGAACAGGGGCACGTTGAAGAAGGAGAACAGCGTCTGGAGGTAGTTCATGATGTTGCTGAAGGACGAGGCGATGACGGCCGTGCCCATGCCGATCAGCACGCCGACGGCGGTGACCACCCGGCCGGTCTTCAGGTAGTACGCGTCCTCGCGGTCCTTCTTCAGGTACGCGGCCCAGATGTCGTTGGTGAAGACCGTGTTGAAGGACGACACGTTCGCGGCCATGCCCGCCATGAAGGCGGCGAGCAGACCGGTCACGGCTATGCCCAGCACGCCGTTGGGCAGCAGGTCCCGCATCAGCACCGGAATGGCGTCGTTGTACTGGAGTCCGTCCTTGGACTTGCCCAGGGTCGGCTCCATGACCAGCGCGATCAGGCCGGGGACGACCACGACCAGGGGTATGAAGATCTTGGGGAAGGCGGCGATCAGCGGGGTGCGCTTCGCGGCCGAGAGGTTCTTCGCGGACAGCGCGCGCTGGACCTCGGCGAAGTTCGTCGTCCAGTAGCCGAAGCTCATCACGAAGCCCAGGCCGAGCACGATGGTCAGCCAGTTCGCGCCGAGCGGGTTGGCCTCACCGATACCGGTGCCTTCCCAGGCGGTGAGGAACGCGCCGCCGTGGGAGGAGGAGAGCGAGTCCGTCAGGCCGTCCCAGCCGCCGACGCGCTTGAGGCCGACGATGGTCAGCGGGATCAGCGCGGCGAGGATGACGAAGAACTGCAGGACCTCGTTGTAGATCGCCGAGGAGAGGCCGCCGATGGTGATGTACGCCAGGACGAAGACGCCGGCGATGACGATCGCCACCCACTGCGGCCAGCCCAGCAGGGCCTGCAGCACGATCGCCATGGCGTAGAGGTTCACGCCCGCGATCAGTACCGAGGAGACGGCGAAGATGACCGACGACAGCAGGTGTGAGGACGGGCCGAACCGGTGCAGCAGGAACTCCGGTACGGAGCGGACCTTGGAGCCGTAGTAGAACGGCATCATCACCAGGCCGAGGAAGACCATCGCCGGGATGGCGCCGATCCAGTACCAGTGGACCGTATAGGCCCCGTACTGCGCTCCGTTGGCGGCCATGCCGAGGATCTCGGTCGCGCCGAGGTTCGCGGCGACGAACGCGAGACCGGTGACCCAGGCGGGCAGTGACCTGCCGGAGAGGAAGAAGTCCAGGCTCGTCTTCACGCTTCGTTTGGCCGCGAACCCGATGCCGAGGACGACGACGAAGTAGATGGCCAGGATGGTGTAGTCGAGCCCGTTGGTGGGCAGCCGGAGCCCTTCGGCCAAGGTGATCATGGGGCACTCTCTTCGAGAATCTGGGGTCGCCCCCAGGACACAGCGGTGTGCTCGATCTGAACGAACAAAAAGCTACGCGCGGGTCCTCCGAAACTGAACACTTTTGTTGGTTCAGTTTGTTGGATCGTGATCCACTTCGTCGGTTTGCCCGTACCTGCCCCTGTATGCCGCTCAGCGGCTTTCCGGCGCCTTCCTCGACATTGACGCCACTGTTGGCTTGTGCTTCATTGTGTTTGTTTGTGTTTGGTCAGAGCGTGGAGGAGCTCCCGTGAAGAAGACGTCGACCCGGCTCGCGGACGGCAGGGAGCTCATCTACTACGACTCCCGTGACGACGCGGTCCGCGACCAGTACGACCGTCGCCCCCTCGACCCGGTGTCCACCGCCTCCGAGATCCGCCACGACCGGCTCCTCGGTGACGCCGTCGCCATCGCCTCGCACCGCCAGGGCCGCACCTACCACCCGCCGGCCGACGAATGCCCGCTGTGCCCCTCCCGCGACGGCCGGCTCTCCGAGATCCCCGCGCCCGATTACGACGTGGCCGTCTTCGAGAACCGCTTCCCCTCCCTCGCCGGCGACAGCGGCCGCTGCGAGGTGGTGTGCTTCACCTCCGACCACGACGCGTCCTTCGCCGACCTCACCGAGGAGCAGGCCGCCCTGGTCCTGGAGGCATGGACCGACCGCACCGCGGAGCTGTCCCAACTCCCGGACGTGGCACAGGTCTTCTGCTTCGAGAACCGCGGCGCCGAGATCGGTGTGACCCTCGGGCACCCGCACGGCCAGATCTACGGCTACCCCTTCGTCACCCCGCGCACCGAGCGCATGCTCTCCTCGCTCGCCGCGCACCGCGAGGCCACCGGGGGCCGCAACCTCTTCGACGACGTCCTTGCCGACGAGACCGCCGACGGCCGCCGCGTCGTGCTCGACGGAGAACACTGGATCGCGTTCGTCCCCTACGCCGCCCACTGGCCGTACGAGGTGCACCTCTACCCCAAACGTAGGGTTCCTGACCTGCTCGCCCTCGAACAGGCCGCGCGCACAGAGTTTCCACAGATCTATCTGGAAGTCTTGCGGCGGTTCGACCGGATTTTCGGCGCAAGCGAGGGTGGGAAGGAAGGGGAGGGCAGCAGCCCGCAGGACCGGACCGGCGCAGCCCGTACGCCCTACATCGCCGCCTGGCACCAGGCGCCGGCGCGGGCCGCGGACCGCACCGAGTTCGCGCTCCACCTCGAGCTTTTCACCATTCGCCGCACTTCCGGCAAGCTGAAGTTTCTCGCGGGTTCCGAATCCGGCATGAATGTGTTCATCAACGATGTGCCGCCGGAGGCCGCGGCCGAGCGACTGCGAGAGGTAGCGAGCGAGTGAGCAAGAAGTACCTGGTCACAGGCGGTGCGGGATATGTCGGCAGTGTCGTTGCGACACATCTTCTGGAGGCCGGCCACGAGGTGACCGTGCTGGACGACCTGTCCACCGGCCATCGCGAAGGCGTCCCCGACGGCGTCCGCTTCATCGAGGGCCGCATCCAGGACGCCGCCCGCGTGCTCGACCCCTCGTACGACGCGGTGCTCCACTTCGCCGCGTTCTCCCAGGTCGGCGAGTCCGTCACGGACCCCGAGAAGTACTGGCGCAACAACGTCGGCGGCAGCATGGACCTGCTGACGGCCATGCGCGACGCCGGCGTGCGCACCCTGGTCTTCTCCTCCACCGCCGCGACCTACGGCGAGCCGACCGTCACCCCCATCACCGAGGCCGCCGCCACCGCGCCGACCAGCCCCTACGGCGCCGGCAAGCTCGCCGTCGACCACATGATCACCGGCGAGGCCGCCGCCCACGGCCTGGCCGCCGTCTCGCTGCGCTACTTCAACGTGGCGGGCGCCTACGGCGACTGCGGCGAGCGCCACGACCCGGAATCGCACCTCATCCCGCTCGTCCTCCAGGTCGCCCAGGGCAATCGCGAGGCGATCTCCGTCTTCGGCGAGGACTACCCCACCCCGGACGGCACCTGCGTACGCGACTACATCCACGTCGCCGACCTCGCCGACGCCCACCTCCTCGCCCTGGACGCGGCCACCGCCGGCGAGCACCTGATCTGCAACCTCGGCAACGGCAACGGCTTCTCCGTCCGCGAGGTCATCGAGACGGTGCGCAAGGTCACCGGCCACCCGATCCCCGAGATCGTCGCCCCCCGCCGCGGCGGCGACCCCGCCGTCCTGGTGGCCTCGGCCCGGACCGCCATCGACCGGCTCGGCTGGCAGCCCAGCCGCGCCGACCTCGCCGGCATCGTCGCCGACGCCTGGGAGTTCGCGCAGTATCTCGACCGGACAAGGGAGTCCTGATGACCGTTCACGAAGCCGCCGCCCCGGCCACCGCGGGCCCGCACGGCGCGCCCCGCACCGCCGCGGCGTTCCGCGAGGTGTACGGCGCCGCCCCCGAGGGCGTCTGGGCGGCGCCCGGCCGGGTCAACCTGATCGGTGAACACACCGATTACAACGACGGCTTCGTGATGCCCCTCGCCCTGCCGCACACCACCATCGCCGCCGCCTCGGCCCGCCCCGACGGCGTGCTGCGCCTGCACTCGGGCGGCGCCGACGGCGGCATCGTCGAACTGCGCGTCGACGACCTGCGGCCCGCGTCGGATGGGGGCTGGGCCGCCTACCCGGCGGGCATCGCCTGGGCGATGCGGGAGGCCGGCCTGCCGGTGGGCGGCGCGGACCTGCACTTCGACAGCACGGTGCCCACCGGCGCCGGACTGTCGTCCTCCGCCGCCCTGGAGGTCGTCACCGCGCTCGCCCTCAACGACCTGTACGCGCTCGGCCTCGAACCGCTGCGGCTGGCCCAGCTCGCCCAGCGGGCCGAGAACGCGTTCGTCGGAGTGCCCTGCGGGATCATGGACCAGACCGCCGCGGCCTGCTGCACGCCGGGCAACGCCCTCTTCCTGGACGCCCGCGACCTCTCCCGGCGCCAGGTCCCGTTCGACCTGGCGGGCGAGGGGCTGCGGCTCCTGGTCGTCGACACCCGGGTCAAGCACGAGCTGGGGGACGGCGCGTACGCGGAGCGGCGCGCCGGCTGCGAGCGTGGCGCGCGGGCGCTCGGGGTGCGCGCCCTGCGCGATGTGCCGCATGCGCTTCTGCCCGAGGCGCTGCGGAAACTCGAAGGCGAACCGGTCGTTCAAGACCTCGTACGGCACATCGTCACCGAGAACCACCGCGTCGAAGAGGTCGTCGCGCGGCTCGACGCGGGCGACACCCGCGCCATCGGCCCGTTGCTGACGGACGGTCACCGCTCGCTCCGTGACGACTTCAAGATCTCCTGCGCCGAGCTGGACCTCGCCGTCGACACGGCCACCGCGGCCGGGGCGTTGGGGGCGCGGATGACCGGCGGCGGCTTCGGCGGCTCGGCGATCGTGCTCGTCGAGGAGGCGGACGCGCAGACCGTCACCGACGCGGTCACCGCGGCCTTCGCGGCGGTCGGCCACACCGCGCCGCGGATCTTCACCGCCGTACCCGGCGCGGGGGCGTGCCGCCTGGCGTAGCGCGCGCCCGGGGTGCGGCCTCGGTGGCGCCGGGCGGCCGCACCCCGGCCTCGGGCCGAGCAGTTTCGCCAATACCCTTCCGCTGTCCCACCCCGTCCGTACCCTGAGTCCAGCGCCGGTGGGGGCCGGCTACGACAAGCGGGCGAGCTGGGCTCCTCCTCGTCGAAAGCGGGCGAGGGGGGAGGGTGCGAGCACCGGGGTGGGGTAGTCATGCGGCACGGCGTGAGCCGTGCGGCCGAGGCGATCTTCAATACCGGCGTCGTGCCCGCTAAGGTCCGTTCACCGGGACAGGGGGTCTCTGTGCAACGCATCCGGGTTCTGGTGGTCGACGACCACCGCATCTTCGCCGAATCCCTGGCGGCCGCGCTCGCGGCGGAACAGGACGTCGACGTGGCGGCGGCGGGCAGCGCTCCGGCCGCCCTGCGCGGTCTGGAACGGGCGGCCGCCGAAGGCCGTCGCTTCGATGTGCTGCTCGTGGACGCCGACCTGGCCGCCGTCGGCGCGCCGCTGACGGCCGTGCCGGCGCAGCCGTCGGTCCGCGACGGCGCGCCGCGCGGCACCCCGTCGGCCGGCATCGCGCTGGTCTCCGGCCTGCGCACCAGCCATCCGTATCTGCGCACCGTCGTCCTCGCCGAGCGCGACGACCCGCGCCGCGCGGCCGTCGCCCTCCAGGCGGGCGCTTCGGGGTGGGTCGCCAAGGACTGCTCGCTCTCCCGGCTGCTCGCCGTCATCCGCGGCGTGCTGCGCGACGAGACGCATCTGCCGCCCGCGCTGCTCACGGGCGTGCTGCGGGAGCTGACGGCCGCACGCAAGCACCGTTCGGACAGTGAGCGGCTGGTGGAGTCGCTGACGCCGCGCGAGCGTGAGGTGCTGCGCTGCATGGTGGCGGGCCTGGGCCGCAAGGCGGTCGCCGAGCGGCTGTTCCTCTCCCCGCACACCGTCCGCACCCATATGCAGAACGTCCTCGGCAAGCTCGGTGTGCACTCCACCCTCGCGGCGGTGGCGCTCGCCCGGCGGGCCGGTGTCGGGCCGGTCGAGATCGAGACGGTGACGGCCGCGGCGGCCACGGTCCCGGTGCCCTGAACGGCCCGCCGGCGGCTATCCGCCGGAAGCCGGGCCGCCGGCGGCTTCGTCCGGTTCCGGGGCGGTCAGGACGGCGACGCCCCGGGCGGGCAGGGTGATCCGGTCCGTGGGCGCGGCGCTGCCCGCGCCGGTGGCCGCGGCGAGGGCGTCGGTCAGGGGCCGGGGCAGCGCGACATC
Organism: Streptomyces sp. NPDC017993; assembly: GCF_044328065.1. Taxonomy (NCBI): domain Bacteria; kingdom Bacillati; phylum Actinomycetota; class Actinomycetes; order Kitasatosporales; family Streptomycetaceae; genus Streptomyces; species Streptomyces sp. NPDC017993. Next base: position 535,874 of record NZ_JBIRGO010000001.1, read on the forward strand.
GACGGCCTCGGCCCGGTGATTGAGCAGGAAGGTGTACCGCCGGGACGGTCCGTGCGGCCCGCCGTCGGCCTCCCTGACGGTGGCCTGCACGCCGTCCGGCAGGCCCGGCAGCACGGCAGTCACCCCGGCGTGCGCCCGTACGTCATCCAACAGGGCGCGCAGCGGGCCCGGTTCGAGCCGGGTGCCGAGGTACCAGACCGTTCCGCGGCCGTAGGCGTGGCGGGTCACCGCGGGCCGCCCGGCGAGGTCTCCTTCCGTGAAGTGCGCGAGTGCCTCGGCCCCTTCGAGGTCGATGGCCTCCGACCACAGATCCCCCCGCCCGGCGCAGTCCCCGCCGTCGACCGCCACCGACCTGCCCTCCTCCAGCGGCCAGAACTCCTCCACGCGCAGCCCCAGCAGCTCGCGCAGCGGCGCCGGATAGCCGCCGGGGTGCACCCGGTCGTGCTCGTCGACGATGCCGGAGAAGAACGACACCACCAGTCGGCCGCCGCCGCGTACGTAGGCGGCCAGCCGGGTCGCGTCGCGCGCGGTGAGCAGGTAGAGGTTGGGCACGACGACCAGGCGGTATCCGGACAGCTCCCGGTCCGGCGGCAGCACATCGCAGGCCACGCCCGCCTCGAAGAGCGGCCGGTAGTGCGCCAGCGCGATGCGGGAGTGGTCGAGCGCGGTGGACGGCTTGGAGTCCAGCTCCAGGGCCCACCAGCTGTGCCAGTCCGCGAGCAGCGCCACATCGGCGCGCGACCGCGTCCCCGCGATGTCCGGCAGGGCCGCGAACTCCGCTCCCAGTGCGCTGACCTCGCGGAAGACGCGGGTGCGGATGCCGCCGTGCGGCAGCATCGCCGAGTGGAACTTCTCCGCGCCGCCCAGGGACTGCCGCCACTGGAAGTACAGCACCGCGTCCGCGCCCTGGGCGACGGCCTGCCAGCTCCACAGCCGCATCGCGCCCGGCGGCTTGGGGCCGTTGCGGGGACGCCAGTTGACCGCGCCCGGCGCCTGTTCCAGCAGCAGCCAGGGCTGCCCGGAGCGCGCCGAACGCATCAGATCGAAGGCATAGCCGGCCCGGACGTGGTCGTCGGGCTCGTGCGGGTCCTGGTAGAAGTCCAGCGCCATCACGTCCATGTGCGCGGACCAGGCGAACGCGTCGACGGGCTTGTGCTGCGGCATCAGGTTGGTGGTCACCGGCACCCCCGGGGTGCGGCGGTCCAGCACCGTCTTCTCGGCGAGGTAGCAGGCGCGCAGCGCGTCGTCGCCGAACCGCAGGTAGTCCAGTTGCTGCGCGGGGTTGGGGAAGGTGGGCGCCGCACGCGGCGGCAGCACCTCCGCGAAGTCGCCGTACGCCTGCGACCAGAAGGCGGTCGACCAGGCGTCGTTGAGGGCGTCTACGGTCTCGTAGCGTGCGCGCAGCCAGCGCCGGAAGTCGGCCGCGGAGACGTCGCAGAAGCACTGCCGGGTGTGGCAGCCGTACTCGTTGCCCACATGCCACAGGGCGAGCGCCGGGTGGCCCGCGTAGCGGTCGGCGAGGTGCTCGACGAGGCGGACGGCGTGCTCGCGGTAGACGAGGCTGGAGGGGCAGTAGTGCTGCCGGCCGCCGGGCCAGAAGCGCTGCCCGTCGGGGCCCTCGGGCAGGATCTCGGGGTGCGCGCGCGAGAGCCAGGGCGGCGGTGAGGCGGTCATCGTCGCCAGGCAGACCTCGATACCGGCGCCGGCCAGGCCGTCCATGACGCGGTCGAACCAGCCGAAGTCGTAGGTGCCGGCCCGGGGTTCGACCTTGGCCCAGGAGAAGATCCCCGCGGTGACCATGGTGACGTGGGCCGCCTTCATCAGCTTCAGGTCCTCGGCCCACACCTCCTGCGGCCACTGCTCGGGGTTGTAGTCGCCGCCGAATCGGATGCCCATCGGACCCCCTGGGTCGAAGTTCACAACGCGGTTCGCGCCCCGTACGGGCAGTGGTTCACGAGGAGTTCTTGTACACGCTCCAGCCGCCGTCCACGACGAGGCTCGCGCCGGTGACGAACGACGCCTCGGAGGAGAGCAGGAAGGCGATGGCGGCGGCGACCTCCTCGGGCCGCCCCAGCCGCCGGGCCGCGGTCTCCTCGGCGGTGGCCTGGCGCTCCGCGTCACCGATGCCGTCCCACGCGGCGGTCAGCACCGGGCCCGGCAGCACGCTGTTGACCCGTATCTCGGGCCCGTACTCGACGGCCAACTGCCGCCCGAGGCCGGTCAGTCCGGCCTTTGACGCGGCGTAGGCGGGGCGGCCCGGCAGCCCCATGAGCGCATGCACGGACGAGGTCAGCACCACGCCGCCGCGCTGGGCGCGCAGGTCGTCCAGGGCGGCGCGGACGCCGAGGAACGAGCCGGTGAGGTTCACCGCGAGCTGCCGCTCCCAGTCCGCGAGCGGGGTGCGGTCGGCGGCCGCGACATAGGGCAGGAAGGCGTTGCTGACCAGCCCGCCGACGGGGCCGTAGCGCTGCCGTGCCGCTGCCACGGCCTGCCGCCAGTCGTCCTCGCTCACCACGTCGCAGTGCTGGTAGGAGGCCAGACCGCCGGCCGCCCGTATGCGCCGCGCGGTGTGCTCCCCGCGCCCGTCGTCGATGTCCAGCAGCAGCACCCCGGCTCCCTCCGCCGCCAGCCGGTCGGCGGTGGCCGCCCCGATGCCGCCCGCCGCACCGGTGACCAGGACCGTACGGCCCTGGAACCGCTTGCCGTAGGGGCCACCGGGCGCCGGGTGCGGTGCGTGCTGGCTCATGGCGCGAATCCAAGCCCACCTGCGGGCGGCGGGCAAGAGGACCTCGGCCGGGCGGGTGGCGGGCGTCCGGCGGTCGTCAGCCCGGGATGTTGTCGAACGGGCCGGTCAACCGGCGTAGCAGACCGGCCAGTTCGCTGCGCTGCTGACGGGAGAGTTCGGCCAGAATGGCCCGCTCCTGGGCCAGCAGTCCGGCCAATGAACGGTCGGCCCTGTCGCGGCCCTCGGCAGTGAGCCTGACCAGCACTCCGCGCCGGTCGCTGGGGTCGGGCAGCCGCTCGACGAGATCCTTCTTCGCGAGCCTGTCGATGCGGTTGGTCATCGTGCCGGAGGTGACCAGAGTCTGGGTCAGCAGCGCGCCGGGGGAGAGCTGGTAGGGCGCGCCCGCGCGGCGCAGCGCGGTGAGTACGTCGAACTCCCAGGGCTCCAGGCCGACCTCGGAGAAGGCGATGCGGCGAGCTCTGTCGAGGTGTCTGGCCAGGCGGGAAACGCGGCTGAGGACCTCAAGTGGTTCCACGTCGAGGTCCGGGCGCTCGCGGCGCCATGCTGCGACCAGTCGGTCGACCTCGTCCTCCATGACGATCAGTGTAAAGGGTCTGTCGATGTGGAGTCTCTTGATGTCGAGATATATTTTCCTGGACTATTGGGCATCGTCGGCGCGAGCCCGGGTTCTGCCCGAGGCGGCCTGAAACAGCCTGTGCCAGCCTGCATTCCCGCAAAGGGGTTTTGACCATGCACGTCGCACCAACCTGGGACCCGCAGCAGTACCTTCGCCACTCCGGGCTCCGCACCCGTCCCTTCCACGACCTGCTCGCCCGGATACCCGACCTGCCCCGGCACGAACGCCCCGCCCGCATCGCCGACCTCGGCTGCGGACCCGGAAACGTCACCGCCCTGCTCGCCGCACGCTGGCCCGACGCGCACATCACCGGCTACGACAACTCCCCCGAGATGCTCAAGGAGGCCGAGACCCACGCCGGCCCCACCGCGGACGGCGGCCATCTCGACTTCGCCCCCGCCGACGCGGGCGACTGGGTGCCCGACGAGCCGTACGACCTGATCGTCTCCAACGCCGCACTCCAGTGGGTCCCCAACCACCCCGAGTCCTTCGCGCACTGGATAGCGGGCCTCACCCCCGGCGGCACCCTCGCCTTCCAGGTCCCCGGCAACTTCACCTCCCCCAGCCACGCCCTCCTCGGCGAGCTGTGCGACGCCCCCCGGTGGCGCGACCGCCTCGACACCCACGGCCGCCGCTTCGTCCACATCCTCCAGCCCGCCGACTACCTCCAGCGCCTCACCGACCTCGGCTGCGAGACCGACGCCTGGGAGACCACCTACGTCCAGCTGCTCCAGGGTGACGACCCCGTCCTGGACTGGGTAAAGGGCACCGCGCTGCGCCCCGTCCTCACCGCCCTGGAGGACGACCCGGACGCCCGCGACGCCTTCCTCGCCGAATTCCGCGACCTGCTGCGCAAGGCCTACCCCACCGGCAGGCACGGCACGGTCTTCCCCTTCCGCCGCATCTTCGCCGTGGCCCGTAAACCCGAAGCGGCCTGACCCGCCCCTCCCTCGGAGCTGACACCATGATCACCGGCCTCGACCACATCCTGCTGGCCGCACACCCCGGCACCGAAGCCGCGCTGCGGGCCTACTACGCCGACCTCCTCGGCATGACGGAGATCCCCAAGCCCCCGGCGCTCGCCGCCCGCGGCGGCTGCTGGTTCGAGGCCGGCACAGCCCAACTCCACCTCGGCGCCGACCCCGACCACCGCGCCGCCCGAAAGGCGCACCCGGCCCTCACCGTCACCGACATCGACACCCTCGCCGCCCGCCTGGCCGCCGCGGGCGCCCCCGTCACCTGGGACCACAGCCTCCCGGGGCACCGCCGCTTCTACTCCACCGACCCGGCGGGAAACCGCCTGGAATTCCTGGAGGACACCGGAGGAGGCTTCCGGCCCTGAGCCGGCGCGCCGCGCATCCGGTCGGCCCCGGGCGCACGGCAGCGGAACCGGGCAGTCCACGGCGCGGCGGGTGCCCCGCCGCGCCATCGCCGGCGCGCCGCGCGGGGACCTGTGAGGGAGATCACGAAGGGCTTCTCCAGGCGAAGCGCAACCTGCCGATGGGCCGGAGGGTCACGTAAGCGCCCAAGTTCAGCCCATGAAAGAGATCCATGACGCTTCATCGTGCTCTGTCGGCCGCCGCTGCCCTCGCCGCCATCTGTTCCGTGTCACTGCTCGCTTCTCCTGCCGCGCACGCCAGGGGAGAAACGCCCGTGGACGGTGGTGCACCCTCCGCCTCGGCCACCACCGTGCCCTCGGCTGAACCGTCCACCGGTGGTGCTGCCGATGAGGAGGACTCCTCGGCCGGTCGGCCGGGCGACGCGGCGACGCCTCCGGAGCGGAGCGAGCCGAAGCCGTCAGTGGGGGCGACGTCGGCCCCCTCGCCCTCCCCGACGTACACCCGCCCGGCCTTCTGCACCGGCATTCCCGAGGAGGAACGAGGGAAGACGGCGCTCCGCGACCTCCCGAGCAAGATCGTCGCCGGGTCCGGATGGCACGAGTTCGCCTATCGCGTCAGCAACGTCTCCACGGTCACGCTGCAGGAGACCGACGTCACCCTCTATCTCGGCACCGCCGACCCGGAGATCGATGACGTCTCCGAACTCGCCGTCACCGTCGAGTGGTTCAACCCGCACAGCCGCGCGTGGAAGCCCGTGGAGGGCGAGGGCGCGGAGTGGAACGACAACCAGGACTTCGCCACGGTGGGCAGCCTCCGGCCGGGCGAGTACGCGGACGCCAGGATGCGCATCAAGATCGCCAAGAATGCCGAGGCGGGCGCGGGCTACTTCTTCACCACCGGGCACTCGTACGGCGAGGACGGCCAGTGCGGCTACGACGAGATCAGCCAGTTCGACTTCACCGTCCTGCCGGCGGGCACTGAGCCCGGCAAGGTCGAGGACGCCAAGGGCAAGCCGGGCAGCACGGACGAAAAGGACCGGCCGGCCAAGGCCAAGGCCGCGACCAGCAGGGGGCACCATGCCCCGCAGGGCGGTCTCGCCGAGCTGCCCGTCAGCGGCAACCTCGCCGAGACCGGCGCGTCGAGCGCCCTGCCGACCGCGGCAGCCATCGGCGGCGCCGCCGTCGTCGCGGGAGCGGGCGCCATCTTCGCCGTACGCCGCCGCAGGACAGCCGTGAGCGACTAGGGCCGGCGTGCAGGCCGAGGGCCACCGGCGGCAGGGCGCATCCCATCCCGGGATGCGTCGCACCGCATGACCGGTCGGGCGGGCTCGACACCCCCGCTCAAGCCCGCCGGTGCCCGATCAGCCGGGGCCTGGCCTCCAGCCCGTCGAGGCCGTGCCAGGCGAGGTTCACCAGGTGGGCGGCGACCTCGGCCTTCTTCGGCTTGCGGACGTCGAGCCACCACTGGCCGGTCAGGGCGACCATGCCGACCAGCGCCTGGGCGTAGAGCGGGGCCAGCTTCGGGTCGAAGCCGCGGGCCTTGAACTCAAGGCCCAGGATGTCCTCGACCTGCGTGGCGATATCGCTGATCAGCGAGGCGAACGTGCCCGTCGACTGGGCGACGGGGGAGTCCCGGACCAGGATGCGGAAACCGTCGGTGAACGTCTCGATGTAATCGAGGAGGGCGAACGCGGCCTGTTCGAGGAGTTCACGGGGATGGCCGGCGGTCAGCGCGCTGGTCACCATGTCCAGCAGCTGCCGCATCTCACGGTCCACGACGACCGCGTACAGGCCCTCCTTGCCGCCGAAGTGCTCGTAGACCACCGGTTTGGACACACCGGCCTTCGCCGCGATCTCCTCCACGGAAGTGCCTTCGAAGCCCCGCTCGGCGAAGAGTGTGCGACCGATGTCCAGCAGCTGCTCACGGCGTTCCGCGCCGGTCATCCGGACCCTGCGGGTCCGCCGGGACCCCGCGCCGGAGGAATTCGTGCCCTTGCTGTTGCTCACGCTGCTGCCGTCGATCGCCACCCGTCAATCATGCAGCCTGAGTCGCCTTGTCCTTGCGCCGGGACTCGACGCGCGACGCACTGGGCCACCGGACGTCGTACGCCCAGCCCGCCTTCTCGAACCAGCGGATGAGCCGTGCGCTGGAGTCCAGCTGCCCCTTCAGCACGCCGTGCCGGGCACACGTCGGGTCGGCGTGGTGCAGGTTGTGCCAGGACTCCCCGCACGACAGCACCGCAAGCCACCACACGTTCCCTGAGCGGTCCCGCGACTTGAACGGGCGCTTACCGACCGCGTGGCAGATGGAGTTGATCGACCACGTCACGTGATGCAGCAGCGCCACCCGCACCAGGGAACCCCAGAAGAACGCCGTCAGCGCGCCCGTCCAGGACCAGGTCACCAGACCGCCCACCAGCGGCGGAAGCGCGAGCGAGACCGCCGTCCACACAACGAACTGACGCGAGACGGCCCGGATCGCGGGATCCTTGATCAGATCCGGTGCGTACTTCGCCTGCGACGTCTGCTCCTCGTCGAACATCCAGCCGATGTGCGCCCACCACAGGCCCTTCATCAGGGCCGGCACCGTCTCGCCGAAACGCCACGGCGAATGCGGGTCGCCCTCGGCGTCGGAGAACTTGTGGTGCTTACGGTGATCCGCCACCCAGCGCACCAGCGGCCCCTCCACCGCCAGCGAACCCATCACGGCCAGCGCGATACGCAGCGGCCGCTTCGCCTTGAAGGCGCCGTGGGTGAAGTAACGGTGGAAGCCGATCGTGATGCCGTGGCACCCGATGTAGTACATCGCCACCATCAGCCCAAGGTCCAGCCAGCTCACCCCCCACCCCCAGGCGAGCGGCACCGCCGCGAGCAGCGCCAGGAACGGCAACGTGATGAACAACAGCAGCGTGATCTGCTCGACCGACCGCTTGCTGTCACCGCCCAGCGTGGCGGACGGAAGCGGTGTACCGGCGGAGATCGGGGACTCTTCGGCGGTTTCTGGTCCTGCGGTCATGTGGTGTCCCTCGTCGGGGGGCTCGGGGGCACGGCTACGGCTACGGGACCGTAACCTACGGTTTCGTAAGTATGGCAGCGACACCGCCACGAGCAAGGCCGTGACACCGCCCCGCACGCGGCGTGACACCACCACGGACGTGGTGTGACAGGCCCCACACCAGCGCCGATAGCAATGATGCCCAGCAATCGGACGGTGTGATCCGCCGAGAGTGGGGAGACCTATCCTGGGGACGTCGGACAGCGCGGTCCGCAACCCGCCCGCTAATCAGACGTGCTCAACACTGCAAGGAGCCGCACCTGTGAGCAGTGCCGACAACACCTCCGCCGACCTCGCGTCCACGCAGTCCGGCCCGTACGACCGGCCCGGCGTCGACAGCGACAGCAGCGGTATCAGCGACCACAAGGACAACGTCGCCCTGCGCGCCGACATCCGACGCCTGGGCGACCTCCTCGGCGAAACCCTCCTCCGGCAGGAGGGCCAGGAACTCCTGGACCTCGTCGAGCGGGTCCGCGCACTGACCCGCTCCGACGGCGAAGCCGCCGCCCGGCTCCTCGGTGACACCGACCTCGCCACCGCCGCCAAGCTCGTGCGCGCCTTCTCCACCTACTTCCACCTCGCGAACGTCACCGAGCAGGTCCACCGCGGCCGCGAGCTGCGCACCCGCCGCGCCGCGGAGGGCAGCATCCTCGCCCGCACCGCCGACATGCTCAAGGACGCCGACCCCGAGCACCTGCGCGAAACCGCGCGCCACCTCGGCGTCCGCCCCGTCTTCACGGCGCACCCCACCGAGGCCGCCCGCCGCTCCGTCCTCACCAAGCTCCGCAAGGTCGCCGAGCTGCTGGACACCACGGACGCAACCGAGCGACGCCGCGCCGACCTCCGCCTCGCCGAGAACATCGACCTCATCTGGCAGACCGATGAGCTGCGCGTCGCCCGCCCCGAGCCCACCGACGAGGCCCGCAACGCCATCTACTACCTCGACGAACTCGGCCGCGGCGCCGTCGGCGACGTCCTCGAGGACCTGGCCGCCGAACTGGAGCGCGCCGGCACCGAGCTGCCCGCCGGCACCCGCCCCCTGACCTTCGGCACCTGGATCGGCGGCGACCGCGACGGCAACCCCAACGTCACCCCCCAGGTCACCTGGGACGTCCTGCTCCTCCAGCACGAGCACGGCATCACCGACGCCCTGGAGCACGTCGACGAACTGCGCGGCGCACTCTCCAACTCCATTCGCAACTGCGGAGCCACCGACGAGCTCCTGGAGTCCCTCCGCCGCGACCTGGAACTCATCCCGGAGATCAGCCCCCGCTACAAGCGCCTGAACTCCGAAGAGCCCTACCGCCTCAAGGCCACCTGCATCCAGCAAAAGCTCGTCAACACCCGCGAGCGCCTCGCCGGAGACACCCCCCACGTCCCCGGCCGCGACTACCTCGGCACCGTCGAACTCCTCGACGACCTCGCGCTCATCCAGACCTCGCTGCGCGAGCACCGCGGCGGCCTGGTCGCCGACGGCCGACTGGAGCGCACCCTGCGCACCATCGCCGCCTTCGGCCTGCAGCTCGCCACCATGGACATCCGCGAGCACGCCGACGCCCACCACCACGCCCTCGGCCAGCTCTTCGACCGCCTCGGCGAGGAGTCCTGGCGCTACGTCGACATGCCGCGCGACTACCGCCGCAAGCTCCTCGCCAAGGAACTGCGCTCCCGCCGGCCCCTGGCGCCCACCCCCGCACCCCTCGACGAAGCCGGCGCGAAGACCCTCGGCGTCTTCCGCACCATCGTCAAGGCCAAGGAGACCTTCGGCCCCGAGGTCATCGAGTCCTACATCATCTCCATGTGCCAGGGCTCCGACGACGTCTTCGCGGCCACCGTGCTCGCCCGCGAGGCCGGCCTCATCGACCTGCACGCCGGCTGGGCCAAGATCGGCATCGTGCCGCTCCTGGAGACCACCGACGAGCTGAAGATCGCCGACCAGCTCCTCGACGAGATGCTGTCCGACCCCTCCTACCGACGCCTCGTCGCCCTGCGCGACGACGTCCAGGAGGTCATGCTCGGCTACTCCGACTCCTCCAAGTTCGGCGGCATCACCACCTCCCAGTGGGAGATCCACCGCGCCCAGCGCCTGCTGCGAGACGTCGCCCACCGCCACGGCGTACGCCTGCGCCTCTTCCACGGCCGCGGCGGCACCGTCGGCCGCGGCGGCGGCCCCTCCCACGACGCGATCCTCGCCCAGCCCTACGGCACCCTCGAAGGCGAGATCAAGGTCACCGAACAGGGCGAGGTCATCTCCGACAAGTACCTCGTGCCGTCCCTCGCCCGGGAAAACCTCGAACTGACCGTCGCGGCCACCCTGCAGGCATCCGCCCTGCACACCGAGCCCCGCCAGTCCGACGAGGCCCTCGCCCGCTGGGACGCCGCCATGGAAACCGTCTCCGAGGCCGCCCACGGCTCCTACCGCAGGCTCGTCGAGGACCCCGACCTGCCCGCCTACTTCTTCGCCTCCACCCCCGTCGACCAGCTCGCCGAACTCCACCTCGGCTCCCGCCCCTCGCGCCGCCCCGACAGCGGCGCAGGACTCGACGGCCTGCGCGCCATCCCGTGGGTCTTCGGCTGGACCCAGTCCCGCCAGATCGTCCCCGGCTGGTTCGGCGTCGGCACCGGCCTCAAGGCCGCCCGCGAAGCGGGACTCGACAGCGTCCTGGACGAGATGCACGAGCACTGGCACTTCTTCCGCAACTTCCTGTCCAACGTCGCGATGACGCTGGCCAAGACCGACCTGCGGATCGCCCAGCACTACGTCGACACCCTCGTCCCCGACAACCTCAAGCACGTCTTCGAAGGCATCAAGGCCGAACACGAGCTCACGGTCCAGGAAGTCCTGCGCATCACCGGAGAGAGCGAACTCCTCGACTCCAACTCCGTACTCCAGCAGACCTTCCACATCCGCGACGCCTACCTCGACCCGATCTCCTACCTCCAGGTGTCCCTGCTCGCCCGCCAGCGCGAGGCAGCCGCCCGCGGCGAAGAGGCCGACCCCGTCCTCGCCCGCGCCCTGCTGCTCACCGTCAACGGCGTCGCCGCCGGCCTGCGCAACACCGGCTGACCCCGGCCCGACACCGAAGCCACACCACACGGCAGCGGCCCGCCCCTTCACACGAAGGGACGGGCCGCTGCCGTCTGCCGAACCGGGAACCCCGGTGTCTGCCTTAAATCCCCTGCAACGCCGCGAACGCCGCCCCCAGCAGCACCGCACCACACAAGCCCATCACCCACGCCGTACGCCGCAACCGCATCCCACCGGCCACCACCAACGCCGCCAGCAACAACGCCCCCGCGAACGGCACCCACGCATGCAGAATCCCGGCCGGCCCGGTCCGCACCGCATGCCCCGTCCCCGGCTCCACCGTCACCTCGACCCGCGCACCCTCGTCCGGCGCGGCGGCCTCCACGATCGACACCTTCGACCGGGCCTTGCCGTCCCCCTCGGTCGGCACATACGGACCCGTGCAACGGTCGTCCTCACACCGCGCCACCGTCATCGTGCCGCGCTCCTGCGCCTTGACGAGCATCGCGTACTGCGCGGTGTTCCACGACGTCCACACCCCCGCCGCCAACAGCAGCAGCGCCAACAACCCCATCAGCACCGTCCGCACGACAAGCAATGCCCCATAGGCACTCTCACCCGCCCGCCGGGTGCGGCTGCGACGGACAGAACTGGTGCGCGTACTGCTACTGGGCATGCCGGCGATCCTTGGCCATCCGACAGCAGTCGGTCAACCTCTCACCTGCGGTTCGTCAGGGCCTGACCCACGTTGTCCGCATCATGTGTTGTACGTGCTCTGCGCCCGCTCCAGCCCCTCGATCACCAGAGCCTCCACCGCATCCGCCGCACGGTCCACGAAATAACCCAGTTCCTTGCGCTCCGGCGACGAGAAGTCCTTCAACACAAAATCCGCCACCTGCATCCGCCCCGGCGGACGCCCGATCCCGAACCGCACCCGGTGATACTCCGCACCCAACGACTTCGTGATCGACTTCAACCCGTTGTGCCCATTGTCGCCACCGCCCAACTTCAGCCGCAGCGCACCGTAATCAATGTCCAACTCATCATGAATCGCCACGATGTTGGACACCGGCACCTTGTAGAAATCCCGCAACGCCGTCACCGGCCCACCCGACACATTCATGAACGACATCGGCTTGGCCACCACCACCCGACGACCCCCGGGCCCCGGCGCACCGACACGCCCCTCCACCACCTGCGCACGCGACTTGTGCGCCTTGAAGCGGCCCCGCATCCGCTCCGCCAGCAAATCCGCCACCATGAACCCGACATTGTGGCGATTCGCCGCATACTCCGGACCCGGATTACCCAGCCCCACCACAAGCCACGGATCTGCGTCCGTCATCTCTCCCACTCCCACAACCGCCACCACACCGAACCCCGACAACTACCCGCCACCGCACACCGCGCGGCCGGCCACGGACAACAGCCCATGAAACAGCCCAACCGCCACCCCGCACCCAAAGGCGCGCGGCAGCGGCTGGACAGAGCGCTGTACTACGGCAATCAGGCCTGCTCGGCCTCGTCGCCCGCCTCGGCGGACTCCTCGGCCGGAGCCTCCGCCTGCGCCGCGACAACCTGCAGCACGACGACGTCGTCCTCGACGGCCAGCGTCGAACCGGCCGGCAGCGTGATGTCCTTCGCCTGCACCGAGTCACCGGCGTCCAGGCCCGCCACGGAGATCGTGACCGACTCCGGGATGTGGGTCGCCTCGGCCTCGACCGGCAGGGTGTTCAGCAGGTGCTCGAGCAGGTTCGCACCCGGCGCCAGGTCGCCCTCGGTCAGGATCGGGATCTCGACGGTGACCTTCTCGCCCTGGCGGACGGCCAGGAAGTCGACGTGCACGAGGAAGCCACGGATGGCCTCACGCTGCACGGCCTTCGGGATGACCAGCGTGTCCTTGCCGTCCACGTCCAGACGGATCAGCACGTTCGGGGTCTTCAGGGCCATCATCAGCGCGTGGCTGTCGACCTTGACGTGCTGCGGCTTGTCACCGTGGCCGTACACCACGCCCGGAACCTTGCTCTCGCGACGCGTACGACGGGCCGCGCCCTTACCGAAATCGCTACGGACCTCAGCGGCGATCTTGACCTCAGCCATGACTGCACTCCTCGTATCTCAGGAAACTGCTGACCGTCACCCGGCCCACGACAGACCTGCTACGAAGAGCGCGTCGATAACGGACCAGCCGCACAAAAAAGTGCGGCCTCCCTCGCCGAGCAACTCCGTGAGTCTACCCGGCGGGAAGGCCGCCCCCAAGTCGATCAATGCCGACCTACATCACAGCTGAACTCACTGCTCCTCGAAGAGGCTCGTCACCGAACCGTCCTCGAACACCTCACGGATCGCACGCGCAACCGTCGGCGCCATCGACAGCACCGTGATCTTGTCCAGCTCCAGCTCACTCGGCGTCGGCAGCGTGTTCGTGAACACGAACTCACTCACCTTCGAGTTCTTCAGCCGGTCCGCCGCCGGACCCGACAGCACACCGTGCGTCGCCGTCACGATCACATCCGACGCACCATTCGCGAACAGCGCATCCGCCGCCGCACAGATCGTGCCACCCGTGTCGATCATGTCGTCGACCAGGACACACACCCGGTCCTTCACATCACCCACGACCTCGTGGACGGTGACCTGGTTCGCCACATCCTTGTCACGCCGCTTGTGCACGATCGCCAGCGGCGCACCCAGACGGTCACACCAACGGTCCGCCACCCGCACCCGGCCCGCGTCCGGCGAAACCACGGTCAGCTTGTCCCGGTCCACCTTCGCGCCGACGTAGTCCGCCAGCACCGGCAGCGCGAACAGATGATCCACCGGACCGTCGAAGAAGCCCATGATCTGATCCGTGTGCAGATCGACCGTGACGATACGGTCCGCACCCGCCGTCTTCATCAGATCCGCGATCAGCCGCGCCGAGATCGGCTCACGACCACGGTGCTTCTTGTCCTGACGGGCATAGCCGTAGAAGGGAACGACCACGGTGATGCTCCGGGCCGAGGCCCGCTTCAGCGCATCAATCATGATCAACTGTTCCATGATCCACTTATTGATCGGAGCCGTGTGGCTCTGAATCAAAAAGCAGTCCGCACCACGCGCCGACTCCTGATAACGGACATAGATCTCACCGTTGGCGAAGTCGAACGCCTTCGTCGGGACCAGGCCCACACCCAGCTGGTGCGCGACCTCCTCGGCCAGCTCGGGGTGGGCGCGGCCGGAGAAGAGCATCAGCTTCTTCTCGCCGGTCGTCTTGATCCCGGTCACAGCAAATCTCCTCGAATCCCTGTTTGCGTGCGCTAATCACGGTACGCCCCGCACGGCGCACCCGTTGCACCATCACCGCTCGCCTGCGGACTCCTGGCGAGCGGACGAAGCGGCCTGCGCAGCCGCGCTTCCCGGCCGCTTACGCGCGACCCAACCCTCGATATTCCGCTGCTGGCCTCGCGCGACCGCCAGCGAACCCGGGGGCACATCCTTGGTGATGACCGAGCCGGCAGCGGTGTACGCGCCGTCCCCGATCGTGACAGGAGCCACAAACATGTTGTCCGACCCCGTCTTGCAGTGCGACCCGACGGTGGTGTGGTGCTTGGCCTCACCGTCGTAGTTCACGAACACGCTCGCCGCACCGATATTGGTGTGCTCACCAATCGTCGCATCCCCCACATACGACAGATGCGGCACCTTCGTGCCCTCACCGATCGACGCGTTCTTCATCTCCACATACGTACCGGCCTTCGACCGCGCACCGAGCACCGTCCCCGGACGCAAGTACGCATACGGACCCACACTCGCGCCCGCCCCGATCCGCGCACCCTCCGCCACCGTGAACGACGCCACCGCGCCCTCACCGACGACCGTGTCCGTCAACCGCGAATTCGGGCCCACCTCGGCGCCCGCACCCAGCACCGTCGCACCCAGCAACTGCGTCCCCGGGTGCACCACCGAATCCGGCTCGAAGCTCACCGCCACGTCCAACCAGGTCGTCGCGGGATCCACCACCGTCACACCCGCCAGCATCGCCCGCTCCAGCAGCCGCTCGTTCAGCAGCCGCCGCGCCTCCGCCAGCTGCACACGGTTGTTGATCCCCAGGATCTCCCGGTGATCGGCGGCCACCGCGGCACCGACCCGATGCCCGGCCTCCCGCAGAATGCTCAGCACATCCGTGAGGTACTCCTCACCCTGGCTGTTGTCCGTCCGCACCCGGCCCAGGGCATCCGTCAGCAACTTCGCATCGAAGGCGAAGACCCCGGAGTTGATCTCGCGGATGGCGCGCTGCGCGTCGGTGGCGTCCTTGTGCTCGACGATCGCGGTCACCGCGCCGGACGCGTCGTCCCGCACGATCCGCCCGTAACCGGTGGAGTCGGGGACCTCGGCCGACAGCACCGTGACGGCGTTGCCGTCCGCGGTGTGCGTCTCGCTCAGGGCCCGCAGCGTCTCGCCGGTCAGGAGCGGGGTGTCACCGCACACCACGACGACGGTGCCGTCGAGGGTGATGCCGTTGTCGCTCAGCTCCTCCAGGCCCATACGGACGGCGTGTCCGGTGCCGTTCTGCTCGTGCTGCACGGCGCTGCGGACGTCCGGGTCGACGTCGAGGAGATGTGCCTGTACCTGGTCGCGGGCGTGGCCGACGACCACGACGAGGTGCTCTGGGTCCAGCTCACGGGAGGCGGCGACGACGTGGCCGACGAGGGAGCGGCCGGAGATCGCGTGCAGGACCTTTGGGGTCGCCGACTTCATGCGGGTTCCCTCACCCGCTGCGAGAACGACGACGGCTGCCGGGCGGTTGGCGCTCACGGGGATGCCCTTCGGCTTCTTGGCTACTTCGGGTGGTGGTCACCCGAAGGATACCGGGGCGTTTTGAAGCCGAAACGCGGACGGGTCCTGACGTGGTGATCAGGACCCGAACTTTGCTTGCTCCCCTGCGAGGACTCGAACCTCGAATGACGGTACCAAAAACCGCAGTGTTGCCCATTACACCACAGGGGATGGTAAAGCAGATCAAACCGGACATTTGTCAGGCTGGCCGCTTGGCTCCCAACACTATGCCGTACCACCAGCCCTCGATGCGACGGTATAGCTCCGCACTTTGTAGCACTCGGATCGTCAGGCAGCCCCGATAGCCCTCTCCGACGTTCTTGCGAACGGTCTTGGGCTGGTGCTTCTTGAGGGTGGTCTTGCTCAACTCGGATACGTCGATGCCGACCAGATCGGCCCAGAAGCGCTCCGCGCCTGCAGCATCGCCGGACTCGTGGATGTGTACGTGGAACCGCATTCGCTCTGTGCTCACGCCCAGTAGGCGCAGCCATGCGAGATAGGTGCGGATCATGTCTGGGTCGCTATTGATGAAGGTGACGCGTTCGGTGGGGTTGTGCTGCTTGCTCTTGCTGCCCTCGGACCAATAGAGGCCGACGCCGATCAGGAACAGCTCCCGGTCGCTCAGCTCGCCGATCTCCGCGGCGGCGATTCGCTTGGTTTCCTGGCGCGCCGCTTCCCGTTGCTTCAGTGTCGCCTCCCAGCCGCGCTTGGCAATGGCGGAGGCTTCCTCGCGGGTTCGGGTCGGCGGCTTCGGCAGATCCCGGACCCACAATGAGATCGAACTCTTCGAACACCCCAGCGCGACCTGGATCTGGTCATAGGTCATCCCCTGCTTGCGGAGCTCGCGGGCCTTGTCGCGCAGGTTGTCCTTCGTGTCGAGGTGGCGGGGGTGTTCCGGGAGGGGTGTGCCGTCGAGGAGGCGGTTGAGGATGTCGTTGTTGTGGACATGGAGGCGGTCGCGGATCTGGCGGCGGCTGAGGCCGGCGCGGCGTAGGGCGATGGCTTGGGGGCGTAAGGACTCGTAGTCGGGGTGTTCCCGATGGGTGTTCGGCATGGGAACAGGCTGGCGTGCGGGGGGTGGGCGAGGGGCGGAAATGTGGGCGATTCAATAGTTCGAGGGATATTCGGTGGTAACGGCTCGTAATGGGTCTGGCACCTGGTGGGGAACTCCTCGGGGGATTGGGTGCGACCGCCCGTAGGCTGGTCGGTATGACCGCAACGGGGGCAAGTGCAGGAGCGGGTGTGAGAGGCGCGCCGACGGCTGGGCCGTGGTGGTGGGCTCGGCGGCGGAGCGCCGTGCTGGATGTGTTCCTGGCGTTCGCTTCGGCGGTGGAGTGTGTGCTGGAAGGCGCGCGCTTCGCGCAGGAGGCGCAGGTGCCGGAGGCGGCCGGGATGCTGCTCGGTGTGGTGGCGGGGCCGGTGTTGCTGGTGCGGCGGCGGTGGCCGATCGCGGTGGTGTTGGTGTCGATCGCGGTGATGCCGGCGGAGATGGGTGCGCTGCTGGGTGTGGTGGGTCTGTACACGTTGGCGGCGTCGGATGTGCCGCGTCGGATCACTGCGCTGTTGGCGGGGATGACGGTCGTGGGGACGTTGATCACGACGTTTCTCAGCATGCGGCAGGACGTGGCGTCGCAGGAGGACTTCAATCCGCCGGTGTGGTTCGTGCCGGCGATGGCGGTGGCCGTGGGGTTGGTGGTGACGGCGCCGCCGGTGTTGTGGGGTCTGTATGTGGGGGCCCGGCGTCGGTTGGTGGAGAGCTTGCGGGAGCGGGCGGACGGTCTGGAGCGGGAGCTGTCGCTGTTGGCGGACCGTGCCGAGGAGCGTGCGGAGTGGGCGCGTAACGAGGAGCGGACGCGGATCGCGCGGGAGATGCACGACGTGGTGGCGCATCGGGTGAGTTTGATGGTGGTGCATGCGGCGGCGTTGCAGGCGGTGGCGTTGAAGGATCCGGAGAAGGCGTCGAAGAACGCGGCGTTGGTGGGGGATATGGGTCGGCAGGCGCTGACGGAGTTGCGGGAGATGTTGGGGGTGTTGCGGACGGCTGACGGGTCGGCCGTGCGGGCTCCGGCGTCGGATGCGCCGGAGCGGTTGGTGGCGGTGGCGTCGCAGGTGAAGGTGAGGTCGTCGGCGGGTGCGTCGGTGGCGTCGTCCGGGGTGTCGGGTGCGGCTGGGGCTGCGGTGCGGGGTGGTGGGGCGTCGGGGTCGGGGCCGGTGGTTGGTGAGCCCGAGGGGGAGGGGCCGTGGCTGGCGGAGCTGGGGGAGCTGGTGGGTCAGTCGCGGGCGGCCGGGATGGTCGTGGAGTTTGCGGTGCAGGGGCCGGACGGTGCGGTGGGTGATGGGGCCGGGGTGGCTGCGGAGGCCGGGGAGGCCGGGGAGGCCGGGGAGGCTGCCGGGGGTTATCCGCCGGGGGTGGAGCAGGCCGTGTACCGGGTGGTGCAGGAGGCGCTGACGAATGTGCACAAGCATGCGCCCGGTGCGCGGGCGCGGGTGCGGGTGGCGCATCGGGTCGGCGAGGTGGCGGTGCAGGTGGAGAACGGTCCGTCGGAGCGTGGGGCGACGGATGCGGGGTTGCCCAGTGGGGGCAACGGTCTGGTGGGGATGCGGGAGCGGGTGACGGCGCTGGGGGGCGTGTTCGTGTCGGGGCCGACGGAGGCGGGGGGCTTTCGGGTGTCGGCGGTGGTGCCCGCGTGCCGTGGTGTGGCGTGATGTTGCCGGGGTGATGGGCCGGAGTGATGGCGCTCGGGGCGGTTTGCTCAGGGTGGCTCGCTTGCGGGGCCGGACGGTGCAGCGGTGTTTCCGGGCGCGGCGGTGACGGGGAGGCCGGCGTACGGCGGCGGGGCGCGTTGTCCGGCGTGTCCGCAGAGCCCGGGGTTCAGCCGGAGAGGGTGTGTCCGCGGGGTCCGCGGTTCAGCCGGCGAGGGTGAGCCGGCTGGGGCGGGTGCCGAGGACGAGGGTGCCCAGGGCGACGTCGATGTTCGCGCCGAGGTACCAGTCGCCGGTGTGGTCGAGGCTGTAGACGCGGCCTTCGGCGTCGATGGCGAGGATCGCCTGGCCGGTGGGGGCGCCGTCGGGTGTGGGGATTTCTTCCTGGCCGAGGGGTGCGACGTGGGTGTCGAGGGCGCGGCCGAGGTCGCCGAGGGTGCGGGCGAGGTGGAGGCCGTGCAGGGGGTCGACGGTGAACGGGGTGGGGGCGATGTGGCGGCCGGGCCCCGGTCCGGCGATGTGCAGTCCGCCGAATTCCGCCCAGGCCTCGACGGCGGCGGGGAAGATCGTGTGGCGGTGTCCGGCGGGGGAGGAGTGGGCGCGGAGGGTGTCGGCCCAGTGTTCTGCCTGCTTTATGTCCCAGCGTCCGGTTTGCCAGCCGGCTTCCTGGAGGGCGATGTCGACGGCCGGGGGGAAGCGGGTGGAGCCGGCGCGGTCGTGGGTGGGCGCGGGGACGGCGGAGGCGCGTGGGGTGGCGGGCGGCATGGTGGCGGTCAGCTCCCGTTGGGTGTCGTGCCGCCGACGGGCATGACGCCGAAGTGGGCGAGGAGCGCGTCGCAGGAGCGACAGGGCGGGGCGTAGTTGCCGTGGCGGGGGTCGCCGTCCTCGCGGATGTGACGTGCGGTGATCTTGGAGTGTTTCAGGGAGCGGCGGGCTTCGCCGTTGGTGAGGGGTTTGCGGGAGGCGCGTTTGCTGCGGCCGGCCTCGACGGAGGTGAGGTGGCGGGAGAGCAGGACGGCTTCGGGGCAGCGTCCGGTGAAGCGTTCGCGTTGTGCGGTGCCCAGGGTGTCGAGGAAGTCCTGGACGAGGGGGTGCAGGGCGGGGGGTTGTTCGGCCTTGCCTGCGGTGCAGGTGAGGGTTTGTCCGCGTACGGACAGGGCGGCGCCGACGGTGGGGAGGATGCCGTCGCGGCGGTGGCGCAGCGTGGGGGCGCGATCGGCGTCGGCGGTGCCGCTCCAGCCGATGCGGGGGTCGCCGTTGGCGGCGGTGTGGTGCGCGGTGGTGCTCATGGTCGTGCTTTCCCTCCCTGCAATCCCCCGGTTGCGGGGTCAGCCTGCCAAATGTGCTGGGCGTTGCGGTAGTCGGAGGTGCTGTCGGTGATGTCACTGGGGTGTGACAGTCCGTCTGCTGCGGGGGAAACAGGGCTGGTGGGCGGGGTGGTGCGCGGGCGGGTAGGGGGCGCGGGGTCGGGGGGTGACGGCGGCGTGTCGGTGGGCTGACGGGTGGGGGCGGGCGCGGGGGGAGGGTGTTGCGGCACGGCATAGGCTGTGCGTCAAAGCCAGCTTCAGCCAGGGGGCAGACGCGATGACGACAGGTCGGCTCGGGCTGGGGGCACTTCCCGGCCCTCAGGCCGGGGGGCAGCCCGCGCCACCGAACACCGCCTATGCCGGGCAGGTCGTGCATTTTCCGGATCCGGTCCGTGCCGCGAGGTATCCCGCGGGGGTGCGGATGGATGGACGGGGGTTCCCGGAGTTCTCGCCGTATGCGCGTGCGGCGGCGGAGATCGCCGAGCCGCCGGAGGGGTTCGGGGTCGATGAGCTGCGGCTGACGGATTACGTGTCGGCGAATGCCGCGCTGCATGCCCAGGGGCACGAGCTGTGGGTGGATGTGCCGTCGGTGGCGACGCCGCACGGCTGGACGTGGCATCACGTCGCGGGTTCGCGGCGGATGGAGCTGGTTCCGGTCGAGGTGAAGGCGCTGTTGCGGCATCACGGTGGGCTGGCGACGACGGCTGTGGATCACGGCAAGCGGGGTACGCGGCCGTTGCAGGAGACCCGGCCGGTGCATTTCAAGTTGCCGCACCGTGATCTGTCGGTGGGCGAGGAGCAGGTGTCGCAGGCCGAGGAGGTGCTGGGGTTCCGGCTGCCGGGTGCGTATCGGGCGTTTTTGAAGGCGGCGGGCGGGTGTGCGCCGGTGGGTGCGGCGCTCGACGCGGAGTTGGGGCTGCTGGTCGATCAGCCGTTCTTCACGGTGCGTGATGACGCCGCGGTGAATGATCTGGTCTATGTGAACAAGTGTCTGCGGGATCACTTCACCAAGGACTATCTGGGTGTGGCGTTCGTGCAGGGCGGTGTGGTCGCGGTGAAGGTGCGCGGCGATGCGTTGGGGTCGGTGTGGTTCTGTCCGTACGACGATGCGCGTGATCAGGACGGCTGGTCGGTGCAGGAGCGGGTGGAGCGGCTGCTGTTGCCGTGCGGTGCGGATTTCGACGAGTTCCTGCAGCGTTTGGCGGGTAATCCGCCGGAGTTGGAGACCGTGGCGAACCTGATGGTGGACGGCGGCTTCGCGCGCGCCGTTCCGGTGGAGGGGTGAGCGCGATGGTGACGTTCGCGCAGGCGCAGGAGCGCGCGGAGCGCTGGGTCAACGGCGAGGTGCCGGCGCCGCAGCACCGTGAGGTGCGGGTGCGGGAGTTCGATCTGGGTTTTGTGGCCTGGGCCGAGGACCGGGAGGGCGGTCCGCGTGGTGACGGCGGCCGCAGCCGGCTGGTGATCGCGCGGGACAGCGGGGAGACGACGTTGTGGCCAGGGCTGCCGGTGGGTGAGGTGATCCGGCGGTACGAGGAGGAGTACGGCGCCGCGGTGGACGGCGGGTACGGCGCGGCCGAGGCGCCGCCGCAGCGGATCGATCTGGAGGCCACGTCGTTCCTGCTGACTCCGCCGGAGTGGTTGCAGGAGGCGGCGGACGCGATCGGCATTCCGGGCCGGCGGGGGGACGGGGGCGCGGCGCTGGAGGCCGTGTCGGCTTCGTCGGGTGCCCCGGATGCCTGGGCAGATGTGAATGTGAATGGTGCCGGGGCGGAGGACGGCCTGGTCGAGGGTGGTTCCGGTGCGTTCGCGCGGGCGGATGAGGCCGCTGTGGCGCCGGGTCCGGCTGCCGGTGGACGTGGTGCGGTGGAGGCGTCCGGTGAGACGCCGTGGGCCGCGGCGGACACGACCGGCGGCGAGGGGGCCGACGATCGTTCGGTGGGGTTGCCCGCGACGGTGTTCGCGCCGCCGCTCGCCAACCCTGAGGGGAGCGAGGACGCGCGGCCGCCGCGTACGCGGCCGGATGCGAAGACCGAACTGCTGCACGGCGGCAGTCAGTTGCCGCGTACGCAGGTCGCGCCCGCGGTGGAGGTGCCGGGGGCCGGCGGGCCGGAGGGCCGGGACGGCGCTGCCGGTCAGGGCCGCCCGGGTGGGCTGTCCGCGCCGCC
Organism: Streptomyces sp. NPDC017993; assembly: GCF_044328065.1. NCBI lineage: Bacteria > Bacillati > Actinomycetota > Actinomycetes > Kitasatosporales > Streptomycetaceae > Streptomyces > Streptomyces sp. NPDC017993. The sequence continues at coordinate 557,651 of NZ_JBIRGO010000001.1, forward strand.
GCCGATGCCGCCTGCCCCGCCCGGGGCGCCGGCGCTGCCGGATCTGCCGCCGCCGTCCGGTCCGCCGGCCGCCGATGTGCCGCCGCCCGAGGGGGCCGGTGTGCCAGGCCCCGGGGTGCCGCCCCCTGCCCCGCCCGTGGGCGGCGGGGGCGTGCACGCCGCGGCGACGATGCTGGCGGACGGCTCTTCGCTGCCCGGCAACGCCGGGGGACCGCCGCCGCCTCCCGGTGCGCCCGGTATCCCCGGCGCGGGCCGGGGCCAGGATCCCGCGGCGGTCGCGGGCGCCGCGACGAGCAAGGCGGAGGTACGCCCGCCCGGCGGCCCCGCGCCGTCCGGCTCCGGCGCGTCCGGTGCGCCGGCCGGTGGCTACGTACCGACGCAGATGGTGTCGCAGCTCGACGCGGCGGATCTGGATCTCAGTGCGGTGGACGGTCCCGGGGGCGGCGACGCGGCCGGCTCCGGCGGTGCCGCCTCGGACGGCCCGGCCGGCGGCGGGGTGCATGCCGCGGCGACGATGTTCGCCGACGGCGCGGCCCTGCAGAGCCAGCTCGCGGGGCCGGGCGGCTCCGGCGGTCCGGGTGGAGCGGGTGGCCCCGGGGTGCCGCCGCCGCCCGCGCCGCCCGGGGTGCCCGGTGCGCCCAAGCCTCCGGGGCCGCCCGGCAGGCCCGGAGCGTCCGCGGGCAGTCGTGGTTCCGGCCAGGGCGGTCCGCCCCCGCCGCCGTCCGCGCCGCCCGCTCCGCCTGCCGCAGGCGGTGGTGGTGGGGTGCACGCCGCGGCGACGATGCTCGCCGACGGCGCGGCACTGGCCGAAGGCCCCGGTGGCCCCGGCGGTCCGGGCGCTCCCGGTATGCCGCCGCCGGCCGGGCCCGTCGGCCCGCCTCCTGGCGCACCGGTGCCCCCGCCGGCTCCGGGCCCGCACGGCGCGCAGGCCCCGCCCGGTGTGCCGGGTCCCGGTGGCCCGGGTGCCTACGGCTATCCGCAGGCGCCCAGCGGCGTGCCGACCGTCGGCCCCGGCTACATGGCGGTGCTGAGCTACCGCGCGCCGGACGGCTCCGAGCAGAAGATCGTGCGCCGCTCGGCGCCCGGTCTGCCGCACCCGGAGTGGCAGCTGCTGCACGAGCTGCGGGGGATGAACATCCCGCCGCAGCAGGTGCTGGAGCTGCACACCGAGCTGGAGTGCTGCGATCTGCCGGGTGGCTACTGCGCCCGGATGATCCGCGACAACTGGCCGCAGGTGCGGATCAGTCACACCGCGGCGTACGGCAGGGATCATGCGTCGCGGCAGCAGGGCGTGCGTCATCTCGTCGAGCATCAGGGCGAGTTGCACCAGGTCGCGGACGGGCCGGCGCGGCCGGCTCCGGTGCGGGCGCCGTTGCCGCATCCCTCGCAGGTGCAGCAGGCGCCGCCGGTGCCGCCGCAGGCCATCGGCCAGGAGCTGGAGCAGTCCTTCGGCCCGCAGGGGGTCTTCCGCTTCGATCAGCGGGCGGTCTCCCGGCACGGCGTACCGGACGTGGTCGCGCAGACGCTGGTGTGGGCCGGGCTGCCGGTCGACTTCGGGCCGTTCTTCTGGGCGCAGGCGCAGCCGGGCCGCCCGGTGCCGACGCTGGCGGAGCTGGCGGCGGAGCGGATGGTGCAGCCGGCGTCGGACGCGGGCTCGTATCTGGTGATGGGCAATGACTTCGGCCGTCAGCTGTGTGTGCAGTACGGCACGGCGAACATCGTGGCGATCCCGATGGAGGGTGGCCCGGGCGGGCAGCCGGCGGCGCCGCAGTTCGTCAACACCGGGCTGCCGGAGTTCGTGCGCTGCCTGGCGATGCTGGGGCGGATGTGGCGGCTGCGGTTCGGGTTGACGCCCGAGCAGGCCGGCCGCTGGACCGTCGACTTCCAGGCGCAGCTGGTGGCGCTTGACCCGCCGGCGCTCGGTTCGCCGGAGACCTGGTGGTCGGTGCTCCTGGAGCAGATGTGGGACGGGCTGCTGTAGCGGTCGCCCTCCGACGGTTGCGACGGTGGTGACGGGCGGTCGGAAACGGCCGCCCGTCGCGCGTTCTCCTGCGGTACGGGAAGCCCGCGTACGGCGAGGCCGGGCGGCATGAGCGTCGGCCGGTTCGGCGGGGCCGGCCGGTCCGGCAGCGGTGGGCCATCCGCCGAGGGTTCGCCGGATCTCCCTGTGCGCCGTCCTCCTGACGGGTGGTCCGCTCTCACTCGTACGGCTGCCTGACGCGCTTCCACCTGCGGTGGGGAGCGGCCGCCGGGATCATGCGTACATGGGTCAGCCGCCACCTCCGTCGCCGCAGTCGTCGACGACGCTGTACCGCGCCGGGCGGCGGCGGTGGTCTCGCAAGGGGCGCCGGCACCCTTCGACTCCCGGCGGGCACCGCACGTGGTCCTGGCCCCGGCGGATCCTGGTGACGCTGCTGGTGCTGGTCGTGCTGCTGCTGGCCGGCGTTGCGACGCTGTACGTGTGGGCAGGCAGGCAGGTGCGCCATGTGGACGCGCTGGGCGGCTACGCCGGCCGCCCGACCGCGGGCAAGGGCACGAACTGGCTGCTGATCGGCTCCGACAGCCGCGCCCGGCTGACGCCCGAGCAGCGACGAGAGCTGCATGTCGGCAACAGCGGGAGCCGCAACACCGACACCGTGATGCTGCTGCACTCCGGCGACCGCGGCCCTTCGCTGGTCAGCCTGCCCCGCGACAGCTACCTCCCGGTGCCGGGGCACGGCAGGGGGAAGCTCAACGAGGCGTACGCGGACGGCGGGCCGAAGCTGCTGACCCGGACCGTCGAGCAGGCCACCGGGCTGCGCATCGACCACTACGCCGAGGTGAACTTCCTCGGCTTCGTCGAGGTCGTCGACGCGCTCGGCGGGGTGACGCTGTGTCCGGACAAGCCGCTGCGGGACGAGAAGTCGGGGGCGGACTTCCGGGCGGGCTGCCAGGAGATGAACGGTACGCAGGCGCTGGCGTACGTACGCGCCCGCTACAGCGACCCGGCGGGCGATCTCGGACGGGTGAAGCGGCAGCGGCAGCTGATCAGCGCGGTGGCGAGCGAGATGCTCGGCCCCGGAGTGCTTCTCAACCCCTTCCGGCTGGTGCCGGTGCTGGATGTGTCGCTCGGCGCGATGACGGTGGACGAGGGCTCGGGTGCCTGGGAGTTGGCCGGTCTGGGCTGGTCGATGAGACGAATCGCCGGGGGCGAGGGAACCGCGACGACGGTCCCGCTCTCCGGCCCCGGCGTGTCCGTCGCCGGCTCCGGAGACGTACTGCTGTGGGACGACATCGCGGCGGGGAGACTCTTCCGCGCCTTGCGCAACGATGAGCCAATTCCGACTTCCGGCAACAATTGACGCATCCTGGTGGGATGAGATGGGCGGAGTGTCGCGATAGGGCCGCTTCGGGCAGATCCACAAAGATGTGCGCGGGACTGTGCGGAACCGTGCGGGACCGCGCGACTGCTGTGCGCGGCGGAGAGGGGCTTGAGGGATGAGTGCATCGGTTTCGCCTCACGGGTTCGAGACCGTACGAGGACGTGGCTACCGACCGGACGATGTCGACCGACGTGTGGAGGGACTCTCCGCCGACCGCGACTCGTGCTGGGAGCGCGCCGCGCGGCTGACCGTCCTGTCGAACGAGATGACGGCCGAGCTGTCGGAACTGTGCGCGTACTTGGCGCAGATGCCGCCACAACGGTACGAATCCCTCGGCGAACAGGCCCAGCTGATCCTGACCACCGCGGAATCCGAGGCGGCCCGGCTGCGGGCCGAGGCGGAGGAGGCGGGCGAACGGGCCCATGAGGAAGCCGCGGTCCACGCCGACGAGGTCCGGGACGATGCCGACAGGGTGGCGCACACGCTGCACACCGAGGCGGACGAGTACGCCCGGCACACCGAGGAGGCGGCGTGGGCCGAGGCGACCGCCCTTCTGGACGCGGCCACCAGGGACGCCGAGCAGTGGTGCGACGAAGCGGACCGGGAACTCACGGACGTGCGCCGGCGCACCGCACAGCTGACGGAGGAACAGGAGGAGCGGCAGGCCGAGGAGTGGGACGCGGCCGGTCGTGAACTCCAGGACCGGGAGGTGGAGCTGGACCGGCGTCTCGCGCAACTCGACGCGGAGGGCGAGGCCCGGTTCGCCGCGTGCGAGCGCGAGCACGCCGAGATCGAGGAGGTCCTCCGGCACGAACAGGAGAACGCCGAGGACCGGGGTGCGGAGCTGCTGGCCCAGGCCAGGGCCGAGGTGGAGCGCATCGAGCGCACGACCGCACGCGTCCTGCGCGAGCACGAGGAGGAGCGCGAAGAGGTACGGGCCCACATGACACATGTGCGCAACAGCCTCGCGTCGCTCACCGGCACGGGCCCCGAGGAGGACGAGGCCGGGCAGGCGGTGACGGAGTGGCCTGGGGGAGGGGCTCCCGAGGGGACGGCCTCCGCCGCGGGTGACGGAGCCGCTGCCGGGCCGGGGCCATCGGCGACCGTGCCTCCGCCGGCCCCACAGCCGAAGCGCGGGCCGCTGGTCGCGCCCGCCCCGGCCGACCAGGACGCCGACGCCGGCGGTGCGGACGACAGCGGCTCGGACGTCGCGGACAGCGTGGACGGAGTCGACGACGCCGACGCGGCGGAGGAGCACCCAGGGGAGCAGGAGTACCCAGGGGAGCAGGAGTACGAAGGGGAGCAGGAGTACGACGGGGGCAAGGACGCGGGCGGTGCGCCGGCTGAGGACGGCATGGGCATGGACGCCTACGACCACGGCGACGGCTTCTACGACTACAGCGAGGACTTCGCCGCCGACTACGGCGACAGCGCAGGCACGCCTACCGGGTCGGGCCGGGAGTCGGAAACCGAGCAGGACAGGGACGCGGCCGACCGGCCCGAGGGGGCGGCAGGCGCCGGGCCGGACGACGGAGAAGGCGGCGGGCCGGAGGAGGACACCAGGTCTCCCGTCGACCCCGACGATGAGGACACCCTGGAAACGGAGCTGCCCCGTCTTCAGGGCTGAGGCGCCGCGCGGACGGGCCCGGGCCGTGGAGCAGCCCGGGACGCCCGCGCCGAAGCTGGTCCGGGCCGGGCGGTTCGGCCCGGTCGGCGCGGAGCAGAATCGCCGTGCTCGCACCGCGTACGCCTCCTAGGCTCCGGCCGGCTCGGCCCGCCCCGGTGTCGCCCGGTCCATCGCCCCGTCCCCGGCCCCGGTCGCGGCCCCTGCTCCGGCGCCCTTGCCGGCCTCGGGGGCAGCGCCCGGGGCTGCTGAGCCAGGGACACCCGGGTCGCTGGGGGTACCTGAGGTGCCCTTGCCGTCGGTGTCATCCGTGCCGTCGGCGTCGTCCGTGCCGCCCGTGCCTTCAGCGCCGATCGCGTCGTTCGTGTCCTCCGTCGTCTCCCGCGCGGTGCGGGCATCGGCGTGCACCGGGAAGTGGCGGGGGGCCAGCAGGACCAGGGCGGTCAGGGCGAGGGCGGCGGCCGCGACGGCGCCGAGGTAGACGTGATCGACGGTGCTGTCGACGGCGCGCCGCAGGTAGTCGGTGGCCTGGGCGGTGAGGGAGCCGGCGTGCTCCAGGGCGTGTGAGACGGCGTCGAGGTCACCGGGCAGCCCGGGGCGGATCTCCCGTGGGGCGTGGGCGAGGCGGTCGTTGAGCGTGGCATTGGCGATGGCGCCGAAGAGGGCCGCGCCGATGGACTGGCCGACCTGGCGGCAGAAGAGTATCGAGGCGGTGGCGGTGCCGCGCTCGGCGTAGCCGACCGAGGACTGCACACCGATGATCAGCGGGAGCTGGAAGAGCCCCAGGGCGGCGCCCAGCGCCAGCATGATCAGGGCGGGCTGCCAGGCGGCGCCCGGGTAGGGCAGCAGGGGGAAGGCGAGGAGTATCAGCCCGGCCGCGCCGATGCCGATGACCGCGCAGTTGCGGATGCCGATGCGGTTGTAGACGTGGCTGCTCAGCGCTGCCGAGACCGGCCAGCTCAGGGTCATCACCGAGAGCACGAAGCCGGCGGCTATCGGGCCGAGGCCGAGGACGGACTGGGCGTAGGTGGGCAGGAAGACGGTGGGGGCGACCATCAGCAGGCCCAGGGCGCCGAGGGCGAGGTTGACGGCCGCGATGGTGCGGCGGCGCCAGACCCAGCCGGGGATGATCGGCTCGGCGGCGCGGCGTTCGATGAGGACGGTGGCCGTCGCGCACACCGCGCTGCCGGCGAACAGCAGCAGCGAGGGGGTGGAGAGCCAGGGCCAGGCGACGCCGCCCTGCACGAGGGCGGTCAGCAGCAGACCGCCGCAGGCGAAGATGGCGAGCGCGCCGGGCCAGTCGACACGGGCACGGCGGGCGGGCGCCCCCGCCTCGCTCCCCGGGCCCGCGCCGCGGCTCGCGGCCGTACCGTTCCTCGCCCCCGCCCCGCTCCGCGCGTCCTCGACGAAGTGGCGGAGGATCAGCCAGAGGGCGACCGCGCCGACGGGCAGGTTGACCAGGAAGATCCAGCGCCAGTCGGCGTAGGCGGCGAGCAGCCCGCCGAGGGCGGGGCCCGCGACCGCCGAGGTGGCCCAGACCGAGGAGAGCTTCGCCTGGATCTTGGGGCGTTCCTTCATCGGGTAGAGGTCGGCCGCGATGGTCTGGACGGTGCCCTGGAGGGCGCCGCCGCCCAGGCCCTGCAGGACGCGGAAGGCGATCAGGGAGGCCATGTTCCAGGCGCCGGCGCAGGCCAGGGAGCCGACGAGGAAGAGCACGATGCCGGTGACCAGGATCGGCTTGCGGCCGAAGGTGTCGGAGAGCTTGCCGTAGACGGGCAGGGTGACGGTGACGGCGAGCAGGTAGCCGGAGAAGAGCCAGGAGAAGACGGCGAAGCCGCCGAGGTCGCCGACGATCTGCGGGATCGCGGTGGCGATGATCGTGGAGTCGAGGGCGGCGAGCGCCATGCCGAGCATGAGGGCGGCGACGACCGGGCCGCGCCGGCGGGTGCCGGTCCCTCCCGCCGTGGTGCCCGCGGGGTCCGGACAGTCCGCCTCCCGGTCCGTAGCGCTGGCGCTGTCCCTTGTGGTGCGGCTCACCGGGCCCCCTCCGCAGTTGTGTGTAGCCGACACCATTCCATGCGGGGTCACTGGGCGGAACGGGGCTTCTCGGTGGGTGGACGCCGGGCCGTGGAGCGGTGGCGGGGCGGCGGTGTCCCCTCGCATCGTGGCGCCTGCCTCGGTACGGGCGCCGGGGCCTCCCGGCCCCGTATCCGCTCGGGCCGCGGGGTGTCGGTGGGCGGGCGTAAGGTGGGCAACCCCGGCCCGTTCGACGTGTCGGGCTGCTCGCGTTGTTCGCCTCGCTGGGACGGAAGCCTTTTTCATGAGCCTGACTGGTCTGCTCGACGCCGTCGTACAGGACCCGGCGCTTGCCGAAGCGGTGCAGGCCGCGGCCGACGGGAACCGGCCGCACGTGGACCTGGTGGGCCCGCCCGCGGCCCGTCCCTTCGCGGTGGCCGCCCTCGCCCGCGACGCCGGCCGGCCGGTCCTCGCGGTGACCGCCACCGGCCGTGAGGCGGACGACCTGGCCGCCGCGCTGCGCACCCTGGTGCCGGCCGGTGAGGAACACTCCGTCGTGGAGTTCCCGTCCTGGGAGACGTTGCCGCACGAGCGGCTCTCGCCTCGCTCGGACACCGTCGGACGCCGCCTCGCGGTGCTGCGCAGGCTCGCCCACCCGCGGGCGGACGACGTGATGGCCGGCCCCGTCTCGATCGTCGTCGCGCCCATCCGCTCCGTGCTCCAGCCGCAGGTCAAGGGGCTGGGTGACCTGGTCCCCGTCAGCCTGCGGACGGGCGAGAGCGCCGACCTCGGCGACATCGTCGACGGGCTGGCCGCCGCCGCGTACACCCGCGTCGAACTGGTCGAGAAGCGCGGCGAGTTCGCCGTCCGCGGCGGCATCCTGGATGTCTTCCCCCCGACCGAGGAGCACCCGCTGCGGGTGGAGTTCTGGGGCGACGACGTCGAGGAGATCCGGTATTTCAAGGTCGCCGACCAGCGTTCGCTGGAGGTTGCCGAGCACGGCCTGTGGGCGCCGCCGTGCCGTGAGCTGCTGCTGACCGAAGAGGTCCGGACGCGGGCCGCGGCGCTCGCCGAGCAGCACCCGGAGCTGGGCGAACTGCTCGGCAAGATCGCCGAGGGCATCGCCGTCGAGGGCATGGAATCCCTCGCGCCCGCCCTGGTCGACGAGATGGAACTGCTGCTGGACGTGCTGCCCGAGGCCAGCATGGCCGTGGTGTGCGACCCGGAGCGGGTCCGGACGCGTGCCGCGGACCTGGTGGCCACCAGCCAGGAGTTCCTCCAGGCGTCGTGGGCGGCGAGCGCCGGCGGCGGCGAGGCCCCCATCGATGTGGGCGCGGCCTCGCTGTGGGGGATCGCGGACGTCCGGGAGCGGGCACGCGAGCTGGGCATGATGTGGTGGTCGGTCAGCCAGTTCTCCTCCGGGGACATCGGGCCCGACGCCCCCGCAGGGGAGCTGACGGCGGCCGATGTCGCGGCGGCCGGGGACACCCTCAAGCTCGGCATGCACGCCCCCGACACCTATCGGGGGGACACCGCGCGGGCGCTCGCCGACACCAAGCAGTGGCTCGCCGACGGCTGGCGCACGGTGTATCTCACCGAGGCGCACGGCCCGGCGGCCCGCACCGTCGAGGTGCTCGGCGGCGAGGGCATCCCGGCGCGCATGGAAGCCGAGCTGTCGCAGATCGCGGCGAACGTGGTCCACGTGACCTGCGGTTCCCTCGACAACGGCTTCGTCGACCAGGGCCTGAGGCTCGCGGTTCTGACCGAGACGGATCTGTCCGGGCAGAAGGCGGCGTCCAAGGAGCTGGGCCGGATGCCGGCCCGCCGCCGCAAGACCATCGACCCGCTGACGCTGCAGGCCGGCGACTTCATCGTGCACGAGCAGCACGGCGTGGGCCGCTACATCGAGATGGTGCAGCGCACCGTGCAGGGCGCGACCCGCGAGTACCTCCTCGTCGAGTACGCGCCCGCCAAGCGCGGCCAGCCAGGCGACCGCCTCTACATCCCCACCGACCAGCTGGAGCAGGTCACCAAGTACGTGGGCGGGGAGGCCCCGACGCTGCACCGGCTGGGCGGCGCCGACTGGACGAAGACCAAGGCGCGCGCCAAGAAGGCGGTCAAGGAGATCGCCGCCGACCTGATCAAGCTGTACTCCGCGCGGATGGCGGCCCCGGGCCATGTCTTCGCCCCGGACACGCCCTGGCAGCGGGAGTTGGAGGACGCCTTCCCGTACGCCGAGACGCCTGACCAGCTCACCACCATCGCCGAGGTCAAGGAGGACATGGAGAAGTCGGTCCCGATGGACCGGCTGATCTGCGGCGATGTCGGCTACGGCAAGACCGAGATCGCGGTCCGCGCGGCCTTCAAGGCGGTCCAGGACGGCAAGCAGGTCGCGGTCCTCGTGCCGACCACGCTCCTCGTCCAGCAGCACTTCGGCACGTTCACCGAGCGGTACAGCCAGTTCCCGGTCAAGGTCAGGGCGCTGTCCCGGTTCCAGACCGACACCGAGGCCAAGGCCGTCCTGGAAGGGCTGCGGGAGGGCTCAGTCGACCTCGTCATCGGCACCCACCGGCTGTTCTCCTCGGAGACCAAGTTCAAGGACCTGGGCCTGGTCATCGTCGACGAGGAACAGCGCTTCGGTGTGGAGCACAAGGAGCAGCTGAAGAAGCTGCGCGCCAACGTCGATGTGCTGACCATGTCCGCGACGCCGATCCCCCGGACCCTGGAGATGGCGGTCACCGGCATCCGCGAGATGTCGACGATCACCACCCCGCCCGAGGAGCGGCATCCGGTCCTGACGTTCGTCGGGCCGTACGAGCAGAAGCAGATCGGCGCCGCCATCCGGCGTGAACTGCTGCGCGAGGGCCAGGTCTTCTACATCCACAACCGGGTGGAGTCCATCGACCGGGCCGCCGCGCGGCTGCGCGAGATCGTGCCCGAGGCGCGGATCAGGACCGCGCACGGCCAGATGGGCGAGACGGCGCTCGAGCAGGTCGTCGTCGACTTCTGGGAGAAGAAGTTCGATGTGCTGGTCTCCACGACCATCGTCGAATCGGGCATCGACATCTCCAACGCCAACACCTTGATCGTCGAGCGCGGCGACAACTTCGGCCTCTCCCAACTCCACCAGCTGCGCGGGCGGGTGGGCCGCGGCCGGGACCGCGGCTACGCCTACTTCCTCTACCCGCCGGAGAAGCCGCTCACCGAGACCGCGCACGAGCGGCTCGCGACCATCGCCCAGCACACCGAGATGGGCGCCGGTATGTACGTCGCGATGAAGGACCTGGAGATCCGCGGTGCGGGCAACCTCCTCGGCGGTGAGCAGTCCGGGCACATCGCGGGCGTCGGCTTCGACCTGTACGTCCGGATGGTCGGCGAGGCCGTCGCGGACTACCGGGCGTCGCTGGAAGGCGGTGTGGAGGAGGAGCCGCCGCTGGAGGTCAAGATCGAGCTGCCGGTCGACGCGCACGTCCCGCACGACTACGCGCCGGGCGAGCGGCTGCGGCTGCAGGCGTACCGCGCCATCGCCTCCGCCACGACGGAGGAGGACATCACCGCGGTCCGCGAGGAGCTGACCGACCGCTACGGCAAGATGCCCGAGCCGGTCGAGAATCTGCTGCTGGTCGCCGGGCTGCGGATGCTGGCGCGCTCCTGCGGCGTCGCGGACATCACGCTGCAGGGCTCCAACGTCCGCTTCGGGCCGGTGGAGTTGCGGGAGTCGCAGGAGCTGCGGCTCAAGCGGCTGCATCCGCGGACGGTGCTCAAGCCGGCAACCCGGCAGATCCTGGTGCCCCGCCCGACCACCGGCAAGATCGGCGGCAAGCCGCTGGTCGGTCGGGAACTGCTGTCGTGGGTGGGGGAGTTCCTGACGACGATCGTGGGGTCGTAGCCCTCGAAAGCGGACCGGCGCGGCCCGTTGCGTGCCACGCCGGTCCGGTCGGTGCACCCGTTTCAGTGCACCTGTTCAGCGATCCGGCGCGCGCAGGCGTCCGGTGTGGCGTCGGCGGTGTCGACCTCCAGGTCGTAGCGGACGCCCTGGTGGACGAGGTCGGCCTGGGCGGCGGCCATGCCCACCACCCGGTCGCCGCGGGCCCGTTCGCGTGCCGCGGCGACCTCGGGGGCGCAGCGGACGCCGACCCACAGGACCTCCAGGCCGTCCAGCGCGGATCGCCACCGCTGCTGGCCCTCGTGGCCGCCGAGGAACACCTCGTCGAGGATGACGCCGGTGCCGCCGCGGGCCATCGCGGCGATGCCGTTGCGCCAGGCGGACTCCAGGGCCCGGTAGGCGGGGCCGACAGTGACCTGCCCGTCGGGCGCGACGAGCAGACCGTCCGCCGAGTCCTGCAGGGTCGGTGGGAGGGCATCGCCGAAGGTGTCGACACCGAAGGTCAGCCAGGGGCGGGGCAGGGCGTGCTGAAGGGCGCGGGCCAGGGACGAGGTGCCGGAACTGGAACCGCCGTTGAGGACGATCACGTCGGTGGTCATCGCGCCACCCTAGGCAGTCAGCGGGCGGCCGTCCTGCGAAATACGACGAGGTCCGCGACGCCGCCGAGGGGCGCGTACTTCGCCTCCGGGTGGCGGCGCGCGGCGTCGGCGAGGGCCTGCTGCGGGGAGCGGTTGTCGTGCAGTTGCACCGCGATGTAGTCGGGGGAGATGCCGTCGGTGTCGCCGGTCCACAGCACACGGGTGCGGCCGGTCAGACGGCTCAGCGGCCGGATGTCGGCCTCCACGGTCGCGCCGTCCGGTATCCGCTCCAGCAGCCGCTCGGCGGCGGTGACGGCCGGCGGCTTGCGGTAGGTGACCGGCTCGGTGAGGCGGGCCAGCGGGAGCGTGGTGGTCAGCGCGAGCGCGGCGGCGAGCGCGGCGGACGGCAGGTGCAGGGCGTACGCGCGCAGCCAGGGCCGGGCGGAGAAGCGGGCGCGGGCGAGGGCGTCGACGAGGGCGAGGAAGACCACCGGCATCAGGACGGCGTTGTAGTGCCAGTCGATGCCCCAGTAGTGCGGATCGTGGGAGAGGAACCGCCAGCCGACGGTGGGCAGCGCGACCAGCAGAAGCGGAGAGCGCAGCGCGAGCAGGCCGGTGGTGGGCAGCAGGATCCACAGGGTGGTGCGGACGGCGGTGTCGACCGCGATGGTGGGAGCGTCGCCCTCGCCGCCGAGTTTGGACCAGTAGTCGTAGGAGCCGGAGCCGTTGAAGGCGGGGATGACCAGACCCAGGGTGACGGCGGTGGCGGTGATGCCGAACGCGACCAGGGCGATGGCCGCCGGGGTGGCCCTGCGGGTGCGGATCAGCACGAGCGCGCCGACGGCGGCGGCGGTCACCCCCAGATCCTCCTTGACCAGCACCAGGGGCGCGGCCCAGCAGACCGCCGCGGTCCACCGCCCGCGCAGCACCGCTTCGAGGGCGAAGGCGAGCAGCGGCAGCGCGAAGGCGATCTCGTGGAAGTCGAAGTCGACCGCCTTCTGCACGCCCCAGGACAGGCCGTAGGCGAGGCCGACGGCCAGCCCCCGGGCGCGGCCGAGGTAGCGGGCGGCGGCCCGGGTGACCGGCAGGGCGGACAGCGCGAACAGCGCGGCCTGCGCGGTGAGCAGGGTCACGGGGGAGGGGAGCAGCCGGTAGAAGGGGGCGAGCAGGATCAGTACGGGGCTGAAGTGGTCGCCGAGGATGTTGGTGCCCGGCCCCTTGAGGTCGACGACCGGCGCCGAGAGGTGCGCGTAGCCGCGTACGGCCTGCTCGAAGATGCCCAGGTCCCATGACGCGGTGCCCATCGAGCGGAAGCGGCACAGGGACAGCGTCGCGTAGGCGAGGAAGAGGAACGCGGCCGTCCAGTACGGGTCGAGGCGGGGCGCTCGCAGGCGCTGCGCGATGCGCCGCAGCGGGCCGGCCGGCACGCCATCGGTGGCCGCGGTCGCGGGGCCGGCGCCGGTGGCTGCCCGGGGCGGATGCCCGGTGCTGCCGTCCGCCGCCGTTGCTGCGGCCGTGTCCATGCGGGTCCTCACTCTCAACTTCCGAAAAGATACTCGAAGCGGCGAACCGGTCGGCCCCGGTGGCCGACGCTGTACCTGCTGCCCGCACCCCTCCGAGGCCCCGGATTGGACGCCGCTTTGATACGGACCGCGCTCCCCGCCTTTCCCCGCGACCGCCGCGAAACGGGAGAGGCCCGCGCCGCCGCACCTGCCCTGACCGCCGCCGCCGTCACCGCGCTCGCCGCCCTGCTCGCCCTCACCGGCTGCTCGCCGTACGAAGGCCATGGCGGCAGTGACTCAGACGCGGGCGCGAGCCCGTCCGTTCCCGCGCCGGAGGGGCGCGGGGGCAGCGCGCTGCGCGCGGTGGCCTCCCTCGACGTCAAGGGCCGTGCCCCGAAGACCGGTTACGACCGGGACCGGTTCGGCTCGCCCTGGGCGGACACCGACAGCAACGGCTGCGGGACCCGGGACGACATCCTCAAGCGCGATCTGCGGGCCACCGCCTTCCGCGACGGCGACTGCGTCGTGGTGTCGGGCACCTTGGCCGAGGACCCGTACACCGGGCGGTCGCTGCGCTACGAGCGCGGCCGCAGCAAGGTCGACATCGATCATGTGGTGGCGCTGTCGGACGCCTGGCAGAAGGGCGCGCAGCAGTGGCCGGGGCGCAAGCGGGTGGCCTTGGCCAATGACCCGCTGAATCTGATCGCGGTGGACGCCTCGGCCAACCGGCAGAAGGGCGACGGCGACGCGGCGACCTGGCTGCCCGCGTTCAAGGGCGCCCGCTGCGACTACGTCGCGCACCAGGTGGCGGTGAAGAAGAAGTACGGGCTGTGGGTGACGCGGGGCGAGCGGGACGCGATGGCGCGGGTGCTGAACTCCTGCCCGCAGGAACGCCTCCCGGCGGGCGGCGGCCCCACCGAGGCACCGGCGCGGTTCTCGGCGAGGTAGTGCGGACGTCCCCGACACCCGAACGCCACCGGGTCGAACCGTTAACGGGCGGAACCCTCACCGGGAGAGATCGTTGGCCGAAGCAGTGGCCTGGGCCACGCCGACTCCATAGCATCGATCACTCAAGGTCGAGACTCCGTCGCACGATCTGCCGGGAGGCCAAGTGTTCCGCCGTAGGACAGCGCTCTCCGTATCCGCCCTCGCCGCTCTGGCCGCAGCCCCGCTGTTGGCCGCCTGCGGCACCGACGCGCACCCCGGTGCCGCGGCAGTGGTGGACGGGAAGCGGATCACCGTCTCGCAGCTGCAGGCGAAGGTGCGGGATGTGCGCGAAGCCCAGGGCAAGTCGCCGCAGGGCGGGCAGATGATCAGCAGCACCGGCCGGCTGAGCCTTGCCACCCTCAACGGAATGATCTTCGACGAGGTGCTGGAGCGCGCCGCGCAGGACGCCGGCGTCGAGGTCACCCGCCGCGACATCCAGAAGTGGCGGGCGGCGGCCGAGAAGCGGGCGGGCGGCGCGGAACGGCTGCAGGCGCTGTGGCTCCAGCAGGCCATCGCCCCCGACGAGATCGACGCCATGGTCCGCAACCAGCTGCTGCTCGACGGCGTCGCCGAGCACCTGGGAGCCGACCGCGGGCAGCCGCAGGGCCAGCAGAAGCTCGCCCAGACGCTGTCGAAGACCTCCCGGTCCATGGGCATCGACGTCAACCCGCGGTTCGGCACCTGGGACGACCAGGAGGTCATCCTCGGTGAGACCAAGGACCCCTGGATCACCACCGAGCGCCCCGCGGAGCAGCAGCAGACCTGAGCGGGAGGCCCGGCTGCGGGGGCGGAGCGTGGGGGAAGCCGACCGGCGCCGGGGCTGTCGGCGGGGTGCGTTACGTTCGATGCGTGAACGCTGACGCCTCCCACGCCGACTCCGGCGCCGACGCCCCTTCCCAGGGCGGCGGCACCGGTCGCCTGGTCCTCCTCACCACCAGCCACCGTGTCGCTCCGGGACTGCTGTCCTGGCCCGCGTGGCAGACGCTGCGCACGGCCGGGCGGGTCCTGTGCGCCGACCCCGGCCATCCGCAGCTGCCCTATCTGCGGGAGGCCGGTATCGAGGTGGAGGAGGCATCCCTCTCCGCGCGCGACCTCGTCGACCACTGCGTGGCCGGGGACCGTACCGCCGTCGTGCTGACCTCCGCGGCCGGCGAGAGCGCGCTGACCGACGGCCTTGCGCGGCTGGCCGGCTCCGGCCGGGAGACCATGCCCGACCTGGAGCTGCTGCCCGGCTCCTACGACCTGCCCGGCGCCCGGCTGCTGGACCTCGTCCAGGTCATGGACCGCATCCGCGCCGAATGTCCGTGGAGCAGTATCCGTACGCACCACGACCTCGCCAAGTACGGCCTTGAGGAGGCCTACGAGCTGGTCGAGGCCATCGAGGAGGACGACCGCGAGGCGCTGCGCGAGGAGCTGGGTGATGTGCTGCTCCAGGTCGTCTTCCACGCCCGGATCGCGCAGGACGACCCCGACGAGCCGTTCTCCCTCGACGATGTCGCGGGCGGCATCGTCGAGAAGCTGATCCGCCGCCATCCGCATGTCTTCGGGGACGCGGCCGCCACCACCCCCGACGAGGTCAAGGCGCACTGGCTGCGCACCAAGGCGGTGGAGAAGCAGCGGGAGTCGGTGACCGACGGCGTACCGCCGGCCCAGCCCGCGCTGGCGCTGGCCGGCAAGCTCGCCTCCCGGGCCCGTACGGCCGGTATCGAGGCCGAGCCGGCGGGCGAGGGCGTCGGCTACGACCTGCTGGCGCTGGCCGTCCGGGCGGAGGCCGAGGGCACCGACCCGGAGACCGCGCTGCGCGCCGCTGCCCGCACCTACCGCGACGCGATCCGCGCCGCGGAGGGACTGCCGCCTGCGGGCCGGTCCTCCGCGGAGGACGAGAGCGCAGCCGACGACGAGCTGTTCGACTGAGCCGGCTGAGCCGACGGGGCCCCGGCGCCGTCCTCCGCCGCCGGGCGGCCCGCACCGTCGTCGTGCCGCCCGGACTTCCGGCGCAGGCGGTCGGCGAGCCACACCGCCGCGACGGCCGCTGCCAGCGCCGCGCCCAGAACGCACACCCCGCCCCAGCCGGCCGCGCCCCAGACCACCGAGGTGAGCGCGGAGCCGACCGCGCCACCGGCGAAGTAGCTCGCCATGTAGGCGGAGTTGAGGCGGTTGCGGGCCTCGGGACGGACCGCGTAGACCACGTTCTGGTTGCTGACGTGCACCGCCTGCACGGCGAGATCCAGCACGATCACCCCGGCCAGCAGGGCCGCGAGCGCCCACGCCCCGCCGGCCCCACCGGCCGCCAGCAGACCCCAGGACCCCAGCAGCAGGAACGCCCCCGCGCCGGTCACCCGGTGCACCAGGCCCCGGTCCGCCAGCCGCCCGGCCGCTGACGCGGACAGCGAACCGGCCGCCCCCACCAGCCCCAGCAGCCCGATGGCCGACTCCTGCCAGCCGTAGGCCGGGCCGGACATCAAGAACGCGACGGCCGTCCACAGCACGCTGAAGCCGGCGAAGGCCAGCGCTCCTATCGCGGCCCGCCACCGCAGCACCGGCTCCTGCGCGAACAGCGCGAGCGTCGAGCGCAGCAGCGCCGGATAGCGCAGGCCCGCGGTGGTGCGGAGCGTGGGCAGCCGGAGGCGCAGCAGCAACGCCACCAGCAGCATCAGCGCCGCGTTGACCCAGTACACGGTGCGCCAGCCGCCGAGTTCGGCGAGCAGTCCGGAGGCCGTACGGGCCAGCAGGATGCCCAGCAGCAGCCCGGTCATGACCGTGCCGACGGTCCGGCCGCGTTCGGACGGTGCCGAAAGCGTCGCCGCGTACGGCACCAGCACCTGGGCGGCCACCGACGCCAGACCGGTCAGCGCGGTGCCGGTCAGCAGCAGCGCCGCGTTGGGCGCGCTCGCCGTCACGGTCAGGAAGCCCGCGGTGGCCACGCAGAGGGTGACCGCCAGCCGGCGCCGCTCCAGCAGATCGCCGAGCGGCACGAGCAGCAGCAGCCCGAGCCCGTAGCCGACCTGGGCGACGGTCACCACCAGCGCGGCGGTGGACGAGGACAGCCGCAGATCGTGGCCGATGACGTCCAGCAGCGGCTGGGCGAAGTAGTTGCCTGCGACGGACAGGCCGGTGGCGACCGACATCAGCAGCAGCGTGCCGCGCCCCAGCCGGCCGGTGTCCGCGTCCGGCTCCGCCGTGCTCCGCTGTTCCGGCCCCGGCGTCTGCTCGGGCTCCATGAGGGGTGTCCTTTCCCGCCGCCCGAAGCCACCGTGGCTCCGGGCCCGCCCAGCCTGCGCCCCCGACGATCGATGAGTCCAACGCATAGTTGTCATCACACTCATCGTGGAACGCGATCGATGGCTACGATCGGGAGATGGAGCTCCAGCAGATGCGGTACGTGGTCGCGGTCGCCGAGACGGGCGGCTTCACCCGGGCCGCCGAGCGCTGCCATGTGGTGCAGTCCGCCCTCAGCCACCAGATCGCCCGGCTGGAGAAGGAGCTCGGCGCGCGGCTCTTCCACCGCACCAGCCGCAGCGTTCGGCTGACCGCCGCGGGCGAGGTCTTCGTGCCGGTCGCCCGGCAGGCCCTGCAGGCGGCGGACCGGGCCCGCGCCGAGGTGGAGGCGACGACCGGAGAGGTGCGCGGACGCCTGGCGGTCGGCGCGATCTCGACGGTCGCGGCGGTCGACCTCGCCCGGGAGCTGGGTGCGTTCCGCGCCCGCTGTCCACAGGTGCGCGTCAGCCTGCGGATGGACATGAGCGATGACCTGATCGAGCAGGTCCGACAAGGGGGCCTGGATGTCGCCTTCGTCGGTCTGGTTCCCGGCGCGCACACCGTGGGCGTGCGGGAGAAGGAGCTGGCGCGCGGCGAACTGGTCGCGGTCGTACCGCCCGGCCATCCACTGGCCCGGCAGGAGTGGACGCGTCTGACGCGGCTCGCCGAGGAGACCTTCGTCGACTTCACCGCGGGCTCGGCCGCCCGCCGCCAGCGCGACGAGGCGTTCCGCGCGGCGGGCCTGACGTCCGAGGTGGCGTTCGAGGTGACGACCGTGGAGTTCCTGGCGAAGCTGGTACGCGCCGGGCTGGGCGTCGGCATGGTGCCCGAGGCCATTGCCTCCGAGCTGCCCGGACTGCACATCCTGCGGGTGCGGCCGGCGCCCGAGCGCAGCGAGCGCGTGGTGTGGAGCGGCCTGGGCCCGTCGCCGTCGGCCGCCGCGTTCCTCGCGGGCCTGGGTGTGGAGCCGGGACAGGGGTAGCGCGCGGGGCGCGGTGCCGGGACCCACCCGCGGTCGCCGGGGCCCGCGAAGTCTCCGCGCCGACCTACCCGCCGCTCGCGCGCCCGCGCGGGCCGAGACTCCGCGGGCGCGCCGGTGTACGCCCACCGGTTACGGTCGGTGGGTGCACGACAAGCCCGACGCCACCCCCGCCGACGCCCCCGCGAGCTGCCCGGCAGGCTCCGCGGCCGCGCCCGCCCCCGAGCTGTTCACCTGGGAGTTCGCCTCCGACCCGTACCCCGCGTACGCCTGGCTGCGCACACACTCGCCGGTCCACAGGACCGCACTGCCCAGCGGCGTCGACGCCTGGCTGGTGACCCGCTACACCGACGCGCGGCAGGCGCTCGCCGACCCCCGGCTCTCCAAGAACCCCCAGCACCACAGCGAGGCCGCACACGGCAAGGGCAAGGTCGGCATCCCGGGGGAGCGCAGCGCCAACCTGATGACGCATCTGCTCAACATCGACCCCCCGGACCACACCCGGCTCCGCCGCCTGGTGGCGAAGGCCTTCACCCCGCGCCGGGTCGCGGCCTTCGCCCCCCGGGTGCAGGAGCTGACCGACTCCCTCATCGACGCCATGATCGCCAAGGGGCCGGACGCGGAGACGGGAGCGGCGGACCTCATCCACGAGTTCGCCTTCCCGCTCCCCATCTACGCGATCTGCGATCTGCTCGGCGTCCCGCGCGAGGACCAGGACGACTTCCGGGACTGGGCCGGGATGATGATCCGGCACGGCGGCGGACCGCGCGGCGGGGTCGCGCGGTCGGTGAAGAAGATGCGCGGGTATCTCGCCGAACTGATCCACCGCAAGCGTGAGTCCCTCGGCGACGAGGCGGACGAGGACCTGATCTCCGGCCTGATCCGCGCCTCCGACCACGGTGAGCACCTCAGCGAGAACGAGGTCGCGGCGATGGCCTTCATCCTGCTCTTCGCCGGCTTCGAGACCACCGTCAATCTCATCGGCAACGGCACCTACGCGCTGCTGCGCAACCCCGCGCAGCGTGAACTGCTGCAGAAGTCGATGGAGGCGGGCGACACCGAGCTGCTCGCCACCGGCATCGAGGAGCTGCTGCGCTACGACGGCCCGGTGGAGCTGGCGACGTGGCGGTTCGCGACGGAGGAGCTGACGCTGGGCGGGCAGCGCATCGCCGCGGGCGACCCGGTCCTGGTGGTGCTGGCCGCGGCGGATCGCGACCCGGAGCGGTTCACCGAGCCGGACACCCTCGACCTCACCCGGCGCGACAACCAGCACCTGGGATACGGGCACGGCATCCACTACTGCCTGGGCGCACCGCTGGCCCGGCTCGAAGGACAGACCGCCCTCGCGACGCTGCTGACCCGGCTGCCGGATATCCGGCTTGCCGCGGAACCGGATGATTTGCGCTGGCGGGGCGGCCTCATCATGCGCGGACTGCGTTCACTTCCGGTGGAGTTCACGCCTCCGCGGCCCTGACCGGGGAAGGGTCCGAAATTGACGCTCCGTCACCCGTGTGACCTTTACGTGATCTCCACTACACCGACTTGTGACTACCCGTGACCCCGGCTACCTTTCGACCGAACCGAAGAGCTTCACCCGATCGGCGGAAGTCAAACCTGGTGCACCGGATGTATTGGTGTGCCGGGCGCGGCCGGCGATCGGACAACTCCACCGCCGCGCGAAAGGCAACCGCATGCGTTCCGGGAACGGCCGACACCGGCGCCCCCGTCAAGCACCGGCGATCTTTGTCACGGCGGGAGTCACCGGCGCCGGCATCGCCCTGCCGCTGCTCGGCGCGAGTGGCGCACACGCCGCCGACACCGCGACCTGGGACCGCGTCGCGCAGTGCGAGAGCGGCGGGATGTGGAGCGCCGCCTCGGGCAACGGCTTCTACGGCGGCCTGCAGCTGACCCAGAGCATGTGGGACGAGTACGGCGGCGCGGAGTACGCCTCGCGCCCCGACCTCGCCAGCCGCTCCCAGCAGATAGCCGTGGCCGAGACGATCCTGGACGACCGCGGGCCCGACGCCTGGCCCAGCTGCGCCGTGAACGCCGGGCTGACCGCGGACGGCCGGTCGCCGGAGGTCGACCCTGGCGGCGTGAGCCTCCTCGACCCGGACCTCCTGGACCCGGACTCCTCCGACTCCTCCGACCCGTCCGACTCCTCCGACCCGTCCGACCCGTCGAGCGGCGACCAGCCGTCCGAGGCGACGCCTTCCCCTGACGAGTCGGATTCCGCCGAGCCGTCCGACCCCTCGGATTCGGGGCGGTCCGACTCCCCGAAGGCGGGCGACCGGGACGACGACTCCTCCCGCGACGACTCCTCCCCCGGCGATGACCCCTCCCGCGCCGACGGCTCGGACGAGGGCGGCAGCCGCACCGACGGGACGGGCGCGCCGGGTGACGCCTCCGCAGGCGGCGGCTCCGCGACGGATGAGGCGCCCGGCAGGGGCAAGCACCGCGGCGGCGCCGAGGAGAGCGGTGAGGGTGCGGGCGAGACGGGCGACGGCGGCAGGTCGTCGGGCCGGCACGCCTCGCGTGACGGTGACGCGCACCGGTCCGGCCCGGCCGACGGCGACTACACCGTGCGTCCCGGTGACAGCCTGTCAGCCATCGCGGAGGCCCGCGAGGTGCCCGGTGGGTGGACCGCCCTCTACGAGCGCAACGAAGGCGTCGTCGGCGCCGACGAGGACCTGATCCAGCCGGGGCAGGTCCTCGATCTCGGGCACGTCGCAGGGTAATTAGCGCACCTTCGCCCCCATTTGGGAAAGTGAGACAAGGCTCTCGTTGCGGGGTGCGGCGCCCGGCTCGCGGGCCGTTCCCATACCTGGGTCCACCTGCAGAAATGGGTGCACCCTATGATCAAAAACGGTCAACTTGGTTCAGATGGTGGGGTTTGAACACCAAGGGGGTTACTGCTTACGGTCAGGATCGCTCGCCAAAGCGGGCCCTTCGATCACACGCCGAATCCTGCCGGTGGTCGTAGGCGGTCGACGCGCAAGCGCCGAAGGCAGGAGCGGGGGACCCAAGGTAAGCGCCGGCCCCACCCGTGAAAGCGGGTCAACCGGCTTGGGGTGAAGCCACATGTCATGTGCATGCGGCCGGGCAACTCACATGGCCCGAACCCGACAGCTCACCTCGCAGGCGTCGGTGAGGAAACGAACGAACCATGCTGAACAACAAGGGCAAGCACCGTCGTGCGTCCAAGGCCGTCCGCGTCGCCACCCTCGCCGGTGTCGCCGGTGCCGCCGTGGCCGTCCCGCTCATGGGCGCCTCCTCCGCCTCCGCCGCGTCCGTCGAGACCTGGGACGCCGTCGCCCAGTGCGAGTCCGGTGGCAACTGGTCGATCAACACCGGCAACGGCTACTACGGCGGCCTGCAGTTCTCGAACTCCAGCTGGGCCGCCGCCGGTGGCACCCAGTACGCGGAGCGCGCCGACCTGGCCACCAAGAGCCAGCAGATAGCCGCCGCCGAGAAGCTGCTCGCCATCCAGGGCCCGGGTGCCTGGTCCTGCGCCGGCGCCGGCAACCTGACCGCCGGTGGCCCCTCGCCCGACCTCGACACCTCCGGCAAGGCCCCGCAGGGCAACACCGGCGAGAAGGCCGAGAAGCCCGCCCCGGCCCCCGCGCCGGAGAAGTCGCAGCCGGCCCCGAAGTCCAACGGCTCCGGCAACTACACCGTCAAGTCGGGCGACACCCTCGCCAAGATCGCCAAGGCGCACGGCACCACCTGGAAGGCGCTCTACGCGGACAACAAGTCCGTCATCGGCGGCAACCCGAACCTGATCATCCCCGGCCAGAAGCTCGACGTCTGAGCCCACCCCGGCACAGGGGCGCCGAGGACCTCACCGTCTCCGGCCGGCCGAGCGGTCCGTGCGTACCGCGGTACGCACGATCCGCCCGTCCCGGCCGCCGCGGGGTCCGAGGCCGGGCAGTCGGGCTGAACCGGGGACGGACCGCTCCTCCCCACCTCGCCGTCCCTCGCGTTCATCGCGTCCGCCCGTCCCCCTCGCTCCACACGCTCGCGTGTGAGACCGCCCCGCCCGGTGCGCCATCCCCCAGCGCGCCGCGGCGGGGCTTCTCCGTGTCACGAGCCCGGTTCCGTGTCCCGAGCCAGGGCGCGTGCCCGACGAGGAAACGGCTGCTCTGACCAGCATCGTCGGGCAACTTTTCCCGCTCGGCGAACAATGCGGCGAAACCTCCCATGAGCTGGGCTTTTGGGCCTCTTTTCGTCCCACTGAGCGGGCCGAGGGCGAACGGATGCGCCCAAGGCCGTTAGGCTCGTGCTGCAGAACTCCAGACACCCACGAAGGAGACAACGTGCCGTCCATCGACGTCGTCGTAGCCCGCGAAATTCTCGACTCGCGAGGTAATCCCACGGTCGAGGTCGAGGTCGGCCTCGACGACGGCAGCACGGGCCGTGCCGCGGTTCCGTCCGGCGCCTCGACCGGTGCCTTCGAGGCCATCGAGCTCCGTGACGGCGACCCGAGCCGCTACATGGGCAAGGGCGTGGAGAAGGCCGTCCTGGCCGTCATCGAGCAGATCGGCCCGGAGCTCGTCGGCTACGACGCGACCGAGCAGCGTCTGATCGACCAGGCGATGTTCGACCTGGACGCCACGGACAACAAGGGCTCCCTCGGCGCCAACGCCATCCTCGGCGTCTCCCTCGCCGTCGCGCACGCCGCCTCCGAGGCCAGTGACCTCCCGCTGTTCCGCTACCTCGGTGGCCCGAACGCGCACGTCCTGCCCGTCCCGATGATGAACATCCTCAACGGTGGGTCGCACGCCGACTCCAACGTCGACATCCAGGAGTTCATGATCGCCCCGATCGGCGCGGAGTCCTTCTCCGAGGCGCTGCGCTGGGGCGCCGAGGTCTACCACACCCTCAAGAAGGTCCTGAAGGAGCGCAGCCTCTCCACCGGTCTCGGCGACGAGGGCGGCTTCGCCCCGAACCTGGGCTCCAACCGCGAGGCCCTCGACCTGATCCTCGAGGCCATCCGGCAGGCCGGCTACACCCCCGGCCAGGACATCGCGCTCGCGCTGGACGTCGCCGCCTCCGAGTTCTACAAGGACGGCGTCTACCAGTTCGAGGGCAAGGAGCGCTCGGCCGCCGAGATGACGGAGTACTACGAGGGGCTCGTGGCGGACTACCCGCTCGTCTCCATCGAGGACCCGCTGTTCGAGGACGACTGGGCCGGCTGGAACGTCATCACCGAGAAGCTCGGCTCCAAGGTGCAGCTCGTCGGCGACGACCTGTTCGTCACCAACCCCGAGCGCCTGGCCCGTGGCATCGAGGAGAACTCCGCCAACGCGCTGCTGGTGAAGGTCAACCAGATCGGCTCGCTGACCGAGACCCTGGACGCCGTCGAGCTGGCCCAGCGCAACGGCTTCAAGTGCATGATGTCGCACCGCTCCGGTGAGACCGAGGACGTCACCATCGCCGACCTGGCCGTCGCCACCAACTGCGGCCAGATCAAGACCGGTGCCCCGGCCCGCTCCGAGCGCGTCGCCAAGTACAACCAGCTGCTGCGCATCGAGGAGATCCTCGACGACGCCGCGGTCTACGCCGGCCGCTCCGCCTTCCCGCGGTTCCGCACCGCCAACTGAGGCGAGCACGGCGCAGCACTTCGAAGCGTCCCCGGCAACGGTCCCGTACCGTTGCCGGGGACGGCTTTGCTTGCGACGGCCCCGGCGGGCGGCGGAGCCGGCGCGTCAGTGTGCACCGTCCGGTGATCAAGGGGAGGCGATGTGTCCGCGGACCGGTTCTCGACCGCGACCCGACTCAAGGCGCTCGGCGAGCAGGCCGCAGCCCGGGTCTACCGCGCCCGGCCGCCCCGCCGCAATCGCCTCACCGGCCGCGCCGCCCTGCTCGCCCTGGTGATGTGCTCCTTGGTGGTCGCCCTCGCCTACCCCATAAGGCAGTACGTCTCCCAGCGTTCGGACATCGCCGACCAGCGCCGCAAGGCGCAGGAGGCCGGCCGGGAGCTGAACCGGCTGCGCGACGAGAAGGCCCGCTGGCAGGATCCGGAGTACGTCCGGCAGCAGGCCCGCCGGCATCTGCACTACGTCGAGCCGGGCGAGACCGGATATATCGTCCAGGACGGCCCCCGTACCGTGTCGGTGCCGAAGCAGCCGGCGGCGGCGCAGCGCCCCTGGTACGAGAATCTGTGGGACGGCGTCGACTCCGCCGACCGGCGGTAGCGCTGCCGCACCGTCGCCCCTGTCCGCCTCCTTCCCCCCCGGCCCGTTCCGTCCCCGCACCACCCGACCTCACCGAAAGCGCACATGGACACCGCCCCGCCCCAGACCGAGCCCACCGAGCCCACCGCCGAGGACATCGCCGCCTTCAAGGAGCAGTTGGGCCGCCCGCCGCGCGGGCTGCGTGCCATCGCGCACCGCTGCCCCTGCGGGCTGCCCGATGTCGTCGAGACGGCGCCGCGCCTGGAGGACGGCACCCCCTTCCCCACGCTCTACTACCTCACCTGCCCGCGTGCGGCCTCCGCGATCGGCACGCTGGAGGCCAACGGCGTGATGAAGGAGATGACCGAACGGCTGGCGAGCGACCCGGAGCTGGCCGCCGCCTACCGGGCGGCCCACGAGGACTACATCCGGCGCCGGGACACCATCGAGGTGCTGCAGGGCTTCCCGAGCGCGGGCGGTATGCCCGACCGGGTCAAGTGCCTGCACGTCCTCGTCGGCCATTCGCTCGCGGCCGGCCCGGGCGTCAACCCGCTCGGTGACGAGGCCATCGCGATGCTGCCGGAGTGGTGGAAGAAGGGGCCGTGCGTGTCGCCGTGTCAGGACACCCCCGACACCCCCGAAGGAGACGCCGAATGAAGCGGGTCGCCGCCATCGACTGCGGTACGAACTCCATCCGGCTGCTGGTCGCGGACGTGGATCCGGCGACGGGCGAGCTGAAGGACCTGGACCGCCGGATGCAGATCGTCCGGCTGGGGCAGGGCGTGGACCGCACCGGGCGGCTGGCGCCCGAGGCGCTGGAGCGGACCTTCGCGGCGTGCCGGGAGTACGCCGCGGTGATCAAGGGCCTGGGCGCCGAGCGGCTCCGGTTCGTGGCGACCTCCGCCTCGCGGGACGCCGAGAACCGTGCGGACTTCGTCCGCGGCGTGGTGGACATCCTGGGCGTGGAGCCCGAGGTGATCACCGGCGACCAGGAGGCGGAGTTCTCCTTCAACGGCGCCATCAAGGAACTCGCCGGCCGCGACGACGTCGAACCGCCCTATCTGGTGGTGGACATCGGCGGCGGCTCGACCGAGTTCGTGCTCGGCGCCGAGTCCGTACGGGCGGCCCGGTCGGTGGACGTCGGCTGCGTCCGGATGACCGAGCGGCACCTCCTGCGGGACGGCGAGATCAGCGACCCGCCGTCCCCGGGGCAGATCGCCGCCATGAAGACCGACATCGCCGAGGCACTGGACCGGGCCGAGGAGACGGTGCCGCTGCGCGAGGCCGCGACGCTCGTCGGCCTGGCCGGCTCGGTGACCACGGTCGCCGCCATCGCCCTGGGGCTCGGCCACTACGACTCCGAGGCGATCCACCACGCCCGGATCCCGCTGGCGAAGGTCCGGGAGATCACCGAGAACCTCCTGACGTCCACGCACGCCGAGCGGGCGGCGAGCCCGGTCATGCACCCCGGCCGGGTCGACGTGATCGCCGCGGGCACTCTCGTGCTGCTGTCGATCATGGAGCGGGTGGGCGCGGAAGAGGTCGTCGTCAGCGAGCACGACATCCTGGACGGAATCGCCTGGAGCGTCGCCTGAGCGCTTTTCGACGCGTACGGCCCCGGCAGGCTCACGGCTGCCGGGGCCGTCGCGTGAGGCGGCCGCGCACGCCGTTCCCGGGCGCCGGGACGCGCGACGGCTCGGCAGCCGTTGGTCCGCGAGGGGCGTGGAAAGCAAGGCGCCGGCCCCGAAATCCCGTCGTTTGAGCGGGTGGTGTCGCGTCTGAGCGTCTCGAAGGGGGCTTCGAGGGGCCCGGCAGGCGGGTCGGCGGAGAAAGTTCGTGAAATCCTTCACATGAAAAAGGCGCCCGACGGGCGAATAAGGTGGCCGTAACGGCCGCATTTGCAGGCTCCGGGCCTCGTCGACCCGAGGAATGCGCGGTTTCATGGGTGTGGCAAGTATGTTGCCGCGCTGGGTGGTTCAGTCGCCCCGCGGCCCACAATCCCTGATCAACAGGGGTGTCCAACGCCTCGCCGTACACCGTGGTTCCCCAACGGCGCTATGGCGTCGGTCACGAAGCCGGCGGAGTGTAGCAGACACCTCTGGACAGCTTGTGAAGGGGCTCACGAGCGACCCCCCATGTGGGGGTGGATACTCGATTGCATGAGCACCACGGAGCGTCCCAGGATCCTCGTTGTAGGCGGTGGGTACGTAGGCCTGTACGCGGCACGTCGCATCCTCAAGAAGATGCGGTACGGCGAGGCGACCGTCACGGTCGTCGACCCGCGCTCGTACATGACGTACCAGCCCTTCCTCCCTGAAGCTGCGGCCGGCAGCATCTCTCCCCGCCACGTCGTGGTTCCGCTACGACGCGTGCTGCCCAAGGCGGAGGTTCTCACCGGCCGGGTGACCACCATCGATCAGGACCGCAAGGTCGCCTCGATCGCCCCGCTGGTCGGCGAGGCGTACGAGCTGCCCTTCGACTACCTGGTCATCGCGATGGGAGCGGTCTCCCGCACCTTCCCGATCCCCGGCCTGGCCGAGAACGGCATCGGCATGAAGGGTGTGGAAGAGGCCATCGGCCTGCGCAACCACGTCCTGGAGCAGCTGGACAAGGCCGACTCCACGACCGACGAGGATGTCCGCCGCAAGGCGCTGACCTTCGTCTTCGTGGGCGGTGGCTTCGCGGGCGCGGAGACCATCGGCGAGGTCGAGGACATGGCCCGCGACGCCGCGAAGTACTACAGCAACGTCAAGCGCGAGGACATGCGCTTCCTGCTGGTCGACGTCGCCGACAAGATCCTCCCCGAGGTCGGCCCGAAGCTCGGTGCCTACGGCAAGGAGCACCTCGAGGGCCGCGGCGTCGAGGTCTACCTCAAGACCGGTATGGACTCCTGCGTCGACGGCCACGTCGTCCTGAACAACGGCCTCGAGGTCGACTCCAACACCATCGTGTGGACCGCGGGCGTCAAGCCCAACCCGGCGCTGTCCCGCTTCGGTCTGCCGCTCGGCCCCCGTGGCCACGTGGACACCCAGGCGACCCTGCAGGTGCAGGGCACCGACTACATCTGGGCCGCGGGCGACAACGCCCAGGTGCCGGACCTGGTCGGCCGCAAGGCCGGCAACGAGAACGCCTGGTGCCCGCCGAACGCCCAGCACGCGCTGCGGCAGTCCAAGGTCCTCGGCGACAACGTGGTCTCCGGCATGCGGGGCTTCCCGCAGAAGGAGTACAGCCACGCCAACAAGGGTGCGGTCGCCGGTCTCGGCCTGCACAAGGGCGTCGCGATGATCGTCATGGGCAAGATGAAGATCAAGCTCAAGGGCCGTCTCGCCTGGTACATGCACCGCGCGTACCACGGCATGGCGATGCCGACGTTCAACCGCAAGATCCGCGTCTTCGCCGACTGGACCCTTGCCATGTTCCTCAAGCGCGAGGTCGTCTCGCTCGGCGCCATGGAGAACCCCCGCGAGGAGTTCTACGAGGCGGCCAAGCCGGCCCCCGCACCGGCGGCCCCGGCCACCTCCGGCGACAAGCCGAAGGCCAAGGCTTCCTGAACCTCCGGTCGGTACTCCGACCAGCCCGAAGGGCGTCCGCCATCCGTGGGGCGGACGCCCTTCGGCGTGTCCGCTCTGGCGGGACACGGGCGTTTTGCTGTTCCCTTACGTAGGAACGGGACTACACCGGCGCCCCATTGGCGTTTACGTGGTGGGTGAAACTTCTTCGCCCGACTCGTCAACACGGAGGTGTGCGACATGGCCGAAGCCGCTGGACGGCTCACCAAGCTCGCCGAGGAGGTTCTGGGAGTTCCCCTCCCGGTCCGCATCCGCGCCTGGGACCGCAGCGAGTCCGGCCCTCCGGGGGCACCCACACTCGTCATCCGCAACCGCCGCGCACTGCGCCGCCTCCTGTTCAAGCCGGGCGAACTCGGCCTGGCCCGCGCCTGGGTGGCCGGTGACATCGACATCGAGGGCGACCTCTACGGGGCGCTCGACCTGCTCGCCGAACTGATCTGGGAGCGCGGCACCGCCGCCCCCAAGCCGCGCCGCGCCGCCGCCCTGCGCATCCTTGCCCGCCCGGAGGTCCGCGCCGCAGCCCGGGAGTTGGTGTCGCTGGTCGGCCTCCCGATTCCGCCCGCGCCGCCGGCCGAAGAGGCCAGGAACCGCCGCGGGCCGCTGCACACCCTGCTGCGCGACAAGGAAGCCATCAGCCACCACTACGACGTCGGCAACGACTTCTATGCCCTGGTGCTCGGCCCGTCCATGGTCTACTCCTGCGCCTACTGGGCGGCCACCGAGGACGGTGGCGCCACCCTGGAGGAGGCCCAGCGCGACAAGCTCGACCTGGTCTGCCGCAAGCTCGGACTCAAGGAAGGGCAGCGGCTGCTCGACGTGGGCTGCGGCTGGGGCTCGATGGTGCTGCACGCCGCACGCGAGTACGGCGTACGGGCGGTCGGCATCACCCTCTCCGAGGAGCAGGCGGTCTTCGCCCGCAAGCGGATCGCCGAGGCCGGGCTCGCCGACCGGATCGAGATCCGGGTGCAGGACTACCGCGAGATCCACGACGAGCCGTTCGACGCGATCTCCTCGATCGGCATGGCCGAGCACGTCGGCCGGACCCTGTACGCCGAGTACGCCCGCGCCCTGTACGCGCTCCTCAAGCCCGGCGGTCGGCTGCTCAACCACCAGATCGCCCGCCGACCGATCACGGACGAAGAGGCCTACCACGTCGATGAGTTCATCGACCGCTATGTCTTCCCCGACGGTGAGCTGGCGCCCGTCGGACGGACCGCGGGGGCGCTGGAGGACGCCGGCTTCGAGGTGCGCGACGTCGAGGTACTCCGGGAGCACTACGCGCTGACGCTGCGCGCTTGGGTGGCCAACCTGGAGGAACGCTGGGCGGAGGCGGTCACGCTCACCACACCGGGCCGGGCCCGGGTCTGGCGGCTCTACATGGCCGCGTCCGCGCTGTCCTTCGAGCGCAACCGGATAGGAGTCAACCAGGTGCTGGCGGTGCGTACGCCGGAGTCCGGTGCGTCCGGGATGCCGTTGCGCACCCGCGCCTGGCAGGGGTGAGCCGGCGCCGTACAGCGGCTGAGGGGACGGACAGGGCGCCGGGGGAGGACTTCCCGGCGCCCTGCCGCCGCTCTCATTCCGGCACGGTGCAGTCGAAGGCGTGCAGATACGCGTTGACCGGCAGGATGTCGCGGATGATCAGGCCGGCCTCGGTCATGCGGCTGACGAGACTCTCCTTGGTGTGCTTGGCGCCGCCGACGTTGAGCAGCAGCAGCAGATCCATGGCGGTGGTGAACTTCATCGACGGGCTGTCGTCGATGAGGTTCTCGATGATCACGACCCGAGCGCCGGGCGGGGCGACCTCGACGACGTTGCGCAGTGTCGTGCGGGTGCTCTCGTCGTCCCACTCCAGGATGTTCTTGATGATGTAGAGGTCCGCCCGGACCGGGATGTCCTGGCGGCAGTCGCCGGGCACGATCCGCACCCGGGCGGCGAGCGGCCCGCCGTCCCGGAGCCGAGGGTCGGCGTTCGCCACGACGTCCGGCAGGTCCAGCAGCGTTCCTTCGAGCGTGGGGTGCTTCTCCAGCAGACCGGCCAGCACATGGCCCTGGCCGCCGCCGATGTCGGCCACCGAGGCAGTCCCGGTGAGGTCCAGCAGCTCCGCGACGTCCTCCGCCGACTGTCTGCTGGAGGTGGTCATGGCGCGGTTGAAGACCTGCGCGGAGTCCTTGGCGTCCTGGTGGAGGTAGTCGAAGAAGCCCTTGCCGTACAGGTCGTCGAAGACGCTGCGGCCGGAGCGGACGGCCTCGTCCAGCCGGGGCCATGCCTCCCAGGTCCAGGGTTCCGTGCACCACAGGGAGATGTACCGCAGGCTGTTGGGGGTGTCGTCCCGCAGCAGCCTGGACATCTCGGTGTGGACGAACGTCCCGTCCTCGGTCTCCTCGAAGATCCCGTAGCAGGCCAGGGCACGGAGCAGCCGGTGCAGCGGCCGGGCCTCGGTGTGCACCGCGGTGGCCAGTTCCTCCGCGGTGGCGGGCGCGTCCCCGAGGGCGTCCGCGACGCCGAGCCGGGCCGCGGCGCGTACGGCTGCCGCGCACGCGGCTCCGAAGACCAACTCCCGCAGTCGCATGGCCGGCGGGGGTGTGGGGCTAACGGTGGTCATGCCGCCTCGATTCTCCCGGTGAAGGGATGACGCCCGTCAGCACAGGTTCGCCGGTTCCGATGACCGGCACATGTTGCGGACGAAGCGGTTCCCGGTGCCCGTGTCGCGGTTGGCCAGGTCGGCCGGCTTGTTGCGGATCAGCAGGTTGTCGCTGATGACGTTGCGTTCGTTCTGGGTGCCCACGAAGCTGCGGAAGAGGACGATCCCGCCCGACATCGGCGAGGTGCCGGCGTTGTTGCGGATGTAGTTCCCCTGCACCAGCGTCTCCTCGGCGCCCGTCAGGACGATGCCGGAGCCCTGGATGAACGGCAGGCGGCTGTTGCCGGGGCAGTGCTTGTTGTTCTCGAACACCTCGTTGCCGCGGACCTTCATCGCGCCCGCCTTCGGGCGCGACTCGTCACCCACGATGAACACGCCCGCGCAGTTGCCGGTGAGTTCGTTGTCGTCGACCGTCAGGTTCCTGACGCGCCGGACGGTGATGCCGATGCGGTTCCCGGTGAGCAGGTTGTCCTCGATCGCCGCACCGCGGGTGTCGAGGGCCCCGCCCTCCTCGTTGACGGTGTTCGCGAGGAAGATGCCCGCGTCGCCGTTGTCGATGGCCTTGTTGTACTGGAAAGTGCCGCGGACGGACTTCTCCTGCGCGATGCCCCACGTGCCGTTCTTGCGCGAGGTCACCCCGCGGACGGTCAGTCGGTCGGTCTCCGTGGCCCAGACACCGTTCTTCTTGAAGCCCGCGACGCTCAGGGAGCGGATGGTGACGTTCCGGACGGGGTCCCCGGCCTTGCCGACGACGCAGATGCCGTTGCCGCTCTGCGCGCAGGCGTTGTCCGCCCTGGTCCCGTCCGGCACGATCTCGGTCCGGGGCCCCGCCCCGCGGAGCGTCACCCCGGAGGTGTCGATCCGGACGCTCTCCCGGTAGGTGCCGGGCGAGACGATGACGGTGTCACCGGAACGTGCGGAGTCCACCGCCTCCTGGATCGAATCGCCCGCGCGGACGACATGCCGGACCTTCATATCGGTAGGCGGCGCGGCGCCGAGACAGGTGGCGGTCACTGTTGCGGCGCTGAGCGCGTACATCATGTGGCGTTTCCTCATGAGGCCGAAGCTATGGGTGATTGTCATGGTTCGCACCATGTGGTAACCCAATGCATGCTTTGCATGCATCCATCAGCCTTCCCGGAGGGCGGGGCAAAAGCCGAGGGCCCCGGTCCCCGCGGGGCGCCCCCCACTCGGTGGGGGCGGCGACGCAGGGGCTCCGGGGCCCTCGGGCGGTGCGGGCG
Source organism: Streptomyces sp. NPDC017993 (assembly GCF_044328065.1). Taxonomy (NCBI): domain Bacteria; kingdom Bacillati; phylum Actinomycetota; class Actinomycetes; order Kitasatosporales; family Streptomycetaceae; genus Streptomyces; species Streptomyces sp. NPDC017993. The sequence continues at coordinate 589,470 of NZ_JBIRGO010000001.1, forward strand.
GCGGCTACTCCGCCTTGATCGCCTCCAGCATGTTGAGCCGTGCCGCGCGGCGGGCCGGCCAGAGTGCGGCCAGCACCCCGACGACCGCGGCCAGGGCGAGGAAGATGCCCATCCGGCCCCACGGCAGCACCAGTTCGTACGTCGCGAGGGAGCTGCCGACCAGCTCACCGGCCGCCCAGCCGAAGAACACGCCCAGGCCGATGCCCAGCACCCCGCCGAACAGCGAGATCACCAGCGACTCCAGGCGCACCATTCGCTTGATGCCGCGCCGGTCCAGGCCGATCGCGCGCAGCATGCCGATCTCCTGCGAGCGCTCGAAGACCGACATCGCCAGGGTGTTGATGACCCCGAGCACCGCGACGATCACGGCCATGGCCAGCAGGCCGTAGAGCATGTTCAGCATCAGATTGAAGATCTGGGCGATGCTGTCGGACACGTCCTTCTTGTCCTGGACGGTGATGGCCGGGTTCTTGCCGAGGGCCTCGACCAGCGAGTCCTTCGTCGCCTCGGTGGCGCCGTCCTTCGTCTTGACCATCACCCGCATATCGGTGATGTGCTTCTGGTGCGGCGCCAGGACGGCGTTGTCGAGGATGATGCCCTTGATCATCTCGTTGCCCTGGTAGACACCCGAGACGGTCAGCGTGTCCTTCTTGCCGTCCTCGAAGGTCACCGGGACGCGGGAGCCGACCCGCCACCCCTTCTCCTTGGCGGTGCTGCCGTCCACCACGGCGGCGTGGCCGCTCAGCCGCCCGAGGGAGCCGTCGGTGAAGTCGAGCTGGGTGAGCTTGCCGAAGTCCTTGCCGTTGACGCCGGTCAGGTACTCCGTTCCGGTGCCGACGCGGGAGGGGGAGTTGCGCAGCGGGCTGACGGCGGTGACCTCGTCCAGGTCCCCGAGCTTCTTCGCGACCGCGGGGGAGAGCGGCGTCATCCCGGCCATGGAGACGACGTAGTCGGCCTTCAGCGAGGACGTGGCCATCTTGTCGATGCCCTTTTGCACGCTGCCCGCGATCACCGTCAGTCCGGTGATGAGGGTGAGGCCGACCATCAGCGCCGAAGCCGTGGCCGCGGTCCTGCGGGGGTTGCGGACCGCGTTCTGCCGGGCGAGGGCACCGGAGATTCCGAACGCGCGCAGCACGGGCGCCGCCAGGGCGATCAGCGGGCGGGACAGCAGCGGCGTCAGGACGAACACGCCGATCAGCAGCAGCACCGCGCCGCCGCCCATCACGGCCTTGCCGTCGTCCATGCCGGTGGCGGTTAGCACGCCCGCCGCACCGGCGCCCGCGAAGAGCGCCCCGATGGTGTTGCGGACCACGAGCGACTTGGTGGTGGCGGTGGCGTGCACGCTGTTCATCGCGGCCACCGGCGGGATCTTCGCGGCGCGGCGGCCCGGCAGCCAGGCGGCCAGGACGGTCACGACGACGCCGACGAGCAGCGAGGCCAGGATCGTGGACGGGGAGACGACCAGCGGGCCGTCAGGCACCGTGGCGCCCGTGCCGTTCATCAAGGTGCGCAGCCCCGCGCCGATACCGATACCGGCCGCGAGGCCCGCGACGGCCGCGATCGCGCCGACGACGAACGCCTCGATCAGCACCGACCGGGTGACCTGGCGTCGGCTGGCGCCGACCGCCCGCATCAGGGCCAGCTCCTTGGTGCGCTGGGCGACGAGCATGGTGAAGGTGTTGGCGATGATGAAGATGCCGACGAACAGGGCGATCCCGGCGAAGGCCAGCAGGCCGGTCTTCATGCCGTCCATGCTCTTGGCGATCTGCTCGGCCTGGTCGTCGGCGAGCTTCTTGCCGGTGGTGGCCTCGACGCCGTCCCGGGGCAGCACCTTGTCCAGGGCGGCCTTCAGGGCGCTCTGGGACGTGCCCGGCGCCGCCCGCACATCGATCTCGCTGTACGCGCCGGGCGCGGCGAACAGCTTCTGCGCACTGGCGGTGTCGAACAGCGCCAGGCTGCCGCCGGCCGCGACGGTGCCGTCGTCGGTGGTGAAGATGCCGGTCAGTTTCGCCTCGCGGACCGGGCCGTCGACGGAGATCCGGACGGTGTCGCCGACCCGGTAGCCGGCCCGGTCCGCGGTGTGCGCGTCCAGCGCGATCTGCGCGCCGTCGCGGGGGGCGGCGCCGTCGCGCAGCGGGTAGCGCGCGTCCTTGCCGTCCTTTTCGGGGTAGTAGTTCCCACCGCGGGTCGAGAAGCCGTCGCCGATCAGCTTGCCGTGCTTGTCGGCGACGGCGGTGAAGCCGGACACGGTGCCGGTGGCGGAGGCCGCGCCGGGCACGGCGGAGACCTTGTCGAGCAGCTTCTGGTCGAGGTCGGGGGCGCCGCCGGGGGCGCCGGACCGGCTCTCGGAGCCGTGCGGCTGGAGGGCGACGTCGACGTGGTCGAAGCCCTTTTGGGAGCTGCGCTGGAACGCGTCGGAGATGGTCGAGGTGAAGACCAGGGTGCCGGAGACGAAGGCCACGCCGAGCATGACGGCGAGGACGGTCATCAGCAGCCGGGCCTTGTGCGCGAGCACATTGCGCAAGGCGGTACGGAACATGTCAGTCAGTCCTGGAGGAGAGGTCCGGAGTGCGGTGGCTGCCGCTGGTCAGCTCGTACGCCTCTTGGCGTCGAAGCCCTTCATGCGCTCCAGCACCATGTCCGCGGTCGGGTCCGGCATGTCGTCGACGATGCGGCCGTCGGCGAGGAAGACCACGCGGTCCGCGTAGGCCGCCGCGACCGGGTCGTGCGTCACCATCACCACGGTCTGGCCCAGCTCGCGCACGGAGTTGCGCAGAAAGCCCAGGACCTCGGCGCCGGAGCGGGAGTCGAGGTTGCCGGTGGGCTCGTCGGCGAAGATGATCTCGGGCCGGGAGGCGAGCGCCCGGGCGACCGCGACGCGCTGCTGCTGGCCGCCGGAGAGCTGGCTGGGGCGGTGCTTGAGGCGGCCCGACAGACCTACGGTCTCCACGACCCGGTCGAGCCAGGCGCGGTCCGGCTTACGGCCGGCGATGTCCATGGGCAGCGTGATGTTCTCCAGCGCGTTCAGTGTGGGCAGGAGGTTGAACGCCTGGAAGATGAAGCCGATCTTGTCGCGGCGCAGCTGGGTGAGCTTCTTGTCCTTCAGTCCGGTCAGCTCGATGTCGCCGATCCTGGCCGAGCCGCCGGATATCCCGTCCAGTCCCGCCATGCAGTGCATCAGCGTCGACTTGCCGGAGCCGGAAGGGCCCATGATCGCGGTGAACTGGGCCTGCCGGAAGTCGACGGAGACGGCGTCCAGGGCGACCACCTGGGTCTCACCCTGTCCGTAGACCTTGGTGAGATCCGTGGCGCGGGCGGCCACCGCGGTGGCGCGGGAGGCGGTGGGGACGCCGGAGTGAGTGGTGGTCACGGAAACGAGCTCCTGTCGGGACGACGTCGGGTGCGCGGCGGCGGGGTCCGCGGTGCCGCGCGAGGTTCCCTTCCATCGTGAGTGAGGAAAGGGGGCGCGAACGTCAACCCTGGTGCCCGTCCTGCGCCAGCCCTGGGGCGTACCCCGTACGCGCCCGGTCATCCCTGGGGAGGAGACGGACCCTGATGCCGGACCGTCAGATGTTCGACGGCGCGGGGGTGACTCCGGAGCCCGGCAGACGGCGACTTTCCGTCAATTCGGGCACGAATTTCGCCGCACCGCGCAACCCCGAAGCGAGGCTTCAGGCATGTGCCGAAGGCTTGTACCGGTCACTGATGCACCCTCAGTTGCCAATAAAATAAGACAACCTCGGGATGAGCGGCCGATCTCTGCGGTGCGCTGCGGGCTACGCTCGTGCTGCCCTCTTTGAGGTGGCATGGGGGATCCCACGCCCGGATGGTGGAATGCAGACACGGCGAGCTTAAACCTCGCTGGCCTTCGGGCCGTGCCGGTTCAAGTCCGGCTCCGGGCACTGCCGGCGACCAGCTCATGGAGCGGCTGATATATCTGAATTTTCAACGAAAGAGGGGCCGCCGGTCAAGACCGGCGGCCCCTCTCGCTTTGTCCCGCTGGTGTGTCAGTGCTCCAGGAGTGCGAACAGCGCTTCCCAGCGGGTCACGATCTCCTCGGTGGAGAACCGCTGGATGTTCTCGCGGGCCGCTTCGCCCATGCGGTCCCGTAGCGCCTTGTCGGACATCAAGGTGTCGAGATGGCGGGCGAATTCGGTGATATTGCCCGGCGGGGCGAGGAGGCCGTCCTCGCCGTCCGAAATGATCTCGTGGACGCCGGGCGCCACGTCGAAGGCCACGCAGGGAACGGCGGTGGCCATCGCCTCCATGGGGGCCAGCGGGAATCCCTCGCCGCGCGAGCTGAGCGCGAACACCGCGCTCTCCCGCAGCACCCCTGGGACGTCGGCGGTGCGCCCCATCCACTCGACGGAGGCGGCGACGCCCAGCTCCGCGGCCTGCTTGCGCAGCGCCTCCTCCTCCTCGCCGGAGCCGTACAGGCGCAGCGTCCAGTCCGGATGCTTCGACGCGACCTTCGCCCAGGCCTCCAGGAGGAGGTCCACGCCCTTCTCCTCGTGCAGCCGGCCGATGCTCACCACGCACCGCTGGGAGCGGTCGGAGGGAGCCTCGGGGAAGAACGGCAGCGGATTGGGCATGAAGCCGACGTTGTCGAGCCGCTGCCGGATCCAGTGGTCGGCGTCCTCGCGGGTGAGGGCCAGCAGCCGGTCGGTGTCCGCGTAGAACCGCTTCACCCGCTGGAAGCGGGAGGACTTGCGGCACGTCGCGAACGACTCGTGGGTCATACCGATCACCTGGAGCCCGGCGGTGTCGGCGAGCGCCACCCACTCCATCGCCCACACCTGGGTGACGATCACCACGCCGCCCCGCCGGGCCGTCCGGAACAGCGCGGTGAGCTTGGCGGCCTGTTCGCGCATCCCGGCCTCCCGGGCGGCGCGGCGGCGCTGCTCGACGAGGTTGAGCTTGCCCTTGATGCCGCGCGCGGGCCGCACGCTCGGCGGGTGCTCGTCGTAGAGCGTGGTGGTCCGGTAGGGGAGGTCGTCGGCCAGCTCGTGGACCCGGCCCTCCGGCGGCGGCACCACGCCGACGACGTGTACGCGGTGGCCGCGCTCGCTGAACAGGCGCGCCATCTGGTGCGACCAACTGGTGATGCCGCCCAGTTCGTTGACGCTGTTGGAGACGAAGATGATGTCCCGCGGCGGTGCTGCGATCGGCTTGGTCATCAACGGCTCCACTGCGCGAAGAACTGGTCGACGATGCTCTGTGCGGCGTTGCCCCGGTCGTACTCTCCGAACTTGGCGACGAATTCCCTGCGGGCCGCCGCGTATTCCAGGGACTGCGTCTCGAAGGACTTCATGGTCTCGTAGAAGTCCTCCTCGGTACGGACCACCGGGCCCGGCGCGTGTTCCAGCAGATCGAAGTAGGTGCCCCGGCCCTCGTGCACGTACTCGTCGTAGTCGTACGTGAAGAACACCAACGGCCGGTCGAGCAGCGCGTAGTCGAACATCACCGAGGAATAGTCGGTGATCAGGCCGTCGGCCACTTCCAGTACCGGCGTGATGTCGTGGCGCGCCGATACGTCGATGACGCGGCCCTGCACCGTCGGCGGCAGCACCACGTGATTGAGGTAGTGCGACCGTACGAGGAGGACATAGCGGTCGCCGAATTGATCGGCGAAACGCTCCACGTCGAAAGGCAGCTCGAAACGGCCGTGCCGGCCGCCCGCGCGGCGGAAGGTCGGCGCGTACAGCAGCACCGTCTTGTCCTCGGGAATCCCCAACTCCGCGGCCAGATCGCCGCGTTCACGGCGGCCCAGTTCGGCTTCCCGCTCGCGGGCCCTGACGAGGGCGTCGTTGCGGGGGTAGCCGACCCGCAGCAGGGTCTTCTCCTGGAGCCGGAAGGCTCTGGCCAGGGTGTGCACATCGTGCTCTGAGCGGATCAGGAACCGGTCGAAACGGTCCAGGGAACGCTGCTGTTCCGCCTGCTGCTGGCGGGTCGTGGCCTTCAGGGCCGGCTGGTCGAAGCCCATGTTCTTGAGGGCCGAGCCGTGCCACGTCTGGATGTAGGTGGTTTCCGGGCGCTTGGTGAGCTTGAGCGGATAGCTCTGGTTGTCCACCCAGAACTCGGCCTGTGCGAGCGCCTTCAAATACGGCAGCGACCACCGCCGCACCAAGGTGGCGTCCTTGGGGAAGTCCTGCGGTGAGCCGGTGTACGACCAGATCGCCTCGAATTCCAGGCCCTGCCGACGCATTTCCTCGTAGAGGGCGCGCGGGCTGTCGCTGTACTGCTTGCCCAGGTGGCTCTCGAAGACGACCGTGCGCTTCTTGATGGGCAGTCGGCTGAACACCTCGTGATAGGCGCGGAGTTTGTTGTCCCCCGAGACGAGGTTCTTGCGCAGTGCCCGCGCCTTGCGGAAGCCCGTCTTCGCCAGCGTCCCCGGCTTGCCGCGCACCCCGCGGGCGATCAGCTCCTGGACACGCTCGCCGTTGCGGTTCTCGCTCAGCAGCCGGAACGCGAGGTGCCCCTTGGCGGAGACCTGAGGCTCGATGTGGTCGGCGACCAGGCGCGTCAGCCGCGGCCGGACGGGCAGCGGGCCCCCGGACAGCGCGGTGTCGGCGACGGTCAGCCGGGTCGTGGTGGGCACCCCGTCGACCTCCAGGCGCAGCCGCACGTCCCAGATGGTGTCGACGATGCCCAGCGGACGCAGCCGCGCGGTGAGGTCCGCGGCGGCCTCCCAGTGGACGGCGTCGCCCTCGTGGTGCAGCACGTGCAGGGGGAAGTGGAAGGACTGCAGGCTGCGGCGGCGGGCGCTGAACTCCAGCTCGCCGGTCAGTCGCGCGCCGGCCGGGATGACGCCGAGCGGATTGGTGATCGAGCCCGCCAGCGACACCGCGCCGCCGTCCTCGGCGAACCGGGTCAGCTGGTTGCGCAGGAACAGCTTGTTGACCGGCTTCTCGTGGTAGCCGAGGTCGGTGACGTCCAGCACACCTCGGCCGAACGAGTCGTCGAAATGACCGCCGCACCAGTAGATGCGGCCGTCCCGCTCGGTGAGTGGCGAGGAGACCTTGTCGCGGTTGATGAGGGTGTCGACCGCGGGAATGAGATTGTCCCAGTCACCCTGTTGCAGCAAGTACGCACAGATGGCCTGGATCGGCTGGACGCGCTCGAATGCCTCCGGCGCGATACTCGCCAGGTATTCCCGGGAGAGTTCGGCGAACTCGCGGCGGTAGGACGCGTCCCGGAACGGCAGATCACGCAAGTGCAGCACGAGGTCGTGCTTGAGGAATTTGACGTCCTTGGCGAGCTTCAGCTCGCCCAGCCCGCGCTCCGCCAGCAAGGCGTCGATGCGCCGGTGGACCTCCAGCCGGTGGGCGTAGTTGGTCATCTCGTGCCGGCGGTTGGTCACCGACTTCACGGCTGCCCGCTCGTACACGTGCCAGAAGTAGACCTGGTTGGGGATCAGGGTGATCCGGTTCGCCGCGAGGTACGCGTCGGCGATGAACATCAGGTCTTCGTAGAACATCCCCTTGGGGAACCGGAGATTGTTCTCGATGAGGAAATCCCGGCGATAGCACTTGTTCGTGGACAGAGTGTCCCAAACGAAGAGGTCCGGTAGTTCCTCCACGGACTCCAGCGTGCGCGTGGTGGCGTACAGCCAGGAATACCATTCGTCGCGCTTCTGATTCCGGGTGTCCTTGTGCAGCCGGACGCACAGACCGGAGACAATATCCGATCCGCTTTCTTCGGCGGCCTCCAGCATATTGCGGCACGCATTGATTTCCAGGACGTCGTCACTGTCCAGGAACATGACGTACTTACCCGTGGTGTGCTGAATTCCCACATTGCGGGGCTCGCCCCCGGCACCGCTGTTCTCCGGCAGCTGAAAGGCTCTTACCCGTCCCTTGTGAACGGCGGCGAGATGCTGCGCCACTTCGAAGGAGCGATCGGTGCTGCAATCGTCGACGATCACCACCTCGACGTCCCGGAGCGTTTGATCCAGTACGGACTGGACAGCGGTCGGCAACCGGTCGGCGTCGTTGTAGACGATCACGACTACTGAGACGTCAGGCACAGGCACCTCAACCCTCTTATCGCTACTGTTTCCCGCCAGAATAGACCCATCTGCACCCTTGACCTGCGGACCGCTCGCACCTGCACGACTACCGAAGGTCACCGGTGGGGTGAGCCGGGCCGGGAGCCGCCACCGGCCTGACGGCGGACTTTCCGGTATCGCCGCAGATCCGCCCGCCGGACAGGTTCCGGCTACCAGGGAAGACGGGTGCCGCCGCGAAACGGTTGCCTGCGAAACGACGGCGAACCGGTCGGCACGCGGAAGGGGCACGCACGCTCCCGATCCGTATAGGGGTTCTGATGCGGATGTCGATGCGGGCTCCGATACGACTCTGATGCGGGTCTGATCTCCGTTCCGCTGCGGGTGCGTCCGCGGTTTTCTCCATTCGCTCCGAGGGGGGCGAGCGCCTCTTGCCGGCAGGTATTCATGGATCCGCCATAGGGAAATTGGCGGTGTTTCCCCAAACGAACCGCCGGGCGGCCGTTCCTGCTGGTCGGGACGGGCGGCGTGGGTCCCCGGCCCCCGGGTAGGAGCCGTCCCGGAGGCGCCTCGCCCACGACCTTCCGGGTGCCGGTGGCGTGGGCGGTCCCTGGAGTACGGACGGCGCCCGCCCCGCGTGCGGGCCTTCGGGCACCTTCGGGGGCTCTCGCGCGTACTCCATGTAGTGGACGCGTCGCCCGAAGTTCCGGAGAAGATCCTGCTCAAGAACTAGGGACGCGTCTTTGCCAAGCCATTACGCTTGCGTCAAGGCCGCGCAGGGCGGCCATGGAGGAGTGAGATGAGGAGCAGCAACCCGGTCTTCTCGCGTCGGGGATTCAGCCGCGACACCGGCTACGCGGGCTTCAACGCGCCGCCGCAGGCCGGGGGCCCCGCAGCGAATCCGTACGCCGGAGCGAACCCGTACGCGCAGGGCGGCAATCCCTACGCGCAAACCGCGACCGACCCCAGTGGCCCCCAGCAGGACGTCACCCAGGCACCGCCGCAGTACACGCCGCAGACGCGCCCCATGACGATGGACGACGTCGTCACGCGCACCGGCATGACGCTCGGCACGGTGATCGCGGGTGCGACCGTCGGCTGGCTCTTCCTGACCGAAAACCTCGGCTTCGCGCTCGGCGCCGGTCTCGTCGCGATGGTGCTGGCGCTCGTCCAGTCCTTCAAGCGCAAGCCGTCGCCCGCGCTGATCCTGACGTACGCGGCGCTGGAGGGCCTCTTCCTCGGCGCGCTCAGCGGCTACATCAACGCCATTCCGAAGCTCAGCGGCGCCCCGATGCAGGCGGTGCTGGGCACGATGGCGGTGTTCGTCGCCATGCTGATCGCGTACAAGACGCGGATCATCAGGGTCAACGCCCGCTTCACCCGCTTCGTGATGATCGCGACCATCGGCTTCGTGCTGCTGTCGATGGTCAACCTGATGTTCATGGTGTTCGGCGGGGGGACCGGCCTCGGCTTCCGCAGCGGCGGCCTGGGCATCCTCTTCGGCGTCGTGGGCGTGGTGCTCGGCGCCCTGTTCCTGGCGCTGGACTTCAAGCAGGTCGAGGACGGCGTCGCCTACGGCGCTCCGCGTGAGGAGTCCTGGCTGGCGGCGTTCGGTCTGACGCTGACGCTGGTGTGGATCTACATGGAGATGCTGCGCCTGATCTCCATCCTGCGCGGCGACTGACGACGGGCGCGCCGGCCCGCCCGGCGCGCTCGGCAGCAGGCGCAGGACAGACATACGCACAGACAGAAGGGCCCGCGGGCAACTGCCCGCGGGCCCTTCTGTGTCGGGGTGGCCGCCCCGCTCAGGGCGTATCAACGCTTGCGGGCGGCACGCCTGAGGTCGTATTCGTGGACGATCGCCTTGGCATGACCGTAGGCGAGGTTGTGCTCGCCACGGAGCCAGCTGACCTTTTCGTCGAAGCGGAAGAGAGATGGGCCTTCGTCAACGGTGCGAAGCCAGTCGGAGATTTCCCGGCCGGTGCAGGATGGGATGCGGGAGAGCATGTTCCGGTGGGTCTCTTCGGAGAAGAGCTGGGACATCGGCGCCTCCGGACGCGGTCGATGCTGGTTCTTCAGCCCACCGTGCCTGAGCGTTCGGGCGTTGGCAACCACCCAGGAGGGGCACATAGGCTCACTGCGTGCTTGACGTGATGCCTTTGCAGACTGCCGTGGATGCCCTCGCCGACCGGCTCAGGTCGCTGCCACAGAGCGCCCTTGCCCGCGGTGCGGCCGCCGAAGGGCTGGCCCTCGCCAGGGAGTTGGCCCGGCGCGCCCAGCGGATCGAGTGCCCGGGGCGGGAGCCCCACGAGCTGCCGGACGCCGGGATGTTCGCGGCCGGCGACCAACTCGCGGTTGCCGGCCACGATCTGGCCGAGGCGCTGCGGGCGGCGGCGGCCGGGCCCGCGGACGAGGCGGCGGCCCAGGGCGTGGAAAAGGCCCCCGCCGAGGAGCTGGCGGAGGCCGTGCGACTGGTCGGTGAGACAGCGGGACGCTGTTAGGGACACTGCTGGGGGAGCTGCCGGGGGGACGCGGGTGTGGGTGCGGCGGACCGTGGCGGCCCGCCGTCGGCTCGTCCGGTCAGAGCGAGGCGATGACGCGGTCGGCCAGGATGTAGACGCTCTCCTGGTCGTCCTCGCCCCACGCGAAGGTCAGGGCGTACGCGCCCGAGATGCCGGAGCCGCCAAGCAGCACCGGGGCCTGGCCCTCGCGCAGCGCACCGGCGATGCTCTCCGCGGTCTCGCGGTGGCCGGGGGTCAGGCAGAGCGTGGTGCCGTCGGTGAAGACGTAGACGTCCAGGGTGCCCAGCGGCCCGGGGCGCACGTCCGCGAGCGGCGTGGCCTGGTCGGCCAGCTCCTCCAGGCGCGCGACGGTGCGCTCGTGGTCACCGATGACGGGCGCCGGGGAGAAGTCCGGGTGCGAGGGGTGGCGCCGGCGTGCGGCGGCCAGCTCGGCGGACTCGGTCTCCTCGACGGGCTCGAACTCCACGTCCAGTGCTTCCAGCGCCTCCACGGACTCCAGGGCGCTCATCGGCTCCAGGGCGTCCGGGCCCAGCAGCGGCTCCAGGCCGGCCAGGTCCGCCTGACGCGGCAGGAACGGCTGGTTGTCGAGCCGGTCCAGCTCAAGTCGTTCGGGCAGCTCGCGGTGGTCCGCGCGGGCATCCGTGCCCTCCTCGCCGAGACCGGCCTGCCCGCCCAGCATGGACGGGGCGTCCGCGGCGTCCCTGGCCTCCTGAGCGGCCCAGAACGCACGGGCCTCGGCCAGCTCGCGCTCCCGCTCCTCGGCCAGCGCGTCCGCGACCGCGGCACGTATGTCGGCCAGCGGGGTCTCGGCGGCGGGGGTGGCACGTGCGGCCGGGATGGACGCGGTGGCCAGGGCCTCCGCGTCGCTGCCTGCCGCGGCGTCTGTGCGGGCGGCGATGAGCTCGGCGTGCAGTTCGGCGATCTGGCGGCGCAGGCCGCGCGCCGTGTGCAGGGCTGCGGCGCCCAGGACGACGGCGACGGCGGCTGCCGTCGGCATGACGAGGGTGGTGACGCTCATGCGTCCTCTCCACTTCGCTCGGCGGCCCCGTATGCGCGGGGCGCGCACCTGTTCATGGACTTCCCCTGGCCGCCATTGGCCAGAGGGACCCCCGTGATGCGCTCGCTCATTGGCGTACTCCCGATAGCAGAATGTCCCCCGACTTCCTACATCAGCCTGCCGGTGGTCGGCGACCGTTCCCAGTGCACTATGTCCCGAAATGGACGGGGCTAAGGCCCTCGTACGTTCGGGTGGCCCCATGCTGACCTGCAGGAACGAATTTCCGTCGGGGCGTTGGTCACAATCCTGAGGGCGATTGGGTCGCGATCTTGTTACCGGGTGACGCAGGTCACTCGACGTCGCTGTACGTGTCCGCTCCATGCCGAAGGGTGCGCGCCGAGGGCGAGTTGGGGAGTTCCTCCCCCTACGCCCTCCGCACGCACCCTTTCGCAGCCCCGGCGAACCCGCCGCCAAACCGCCCCGCCCCACCACCCGAACCGGATAAATGGCTCACTTCAGTCGCTCACGGCGACCGGATCGGGACGGAGGTCGATGATCGCGCTGAGCACCGGTCGATGGTCGCGCTGAGCTTCGCCTCCGCTGCGGGCAGGTGCCGGGCACTCGTTCCTCGCGCCCGACCCCTACCCTCCGCTACAGCTCAGCTCAGCCGCTCGATGACCATCGCCATGCCCTGGCCGCCGCCCACGCACATCGTCTCCAGGCCGAACTGCTTGTCGTGCCACTGGAGGGAGTTGATGAGGGTCGTGGTGATGCGGGCGCCCGTCATGCCGAAGGGGTGGCCGACCGCGATGGCGCCGCCGTTGACGTTCACGCGGTCCAGGTCGATGCCCAGGTCGCGGTAGGAGGGGATCACCTGGGCGGCGAACGCCTCGTTGATCTCGACCAGGTCGATGTCGGACACCGACAGGCCGGCGCGGGACAGCGCCTGCTTGGACGCCTCCACCGGGCCGTAGCCCATGATCTCGGGGGAGAGGCCGGAGACGCCGGTCGAGACGATCCGGGCCAGCGGGGTCAGGCCCAGCTCGCGCGCCTTGGTGTCGGACATGATGACCAGTGCCGCGGCACCGTCGTTGAGCGGGCAGCAGTTGGCGGCGGTCACCAGACCGTCGGGGCGGAAGACCGGCTTGAGGCCGGAGACGCCCTCCAGCGTGACGCCGCCGCGCGGGCCGTCGTCCTGCGAGACGACCGTGCCGTCGGGCAGCGTGACCGGGGTGATCTCCCGCTCCCAGAAGCCGTCCTTGATCGCCTTCTCGGCGAGGTTCTGCGACCGCACGCCGAACTCGTCCATGTCCTGACGCGTGACGCCCTTGAGGCGGGCCAGGTTCTCGGCGGTCTGCCCCATCGAGATGTACGCGTCGGGGATCAGGCCGTCCTCGCGCGGGTCGTGCCAGTCCGCGCCCTCCTGCCCGGCGCGGGCCGCGGTGCGGGCCTCGGCGTCGGCGAAGAGGGGGTTGTGGGTGTCCGGCAGGCTGTCGGAGTTGCCCTTGACGGACCGTGAGACGGTCTCGACGCCCGCGGAGATGAAGACGTCGCCCTCGCCGGCCTTGATGGCGTGCAGCGCCATCCGGGTTGTCTGCAGCGAGGAGGAACAGTAACGGGTGACGGTGCAGCCGGGGAGGTGGTCCATCCCCATCTGGACGGCCACGATGCGGCCGAGGTTGTGGCCCTGCTCGCCGCCCGGGAGGCCACAGCCCAGCATCAGGTCGTCGATGGTGGTCGGGTCCAGCTCGGGGACCTTGGCGAGGGCCGCCTCGATGATCTTCGCGGTCAGATCGTCGGGGCGAAGATCCTTCAGCGAGCCCTTGAAGGCGCGGCCGATCGGGGAGCGGGCGGCTGAGACGATCACGGCTTCGGGCATCACGGCTCCAGTGGGAAGTTGTGGCGCTGCGAGGATCCCCGCGTCTGCCGGGGGTGCCTCGTGGGGGCGGAACAGTCGGGACGACGGATGACGACGGGCAGGACTGTGAGGGAAGTTACCTGTACGTAGTGCTCAGGTCACGGGTCGCGCGCTGTGATGCGGGCCTCTTTTCTAAGCGGGCGCTTATGCGAGGAGGGGAGGGCCGGCGACCTGCCCGCACCCTCCCCTCACCCCGCACCGGCTCGCTCAGTGCGTCACCGGCGGACGGTCGGGCGACTCCGGGTCCGGCAGCTGACGACGCCTGCGGTGCTTGAGCAGCGCCCACGGGGCGCGGGAGGCCGTGACCTCCGTACCGCCCTCGGAAGCGGCCTGGGCGGCGGCCTGCTCGACCGGCAGGATGCCCTCGCGGCGGGCGGGCTCCGGCCGCTCCTCCTCGGGCCAGAGGCCGAGCGCGGCGCACATCGTCGGCAGCACCGCCATCGCGGCGGTGGCGTAGCCCTCCGCCGACGGGTGGTAGTTGTCGGGGCCGAACAGCTCGCGGGGACGCGCCTCGAACTCCGGGCCGAGCAGATCCCCGAGCGAGACCGTACGGCCGCCGCTCTCGACCACGCCGATGGTCTGCGCGGCCGCGAGCTGGCGGGAGAGGCGGCGGGCCACCCAGCGCAGCGGCTGGTAGACCGGCTCGATCGTGCCCATGTCCGGGCAGGTGCCGACGACGACCTCGCAGCCCGCTTCGTTCAGCCGGCGCACCGCGGCCGACAGCAGGCGCACCGACTCCGCGAACGGCATCCGGTGGGTGACATCGTTGGCGCCGATCATGATGACGCAGACGTCGGGCCTGGCGCTCTCATCGGCCAGGATCAGATCGACCTGGCGCTCCAGGTCGTCGGACCGGGCGCCGGGCAGGGCGACATTGCGGAAGTCGACGGGAAGTTCGGCGACCGCGGCGAGGCCCGAGGCCAGCAGCGCGCCCGGGGTCTGGCGGGGCCGGCTGACGCCCTGGCCCGCGGCGGTGGAGTCGCCGAGGAAGCCGAGCCGCAGCGGCGGCCGGTCGGAGCGGTGGCCGAAGGCGGCGCCGTAGCGGCCGTCGGCGCAGGGAGGAATGTCGCTGGAGCCGCCGACCGTGCGCCGCGCGAGGCGGACCTCGGTCAGCAGCACCCCGACGGTCGCGACGCCGAGCAGACCCACCCCGCCGCCGCCGACCGCGGCGGCGGTAGCGATCCGCCGGGCCACCCTCGCCCTGGACATCGTCATCGGCATAGGCCGGGCACCTCCCCGTGCAGTGCGTGCGCGCCTCGACCGTCGAAAGCCGGGCGCGCCACGAAAACGGCAAGAACTCGTACAACAGGTTGTTGCCCCGTTGCGCACAGATCGCAACGCACCGGGCCTCCGATGCGGACGGGCAATAGGCTGGCCGAACGGGCGCAGGACAGCGTGCCCCCGACCGCGGAGACCACCGTGCAGTTTTACGAATCGATGATTGAGCTAGTCGGCAACACCCCGCTCGTGCGGCTCAACAACGTGACTCGAGGAATCCAGGCCACCGTCCTGGTGAAGGTCGAGTACTTCAACCCGGGCGGTTCGGTCAAGGACCGCATCGCGGTGCGGATGATCGAGGCCGCCGAGCAGTCGGGTGAGTTGCAGCCCGGCGGCACCATTGTCGAGCCGACGTCCGGGAACACCGGCGTAGGACTCGCGATCGTCGCCCAGCAAAAGGGTTACAAGTGCATCTTCGTCTGCCCTGACAAGGTGTCCACGGACAAGATCAATGTGTTGCGGGCCTACGGTGCGGAGGTGGTCGTCTGCCCGACGGCCGTCGACCCCGAGCACCCGGACTCCTACTACAACGTCTCGGACCGGCTGGTGCGCGAGACACCCGGTGCCTGGAAGCCCGACCAGTACAGCAATCCCAACAATCCGCGCTCGCACTACGAGACGACCGGGCCGGAGCTGTGGGAGCAGACGGAGGGGCGGATCACCCACTTCGTGACCGGTGTCGGCACGGGCGGCACGATCAGCGGGACCGGCCGGTACCTCAAGGACGCGAGTGAGGGCCGGGTGCAGGTCATCGGCGCCGACCCGGAGGGCTCCGTCTACAGCGGCGGCTCCGGGCGCCCGTACCTCATCGAGGGTGTCGGAGAGGATTTCTGGCCGTCCGCCTACGACCGTACGGTCGCGGACGAGATCGTCGCGGTCTCGGACAAGGACGCCTTCCAGATGACGCGGCGGCTCGCCAAGGAGGAGGGCCTGCTGGTCGGCGGCTCCTGCGGGATGGCCGTGGTGGCGGGCCTGGAGGTCGCCGCGCGGCTCGGGCCGGACGATGTCGTGGTCGTGCTGCTGCCGGACAGCGGTCGCGGCTATCTCTCGAAGATCTTCAACGACGAGTGGATGGCGGACTACGGCTTCCTGGAGGAGAGCGGCACCGCGGCGCGCGTCGGCGAGGTGCTCAAGCACAAGGAGGGCGCCCTGCCCTCGCTGGTGCACATGCACCCGGAGGAGACCGTCGGGGAGGCGATCGACGTACTGCGCGAGTACGGCGTCTCGCAGATGCCGATCGTCAAGCCGGGCGCCGGGCACCCCGATGTGATGGCCGCCGAGGTCGTCGGCTCGGTCGTTGAACGTGAGCTGCTCGACGCGCTCTTCACCAAGCGCGCGTCGCTCAGCGACCCGCTGGAGAAGCACATGTGCCCGCCGCTGCCGCAGGTCGGTTCGGGCGAGCCGGTCGCCGACCTGATGGCGGTTCTGGAGGGGGCCGACGCGGCGATCGTGCTGGTCGACGGCAAGCCGACCGGCGTGGTCAGCCGACAGGACCTGCTGGCCTACCTGGCACGCGGGGTGGCCCACTAGCGGGCGGAGTGCGCCGTCGCCCCTTGCGGCGGCGCCGCCCGTAGTCCGTCACGGCTTCAAGTGGCCGGGAGGGAACGGGCGGTCGCCGCAAGGTGTACGTATGCGTCACGCGCTCGCAGCACGGACTTAACACTGGTCCGGCACATTGGTGACCACGGCGACAAGGGCTTCCGGAGCGGCTCCCGGACTTCCACGCTCGCCAGGATGCGACGACCGGCCCTGACCCGGGTCGCGTCCCTTGCGGGGACCGCCGTCGTCCCGCCCCCGGCTCAGGCCGGGGTGCGGCGGTCCCCGCAACACCTCTCCTCCCGCGCGCCCTCGACTTCCGTTCCCCGGCCCGTGGTTGAGCACCCGTCATGCCCCCGGGGGCCTCTCCTCGCGGATCTGCCCCGGGGCCGATCCGTTGCTAGCCGGCCGGGGTCTGCTGCTCCTCGCGGGTGGGGGAGGCCGGGATGCGGGCGGTGTCGCGGTGGGCGACGACCCAGTACAGGGCGGCGGGTACGGCGAGTCCGACCAGCCAGGAGATGTCGGCGCCGCCGAGGGGGGCGACCAGCGGTCCGGTGTAGAAGTGCGTGGTGAGGAAGGGGAGCTGGGTGAGCACACCGACGGCGTAGACGGTCAGTGCCCGCACGTTCCAGGCGCCGTAGCGGCCGGTGGGGTCGCTGAGCGCGGGGATGTCGTACCGCTCCTTGGAGATCAGGTAGTAGTCGACCAGGTTGACCGCCGACCACGGGGTGAAGAAGGTCAGCAGGAACAGCAGGAAGTCCTTGAACGAGGTGAGGAAGGAGTCCTTGCCGAGAAGGGCGACGGCGGTGCCGGCCACCATGATTCCCGCGATGTACGCGGACCGCCCGCGGGCGGAGAGCGTGCGCTGACCGCGGAAGCCGCTGACGCTGGTGACCAGCGACATGAAGCCGCCGTAGGTGTTGAGGATGTTGATGGTGAGCTTGCCGAGAGCGATCACGAAGTAGAGGAGCGAAGCGATCAGCCCGACGCCGCCCAGGCCGACGATGTAGCTGACCTCGTGCCCCACGAACGCGGCGGGCGCCGCGGCGGCTGCCAGCGCACCGAACGTCATCGACCACTGCGAGCCGAGCACCGAGCCCGACAGCGTCCACCAGAAGGTGGCGCGTGCCGAGGTGTGGCGGGGCAGGTAGCGCGAGTAGTCGGCGACGTACGGGCCGAAGGCCAGCTGCCAGGACGCCGACAGCGAGACGGCGAGCAGGAAGACCGGCAGCCCGAATTCGCGGTCGTGCAGGAGATCGGCGAGGTCGGCGCGCTGCGTCAGGCGGATGCCGAGGTAGACGAAGGTGACCGCGCAGACCAGACCGGCGATCTTGCCGAGGGTGTGGATGAGGCGGTAGCCGACGGCCGCCGCGAAGGCGGTGACTGCCGCGAAGAGGATGATGCCGGGCGTCTCACCGAGGTGAGTCAGCTCCCCGACCGCCTGGCCGGCCAGGACGCTGCCACTGGCGAAGAACCCGATGTACATCACGATGACCAGGGCGAGCGGTACCACCGCGCCGCGCACCCCGAACTGCGCCCGCGAGGTGATCATCTGCGGCAGCCCCAGGCGGGGGCCCTGCGCGGAGTGCAGGGCCATCACCGCACCGCCCAGGAGGTTGCCCAGGAGCAGCCCGATCACCGACCAGAAGGCGTTCGCCCCGAAGACGACGGCCAGGGCGCCGGTGATGACGGCGGTGATCTGGAGGTTGGCGCCGAGCCAGAGGGTGAACTGGCTGAAGGCGCTGCCGTGCCGTTCGTCGTCCGGAACGACGTCGATCGAGCGCTGTTCCACCACGCCTGCCATAGGTGCCGCCTCTTCCGCCGCCGGTGCATGAGGTTCGTGACAGGCATGCGCACGGGCTGCCTGTATGAGTCCATGCAGAATCGCTTTGGATGAATGGAAGGTCAATAGGTGGGGGTTAAATACTGGTAACCGGTGCTCCCGGGGGGAGGAGTCGGGGGTCAGGCCGCGGGGGTGTCCATCGGCCGCAGCTCGTCCGCGTACGAGACCGAGACCCGGCGCATCAGCCCGTCCTCGGTGATGTCGTACTGCCCCAGGCGCCACAGCGGCGGCGAGTAGGCGTGCACCGAGACCGCGTCGTCGGTGGCACCGGTGAGGCGGTGGATGTGGTCCGGGCCGAAGCAGAACGAGGAGCCCGCGCCGACGGCGGTGGCCAGGTGCTCGCCGCCGATCCGCGGGTTGGACTCGGTCAGCACGCCCTGGACGACCCGGACCGCCCCGGAGGAGAGGTCGTGGTCGTGCCAGCCGGTGTCGTTCTGCCGGGTCCAGCACAGCAGCCAGACGTCGACGTACTCGTCGCGGTGCAGGGACGCGAAGTGGCGCTCGGTGTCGGAGAACGCGACCTGCTCGCGCCACAGGTCCGGGCGGGCGGCGAGTGCGTCGACCAGGGTCCGCAGCTCGCGCTTGTCGAGGTCGCGCTCGGGCAGCGCGCGGAACGGCTCCTCGGCGTCGGGCGTTGCGGGGTTCTCGGCGACGACGTCGACCTCGCGGGCGGTGCCGGCCTGGGAGGTGCGGTACGTCATGGACGGACTCCTTTCGTCGGGCCCAGCAGTCGGGCCGGGTTGGCGGTGCGCAGGGCGTGGACGGCGGCGTCCGCGCCGAGGTCGGGCAGGACGGGCCGGGCGTAGGGCCGGTCGCTTCCGGTGACGACGACATCGATGCCGACGGCCCGGACGAGCGCGTCGACCGCGCGGGTCCCGTAGGAAGAGGTCTCGTAGAACGCGCCCTGGTCGACCCGGCCGCGGTCCCGCCCGCCGCCGCGTGCGACCAGCCGCTCGCCGTGCAGCGGCGCCAGGCCCGCGAGCGCGGCGAAGCAGACCCGCAGGCCCGGGTGGCGCGGCCGACCGAAGGCGCGGAAGGCGAACCAGGAGGCGTGCAGCTGCTGGACGTAGGGCACCAGCGCGGGCCACCAGGCGGGGGCGGTGTCCTCGGCGGGCGGGGCCGCGCCGGGGTGGACGAACAGGGGCTTGTCCAGGGCGGCGGCGACATCGAGCAGCGGCGCGCAGCGCGCCCACCCGGCCGCGTCGAGCAGGGCGGTGGCCGGCAACTGCAGCCCCACGCAGCCGCGTTCCAGCTCGCGCCGAAGGCTCCAGGTGTCCGGCTCGGCGGCGGACAGGCACGGGGTGGCCCAGACGCCGAACGGGGCGGGCAGGTCCAGCGCGCCGTCGTGGAAGGCGGCGAGGAGCGGGGCGGCCTCCCGCGGCGGCAGATATTCGATGCCGAGCGGGCTGGAGAGCGACACCAGGGCGAGGTCGAGGCCGTCGGCGTGGGCCAGGCGGGCGCGGGCCGCGATGTCGTGGTCGGCGGGGTCCACGGCGTACGGCGGTTCACCGGGCAGGTGCAGGGTCCAGCCGTCGAGCAGGGGCGGCGTGCTGCGGGCGCGCAGCAGCGCGAGGAACTCGGGCGGCCAGAGGTGCTGGTGAACGTCGGTGGGCACGGGGCCTTCCTCGGGGGAGGGGTGGGCGGTGGTCGGTGATCGTGCGGGGGTCGGTGGTCGGTGGTTGGCGATCGCGCGGGGCGCGGGGCGCGGTGTGCGTCGGCTCGTGAGGGCGGGGCGTGTCCGTCGTGCCGGGCGGGCGCCGCAGGTCGCGGGTGCGAGGGGCGGCGGCTCGGCTGTACCGCGGGTCGCGCGTCGGCTTGTTAACCGCTTCACTGATGCGTTTAAGTGAAGCGGTTAACATGAAGGGCTGTCAAGGCCGCGGCGGATCGCGGCGCGGCCGGGCCCGCCGCCTTGGGTAGGCTTCCGGTCATGGCCAGGCCCAATAAGCGCACCACCCTCCGCGAGGTGGCCGAGGCCACCGGACTCTCCACCGCGGCCGTCTCCTACGCACTGCGCGGCAAGCACGTCTCCAAGGAGACCGAGGAGCGGGTGCGCAAGGCCGCCGCCGAACTCGGCTACGAAGCCGACCCGATCGCCCGCGCCCTCGCCAGCGGCCGGACGAGCATGGTCGGCGTCCTCTCGGGCGATCTGCAGGATCTCTGGCAGCAGCAGCTGATGGCCGCGATAGGGCGCGAACTGCTGGCCGGCGACCGCTATGCGCTGATCCTGGACGCGGGCGGTGACCCGGCGCGCGAACTGGCCCTCGCCAAGCAGCTGCGCGACCAGCGTGTGGACGGCCTGCTGGTGTCACCGGTCGATCCCTCGGCGGAGGGCTGGGCGCAGATCGCCGACGCCGTGCCCGTGGTGTCCATCGGTGACGCGCTGAGCCGGGCCAGGACGGCGGGCGAGGTGCTCTTCGACAACCGCGCCGGGATCGACGCCGTCCTGGACTACCTCCGCGGCCTGGGCCACCGCCGTGTCACGGTCCTGACCCCGACCGGTCCCTCCACCCCCGACCGCCCCGCCGACGTCTATGTGCGCGAGGCCGCCGACCGTCTCGGCATCGGTGTCGAAGTGCTGCCCTGCGCACAGGAGTTGGGAGAGGCCACGGCGGTCGCCCGACGGGTCCTGACCGGCGCGGGACACGCCGGGGGCGCCGCCCCCACGGCCGTCTTCTGCTTCTCCGACTCCATCGCCTACGGCGTCTACGCGGCGGCTGCCGAGGCGTCCCTGGCCGTCGGCCGGGACATCTCCGTCGTCGGCTTCGACGACCACCCGGTCTCCCGTGTCCTCACCCCGCCGCTGACCACCCTCGACTGGGGGCTGGCCGACATCGCCAAGGAGGCAGCCCGGCTGGCCGTCGCCGCCATCGAGGGCCGCCGCGTCCGCCGCAAGCGCATCCTGTGCGCACCCCGCCTCTCCGAGCGGGGGTCGGCGGTCCGGGTGCCGGGGGTGGGACGGCAGGGCTGAGCCGGCTCCCCGTACCCCGCCGCTGACGGCGCGCGGTGCGGTTCGCGCGGGCGGCGTACGGAATCGGTGGGTCGCTGTGGCGGGTCGGTCATGCGCACGCCCCGCGGCGGCGGTGCCCTTGCGGCTCTCCCTGCGAACCTCCCGCGGAAGGAGGAGACTGGTGCCGGGCGCTCCGGTAGCGTCGAGCCACGCGTGCCGGGCGGTCGGCCGACGGGTGAGGGGCGGTCCTCGATGAAGCGGTCAGCAACGGGCGAAGTCACGGTCGAGGCGGACGTGCGGTCCGAGCCGTCGGCAGCAGATCTGGCGGACCGGCTCGAAACGCACCGTACGGAGCTGACCGGCTACTGCTACCGCATGCTCGGCTCCGCCTTCGAGGCCGAGGACGCCGTGCAGGAGACCGTGGTGCGGGCCTGGCGCAGCTACGACAGATTCGAGGGGCGGTCCTCGCTGCGGTCCTGGCTGTACCGGATCGCCACGAACGTGTGCCTGGACCTGCTCAAGGGCAGCAACCGGCGGGCCCGGCCGATGGACCTGGCCTCCCCGTCGAGCGTGGACACGCCCGTCGGGACGGGACTCCCCGAGACCACCTGGATCGGCCCGGTGCCGGACGGCCGGGTGCTGTCGGGCGCCGAGGACCCGGCAGAGGCGGCCGTCGCCCGGGAGTCGATCCGGCTCGCGTTCGTCTCGGCGCTGCAGCGGCTGGCGCCCCGCCAGCGGGCGGTACTGATCCTGCGCGAGGTGCTCAGCTGGTCGGCGAGCGAGGTCGCCGAGCTGCTCGGCAGTTCCGTCGCCTCGGTCAACAGCGCCCTCCAGCGGGCCCGTGCCACCCTCGCCGCCTCCGCGGACACGGCCGACGAGCCGGCGGAGCCGTTGGGCGAGGCGGAGCAGGAGCTGCTCAAGCGGTATGTCGACGCCTTCGAGCGCTTCGACATGGAGGCTCTCACCGCCGTGCTGCACGAGGACTCGACGCTGTCGATGCCGCCGTACGAGCTGTGGCTGCACGGCCGTGAGGACGTCGTGAAGTGGATGCTCGGGCCGGGCCACGGCTGCCGGGGGTCCCATCTGGTGCCCCTCGCGGCGAACGGCCGGCCGGCGTTCGGGCAGTACCGCGCGGACGGCACGCCCTGGGCGATCCAGGTCATCGAGATGTCCGGCGGGCGGATCACCGGGCTGCACTCCTTCCTCGACACCGAGCGGCTGTTCCCCCTGTTCGGCCTGCCGCTGCGGTACGCGGGCTGACCCCGGGCCCACTCAGCGGTCGGTCGGGTCGGCCGGGGCAGCCGGGTCGGCGGGCAGCACCTCGGCGAGGCCGGTCAGGGCCAGCAGGAGGCGGAGTGCCTCGGGGACGTGCCGCAGCCGCATGTGGCGCCCGTGCCGGCGGGCGGTCAGCTGCAGCCGGAGCAGTGCCTCGATGGTCGGGGCGTCGGGGGCGATCAGGGCCCGGACGTCACACAGCACCGTGGTGGGCGGGTGCTCGCGCAGGAGCGCGCGCAGCCGGCGGCAGAGGGCGGGGATCTCCGCCGCCGCGATCGACGGGCCCGCGGGCCGAAGGACCGGGTGCGGGCCGGCCGGCGGCCGTACGTCTCCCGTGCCGGGCTCCGGTGGCTCGTACGGGGTGGGCACGGTCGGCCTCCAGTCGTGGCGTGCGTGCCGCGGGGAGGGCGGCGCCTGTAAGGGAAGACCGTCCGGGGCGGGCAAAGTCATCGGGAGGAGACCGGCGAGGACGCCGGGAGGATGAGGCGCGGACCGGCCGGGCGCGCAGAAGGATGCGGTGGACAGCATGCCGCCCGGCCGGAGACGTACGGCGCGGTCAGCTCAGGTGGTGCTTCTTCAGCCAGGCTTCGGCCACCCGGTCCGGGTCCTGCTTCTCCTTGTCCACCTGGCGGTTGAGTTCGGTGAGGTGGCGCGTGGTGAGGGCGTTGCCGAGGCGGGCCAGCGCCTTGCGGACCGTGGAGTCGGCCTTGCGGGAGGCGATCAGCGGGACGATGTGCTGGGCGGGGATGAGGTGCTGGGGATCGGTGAGCAGTACCCAGCCGTTCTCCGCTATGTCGACATCGGTGGTGAAGACGTTGGCGATGTCGATGTCACCCTTCTTCAGGGCGCCCTTGGCCAGCGGTCCGGAGGAGTCCAGCGACTTGAACTCCTTGAACTCCACGCCGTAGCGGTCCTTGAGACCGACCACCCCGACGACCCGCTTCTTCATCTCCGCGGCGGCGCCGAACACCAGCTTGCCGTTGACCTTCTTCAGGTCCGCGAGCGACTTCAGTTCGTAGCGGTCGGCGGTCGCGCGGGTGACGGCGAAACTGTCGCGGTCCTCCGCGGCGGCGTACGGGAGGATCTCCAGACCGTCCGGCACCACGGTGGCCAGCGCGTTCTGCATCGCGCCCGCCTCGGTCTCGGTGGCCTTGTCGTCGAGGTAGAGCAGCAGGCTGCCCTGGTACTCGGGGAGCAGGTCGATGTCGCCGGAGCGCAGGGCGGGCACGACGATCTCGCGGGAGCCGAGGTTGGGCTTGACGGTGGTCTTGACCCCGGCGGCGTTCAGCACGCCCGCGTAGAGGTAGCCGAGGATCTGGTTCTCGGTGAAGTTGGCGGTGCCGATGGTCAGGCCGCCGTCGCTGCTGCCGCTGTCCCCTCCGGCGCCCGCCCCCTTGAGGGAGGTGATGCCGGAGGAACAGGCGCCCAGTAGCGGGACGGAGGCGCCGGCGAGCAGGGCGGTCAGTGCGGTACGGCGGGTCATGGGGGACCGGGGCGTGGGGTTCACCGGGGTGCGGCGGTTCATCGGGACTCCTGGGGTCCGTACGGAAGAGGCGGCGAGGGGCGCGGGCGGTGCGGTCAGCGGGCGGCGGCCGGGCGGCCACGGAACAGCAGCCGCTGCAGCCCGCCCAGGGCCAGGTCGGCGATGACGGCGAGCACGGCCACGAGGGCCGCGCCGCCCAGCACCTGCACCAGGTCGCGTTGCGCGAGCCCGTCGAAGACGTAGCGGCCGAGCCCGCCGAAGCTGACGTAGGCGGCGATGGTGGCGGTGGCCACGACCTGCACGGTCGCGAGCCGGATACCGGTCATGATCAGCGGCAGCGCCAGCGGGAGTTCGACCTGCCACAGCACCTGGTGGCCGCGCAGTCCCACACCCTTGGCGGCGTCCTTGACCTCGGGGTCGACGGCGGCCATGCCCGCGTAGGTGTTGGTGATGATCACCGGGACGGCGAGGGCGACCAGCGACACGTACACCGGCCAGACGCTCAGGCCGCCCGCGAGGAAGACCAGGGTGACCAGGCCGACGGTGGGCAGCGCCCGGCCGAAGGAGGAGAGGTTGACGGCGAGGAACGCGCCCCGGCCGGTGTGCCCGATGAGCAGACCGACCGGCAGCGCCAGCAGGGCCGCGGCGAGGGTGGCCAGCACCGAGTACTCCAGGTGCTCCAGGAGGCGGGCGGCGATGCCCTCCGGCCCTGACCACTGGGCGGAACTGGTCAGCCAGGAGGCGAGGTTCTTCAGGAGTTCGAGCATCGTCGGGTCACGCTCGCTTCCGCGGCTTGGAGGTGCGCTCGGCGGAGGGGCCGCGCCGCCAGGGGGTGCACAGCCACTGGACGGTCACCAGCAGCGCGTCGGCGACCAGGGCGAGCAGCAGGGTCAGGGCCACACCGGCGACGACCGGGGTGGGGAAGTTGCGCTGGAATCCGTCGGTGAAGAGCTGGCCGAGGCCGCCGTAGCCGATGTAACTGGCCACGCTCACCAGGGAGATGGACATCACCGTGGCGACCCGCACACCGGCCATGATCACCGGGAGGGCGAGTGGCAGCTCGACGGTGAGCAGGGTGCGCAGCGGCTTGGTTCCCATGGCCGTCGACGCCTCGCGGGCCTTGGCCGGGACCGCGTCCAGGCCCTCGACGGTGTTCCGCACGAGCACGACCAGCGTGTACGCGGTCAGCCCGGCGATCGCGGTGGTGCGGGTGAGCCCGGTGACCGGCAGGAGCAGCACGAAGAAGGCGAGGGAGGGGATGGTGTAGAGGATGTTGGAGGCGCCGAGGACGAAGCCGCGCAGCGGGCGTACCCGGTGGGCGAGGACGGCCAGTGGCAGGGCGATCAGCAGGCCGATCAGCACGGCCGGGACCGCGGTGGCGAGGTGGTCCACGGTGAGGATGGCCAGCTCGCTCGCGTGGTCGGGGAACCAGCCCCATTCGATGGTCATGCGGGACGCTCCGAGCCCTGCGCGTCCTTGCGGAGCGCTGCCGTGCCACCGGCGGTGTCTGTGGTGTCTGGGGCGTCTGTGTTTTCCGCGGTGCGCTCGGTTTCCTTGGTGACCTCCGCGTCCTTTGCGGCCTCGGTGCTGTCGGAGGTGTCCGCTTCGGCCGTGGGGGCGGTCGCCGCGGCCCTGCCCGCCTCGGCATGGCTGCGGCCGGCGCGGTCGTGGATGGCCTCGCGTGAGGTGACCCCGGCGAGCACGCCGTCCGAGGTCACCCGGGCGACGGCCGCGGCGGGTGAGGAGACGGCTTCGTTGAGCGCCGAGAGCAGGGAGTCCTCGTCGCGCAGCGGGCGTACGGGCTCCAGCGCGGCCTCGCCCGCCGTCCCGGTACGGGGCAGCGCGTCGATGTCCAGCCAGCCCAGCGGTTCCCCGCCCGGGGCGGTCACCAGGCGCCAGCGGCCGTCGGCGCGGGAGATCCGGGCGACCGGCTCGTCCGCGCGTACCGCGGCGCCGGGCGTGTACGGGACGTCGGCGAGGGTGGTCAGCGACAGCAGCTTCAGGCCGCGCTCGGCGCCCAGGAAGTCGGCGACGAAATCGTCGGCGGGGCGGGCCAACAGCTCGGCCGGCTCGGCGCACTGGACGAGGTGGCCGCCGGTGCGGAAGACCGCGATGCGGTCACCGAGGCGGACGGCCTCGTCGATGTCGTGGGTGACGAAGACGACGGTCTTGCGCAACTCCTCCTGGAGCCGCAGCAGTTCGTTCTGCAGTTGGGTGCGGACGACCGGGTCGACGGCGCCGAACGGCTCGTCCATCAGCAGCACCGGCGGGTCGGCGGCGAGCGCGCGGGCGACGCCGACGCGCTGCTGCTGGCCGCCGGAGAGCTGGTGCGGGTAGCGCTTGCCGGAGTCGGCGGGCAGTCCCACCAGCTCCAGCAGTTCGGCGGCGCGGGCGCGTGCCTTGCGCCGTCCCCAGCCGAGCAGCAGCGGCACCGTGGCGATGTTGTCGAGGATGGTGCGGTGCGGGAAGAGCCCGGACTGCTGGATGACGTAGCCGATGCCGCGGCGCAGTTCTGCGGCGTCCGCTTCCAGGATGTCGCGGCCGCCGACGCTGATCGTGCCGGAGGTCGGGTCGACCATCCGGTTGATCATTCGCAGGGTGGTCGTCTTGCCGCATCCCGAGGATCCGACGAGGACGGTGACGCCGCCCTCGGGGAAATCCAGCGATAGATCGTCAACGGCTGTGGTGCCGTTCGGGTATCGCTTGCTGACTGCGTCGAACTTGATCATCCGCTGCCCCTTGCCCGGCCTGTATAACGTCATGCAGAGTCTTAGGCGCGTGAATAGAAGTCAATAGGTTGGTGTTAATCGCCTGTTACTTCGGTTCACGGTACGGACCTTGGTGTCGGATTTTCATCCACAAAGCGCGCTATAAGAGGGAGTTGAGCCCCTTGGTTTCCCACATGCTGGACACCGGTCGGCGAGCCGCACGGCTCGTCGTCCTCGACGGCAGCGGGCTGGGCACCGCCGACGTCGCCGCCCTCGCGGAGCGCACCGCGCGCCCCGCCGCGCCCGACCCGAAGGCCCTCGCCCATGCCGAGGAATCCTGGAACACCGCCCGCCGCCTCGCCGCCACCGGGCGCGTCTACGGCCGCAGCACCGGCGTCGGCGCCAACCGCACCGAGGACGTCGCGACCGCCGACGCCGAACACGGCCTGCGCCTGCTGCGCAGCCACGCCGGCGCCATCGGCGACCCGCTGCCGGCCCGCGAGGTCCGCGCCATGCTCGTGGTCCGCGCCAACCAGCTGCTGGCGGGCGGCGCCGGCCTCCACCCCGCCGTCATCACCGCCTTGCTGAGTGCCCTGGACGCGGGTGCGCACCCCGTCGTCAACGAATTCGGCGCGGTCGGCACCGGCGACCTCGCCGCCCTCGCGCAGACCGGTCTCGCGCTCGCCGGCGAACACCCCTGGACCTGCGAGCCGGACGGCCGCGCACCCGCCGCCATCCCCCTCGACAGCAACGACGCCCTCGCGCTGATCAGCAGCAATGCGCTCACCCTCGGCCAGTCCGCGCTCGCCCTCGACGAACTGCGCCGTCTGCTGGCCGCGTCCCTCCCCGTCGCCGCGCTCTCCCTCCTCGCCGTCGGCGGCTCGTACGAGCCGTTCGCGGAACCCGTCATGCGGGCCCGGCCGCACCCGGGTTCCGCGGCCGCCGCCGCACGTCTGCGCACCCTCTCCGGCGTCCCCGACCGCCCCTCGCCGCCCCTGGGGCGCATCCAGGACCCGTACGGCTTCCGCTGCATCCCGCAGATCCACGGCCCCGCGCTGGACGCCGCCGACACCCTCGAACAGGTCCTCGCCGTGGACCTCAACGCCGCCGCCGAGAACCCGCTGATCAGCGTCGAGGACCAGGCCGCCTACCACCACGGCAACTTCTACGCCGCGCACGCCGTGCTCGCCCTGGACACCTTCCGGCTGGCCGTCCTGCAGACCGCCCGGCTGTCCACCGCCCGCCTCGCCGCCCTCTCCGAGCCGGACTTCACCCGGCTGCGGCCGTTCCTTGGGGACGCCGCGCCCGCCAGCTCCGGCGTGATGATCCTCGAATACGCGGCCGGGGCGGCGCTCGGCGAGATGCGGGCGGTCTCCCATCCGGCGTCGCTCGGCCACGCCGTGCTCTCCCGCGGGGTGGAGGAACAGGCCAGCTTCGCCTCCCTGGGCGCCCGCCAGACGCTGCGCGCCTGCACCCACTACCGTCACGTCCTGGCCTGCGAACTCGTCGCCGCCGTACGGGCGTTGCGCATGCGGTCGCTGGAGCCCGAGCCCGGCCTGCCGATGGCCGCCGCCTACGCACTCGCCACCGAGGTGCTGGACCCGCGGATGGAGGACCGGCCCCTGACCGACGACGTGGCGGTGGCGGCGGGGCTGCTGGACCGGCTGGCGGACCTGTGAGCGCCGGCGGGCCGGTGCGGGACGGGTCCGGGCCGGCCACGGCGGGCCGGGTGCACCGCCCCGGAGCCGACGCGCGGCCGGACCCCGACGCGTCCGCCGGACCTGAGCGGCCCAGGAATTCCGTACAGTCGGTCGACACACGACAAGGCCCCCGACCGGGCCGGGAAGAAGAGGCGATGAGCGGGGACGGGGACAACGGCGGCCCGGCCGACGGCACGCGGGCGCACACCGGTAGGGCCGACGGCACGCCCGCGGACGCCGCCGAGGGGAGCGCGGCGGAGTCCGGCGTGACGGCCCCGGACACCGCAGGGGACACACCGGCCCCGGTGGCGCCGGCCGAGGACGCCGTCACCGGACCGGCCGCCCGCCTCCAGAAGCTGTTCGAGGGCCACCGGTTGACGCCCACCCAGCGCCGTATCGCGCACTGCATGGTGCGCCGGGCCGCGGACGCGCCGTTCCTCTCCAGCGTCGAACTGGCCGACCTGGCCGGCGTGAGCCAGCCCTCCGTCACCCGCTTCGCCGTCGCCCTCGGCTTCGACGGCTACCCGGCACTGCGCCGCCATCTGCGAGAGGTCGCGCCCGCCGAGAAGCCCGGTGGCACCGGCGCCTACAACGAGTACCAGCAGGCGGTCCAGGCCGAGATCGAGAACCTCCGCCACCTCTCCGCGGTCCTCGCCGACCCGTCCCCCGTCCTGCGGGCCGGCCGTCTCTTCGCCGCGTCCAGGCCGCTGCCGGTCCTCGGTCTGCGCGCCGCCTCCGCCCAGGCCGGCGGCTTCGTCTACTTCGCCCGCAAGGTCCACCCCGACGTCCGCCTCCTCGACGAGGGCGGCACCATGCTCACCGACCGCATCGACGACGCCGTACGCGCCGGCGCGAGTGTCCTGCTGTGCTTCGCGCTGCCCCGTCACCCCCGCGAGGTCGTCGACGCCCTGGAGTACGCCCGCGCGGCCGGACTGACCGTCGTCACCGTCGCGGACAGCGCCTTCGCCCCGGTCGCCCACCACACCGACCTGCTGCTGCCGGCCCCGGTCGGCACCGGCCTGGCGTTCGACACGGCGTGCGCGCCCATGCTGTTGGGCCGGGTCCTGCTGGAAGCGATGTGCGACGGCCTGCCGGACGCCCAGGCACGCCTGGAGGAGTTCGACGCGAAGGCGGCGGAGCGCGGCCTGTTCGTGGAGTGAGCGGAGGACGGCTTCTCGTGGAGCGACCGGAGCGCGGTCCCTTCATGGTGTGAGCGGGGCACGCGAGCGCGGGGCCCAGTCTCAGAAAATCCTCATCCGGCCCGGCTACGATCCGCCGCCGATACAGATGTGGCCCACTGACGCCGCGTTCGGCTGCGACGCGGCCGTCCCGGCTTGAGGAGGTCCGACGTGGGGCGCGGAGCGATAGCGCCGGCACGGGTGGCGATCATCGTGTGGGCACCGGCCGGCTGGCTGTGGTGGTCCGGGCCGGCGGCAGCGGGCATCGGAGTGCTGGTGCCGGGGCTGACCGGCCGGAGGATCGGGGTACTGGCGGGGTTGGCGCTGTGCCTCATCGCCGCGTGCGGGGTGTTCGCCGCCCGGCGGGCCCGTTACGCGGGTCTGGCGGCCGGGGCGTCCCGCGCGCCGGCAGCGCCGTCATCCTTCAGGACCGGTCGGTCACCCTGCGGGTCTGAGGCCGGGCGCACCGCCGGTGGCTGTTCCTCGCGTTCGTCACGGCGGTCGGCTCGTCGTTCGCCCTGCCCGCGGCCGGCGGGCTGCTCATGGTGGGCGCCGCGCTCGGGCTGTGGGGCAAGGCTTGGTGGCTGGGCCACTGGGAGCGGGCACACGAGTCGCTGCTGTGGGTCCGCACGGAGTCCGCGGGTACGGGCGGCGCCGCGGGCAAGGACGTCGGGGGATATCTCACGACCGGGGTGGCGGCCGGGGATGCCGCGCCGGGAGGCGCGCGCGGCAAGGGGGCACCGGCCGCGGGCGGTTCGGCGTCGGCCGGCCGGTGCCGTGCGGCGGTAGCGGCTCCGGGGGCGGTAGCGGCTCGGGGGTATGGGCTGCGGCCCTATCCGAGGTCGTGCAGGGCGTTTGCGTGGGCGCCGCCGCTCTCCGCGGTGAGCTCCTCCAGGGTCTGCGGGGTGCGGACGGTCGCGAAGCGAACGCCGCCGGGGTCGGCCGCGTAGCCGTAGATCCCCGGCCGGGGCAGCGAGTTGTAGGCGAAGTGGGTGGAGAAGTAGTAGGCGCCGGTGTCCAGGAGGGCGGCATGGTCGCCGGACTCCAGGAGGGGCAGCGGGCGGTTCTCGGCGACCAGATCGCCGGCGAAGCAGCACGGTCCCGCGATGTCCTGCGGGACCGGCGCACCCGGCTTGGGCAGCCCCGTGCCGTCGTAGGCCGCGACCCGGATCGGCCAGGCGTCGGGCACGAAGACCGTGCGGGTGGCGACCTGGGCACCGGCGTGGGTGATCGCGATGGGGCGGCCGCCGGCCGTCTTCGCGTACTCGACGCG
The DNA here is from genome assembly GCF_044328065.1 of Streptomyces sp. NPDC017993. Lineage (NCBI taxonomy): Bacteria > Bacillati > Actinomycetota > Actinomycetes > Kitasatosporales > Streptomycetaceae > Streptomyces > Streptomyces sp. NPDC017993. The sequence goes on from NZ_JBIRGO010000001.1 coordinate 620,133, forward strand.
GGCGAGCACCGTGCCGTGCTTGGCCAACAGCGAGCGGCCGAACTCGGTGACGAGTCCGTAGCGTCCGGAGAACAGCCCGGGGACGGTGGAGCGCAGCAGCTGCGCGTACTCGCGGTAGCTCGGGCGCGCCTCGTCCGAGGTGAAGTTGACCGGCAGGCCGCCGCCGATGTCGAGGGTGTCGATCTGCCGGCGGCCGGCCTTGTCGTTGATCTCCTCGGCGAGGTCGAACAGCGATCGGACTCCCTCTGCCATCAGCTCCAGGGGCATGCCCTGGGAGCCCACATGGGCGTGCAGCCGCGTCAGCCAGGGGCGGTCGAGGCAGGACCTGACGACCCAGTCGTGGGCGCCCTCGTCGCGCAGCGCGATCCCGAACTTGGAGGTGTCGGTCGCGGTGCTCATCGCGCCGATGGTGCCGCCGCCGACCTGCGGATTGACCCGCAGCCCGATGGGCGCGGTGCTCGGCGCCGAGGCCATCAGGGCGTCGATGCGCTCCAGTTCCGCGCGGTTGTCGGCGTTGACGGCGATCCCCAGGGCCAGCGCCTCGCGCAGCTCGGCGGGGGTCTTGGCGGGGGAGTCCAGGACCGTACGCGCGGCCGGCACCCCGGCTGCCCGGGCCAGCGCCAGCTCGCCGGGGCTGGCCACCTCGCAGCCCAGCCCCTCCTGCGAGAGCAGCCTGAGGACCGGCACCAGGGAGGCGGCCTTCACCGCGAAGGCGTGCAGGACCGGGGTGCCGGGGGCGGCGAACTCCTCGAAGGCGGCGCGGAGTTCCTTCGCCGAGCGGCGGATCCCGGCGATGTCCAGGAGCCCGGCCACGGGCTCGTCGGGGCCGAGCAGGCCCTGGGCGATGGCTGCCTGTACGGCGCGGTCTCGGTCCGTGAACGTCATGGGGCCAGTCATGGGGCAACTCCATCATTGGGTGGGGGCGTCGCGCCATCGGGTGCCGTGCGGTCGGCGGGTCCTGACGGGCCGGCCAGGGTGTGGGGCCTGGCCGGCGGGGGAGCGGTGGGCGCTACGCCGCCCGCGTGCCGCTCAGGACCGCCTTGCGGTGGCGTTCGGTCAGCCGGGAGCCGGACTCCCGGCGCGCGGCGCGGCGCAGCAGCGGCACGGCGAGCAGGAAGCCGAGGACGGCCCAGGCCGTCAGCACCAGCGCCACCGTCGGCAGCTCCCAGGAACCGGCCGGCTCCGCGGCGCGGGCGGCGTCCGGCAGCAGCGCCGAGCGCAGTCCTTGCGCCATCCACTTGAGCGGGAAGACCGAGGCCACCCTCTGGACCGCCTCCGGCAGGGAGGTGAGCGGGAAGACCGCGCCCGAGGTGACGAGCAGCGCCATCACGGGCAGCATGATCAGGGCCAGTGCCTCGCGTGGATTGGGCAGCACCGCGCCGATGGCCGCGCCCAGCGGCACGACCGCGAGCAGGCCGAGCGCGCTGACCCACAGCAGGGTCAGCCAGCCGACGGGCTCATGCGGCAACGGCCCGTCCACCAGCAGCGCGGCGGAGGCCAGCAGCACGGCGAGGGTGCCCAGTGCCATCACCACCACCAGCAGCGACTTGGCGACGAGATAGGCCGGTATCCCGCCGGGCGTGGCGCGCAGCCGCAGCAGGGCGCCCTCCTCCCGTTCGGTCACCAGGATCTGCGGGAGGTTGACCAGGCCGATCTGGAACAGCAGATACGCGGCGAAGCCGGCCACGGTCAGATGCGCCATCGGGATGTGCGTGCCGGGCACGTCGCGGCTGAGGGTGCCGGCGAGTACCAGCGCGACGATGACGTTGAGCAGATGGCCGCTCAGCTCCTTGGGGTTGCGCAGGAGATGCAGCAGCTCGATGCGACCCCGCTGAACCCCGGCCCGCCAGTAGCGGCGGCGGCCGGAACGCAGGGGGGCGCTCTTGGCCCCCGCGTGTGCCGTGACCCCCACGTCGCCTGTGACCCCCGCGCCGCCTGTGGTCCCCACGTCGCCTGTGACCCCCGCGCCGCCTGTGACCCCCGCGCCGCCTGTGGTCCCCGCGTCGGCCGGGTCCCCCACCCCGGCCCGGGCTGTCGCGTCCGGCCCCTCGGGCATGTGCGTCCCCCTCATGCTGCTTCCTCCCCGCTCATGCTGCTTCTTCCCCGTCGCCGGGCGCGCTCGCGTTCCCGCGCTCGGCCGCCCCTCTTGTACGCGAGCTTGTACGCGAGCCGTCTTCGTCCCCTGCGGCCGGCGGCGGGTCGTCCCCGTCACCGGGCTCACCCGCGCCGCTGCTGCCGTCCGTACCGCTGCCGCCGTCCGCACCGCCGCTTCCGTCCGCGCCGGCGTCCTCCTGGCGCACCATGTGCAGATAGGTGTCCTCCAGCGTCGGGCGGCGGACCTCCAGCCCGGCGATTGGCCCGCCGGTCTCCTGATGGAGGTCCCACACGAGCCGGGAGGGGTCCGCGGTGCGCGCGCGGCGCGCCGTTCCGTCGGCCGCGGTCCAGCGCACCTCGGCCCTGGCGGCTGCCCGCGCGGCCAGTTCGGCGGGCGTTCCGCCGGCCCGGATGCGGCCCTTGACCAGCACCGCGATCCGGTCGGCCAGACGCTCGGCCTCCACCAGGTCGTGGGTGGTGAGCAGGACCGTGACGCCTTCGTCGCGGGCGAGCCGTTCGATCAGGACGTGGAAGTCGCGCCGCGCCTCGGGGTCGAAGCCGGTGGTCGGCTCGTCCAGGAAGAGCAGTTCGGGCCGGCCGACGAGGGCGAGGGCCACGTCCAGGCGCCTGCGCTGCCCGCCGGACAGCTGGTCGACCCGCTTGCCGCCCTGGTCGTCCAGGCCGACCAGGGCCAGCAGCGCGCCGGGCTCGCGGGGGTCGGGGTAGTAGCCGGCGAAGTGCGTCAGCAGCTCGGCGACCCGCCAGCGGCGGTGGTCGCGCCAGGACTGAAGGACCAGGCCGATCCGCGAGCGCCAGGCATCGTCACCGTGCGCCGGGTCGGTGCCGAGGACCAGGACCTCCCCGGCGGAGCGCTTCCGGAAGCCCTCCAGGATCTCGACGGTGGTGGTCTTCCCGGCGCCGTTGGGGCCGAGCAGCGCGAAGATCTCGCCGCGGTGGATGTCCAGGTCGATGCCGTGCAGGACGTCGACGCCGCCGTATGCCATCCGTACGTCGCGCACCTGGATTACGGGGCGGCCGGGGTGGCCGCCGGCGGGGTGCGCGGGGGCGGTCTGCCGGGTCGAGGTCATCGGCCCGCCTCCGCGTGGTGCCGTGACTCGACGGCCTGGACGGCCTGGACGGTCTCGGCGGACGGGGTGGCCTTACGGTCCGGGCCCGCGCCTTCGACGATCGCCCGGAGCGCTGCCACGTGACCTTCGAATGCGGTCCGGCCGTGGTCGGTCAGCCGCACCCTGGTCCGCCGTTTGCGGCCGCCGCCCTCTTTGTGGATCTCCAGGTAGCCGGCCTCTTCCAAGGTGTGCAGCTGCTTGGAGAGCGCGGAGTCGCTGAGCGAGAGGCTCTCGCGGATGAACGGGAAGTCGGCCCATTCGGTCGCCGCGAGGAGTGCCACCACGGACAGTCTGGTGGCGGGGTGGATCAGTTCGTCGAAGCCGCTGGGGGTGCTCATCGGTCCGCCTTCGCGCGCTCCGCGGCGACACCGCGCAGCGAGTTGGCCGACCAGCGGTTCGCCGGCCCGGTGAACAGCACGAAGACGGCGGCGGAGACGGTGGCCTGGATCAGGCTGCCGAACGGCAGTCCCATCGACTCGACCAGATGGCCGGAGAGCAGGATCGTGCCGCCCGTCGTCACGGCTCCTGCGAGGAACGGTGCCAGCGACCGCCAGGTGTGGCGCGAGCGGTGCAGCCGCATACGGGACCTGCGGTTGAAGACGACCGCGAGCCAGAGGAGGACCGTGACGTAACCGGCGAGTACCAGCCAGAAGCCCCACTTGGGCAGGTCCAGGCCGATGCTCGCGAGGAAGACCCACATGATCGCCGCCGTGGCGTACGTGGCGCCGGGTCCGCCGGACGCACAGCGCTCCATCTCGTCGTACACCCGCTCCTGCGGCACCCGGATGCGCTGCAGGTCCTTCCATGCCTGTTCGGCATCCACCGGTGTGGTCATGGCCATCGCCTCCCCAAGACGGTTCCCCGTTTTAACTTGCCTACTGGGAAAGTAGCGCCAACTTTCCCAGTAGGCAAGTCAACTTCCGGGGGATCGGTGGGGTGATGCGCGGCGTGGTGGCGCCTGGCCGGTTCGTGCATCCCGGGTGGAACAGGTCACCGCGCCCTGTTGACTAGAGGTATTCAGTAACTCCAAGATGTGAATAGCTCAATCCATTCGATGGCAGGGAGGCAGGGCCCATGTCGGGACCGCGACCCGTGCGGGCACCGCGCGGTACGGAGCTGAGTGCTCGGGGATGGCAGCAGGAAGCCGCGCTGCGGATGCTGCAGAACAACCTCGACCCGGAGGTGGCGGAGCACCCCGACCAGCTCGTCGTCTACGGCGGAACGGGCAAGGCCGCCCGTGACTGGCGCTCCTTCGACGCGATGGTGCGCACGCTCACCACGCTCAAGCAGGACGAGACCATGCTCGTCCAGTCCGGCCGGCCGGTCGGCGTCATGCAGACGCACGAGTGGGCGCCGCGGGTGCTCATCGCCAACTCCAACCTGGTCGGCGACTGGGCCAACTGGGAGGAGTTCCGGCGTCTGGAGGCCCTCGGCCTGACCATGTACGGGCAGATGACCGCGGGCTCGTGGATCTACATCGGCACCCAGGGCATCCTCCAGGGCACCTATGAGACCTTCGCGGCCGTCGCGGCCAAGAAGTTCAACGGCACCCTCGCCGGGACGGTCACCCTCACCGCAGGACTCGGCGGCATGGGCGGCGCCCAGCCGCTCGCCGTCACCATGAACGACGGTGTCGCGATCTGCATCGACGTCGACCCGCGCGCCATCGAGCGCCGGATCGAGCACCGCTACCTGGACGTGCGGGCGGACAGCCTCCAGCACGCCCTCCAGCTCGCCGTCGAGGCCCGTGACCAGCGCAAGCCGCTCTCCATCGGGCTGCTCGGCAACGCCGCGGAGCTGCTGCCGCAGATGCTGGCCGAGGGCGCGCCGATCGACATCGTCACCGACCAGACCAGCGCCCACGACCCGCTGGCCTACCTGCCGGTCGGGATCGACTTCGACGACATGGCCGCCTACGCCGCGGAGAAGCCCGCCGACTTCACCCAGCGGGCCCGCGAGTCCATGGCCCGGCACGTCGAGGCCATGGTCGGCTTCATGGACGCCGGCGCCGAGGTCTTCGACTACGGCAACTCCATCCGTGGTGAGGCCCAACTCGCCGGATACGAGCGCGCCTTCGCCTTCCCCGGCTTCGTGCCCGCCTACATCCGGCCGCTGTTCGCCGAGGGCAAGGGGCCGTTCCGCTGGGCCGCGCTGTCCGGCGACGCCCGCGACATCGCCGCCACCGACAAGGCCATCCTCGACCTCTTCCCGGAGAACGAGTCGCTGGCCCGCTGGATCAAGCTGGCCGGCGAGCGGGTGCACTTCCAGGGCCTGCCCGCCCGGATCTGCTGGCTCGGCTACGGCGAGCGCGACAAGGCGGGCGAGCGGTTCAACGAGATGGTCGCCGACGGCACCCTGCGCGCGCCGCTGGCCATCGGCCGCGACCACCTCGACTGCGGCTCGGTGGCCTCGCCGTACCGCGAGACCGAGGCCATGAAGGACGGCTCCGACGCCATCGCCGACTGGCCGCTGCTCAACGCCATGGTCAACGTCGCCTCCGGCGCCTCCTGGGTCTCGCTGCACCACGGCGGCGGCGTCGGCATGGGCCGTTCGATCCACGCCGGTCAGGTGACCGTCGCCGACGGCACCCCGCTGGCCGGCGAGAAGATCCGCCGGGTGCTCACCAACGACCCCGGCATGGGCGTCATCCGGCACGTCGACGCCGGCTACGAGCGCGCTGACGAGGTGGCCGCCGAGCGCGGGGTCCGCATCCCGATGCGCGAGGGCGAAGGCGGGGGCGCGTGACCGCCTCGTTCCACGAGATGTGGCAGGAGCTGCGGCCCATCGGCCGCAGCTCCGCCTCCGGGGGCTACCGCCGCTACGCCTGGACCGGCGCGGACACCGACTGCCGCGCGTGGTTCAGGGCGCAGGCCGAGGCCCGCGGGCTGGCCTACGAACTGGACCGCAACGGCAACCAGTGGGCGTGGCTCGGTGCGACGACGTACCGGGACGTCGCCCCGGGCGACGCCGTCGTCACCGGCTCCCACCTGGACTCCGTACCGGACGGCGGCGCCTTCGACGGGCCGCTGGGCGTCGTCTCCTCCTTCGCGGCACTGGACGAACTCCGCAGGAGGGGAGCGGACTTCGCCAAGCCACTGGCGATCGTCAACTTCGGCGACGAGGAAGGCGCCCGCTTCGGGCTGGCCTGCGTCGGCTCCCGGCTGGCGGCCGGGGCGCTGACCGCCGAGGCGGCGCATCAGCTGCGCGACGGCGACGGCGTCACCCTGCCGCAGGCCATGGAGCGGGCCGGATACGACCCGGAGGCCATCGGCCCGGACCCCGAACGGCTCGCCCGTATCGGCGCCTTCGTCGAACTCCACGTCGAGCAGGGCCGGGCCCTGGACCTCTCCGGTGACCCGGTCGGCATCGCCTCCGCCATCTGGCCGCACGGCCGCTGGCGGTTCGACTTCCACGGCGAGGCCAACCACGCCGGCACCACCCGCCTCGACGACCGGCGCGACCCGATGCTCAGCTATGCCGCGACCGTGCTCGCCGCCCGCGAGCAGGCCCGGCTGGCCGGCGCCCTGGCCACCTTCGGGAAGATCAGCGTGGAGCCGAACGGGGTCAACGCCATCCCCTCGCTCGTCCGCGGCTGGCTGGACTCCCGCGCCGCCGACCAGGACACCCTGGACACCGTCATCACCGGGATCGAACGGGCGGCGAGCGAGCGTGCCGCCCGCGACGGTGTGGAGCTCCGCGTCGTGCGCGAATCGTTCACCCCCGTGGTGGAGTTCCAGCACGCCCTGCGGGACGAGCTGGCCGCGATCCTGGGCAAGGCGGGGGATCGCCCGGTGCCCGTGCTCGGCACCGGCGCGGGCCACGACGCCGGTATTTTGTCCGGAACCGTCCCCACCGCCATGCTGTTCGTCCGCAACCCCACCGGCGTCTCGCACTCACCCGCGGAAGCGGCGGAGGAGAACGACTGCGTCACCGGGGTCACCGCACTCGCCGACGTACTGGAGGGGCTGGCGTGCCGCTGACGCCGCAGGCAACACCGACGACGTACTGGCTCGAACACGCCTGGCTCGGCACGCATGTCGAGCCGGGCGTCACCGTGGACGTGCGGGACGGGCGCATCGCGGCCGTACGCACCGGAGCCGGCGACCCGCCGCCCGGCGCCGTCACGCTGCGCGGCCTGACCCTGCCCGGCCTCGCCAACGCCCACAGCCACGCCTTCCACCGCGCCCTGCGCGGCACCGTGCAGGTGGGCTCCGGCACCTTCTGGACCTGGCGCGAGGTCATGTACAAGGTCGCCGCGCGCCTCACCCCGGAGACCTACTACGCCCTCGCGCGCGCCGTCTACGCCGAGATGGCGCTGGCCGGCATCACCTGCGTCGGCGAATTCCACTACCTCCACCACGCGCCCGGCGGCACCCGCTACGACGACCCCAACGCGATGGGGGAGGCGCTGATCGCGGCCGCCGCCGACGCCGGCATCCGCATCACCCTCCTCGACACCGCCTATCTGTCCGCAGGATTCGGCGCCCCGCCCGAGCAGCACCAGCTGCGCTTCTCCGACGGCAGCGCCGACGCCTGGGCCCAGCGCGCCGACGCGCTCAAGGACGGCCGCGACCACGCCCGCATCGGCGCCGCCATCCACTCCGTACGCGCCGTCCCCGCCGACCAGCTGAGCACCGTCGCCCACTGGGCGCAGGAGCGGCGGGCGCCCCTGCACGTCCATCTCTCGGAGCAGACCGCGGAGAACGACGCCTGCCACGACGCGCACGGCCGCACGCCCACCCAACTGCTCGCCGACCACGGCGCCCTGGGCCCACGCACCACGGCGGTGCACGCCACCCATCTCACCGACCAGGACATCGCCCTGCTCGGCGGGGCCGGCACCGGCGTGTGCATGTGCCCGACCACCGAACGCGACCTCGCCGACGGCATCGGCCCGGCCACCGGGCTCCAGGGCCACGGCAGCCCGCTCTCCCTCGGCAGCGACAGCCACGCCGTCATCGACCTGCTCGAAGAGGCCCGCGCGATGGAGCTCGACGAGCGGCTGCGCAGCCGCACCCGCGGGCACTGGACGGCCGCCGCGCTGCTGCGGGCCGCGACCGCCGACGGTCACGCGGCCCTGGGCTGGGACGACGCGGGCGCCATCGAGACCGGCGCGCTCGCCGACCTCACCACGATCGCGCTGGACTCCGTACGCACCGCCGGACCGCCGCCCCGACTCGGCGCCGAGACGGCAGTATTCGCCGCCTCCGCGGCGGACGTACGTCACACGATCGTCGGCGGAAGGCAGATCGTCCGGGACGGTGCGCACACGCTGCTGCCCGACGTGCCCGCCGCCCTCGCCGCATCCATCGCCGCAGTGAGCGGCTGACGGGCCCCACCCCGCTCAAGGAGAACACCCCCGCGATGACGACGAACTCCACGCCGACCACCGCCATCACCCACATCGCCCAGCTCGTCACCAACGACCCCTCCCTCGGTGAAGGCCCCCTCGGTCTGATCCAGGACGCGGCCGTCGTCATCGACGGTGACCGCATCGCCTGGGTCGGTACGTCCAGCAAAGCACCCGCCACCGACAACGCCGTCGACGCGGCCGGCCGCGCGGGCATCCCCGGCTTCGTCGACTCCCACTCCCACCTCGTCTTCGGCGGCGACCGCACCGCGGAGTTCAACGCCCGGATGTCCGGGCGCGCCTACTCCGCCGGCGGCATCCGCACCACGGTCGCGGCCACCCGCGCCGCCACCGAAGAGGCCCTGCACGCCAACGTCGCCCGCTACCTCGCCGAAGGGCTCCGCCAGGGCACCACCACCCAGGAGACCAAGTCCGGCTACGGGCTCACCGTCGAGGACGAGGCCAGGGCGCTGCGCATCGCCGCGGCGCACACCGATGAGGTCACCTTCCTCGGCGCCCACATCGTGCCGCCCGAGCACGCCGACGACCCGGCGGCCTACGTCGACCTCGTCACCGGCCCGATGCTGGACGCCTGCGCCCCGCACGCCCGCTGGGTCGACGTCTTCTGCGAGAAGGGCGCCTTCGACGGCGACCAGGCGCGGGCCATCCTCACCGCGGGCAAGGCCAGGGGCCTGCTGCCGCGCGTGCACGCCAACCAGCTCGGTCACGGCCCCGGCGTGCAGCTCGCCGTCGAACTGGGCGCGGCCTCCGCCGACCACTGCACCCATCTCTCCGCCGCGGACATCGACGCCCTCGCGCAGTCCGAAACGGTCGCCACGCTCCTGCCGGGCGCCGAGTTCTCCACCCGCGCGAAGTGGCCCGACGCGCGTCCGCTGCTCGACGCGGGCGCCACCGTCGCGCTGTCCACGGACTGCAACCCCGGCTCGTCCTTCACCAGCTCCATGGCGTTCTGCATCGCGCTGGCCGTCCGCGACATGAGGATGACGCCGGACGAGGCCCTGTGGTCGGCGACCGAGGGCGGCGCCCGCGCACTGCGTCGTACGGACGTGGGCCGGATCACCCCAGGCGCTCGCGCCGACCTCGCCCTGCTCGACGCGCCCTCCCACGTCCACCTCGCCTACCGGCCCGGGGTACCGCTCGTCTCGGACGTCTGGCACAAGGGAGTCCGCCTCTAGGAGCGGGCAGGGCGGGACTCTGCGGGTGGTCCCGGACCGCGAGGACGCCGCCGCACGCTCAGAGCGCCCTCTGAGCGGCTCTCACGGCCGGGTAGGGCCGTGCGGGCTTTCTCCACGGCCCACGCCGCTCCAGGACGCGAGAGCGCCCGCCAGCGGCCCCGGAGGCTGTCCGGCAGCCCCGGCCCCTCCCCCCGAGCAGCAGAGGAGGGCCCGTCCCGAGTACCGCTCGGGGCAGGCCCTCCTCTGCGCGGGCGGCTGTCGGTCGGCGGACCGGCAGTGACCGCGGACCGTCACTCGTCGACCATCAGCCCCTTGCGGAGCCGCCCCAGCGTGCGGGACAGCAGCCGGGAGACGTGCATCTGCGAGATGTTCAGCTCCTCGCCGATCTCCGACTGCGTCATGTTCGCGACGAACCGCAGCGAGAGGATCTTGCGGTCGCGCGCCGGCAGCTCGGCGATCAGCGGCTTGAGCGACTCGACGTACTCGATGCCCTCGAGGCCGTGGTCGTCGTAGCCGATGCGGTCCGCCAGGGCGCCTTCGTTGTCGTCCTCCTCGGGCTGGGCGTCCAGCGAGCTCGCGGTGTACGCGTTGCTCGCGGCCATCCCCTCGACGACCTCGTCCCGGGTGATGTCCAGGCGGTCGGCGAGTTCCTGGACCGTGGGGGCGCGGTCGAGCTTCTGTGCCAGCTCGTCGCCCGCCTTGGCGAGGTCCAGACGGAGTTCCTGCAAACGCCTCGGTACGCGCACCGACCAGCTGGTGTCGCGGAAGAAGCGCTTGATCTCGCCGACGATGGTCGGCATCGCGAACGTCGGGAACTCGACGCCACGGCTGAGTTCGAAGCGGTCTATCGCCTTGATGAGGCCGATCGTGCCGACCTGGACGATGTCCTCCATGGGCTCGCTGCGGGAGCGGAACCGGGAGGCCGCGAACTTCACCAGGGCGAGGTTGAGCTCGACCAGGGTGTTACGGACGTACGCGAATTCGTGCGTGCCTTCCTCCAGCGACTCCAGCCGCTCGAAGAGGGTCTTGGACAGTGCCCTCGCGTCCACCGGACCCACCTCGTCGTACGGCGGGATCACGGGCAGACCGTCGATCTCAGCGATTTCCACCAGTTCTGATTCAGCTGGCATCGGCTGGGAAGGGATCTGACCGGTCGGGTCGGACGGGGGTGTCGACGACGCGTGCTGCCGGGTGTCTTCGGTGCGCAATTCGTCGATCCGGGGTGACATGGTGTCCTCCATGGTTCTCGGCATATGGCTGCCGATGGCTCTACGCGGAGCGTGGGTGTGCGGCGCCTCCAAAGCCGGCCGTTTCGAACGTGACTGTTCTTGCCTACCTGGGTTTACCTGAAGATGGCAAGTGCGTGTTGCCCGTATTTCGCGCTATATGAGGATTGTTCGGCTACCCGTGCGTCCGGTGAGGGCGTAGGGTTCGACCAGTTCAGTCGTAAGCAAACCCATCGCCGAGACAGCAAGAGAGGTGCGCTCGCATGGACCGCGGGACGGTCGACAGTGCAAGCCGGGGCCGGCTGCACGTCGTGATCCGACATGACGGCGCCAGCGCGGTCGTGACCGTCGCGGGTGAGCTCGATCACCACACCGCAGATCTGTTGCGTGAGTCACTGGAAGGCTGCGTGGACGACGGCTACGCACGCCTGGTGATCGATTGCTCACCCCTTGAGTTCATGGACTCCACCGGACTCAACGTACTGCTGGGCGCCCGCCTGAAGGCGGAGGCCGCCGGCGGTGGTGTGCACCTGGTGGGGATGCAGCCGGTGGTCGCCCGGGTCTTCGAGATCACGGGCGCGGACGCGGTCTTCACCGTGCACGAATCGCTCGACGCGGCACTGTCCGACTGACCGTGGCGGGGGTGTCCGGAAGGTTGCGTTCCGGGCACGTAGTCCGTGTCACAACTTCCGTACCCAAGAAGTGGGTGTTCTCACGGTCCGGTCGGGCAGGAGACATCTGAATCCGTTGAATCAGTCAGTTTCTGTTTTCCGTGAACAGGCGAATCGGTGAGGTGAAGCGCTGATGAGCACCACCCGGCCGTACCCGCCGGGCGATCTCGGCCCGGAAGCGGGTGGCGCCGGCGCCTCTGCCGCCGCCCCGGCCGCCGCCCCGGTGGGTCAGGTCCGTCGGCTGCGTCTTGCGGGCACCCGAGGGGCCGTGGCGCGTGGCCGCGACTTCGCCCGCCAGGCGCTGCACGACTGGGGCTGGCTCCCGGCCGCCAACGCCGATCAGCGGGCCGCCGCCGAGGACGTGCTGCTGGTCGTCTCCGAGCTGGTCACCAACGCCTGCCTGCATGCCGAAGGGCCCGAGGAGCTGCGACTGCGCTGCACCTCGAAGATGCTGCGGCTGGAGGTCAGCGACCTCGGCGCGGGCTCGCCGGAGCCCCGCAGCCCGCACCGTCCGGGGCGACCGGGGGGCCACGGCATGTTCATCGTGCAGCGGCTGTGCCTGGACTGGGGCGTCGTACGCAACCCCACGGGCTCGGGCAAGACGGTCTGGGCGGAGCTCGCCGGACCCGCTGCCTGACGGGGCGCGAACCCGAGAGTGAAGAGCGGGCCTGCGGGCCCGCGCTTTGGCGTGTTCGGACCCTAATCTCCCCGCCGTCGCCCGCCCGGTGCGATCGGGGCTGCACTGTGCCTTCCCTCGACAAGGTCCCCGGCGTACCTTGAGCGCCCAATCTGATGTGCCGTCAGTAAATCCGGCGGCGCGCTCTCCGGGAGAAGGGGAACTCACAGTGGCCCGCTTCCACGCACAGCACCGCGGCCGCCCGCGCCGGACGGCCGGCCTGGCCGCGGCCGTGGCCATGACGGCGGGGTCCGCGGTGATGCTCACCGCGCCGGCCGCGCACGCCGAGGTCGTCGACGTCAACTACCAGTGCAAAACGCCGATCGGCAACAAGGGCGCGGTCTCGCCCATCGATATCAAGGGCACACCGAGCGGCAGCGCGTACAAGCTCGTCATGTCCTTCCAGAAGGGGGTCTCCTCCAGCCCCGTCGAGCTGGGCAAGGGCGCGATGAAGCCGAGCGCGCTGATCAAGCTGGGCGGTGCGGAGAGCGGCACGGTCCCGGTCTCCGGGCCCGCCAACGACAAGGCGATACCGGCCAACACCCCCATAAAGATCAGCGACTTGAGCGGCACCTATACGCCGAAGGGCAGCGGCAAGGTCACCTTCACCGCCTCCACGCTCACCATCAAGGCCCTCGGCACCACCACCACCTGCACGCCGAGCAACAGCCCCAAGCCCTCGCTCAGCCTGGACGTCAAGGGCTCCGGCGGCGCGGGCGGCAGCAGCAGTGGCGGCTCCGCGGGCTCCTCCGGTGGGGAGCTGCCGCAGACCGGCCCCGCGGACTCCGCCGTCGCCCTGGGCACCCTTGGCGGCACCGTGCTGCTGGCGGGCGCGGCCGGGGTGCTCTGGCTGACCCGCCGTCAACAGCGGACCTGACGCGGGAAGGCTGAAGGGCTGCGGATCCCGAGCCCGGTAGGCCCGAGCCGACCGCCGCGGCGCAGCCCGCCCGCCCGCACACCCGCACCCCGCTCTCCGTACGCCAGGAGCCGCCGATGCCGTTCCGTACCCGCGCAGTGGTCACGGGCGCGGTCCTCGCGACCGCCGCCGTGCTGCTGTGCCCTGCCGCGGCCGTCGCCCGGACGCCCGCCGCACCGGCCGCGGCGCCCAGGGCCGCTCCGTCCGCGCCGGGCTGGTCCGCCGCGCCCGCGCCCGGCAGCGGGGCACGGCCCGGCGCGCAGGACCGCCCCTTCTTCTACCTGGAGGGCGCGCCGGGGACCGTCATGACCGACCGGCTCTCCCTCAGCAACCCCACCGGCCGGCCCGTCACCGTCCAGCTCCGAGGCAGGGCACTCGGCCCCGCCGGCAGCGGGGCCCTCGCGGTGCGCGGCGCCGGACACGGCTCGGGTGCGGGGTCCTGGATCGCGCCGGCCGCCGAACGGGTCGACATCCCGGCGCGTACCCGGGCGAGCGTCCCCTTCACGGTGACCGTGCCCCGCGACGCGCTCCCCGGCGACCACCCCGCGGCGCTCGTCGCGACGAGCGGCGGGCGGCACAGGACGGTGCGGATCCATCTGCGGGTGACCGGTCCCGCGCTGTCCGCGCTGAGCGTGGAGGACGTGTCGGTGACCCGGCGGGGGAGCGCCGCGGTCATCGGATACACGCTGGTCAACCGCGGCAACACGGTGCTCACGCCACGGCTCGCGGTGCGCGCGGACGGTCTCCTCGGAACGGAACTGCGCCGCGCGGCACGCGCACTGCCCGTCGAGCTGCCGCCCGGCCGGCGCCTCGCGCGCACCGAGATCTGGCGTGATCCGCCGGCGTTGGACGCGGTGGACGTGCGCCTCGGCGTGACGGCGGGCGGCGGGGCGCGGGCCACCGGCGCGGCGACCTACACGGCCGTCCCGTGGACCCCGGCGGCCGGAGCGGCGCTGGCCCTGACGGCGGGCTGCGGCTGGGTGCTGCGGCGGCGGAGACGGGCGCGGCCGGGCCGCGGGGCCGAGGGGAGCGAGGGCGGCAGCGGCGCCGCCGCCCCTGAAGTGGGCGGCCGGACGAGGGAATTGGCGAGTACGGGAGCCGGTGCGGCATCGGGACCGGGATCAGGAGTGCGCTCGTGAACCGCGAAACGGATCGTTCGGTGGACCGCGGGCGGGGAACGCCCGCGCTGCTCCAGGCGGAGCACGCGGAACTGCCCCGGGCACGCGCCCGCCCTCTGCGCGGTCGCGTCCTGCGCCGGGCCGTGGGGGCACTCGCGCTGTGCGCGGCCTCGGCCCTTCCGACGCTGCCCGCGACGGCCAATGCCACCGGACTCCCCTCGGCCGTGGGCGCCCCCACCGTGGCCCGCGCCCCCGCGGCCGACGACCGGCCCTCCGTCCGGCTCTTCGACAAAGAGGCGGGCAAGGGCGGCACCCTCACCGTGACCGGCCGCGGATGGCGGCCCAAAGCGCTGCTCACCCTGCTGATCTGCGGCCAGAACATGATCGGCGGCACCAACGCGTGCGCCAACGGCGACGGACGGGCCGTCACCACCGACAGCCACGGGGCGTTCCGCAGGAGCCTGCCGGTCGCCGAACCGCCCAAGCCCTGCCCGTGCGTGGTGCATGTGGCCACGGTGACCGGTGCCGCGGACGCCGCGGACGCCGCCTTCACGGTGGCCGGGCACCCCGTGGCGCCGCTGCCCGAGGAGCGGCCCGGCGGGCGGTTGACGGCGCTCGCCCCGCCGCGCCTGACGGGCAGCAGCGGCCTGCTGAACTGGTTCGGCGCACCGCCCCAGCGCCGGCTGACCGTCACCGTCGGCAATCTCGGCCCGACGGCGGCCCGCAACCCGGTCTTCCAGGTCGGCACCTCGCACGGCGTCTTCGCGCCCGAGTGGGAGGAGCAGCAGTGGCGCGGGACCGTACCCGCCGGGCGGAAGGCGGAGATCACGCTGCCCGTGGAGCTGGCCGCCGGAGCGCACGGCGACTACCTGGTCTCGCTCAAGTACGGGGGCAAGATCCTGGCCGAGCAGCCCTGGGGGGTCGGCAGGCCCTGGGGCGTGACGCTCTTCTGGGTGCTGCTGTGCCTGGTGGTCCCGACCGCCGTGTTCCGTATCGGGATGGCGGTCGTGGAACGCGTACGCCCCGCCCGCGCGGCCCCCGACCGCCACCGGCCCGCGGCGTACGGCGACGGGAGGACCCTGATCCGTCGCGGCAAGAGGTACGGCAAGAACCGCAGGAACAGCAGGAGCCCGGCAGCACCCGGCGCGCCGGACGGGCCGCACGGCCCGGACGGTTCCGCCGCGCTGCCGTGGTTCACCCCGGACACCGCACCGTCCACCACCACATCAACCGAACGACCGACGTCGAAAGGTTCTGCGTGATGAGGAAACGGAGCAGAGCGGGTGTGGCCTCGGCGGCCGCGCTGATGCTCGCGGGTGCGGGGGTGCTGGTCGCGGCCGGTCCCGCCCAGGCAGCGGAAGTGGCGTACCTGACGGAGTGTCTGCCGCCGCCGATATCCGGGCTGCCGCCGATCGAGGGCACCACCAAGGTGGCGGTCAGCGCGCCCGCGACGGCCAAGGTCGGCGACGAGATCGAAGTGGTCTGGAAGACGATCGAGGGGGCGTCGAAGAACCCCGACATCCTGGACCTGGCGGCGGACACCGTCCAGCCGACCGGCACCATCAAGGTGGCCGGGGCACAGGCCGGTGAGCTGGCGATGCAAGGGCCGCGGCAGAACCCGCCGATCCCCAAGAACAGCCCGATGAAGCTGTCCGACATGAAGGGCAAGCTCAAGCTGGAGAAGCCGGGCGAGGTCACGCTGACGCCGGGCTTCTACAACATCAACGTCAACAAGCCGATCTCCACCGACACCAAGTGCACGCCCAAGGAGGAGGTGAAGCCCGCGGTCACCATCACGGTGACCGACGGCGGCGGGACGACGGGCGGCAGCAGCGCGGGCGGTGCGGACGGCGGCACGACGGCCGGCACCTCGGGGACCTCCACCGGGACGACCTCCGGCACGTCCGGCGGCGACGCGGGCGGCGACACGGGCGGCGACGACGGAGGCTCAAGCGCCGGGGCGTCCGGCGGTTCGGGCGGTTCCGGCGGCGACCCCGACGGCACGGCGTACCAGGGCAAGGAAGTGCAGGTGCCCTACGCCTGCAAGACCCCCATCGGCGACAAGAAGGCCACCTCACCGGTCCAGGTCAACGCCGTGAAGAAGGGCGGCGCGTACGACCTGACGGTGAAGTTCCGCAAGTCCGTCATGGACAGCCCGGCGGACATCCCCAAGGACTCGGTCAAGCCGTCGATGGAGGTCACGGTCGGCGGCGCGGACAAGGGCTCGGTCAAGGTCGAGGGCCCGACGAACGCCGAGCCCATCAAGTCGGGCCAGCCGATCGAGATCCCCGACCTCAAGGGCACGTACAAGCCGGGCGCGGCCGGGAAGTCGACGCTGACCCCGGGCGTACTGACCGTCAACGCCCTCGGGACGACCACGACCTGCACCCCGGAGAAGGACCCGGGTGTCTCGCTGGCCCTGGACACCACCGCCCAGCCGGGCGGCACCACGGGCGGCTCCTCCGGCGGCGCGGCAGCGTCCGGCGGCACGGCGGGGCCGGCGAGCGCCTCGGGCGGCAGCGGCAGCGCGGGCAGCGGCGGCCTCGCCGAGACGGGCGCGAGCGACCAGGGGAGCCTGCGCGCCCTGGGCCTCGTCGCCGGCACCGTCATGCTGCTCGGTGGGGCGGTCTTCACCTTCACCCCGTGGCGGCGGCTGCAGCAGCGGTAACCGCTCCGGACGCGCCCGCACGGCGGCAGGCCCTGCGGGCAGGGCCTGCCGTACGCGCCGGAACGCGAAGGGCCCGGCACGCAGCAGCGTGCCGGGCCCCTTCACGGGTGCGGGTCGCGTCAGCGGACGTCGCCCATGAGCGCCACGATCTTCTTGCGGTACGTGTACACCGCGAAGCCGGCAAGCACCGCCAGTGCCGCCTCCACCGCCAGCACGGTCGTACCGCTCAGGTCCACGCCACCGATGGACAGCAGGCCCGTCACGCAGTCACCCGCGGTGACGGCGAGGAACCAGACGCCCAGCATCTGGCTGGCGTACTTCTGCGGCGCCAGCTTGGTGGTCACCGACAGGCCGACCGGGGACAGGCACAGCTCACCGATGGTCTGGATCATGTAGATGGAGATCAGCCACATCGGGCTGACCTTCGTGCCGTCCGTGGACATCATCATCGGGACGATGAAGACGAAGAACGAGGCGCCGATGAGGACCATCGCCATCGCGAACTTCACCGTGGTGCTCGGCTCGCGGTTCCCGCGCGCCAGCCACAGCCACAGCCACGCGAGGACCGGCGCCAGCGCCATGACCCACAGCGGGTTCACCGACTGGAACCAGGACGACGGGAAGCTCATCCCGAAGACCTCGCCGGCGGTGTTCTTCTCGGCGAAGGCGGACATCGTCGAGCCGCCCTGATCGAAGATCATCCAGAACACGGCGGCGGCCACGAAGAACCAGATGTAGCCGCTGACCTTGGTCTGCTCGCTCTCGCTGAGCTCCTTGTCGCGCTTGATGCGCGCCAGCACCGAGACCGGGATGATCAGGCCGGCCAGCGTGATCGGGATCAGCGCCCAGTTCAGGGTGAAGTGGCCGGAGATGACGACCGCGCCGTAGAAGACCGCCGTGACGGCGATCCAGATCAGGCCCTTGCGCAGCCACATGGCGCGCTCCTCGGCCTGGAGCGGGGTCGGGACGACGCTGCTCTGCGGGCTGAGGTGGCGGGTGCCGATCAGGAACTGCACCAGGCCCAGGGCCATGCCGAGCGCCGCGAGCGCGAAGCCCAGGTGCCAGTTGACGCTCTGACCGACGGTGCCGATGACCAGCGGAGCGGCGAACGCACCGAGGTTGATGCCCATGTAGAAGATGGTGAAGCCGCCGTCACGACGCGGGTCCTGCGGACCGTCGTAGAGGTGGCCGACCATCGTCGAGATGTTCGCCTTCAGCAGGCCCGAGCCTGCTGCGACAAGCGCGAGGCCGACGAAGAACATCGCCTGGCCCGGGACGGCCAGCGCCAGGTGGCCGGCCATGATGACGCCCGCCGAGATGGCCACGGTCTTCCGCGGCCCCCAGACCCGGTCGCCGAACCAGCCGCCGGGCAGGGCGAGGAGGTAGACCATTGCGAGATAGACCGCGTAGATGGCCGAAGCGGTGACCACGTTCATGGCCAGACCGCCACCCTGGGCCCCCTTCTCGGCATCCGCGCCGCCGGAGATCAGGTAGACCACGAGCAGGGCTCGCATGCCGTAGAAGCTGAAGCGCTCCCACATCTCGGTCATGAAGAGAGTGGCCAGACCGCGGGGGTGGCCGAAGAAGGTTTTGCCGCCGTCGGCAGGGTTCCCCTGCTGGGCCGCGTCCTTCGTCAGGCTGGACGCCATTGGTGTTCCTTGGTCTCTCGGGACGCGTTCGACACCGATACGCGCCCGGGTGGGGGGTGACCGGCACCGGCGCAGACATGTCCGCCCCCACGTCCGGGGGTTCGGCGCCTCCTGAGGAGACATCGGCAGGACGGTCGTACACCGGGGTCCACGCCCCCCGTGCTGCTGGCGCGGCGGACCCGGTCGAGAGGTCTCTCACTGTGAGCGGGGCTGGTGGTTCCAGCCCTGCACACAACAGGGACCGACGACACCAGTAGGAGTCGTGGGTCCCGAGGTTGTGCGACGGACGTCCGGCCACCATACGTCTGGTTCGACCACCAATGGGGTCCGTGAGACAACGCTCACACTGACGCAGGGAACCGGACGGGGCGGCCCCGCCCATGGGTCCGCAGGTCACCGTCGCCGTCGGCGCGGCAAGGGTCCCGCGTGGCCGCTCCCCGCTGGTCCGCCCCTGGGGCGCAATACATCGGACTACCATCGGGCCATGACCCGTGTACTGCTCGCCGAGGATGACGCGTCCATCTCGGAGCCGCTCGCCCGCGCACTGCGCCGCGAGGGTTACGAAGTCGAGGTGCGCGAGGACGGCCCCACGGCGCTCGACGCCGGTCTCCAGGGCAATATCGACCTGCTCGTGCTCGACCTGGGCCTGCCCGGTATGGACGGCCTGGAGGTCGCCCGCCGGCTGCGCAACGAAGGCCACTCCTGCCCCATCCTGGTGCTGACCGCCCGCGCCGACGAGGTGGACACCGTCGTGGGACTGGACGCCGGCGCCGACGACTACGTCACCAAGCCCTTCCGGCTCGCCGAACTCCTCGCCCGCGTACGCGCGCTGTTGCGCCGCGGCTCCACCGCCGAGCCGCAGCAACCGCCGGCCACCCACGGCGTACGGATCGATGTCGAGTCGCACCGCGCGTGGATGGGCGACGAGGAACTCCAGCTCACGGCGAAGGAGTTCGACCTGCTGCGGGTCCTGG
This sequence comes from Streptomyces sp. NPDC017993, assembly GCF_044328065.1. Taxonomy (NCBI): domain Bacteria; kingdom Bacillati; phylum Actinomycetota; class Actinomycetes; order Kitasatosporales; family Streptomycetaceae; genus Streptomyces; species Streptomyces sp. NPDC017993. The sequence continues at coordinate 639,798 of NZ_JBIRGO010000001.1, forward strand.
TGCGGGACGCCGGACGGGTCGTCACCCGCGATCAGCTGATGCGCGAGGTCTGGGACACCACCTGGTGGTCCTCGACGAAGACGCTGGACATGCACATCTCCTGGCTCCGCAAGAAGCTCGGTGACGACGCCGCCAATCCGCGCTACATCGCCACCGTGCGCGGTGTCGGCTTCCGCTTCGAAAAGAGCTGAGGCGCCCGCGCCCCTGCCGTCGGGTGGGAAGCCCAGAGAGAACCGCCGATTTCCTGCCCGGAGGGCACCGTGCGCCGCCGCCTGATCAACTCCACGCTCGCCGTGGTGCTCGTCGTGATCGCCGTCTTCGGCGTCTCGCTCGTCATCGTCGAGACCCGCACCATCCAGGCGGGCGCGCAGGAGAGCGTGGCGTCCGAGGCGGTCCGGCTCGTGGGGATAGTGGAGAGCCGGCTGGGCAGCGGGGAGAAGATCACTCCGGAGATCCTCTCCGAGCAGATCACCGACAAGCGCTACGCCCGGATCCAGGTACCCGGCAGGCCCGTGATCGAGATCGGGCGACGCCCCTCGGGCGACGTCATCGAGTCGGAGGTCAAGGGGGACCGCGGCGAGTCCGTCACGGTCCAGGAGTCCCGCTCCACCGTCAGCGCGGAGATCGGCCGGACGCTGCTGGTCATCCTGGCCGTCGCGCTGCTGGCCATCGCCGCCGCCGTCATCCTCGCCGTCCGCCAGGCCCGACGGCTGACCGCGCCGCTCACCGACCTCGCCGAGACAGCCGAGCGGCTCGGCTCCGGAGACCCGCGCCCGCGCCACCGCCGCTACGGGGTGCAGGAGCTGGACCGGGTCGCGGATGTGCTGGACGCCAGCGCCGAGCGGATCGCCCGGATGCTGACCGCCGAGCGCCGACTGGCCGCCGACGCCTCCCACCAGCTGCGCACGCCGCTGACCGCGCTGTCGATGCGGCTGGAGGAGATCACCGTCACCGACGATCCGGACACCGTGAAGGAAGAGGCCACCATCGCGCTGGCCCAGGTGGAGCGGCTCACCGACGTCGTCCAGCGGCTGCTGACCAATTCCCGCGATCCGCGCAGCGGCTCGGCCGTCGCCTTCGACCTGGACGAGGTCGTCAAGCAGCAGATCGAGGAGTGGCGCCCGGCCTACCGCAGCGCGGGGCGGGCCATCGTCCGCTCCGGCAAGAAGGGGCTGCGGGCCGTCGGCACGCCGGGCGCGGTCGCGCAGGTGCTGGCCACCCTCGTCGAGAATTCGCTGATGCACGGCGACGGTACGGTCGCGCTGCGCATCCGGGTCACGGGCAACCAGGCGGTCGTCGAGGTCACGGACGCCGGGCCCGGGGTGCCCCCTGACCTGGGCTCGCGGGTCTTCGAGCGGACCGTATCGGGCCGCAACTCCACCGGCCTCGGGCTGGCCGTCGCACGGGATCTGGCGGAGGCCGACGGTGGGCGACTGGAGCTGCTCCAGCAGTATCCGCCGATCTTCGCGCTGTTCCTGGCCCGGGAGGCCGAGGGCGGGGAGGGCTGAGCCCCTCGCGGCCCCGCTACTTGCGGGTGGTGCTCCGCGGCCGCGGCGAGCCGTCGGCGAGGAAGGACTCCGCGGTCTCCACGGCCGTGCGTGCGGGCAGCGCGCGGAAGACCCAGCTGCGGTAGGACCAGAAGCGGAAGAGCGTGGCGACGCCGATGCCGAGGAACTTGAAGATGTTGCTCTGGAGCGGGGTGTCCCAGTCGAAGCCGTACGTCGCGGCGTAGAGGATGCCGTTCTCGATCACCAGGCCCACGACGCTGAACAGCAGGAAGAGCGAGAGTTCCCTGGTGCGGCCCTGCTTGTCGCGGTCGCGGTAGGTGAAGTAGCGGTAGCCGAGGTAGTTGGTGCCGGTCGCCACCACCGTCGCCACGATGCTGGCCCGCACGACGGGTACCTCGGTCAGATGCCGTACGAGGTTGAACACCGCGAAGTTCACGATGACGCCTGCGCCGCCCACGGCCCCGAACTTCACGACTTCCCGGGTGAGCGCCTCCAGCCTCGACCGCAGTGCGCTCCGTTCAGTCATGGTGATCGTTTCAGCTCCCCGTCGTGGGCGGATGTCCGCGGCCGTCAATGCTGGTCCGCACCTCATGCTAACCAGCGCTGCCGGGCGGTGCCCGCCGCCCGCCGGGTGCCCCCGGATGCCGGGGCCGCCCGGCCGTGGGCGTGCGGCGGCGCGTCAGCGGACGGTGACGCGGAAGTTCAGGGTGCGGGCGCCGGCCTCGTCGGCCGCTCCGGGGCCGCAGACATGGCAGCGCAGCAGCCGCAGGTCCGTACGCCCGGCACGGACCGCGGTGAAGTCGAGGTAGCGCGAGCCGCCGGTGCCGGACGGCGGCGGATCGTCGGCGTCGAAGTGTCCCCCGGCGGCCTTCAGAACGGCCGGTTCCGGACGGGGCTCGGCGATGATCCAGCGGAAGCCGTCGGCGGGGTCGTCGGCGACCCGTACGGCGAAGCGTTCGCCGGGGGCGACCGCTATCTCGGTGCTGCGATCGTCGTAGACCTTCGGCCCGGACAGCTGGCTGAGTACCGAATGGACCGCCACCAGCAGCGCGGTGAGCGCGACGATGACCACCAGTACGCCGGGGTTCTTCGCTATGCCACTCTTCCCCATCGGGCCTCCCCTTCGCCCCACCCGAGCCCCTGACCGCTGAGCCTAACCGCCCTTGTTGATCTTCAGGTGGGGATCGTCGAACTGGCGCACTTGGATGATCCTCCAAGGCCGGGTCGGGCAGCGCCCTCGGGCGGATACCCTGGGGAGCGTGACGTTCCCGGTAGTCGGCATGGTCGGTGGCGGTCAGCTCGCCCGTATGACCCACGAGGCGGGTATCCCCCTCGGCCTGAAATTCAAGCTCCTCAGTGACACCCCGCAGGATTCGGCGGCCCAGGTGGTCAGCGATGTCGTCATCGGCGACTACCTCGACCTGGAGACGCTGCGCGCCTTCGCTCAGGGGTGCGATGTGATCACCTTCGATCACGAGCACGTTCCCACCGAGCACTTGCGGGCGCTGGAGGCGGACGGCATCCCCGTCCGCCCCGGCCCCGACGCGCTGGTGCACGCCCAGGACAAGGGGGTGATGCGGGCGAAGCTCGACGCGATCGGCGCTCCCTGCCCGCGGCACCGCATCGTCTCCGACCCCGCGGATGTCGAGCGCTTCGCGGCGGAGGGGGCGGGCTTCCCGGTGGTCCTCAAGACCGTCCGCGGGGGCTATGACGGCAAGGGCGTGTGGATCGTACGATCCTCCAAGGAGGCGGCGGATCCGTTCCGTGCCGGGGTGCCCGTCCTGGCCGAGGAGAAGGTCCCCTTCGTCCGGGAACTGGCCGCCAACGTCGTCCGCTCGCCGCACGGTCAGGCCGTGGCGTATCCGGTCGTGGAGTCCATCCAGGTCAACGGCGTCTGCGACACGGTCATCGCCCCGGCGCCCGACCTGTCCGACGAGCTGTCCGCGCGGGCGCAGCAGCTCGCCCTGCGCATCGCGGACGAGCTGGGTGTCATCGGCCACCTCGCGGTCGAGCTGTTCGAGGTCAGGGACGCCGACGGCGAGCCCGCCGTCCTGGTCAACGAACTCGCGATGCGCCCGCACAACTCCGGCCACTGGACCCAGGACGGCGCGATCACCTCGCAGTTCGCCAACCACGTCCGCGCCGTGCTCGACCTGCCGCTCGGCGATCCGCGTCCGCGCGCCACCTGGACGGTGATGGCCAACGTCCTCGGCGGCGACTACCCGGACATGTACACCGCGTATCTCCATTGCATGGCACGCGATCCGCAGTTGAAGATCCACATGTACGGCAAGGACGTGAAGCCCGGCCGCAAGGTCGGACACGTCAACACCTACGGCGACGACCTGGCCGACGTGCGTGAGCGCGCCGCGCACGCCGCCGGCTACCTGCGAGGAACGATCACCGAATGACCGACGCCGCGACGCCCGACCACCGCCCCGCACCGCGCACCGACGACACCGAGGCGCCGGCCGGCCCCGTCGTCGGCATCGTCATGGGCTCCGACTCCGACTGGCCCGTCATGGAGGCCGCCGCCAAGGCCCTCGACGAGTTCGAGATCCCCTACGAGGTCGACGTGGTCTCGGCGCACCGCATGCCGCACGAGATGATCGCGTACGGCGAGCACGCCGCCGGGCGCGGTCTGAAGGCGATCATCGCGGGCGCCGGGGGAGCGGCCCACCTCCCCGGGATGCTCGCCTCGGTCACCCCGCTGCCGGTCATCGGCGTCCCCGTCCCGCTGAAGTACCTCGACGGCATGGACTCGCTGCTGTCCATCGTGCAGATGCCGGCGGGTGTGCCGGTCGCCACCGTCTCGGTCGGCGGAGCACGCAACGCCGGACTGCTGGCCGCCCGCATCCTCGCCGCCCATGACCGTGAACTCCTCGGCCGGATGCGGGAGTTCCAGCAGGAGCTGAACGACCAGGCGACGGAGAAGGGCAAGAGGCTGCGCAACAAGGTCGCCTCGCCGGCCGGTTTCGGCTTCGGGGGCAAGTGATGGCCGCGCCCGACCCGCGGGTCGCCGAACTCCTCGCGGAGTTCCCCATCGTCGACGGCCACAACGACCTCCCCTGGGCACTGCGCGAGCAGGTGCGCTACGACCTCGACCAGCGCGATATCGCCGGTGACCAGTCGGCGTATCTGCACACCGACCTCCCCCGGCTGCGGGCCGGCGGCGTCGGCGCGCAGTTCTGGTCGGTCTACGTCCGCTCCGACTACCAGGGCGACAAGGCGGTCAGCGCCACCCTCGAACAGGTCGACGTGGTGCGGCAGCTGGTCGCCCGCTACCCCGACGACCTGCGGCTCGCACTGACCGCGGACGACATGGAGGCCGCCCGCACGGACGGCGTCATCGCCTCCCTGATGGGCGCCGAGGGCGGCCACTCCATCAACAGCTCGCTCGCCACCCTGCGCGCGCTGCACCAGCTGGGCGTGCGCTATATGACGCTCACCCACAACGATTCGCTGGCCTGGGCGGACTCGGCGACCGACGAGCCGCGGGCGGGCGGCCTGAGCGCCTTCGGCGAGGAGGTCGTCCGGGAGATGAACCGCCTGGGCATGCTCGTCGACCTCTCGCACGTCGCCGCCGAGACGATGCGCGACGCGCTCCGCGTCACCAGCGCGCCGGTGATCTTCTCGCACTCCTCCGCCCGCGCCGTCTGCGGGCACCCGCGCAACATCCCCGACGACGTCCTGGAGCGGCTGCCCGCCAACGGCGGCATCGCGATGGCCACCTTCGTGCCGAAGTTCGTGGTCCCCGCGGTCGGCGAGTGGGTGCTGCGGGCGGACGAGAACATGCGGGCGCACGGCTTCCACCACCTGGACACCACCCCCGAGGGGATGCGGGTGCACAAGGCCTTCCAGGCCGAACACCCGATGCCGGAGGCCACCGCCGCGGACGTCGCCGACCACCTCGACCACATGCGCGAGGTCGCCGGGATCGACCACCTCGGTCTCGGCGGCGACTACGACGGCACCGCCTTCACCCCGAGCGACCTGGCCGATGTGGCGGGCTATCCGCAGCTGATCGGCGAGCTGCTCGCCCGCCGGTGGTCGGCGGCCGACCTGGCCAAGCTCACGTGGCGGAACGCGGTGCGCACCCTGCGCGCCGCCGAGGACGTCGCCCGCGCCGAGCAGGCCACCCGAGGCCCCTCCCACGCGACGATCGAGCAGCTGGACGGCCCGGCGGCCGCCGGCTGACGGCCCATCGGCGGGCCGCCGCGCGTGCGGCCCGCCGGTAACCCGTACGGATCGCTCACCGCGAACCGTTCCGGCGCCCGTGCGACGGTGGCCGTACCACCGTCCTTGAGGGAGCGCCGACATGGCCGATCTCGCGACCCAGTACCAGCAAGAGGGCAGCACGGCTGTCGTCGGTGACGTCGCGGTGGGTGCCGTGCCACGCTCCGCCGGCCTCATCGCCCCGGAGGTGCTCGGCATACCCGGAGCCGCCGAGGACCCCGAGGAACCGGAGCATCCGGAAGCCCCTGCCGACGCCGGCGCCGACGCACCGACCGGCCGTCTCACCCCCTGCCGGCCCCCGCTGCCGCCCCATCTGCGCGGTCCGCTCGGCAGGGCCCGCGCACTGCTCGCCGCGCACCCCGTCGTCGACGGCTGCAACGGTCTGCCCTGGGCGCTGCGGCAGCACACCGGCCGCAACCGGAAGCCGGGCCACCGCCTCGCCCTCGACCGCGGCGAGACCCGGGTGCGTACCGATATCCCGAGGCTGCGGGCCGGCGGTGTCGGCGGCCAGTTCTGGTCACTCCAGGTGCCGTCCGAGCTGACCGGTGCGCCGGCGGCCGAGGCGACCCTGGCGCAGATCCGCCTCGTGCGGGCGCTGGTGCGCTCCTACCCCGACGCGCTGCGGCTCGCGCTCTGCGCCGACGACGTCACCGAGGCCCACCACCACGGCCGGATCGCCTCGCTGCTCGGCCCCGCGAGCGGCCACGCCCTGGACAGTTCGCTGGACGTCCTGCGCACCTTCCACCGGCGCGGCGTACGGGCGCTGGAGCTGACCGGGGACCACAACACCCCGTGGGCGGACTCCGCCACCGACGAGCCGAAGGCCGGCGGACTGACGCCGTTCGGTGAGGAGGTGGTGCGTGAGATGAACCGCCTCGGCATGCTCGTCGACCTCTCCGCAGGCTCCGCCGACACCATGCGGCACGCGCTCGCGGTCAGCAGGGCCCCGGTGTTCTGGTGCCAGGCGGCGGCCCGTTCGGTGACCGACCACCCCCGCAACATCCCCGACGAGGTGCTCGCACAGCTGGCGCGCAACGGCGGCGTCTGCATGGTGACCTTCCGTCCGGAGCGCATCGTGTGCGGCACCGCCCCGGCCTCCGTGCAGCACATCGCGGACCATCTCGACCATGTGCGGGCGGTCGCGGGGCCCGATCACGTAGGTCTCGGCGCGGGCTTCGACACCGATCCGGCCACCGTGCACCGCAGCCCGCTGCCGGACGTCGCGGGCTATCCGCAGCTGATCGCCGAACTCATCGACCGGGGCTGGTCGTTCCGCGATCTGGCCGGCCTCACCCGGGGCAACGCGCTGCGTGCCCTGCGCGGGGCGGAAGCCGCCGCGCGCTCCCTCCGCGGCCGCAGGGTGCCGTCGAAGGCGACCATCGAGCGGCTGGACGGCGCCCGGGTGTGACCGGCGGCCCGGCTCACTTCATGCAGAGGCAGAAGGGGTGCCCGACCGGGTCGAGATAGACCCGGAAGTCGCGCTTTCCCTCGTCGTGCCACACGAGCTTCGCACCCAGCCCGAGGACCTTCCGCTCGGCCTCCTCGATGTCCGCGGTGCGCACGTCGAAATCCAGGTGCAGCTGCTGCGGCACGTCCTGGCCGGGCCAACGGGGCGGCCGGTAGTTCTCCACCTGCTGGAAGGCGAGCTTCCGGCCGTCCGGCCCCACGACCTCGTACCAGTCGTCCTCGCCACCGGCCTGCCAGCCGAGCACATCGGCGTAGAAGTCGGCGAGGGACGCGGGATCGGGACAGTCCAGTGCGACGACGCCGAGTTCGATGAGGGCCATGCGTTACCTCCTGGTCGATTCAACCGGTAACTCCGTTACTGCATAATGGCCCACTGCCGGTAACGTGGCAAGGGTGACCGACCGCTCAGCGCCGGATGCCCTGCTCCTGGTGCAGGACCTGGTGAACACCCTGGACATCGAAACCGGCGCGGACGCGCTCACCGCCGAGGGCGGCCTCCACGCGTTCCTCCGCGGGCACGGCGCCCCCGACCTCGTACCGGGCACCAGCGCCGCGGAGGCGCTACGGGAGCTGCAAGAGCTGCGGGAGGCGTTGCGCGCCGCCTGCCTCGCGCACAACGTCCGGGCCGCGGTTCCCGAGGAGGCGGCGCGGACGCTGGACCGGCTGCTGGCCCGCGCGCCGCTCGTACTGGCCGTCGCACCCGACGGCGGCGCGGCGTTGCGCCCGGCCCCCGGCCTGGAGGGCATCGCCCGGCTCACCGCACGGATATCGGCGGGCATCGCGACCGCGGTCGCCGACGGGACCTGGCCCCGGCTCAAGGCATGTGAGGCCCACGACTGCCTCTGGGTCTTCTACGACAAGAGCCCGGCCGGCCGCAGCCGCTGGTGCACCATGGCGGTCTGCGGCAGCCGGGCGAAGATGCGGACCTATCGCGCCAGACGCGCGGAGTCCTGAGGGCCTGCCACCGGCCCCGCGCGCACGGCGGCGCCGGAGCCGGCAGTCCTTGTCCGGCCTATGCCTGCGGGCGGCCCAGGGCGCGGTAGGTCCAACCGGCCTTGCGCCACAGCTGCGGGTCCAGGGCGTTGCGGCCGTCGAGGATGCGGCGCTCCGAGACGACCTCGCCGAGCGCGGCGGGGTCCAGCTCGCGGAACTCGCGCCACTCCGTCAGGTGCAGCACGGCGTCCGCGCCGCGTACCGCCTCCAGCGCGCTGTCCGCGTAGGCCAGGGTCGGGAAGAGCCGCCGGGCGTTCTCCATGCCCTTGGGGTCGTAGACGGTGACCTGTCCGCCCTGGAGGTGGATCTGACCGGCCACATTGAGCGCGGGGGAATCGCGTACGTCGTCGGAGTCCGGCTTGAACGTGGCACCCAGCACGGCGACCCGCTTGCCGAGGAAGGCGCCGCCCACCGCGTCGCGGGTCAGCTCGACCATGTGACCGCGGCGCCGCATGTTGATCGAGTCGACCTCGCGCAGGAAGGTCAGTGCCTGGTCGGCGCCCAGCTCGCCGGCGCGGGCCATGAACGCCCGGATGTCCTTGGGCAGGCAGCCGCCGCCGAAGCCGATGCCGGCCCGCAGGAACTTCTTGCCGATCCGATCGTCGTGCCCGATGGCCTCGGCGAGCTTGACCACATCGCCGTCGGCCGCCTCGCAGACCTCCGCCATCGCGTTGATGAAGGAGATCTTCGTGGCCAGGAAGGAGTTCGCGGAGGTCTTCACCAGCTCGGACGTCGGGTAGTCCATGACGATGAACGGCGAGCCCTCGCCCACCGGCGTCGCGTATACCTCGCGCAGCAGCTTCTCGGCCCGCTCGCTGGCGACACCCACGACGATGCGGTCCGGGTGCAGGGTGTCCTTGACGGCGAATCCCTCACGGAGGAACTCCGGGTTCCAGGCCAGCTCGGCGTCCTCGCCGGCCGGGGCCAGGGCCGCCAGCCGCTCGGCGAGCCCGGCCGCGCTGCCCACCGGCACCGTGGACTTGCCGACGACCAGCGTCGGCCGGGTCAGGTGCGGCGCCAGCGAGGTGAACGCGGACTCGACGTAAGACATGTCACAGGCGTACTCGCCGTGCTTCTGAGGGGTGTTGACGCAGACGAAGTGCACATCGCCGAACGCCCCGGCCTCCTCGTAGGAGGTGGTGAAGCGCAGCCGGCCGGTGGAGCCGGCGATCCCGGCGACGTGCCGGCGCAGCAGATCCTCCAGGCCCGGCTCGTACATCGGGACCTCGCCGCGCCCCAGCATCTCGATCTTCTCCGGGACCACATCGAGCCCCAGCACCTCGAAGCCCAGCTCGGCCATGGCCGCGGCGTGGGTGGCGCCGAGGTAGCCGGTGCCGATCACGGTGATCTTGAGGGGCATGGATGCTCCAGAAAGGTGGTGCCGGCGCGGTGCGCCGCCGTTGCGGGGCGGGGGTCGGTGCGGGGTCGGGTGACGGGAGGCGTACGGGAAACTGCGCGGACCGAGCATAGCCGCGCGCGCACGGGGGCGATCCAGCGCTCGCACCGGCTCCGGCCTGGTCTGTCGGGAACCTCACGTATCGGTAACCGTGACGGCACCCTAGAATCCGGTGAGTATCCGGTTACTTAACGGTAGTTAGCTCAGTCAGCTCTCAGGGGAGTGAGAAACCTTGGCGGGAACCGCCGATTTCGATCTGTACCGGCCGTCCGAGGAGCACGACATGCTCCGGGAGTCGGTGCGTGCGCTCGCCGAGGCGAAGATCGCGCCCTTCGCCACCGCGGTGGATGAGGAGGCGCGCTTCCCCCAGGAGGCACTGGAGGCGCTGGTCGCCAATGACCTGCACGCCGTCCATGTGCCGGAGGCGTACGGCGGTGCCGGCGCCGACGCGCTGGCAACCGTCATCGTCAT